>JANNNX010000002.1:0-19609 GCA_031398745.1 Actinomycetes bacterium
CTCGCTCGGAGGGGAACCCATGGTACGGGGTCAGGGGCCGCAGCGCCCAGCCCGGCCCCTGCTGGCTAGCATCCGCGACTCCATGATCGACCTGGCCAGCGCTGCCCGCTCCGAGCTTTTCGGAGCGTTCCCCAGCGACACTTTGGAGGCCATCCTCGCCACCGCGGAGCGGCGTTCCTTCCGCCGAGGACACGTCCTGTTCATCGAGGACGACGCGGCCGACGAGCTGTTCCTGGTCGAGTCGGGACGCATCGCCATCGCCAACCGCTCGGCCGACGGGCGCGAGTCGGTGGTGGCCCTGATGGAGCCCGGTGACCTGTTCGGCGAGATGAGCCTGTTCGACGGCCTCGGCCGGTCGGCCGACGCCCGGGCGCTCGAGGGCTCGTCGGTCCACGCCATCGCCTACACCCCGATCCGCGAGGCCCTCGAGCAGTCGCCCGAGGTGCTCTGGGGGGTGGTGCGGCTGCTCGCCAGCCGGGTCCGGTCGATGGACGCGGCCCTGGCCGACGCCGTCTTCCTGGACGTGCCGGGGCGTACCGCCAAGCGACTGCTGGAGGTCGCGGGCGACGCCGACGAGTTCATCCTCCCGGTCACCCAGGAGGAGCTGGCCGGCATGGTCGGGGCGTCGCGGGAGCGGGTGAACAAGGCCATCGCCAGCTTCGTGCGGCTGGGATGGTTGACCCAGTACGAGCGCCAGTACACGATCACCGACCGCGCTCAGCTCGCCCGCCGAGCCCGCTGAGGGTGGCCCGGACCGTCGCCCGGGCCGCCGGATGGTTCCTGGCGGTCGAGCTGGTGGCGCTGGTGGGGACCGGGGCGTGGCTGGCATGGGCCTACCAGCCGTCGTCGACGGTGCTGTGGGTGGAGACGACCGACGGCACCGGCGCCGTCGAAGTGGTCCGGGCGATCCACCGGCTCGCGTCGGTGACCCTCCTACCGACCGTGGCCGTCGTCGTGGTGTCGGTGCTGGTCGACCGCTCGGCCCGCCGACCCCGGTGGTGGGTGGCTCCGTGGGCCCTCGCGGCGGCGCTGGCCACCGTGGTCGCCAGCGCCAGCGGGTACGGGCTGGCCTGGGACTCGCTCTCGCTGTGGGACGTGCCCACCGATGCGGCCAGCCTCGGAGGGATCCGCTGGTTGGCCGACGACCAGGTCCGCTTCGTGCTGGTCGGAGGCAGCGAGGTGTCGCTGGGCATCTACCGCGGCGTGGTCGCCCTCCACCTGGTGGCCACCGCCAGCCTGGCCGCGCTGGCGTGGTGGGCGAGCCGGCGACGACTCAGGAGGCCGGGGGCCTAGGACATCGGGAGGACGCCGACCAACGCCTCGGCCAGCGTGGCCACCCTGAGCAGCTCCATTCCCGCGGGTGGCTCGGGTGCCGACATCGGGACGACCGCCCGGCCGAAGCCCAGCCGGCGGGCCTCGGCCAGCCGGCGACCGAGGTGCGCCACCTGGCGGACCTCGCCGGCCAGGCCGATCTCGCCCACGGCGGCAAGGTCGTCGGGGACCGGGTGGTCGACCGCGGCCGAGGCCAGGGCCAGCGCCACCGCCAGGTCGGTGGCCGGCTCGGTCAGGCGCACCCCTCCGACGGCCGACACGTAGACGTCGCTGCCGCCCAGCGACAGGCCTACCCGGCGTTCGAGGACGGCCAGGAGGAGCGCCAAGCGCCCGCCGTCGAGGCCCTGGGCCGATCTCCGGGGCTGGGGGATGTCCTTGCCGGCCACCAGGGCCTGGATCTCGACCAGCAGGGGCCGGGTGCCCTCGATGGCCGGCACCACCACCGAGCCGGGCACCCCCGGATGGCGGTCGGCCAGGAACAGACCGCCGGCGTCGGGCACACCGACCAGACCGGCCTCGGTCATCTCGAAGAGGCCCAGCTCGTGGGTGGGCCCGAAGCGGTGTTTGGTGGCCCGGAGCAGGCGGAGGGCGTGGTGGCGATCACCCTCGAACGACAGCACGGTGTCGACCACGTGCTCGAGGACCCGGGGCCCGGCCAGCGACCCCTCCTTGGTGACATGGCCGACCAGGACCACCGCCACCCCCCGCTCCTTGGCCATCGCCACCAGCCGCTGGGCGCACTCGCGGACCTGGACCACGGTGCCCGGCGCCGACCCGAGGGCCGGCTCGTGCACGGTCTGGATCGAGTCGACCACGACCAGATCGGCGGCGACCGCCTCGACGTGGTCGAGGATGTGGGGCAGGGCGGTCTCGCTGACCACCAGCACCCCGGCGCGGTCGGCCCCGAGTCGGGTCGCCCGTTGGCGGACCTGCGCGGCCGACTCCTCGGCCGTCACCAGCAGGGCCCGCCAGCCGCTCGCCGACGACGCCCCCAGGGCCTGGAGGAGCAGCGTCGACTTCCCGATGCCGGGTTCGCCCCCGAGCACGGTGACCGAGCCGGGGACGAACCCGCCGCCCAGCACCCGGTCGAGCTCGCCCACGCCGCTGGCCCGGGCCGCGCCGCCGGCCATGTCGACCTCGTGCAGCGGCATCGGCACCCCGGGCGGCGCCACCCCCCGATCGGCCCCGGTCTCGGCGCCGCCCACGACCTCCTCGACCAAGGTGTTCCACTCCTCACAGGTCGGGCAGCGGCCGACCCACTTCGGGCTCGTCGCCCCACACGAACTGCACCGCAGCTCCGTCCTGACCTTGGCCATGGCCATGACCCTACGGAGCCCATGTGACAGCACCCGGGGCGCGTCGGAACCGGCTCGGGCCCGGTTCTACGATCGACCGGTGCCGTATCCCCGCGACCTGGTCGGCTACGGCGAGCACCCGCCCGACCCCCGGTGGCCTGGAGGGGCGTCGATCGCGGTGCAGTTCGTCCTGAACTACGAGGAGGGGGCCGAGCGCTCGGTCCTCCACGGTGACCCCGCGTCGGAGACGTTCCTCTCCGAGATCATCGGAGCCGAGGCCTTTGCCGCCCGCCACCTGAGCATGGAGTCGCTCTACGAGTACGGCAGCCGGGCCGGCTTCTGGCGGGTGCGCCGGCTCTTCGACGGCGCCGGCCTGCCCCTCACAGTCTTCGGGGTGGCCATGGCCCTGGAGCGCAACCCGGAGGTGACCGCGGCGATGGTCGCCTCGGGGTGGGAGGTGGCCTCGCACGGCTACCGGTGGATCAGCTACCAGGACGTCGACGTCGACACCGAGCGAGCCCACGTTGCCTTGGCCACCGAACTCATCACCGAGCTCACCGGCGCCCCGCCCGTGGGCTGGTACACGGGGCGGGACTCGCCCAACACCCGGCGCCTGGTGGTCGAGCAGGGGGGGTACCTCTACGACGCCGACTCCTACGCCGACGACCTCCCCCTCTGGGTCGACGTCGACGGCACACCCCAGCTGGTCGTGCCCTACACGCTCGACACCAACGACATGCGCTTCGCCACCGCCCAGGGCTTCAACAGCGGCGACCAGTTCCTCTCCTACCTGCGCGACGCCTTCGACGTGCTGTGGCGGGAGGGCGAGGAGGGGGCCCCGAAGATGCTCTCGATCGGGCTCCACTGCCGGCTGGTGGGCCGTCCGGCCCGCCTGGCCGCCCTGGCTCGCTTCCTCGAGCACGTCCTGGCGCATGACCGGGTGTGGGTCTGCACCCGGGCCGACATCGCCCGCCACTGGCGGGCCGAGCACCCCTACGGGAGCTGACCCGGGCCCCCGCCGCTCAGAGCGGGCGCAGGAGGGTGAGGAACTCGACCAGCGGCTCGTCCAGGGCCACCCGGCGAACCAGGTCCGCCCCTTCCTCGACCCGGTCCCGATCGTGGCCGGCGTCGAGGAGGGAGCCCACCTCGGCGGCCAGCAGCTCCTCGACCAGGCCGGCGGTGACCACGGTGGCGTCGTCGAGCACCACGCCATGGTGGACCCACTGCCAGATCTGGCTACGGGCGATCTCGGCGGTGGCCACGTCCTCCATCAGGTTGTCGACAGCCACCGCACCACTGCCCCCGAGCCAGGCGGTCAGGTAGCGCAGGCTGACCGACACGTTGCCGGCCAGCCCCCGACGGGTCACCGACGACCCCTCGATGGCGACGTCGAGAAGGTCCTCGACCGGAGGTGGCTCGGGCGCCAGTACCTCGAGCTGATGGGGCCGGGTGCCGAGGGCCTCGTCGAAGACCTGGGTGGCCACCGGCACCAGGTCGGGATGGGCCACCCAGGTCCCGTCGAAGCCCAGGCCCACCTCCCGGACCTTGTCGGCCCGCACCTGGGCGAGGGCTCGGGCGTTGATCTCGGGATCGCGCCGGGAGGGGATGAAGGCGGCCATGCCCCCGATGGCGTGGGCTCCCCGCCGATGGCAGGTCCAGGCCAGGCGGGCCGCGTAGGCGGCCATGAACGGGACGGCCATGGTGACGAAGCGGCGGTCGGGGAGGACGAACGCCTCGTCGGTGCCGAGCTTCTTGATGACGCTGAAGATGTAGTCCCACCGGCCGGCGTTGAGACCGGTCGAGCGGTCGCGCAGCTCGTAGAGGATCTCCTCCATCTCGAAGGCGGCCAGGATCGTCTCGATCAGAACGGTGGCCCGGATGGTGGCCGTCGGCCAGCCCAGGGCGGCCTCGGCCCGGTCCATGACCTCGTTCCACCACCGGGCCTCCAGGTGCGACTCCAGCTTGGGCAGGTAGAAGTACGGCCCACCCTCGCCCCGGGCGACGAAGCGGGGCCCCGCGTGGAACGTGGCCAAGCCGAAGTCGAACAGCGACCCCGCTACCGGCTGGCCGTCGACCAGCAGGTGGGCCTCGTCGAGGTGGAGACCGCGGGGCCGGGCGATCAGCGTGGCCGTGGCCCCGTCGTCGCGCAGGCGGTCGATCGAGCCGTCGGGTCGCTCGAAGGTGAGGCTCAGATCGGCCGCGTCGCGCAGGGTCGCCTGGCCGTCGACCAGGTTGGCCCACGTCGGGGCCAGCGAGTCCTCGAAGTCGATCATGAAGCACCGGGCGCCGCTGTTCATGGCGCCGACCGTCATCTTGGCGTCGGCCGGGCCGGTGATCTCCACCCGCCGATCGACCAGATCGGCGGGTGGCGGGGCCACCCGCCAGTCACCGGCTCGCACCTCGGCCGTCTCCGGGAGCAGGCCCGGGCGCTCGCCCGTGGCGAGGCGGACCGCCCGCTGGTGGCGGCTCGCGAGCAGGGCCCGGCGGCCGGGGTCGAAGCGCCGGTGGAGGTCGGCGACGAAGGCCAGGGCCTCGGGGGTGAGGATCGTGTCGTCGCCGGTCAGGGTGAGCTCGACATCGGCCAGGGTCACTGCGATCGCTCCTTGGATGCCGCCGCCGGAGTCGGCGTCGCGTCGGCCGCCAGGATTGTCCCCAGCAGCACGTCGGCACCAGCCACCAGGTGGGCGGGGTCGCTGCGCTCGGCCGGGCTGTGGCTCACTCCACCGGCCGACGGCACGAAGATCATGCCGACGGGGCCGAGTCCGGCCAGCTGCTGAGCGTCGTGGCCGGCCCCACTGGGCAGGTCGATGCTGGTCAGCCCGAGGGTGGCGGCCGCCTGGCGGACCAGCGACCGCAACCCGGGGTCGCACTCGACCGGGGCGCTGCGCGGGCCGACCCGCACCTCGAGGGCGCAGTCCGTCCGCTCCGCGATGCCGGCGCAGACCCGTTCGAGGGTGGCCTGCGCCTCGGCCAGCCGGGTCGGGTCGAGGTCGCGCAGCTCGGCCCGCACCACGGCGGCGCCGGGCACCACGTTGCGCACCCCGGGCGCGATCTCGAGGGCGCCCACGGTGGCCACCCGCACCGGCCCGTCGCCCTCGGCCAGGGCGGCCACCGCAGCGACCACCTCGGCCGCCGCTCGCAGCGCGTCGCGCCGCAGGGCCATGGGGGTGGTGCCGGCATGGTTGGCCTGGCCGCCCACCACCACATCGACGTTCCAGCGGGCGGTGATGCCATCGACCACCCCGATGGCGACCCCGGCGGCCTCGAGCACCGGGCCCTGCTCGATGTGGAGCTCGATGCAGGCCGCCATCGCCCCCGGCGGCCAGGCCGCCCCGAGCGCACCGACCGGATCGGGGCCGGTGGCCCCGGCGTCGGGCCCGGTCTCGTCCCCGGGCAAGCGGCCGGCCACGGCCGAGCTCCCCCAGAACGGGGGGCCGACCACCCCCTCCTCCCCTTCGAAGGCGACCACCCAGAGGGGGTGGCGCAGGCGGGTGCCGGCCTCGGCCAGGACGGTGGCCACCTCCACCGCGGCCACCACGCCGTAGGCCCCGTCGAGTGGCCCCGCGTCGAGCACCGTGTCGAGGTGCGAACCGGTGACCAGCGCGCCCAGGTCGGTCGGTCCGGTGCCGCGGCTGCGACCGACCAGGTTGCCGGCGCCGTCGACCTCGACGTCGAGGCCGGCCTCCGCCATCCACCCCGCGACCAGCCGCCGGCCGGCGGCGGCGGCCGGCGAGAACGCCACCCGGGTGACGCCCCCGGTGGGGGTGGCCCCGACCTCGGCCAGGGCGGCCAGACGACCGAGTAAACGAGCGCCGTCTACCCGCCGGGCGCTCACTCGAGGCGGGCCTGGTGGGCCCGCCAGCCACCGAGATCGGCGATGTCGACCACCGAGTCGCCTGGTGCGATCCGCTCCCTCTGGAGGAGCATGGCGTGGACCGTCTCGCCGTCGTCGAGGGTGATCTCACCGAACTCGAGCTCGCGAGGCTCGGCCGGCAGCAGCGACTGGCGCAGCACGGCCTCGTCGATCTCGTAGAGCTCGCCCTCGATCGACGCCCCACCCGCCTCGACCGGCACCAAGCCGGGGAACTCGTCGCGCACGGCGTAGAACCGGTAGCCGGGGGCGGTGCGCCGAGGACCGAGGAACACGCTGTCGCCGATGCAGTGGTGGTCCTTCTGACCCGACATGGCGGTGCCGTTCAGGAACATCCGCACGCTGGCCATCAGGCGGCACCGGGCCGGGCCAGCTCCAGGCGGAGCACGCCGTGGGACGGGAGGGCGGCGGTGTGCACCACCGCGCCGTCGGCCGGCAGTACCCGGGGCGCCGACCACACCCGGTTCTCGGCCTCGAACCACACCCGCCCGATGGGCCCGAAGCGCTCCAGCACGCTCCGGCCCAGGTCGGTCAGCGTCTGCTGGATGGATCGACCCGGCTTGGCATCGACGACCGAGGCCACCACATCGAGGACCTGCTCGGCCGGGACCCATCGGCGTAGGTCGTCGGCCAGGGCATCGGCCGGATCGGCGTAGGTCCAGCGCAGGTGCAGGCCCATCTCGAGGGGCCGGTCGCCGTCGTCGGGCAGCGTGGTGAACTCGTCCCGCGGGAACCCGGTGAAGGAGCTGCCCGTCAACCGCACCAGGCGGAGCCCATCGAGGCCGCAGACCACCGACACCGCCACCGGCGTGGCGTCGGCGCCGCGCTCGAGGGCGACGGTGGTACGCACCCCGGGCTCACCGGCACCCAGGCGGCGGAAGGTCACGCCGCTGCCGGGCACCTCGGCGAAGGGGAGGTGCTGAGCCGTGACCCGCAAGCGAGCCATGTCCGGGTAGTGCACGAGCATGGCCTCACCCACGAAGCCGGCCAGGCCCTCGACCGTGGTCCCCCCGAAGCACGACGCCTGGTACTGGACGAAGTTCTTCATGGTGTCGGTGGCCACCAGGGCGCGGTTGTCGCCGTCGGTCCACGACGGCAGGAAGGCGTCGCCGGTCGTCTCGACCCCGATCTCGGCGGCCAGGAGTTGGCCCCGGCGCCCGGTGAAGGGCGACTCGGGCACCGGAACCACGCCGAGCTGGGCCGGGGTGGCCGTGCGGTAGACGACCACCGCCGCCTTGCCGTAGCCGATCGAGGCCACCAGGCCGTCGTCCAGGCGGTGGGTGGAGGTCGCCAGCAGCGGGGAGTCGAGCGGAGCGTTTCCGGTCAACGCCCTACCAGTCGAGGTCGGGGTCGGCGTCCCCCCAGGTCAGCCCCTCCGACGCGAAGGTGGCCAGCGGCGGGGTCGGGATCCAACGCCCGGCCCGCAGGCAGCCCACCGGCTCGAGGGCAACCGGCGAGTCGACCGTCTCCACCCCGTCGCTGACCGGGAAGGGCCCGTCGGTGCGCAACCGCAGGACGCTGAGGTCGGCCGAGCGGCCCGGCGCCAACGAGCCCAGCTCGTCGAGGCGACCGATGGCCCGAGCGGCGTTGCTGGTGCTCATGGCGATCACGTCGACCAGGTCGATGCCGAGCGCCAGCACCTTGGTGAGGGTCTCGGCCAGCGAGAACACCGGACCCCCGATGTTGAAGACATTGAGATCGGTCGAGACAGTGCTCGGCAGGTAGCCCTGGTCGAAGAGGCGACGGGCCTCCCGGAAGCGGAAGTCGGTGCCCGAGTGGCCGAGATCGAGCACCACCCCCCGATCGACGGCATCGCGGAACTGGGGAACGGCCTTGCCGTCGGGACCCAGCATCCCGCCCGCCCCTCGGAAGGCGTGGGTCACGATGTCGCCCGGGCGCAGGGCGTCGAGCAGCACCGACGGTGCCAGCACCGGCGTGTGGGGGAAGCGCCCCAGGTGGACCATCACCGGCTTGGCGCCGGCCGCCTCCTGGGCCGCCTGGAGGAACGGCGACACCGACGGGTCGCCGGCGTGGCAGGCCCGGGCCTTGAGCCCGACGATCACGTCGGCGTTGCGGTCCATGGATGCCGCCAGCGCCTCGCGGTCGATGTTGCGCACGTCGTTGGCGATCTCGAGCTTGTGGCAGATGAAGTCGCGGGTGGCCAGGTAGAGCTGGTTGGGATCGATGAAGGCCAGCACCCGGGTGCGGGTGGCGGGGTCGTCGATGACGGCCCGGCGACTGATGTCGAAGGTGGCCACCCCGCTGGTGCCACCGTCCACCACGGTCGGCACTCCCATGGCGACCCCGGCCTGGTCGGCGTCCACACAGAAGTCGCCGAGGCCGACCATGACGTGGCAGTGCAGGTCGATGAGCCCGGGGATGACCAGCAGGCCGGTGCAGTCGAGGGTGTCGAACTCGGCGCCCTCGCCGGCGCCGCGGCGGGGTGACGCATCGTCGCCGACCGCGGCGATGCGCCCGTCGACGACGAGCACGTCGGCGATTCGGTCGGTGTGGGAGAGCGGATCGATGACCCGTCCGCCCTGGAGGCGCAGCACCTGTCGGGTGGTGGACATGACTCGACTCTGGGCCCTCCCGGTGCTCATGGCAAGTGAATGCTCTGGGTCGTGATAGAGGTTCTTCCTATGGCTGACATCGAGGCCGACCTCACCCTCCGCCAGCTCCGGGCAATCGTCACGGTGGCCGATCTCGGTTCGGTCTCGGCCGCGGCCAGGGCCTTGGGGCTGTCGCAGCCGACGGTGAGCCAGCACCTGGCCCGGGCCGAGGTGCTGGTCGGCGCCCCGCTGTTCGCGCGTCGGCGGCGGGGGGTGCTCCCCACCGGAGCCGGGCTCGCCCTGGTGCGTTCGGCACGGGTGGCCCTCGACGCCGGTGAGGACGCGTTGGAGGCGGCCCGCCGGGTGGCGTCGGGCGGGAGCCGGGAGCTGACCGTCGGCATCCTCAGCTCGATGGCCACCTCGGTGCTGCCGGCGGCGGCCGCCCGCTGGCGCCAGCGGCACCCGACCGTCCGGCTACGGGTGCGAGAGGAGCTGCGCCGCTCCGACCTCGACGACGCCCTGCGCCGGGAGCTGGTCGACGTCGCCGTCGGCACCGCCCCCGACAGCCCCCAGGCCGTGGTCGAGCCCGCTGGCGAGGAGCGCCTGGTGCTGGTGGCCACCCCCCGACGACGCGCGTCGCTGGGCCGGACCGTCGCCATCGGGGCGCTGCGCGACGACGACTGGGTGCTCTACGACGACGAGCACGGGCTGCACCGGGTGATCGCCAGTCGCTGCGCCGACGCCGGCTTTCGGCCCCGGGCCACCATCCGCACCCGCCAGGTCGACACCGCGGTGCGCCTGGCGGCAGCCGGCTTGGGGGTGGCCGTGGCCCCGGTGCCGTCGATCCCGTCCGAGCTGACCGGGCTGGCGGTGCCCTTCCGGCCCGGTCTGCGCAGCCCGGTGGCGGTCTACGCCCTCGACCCCGCGGCCGCCGACGATGTGCGCCGGCTGGCGGCGGTGATCACCGACGCCCTCCCGTGACCCCCGGCGCTCACCCGTCCTCCGGCCCAGGATCGAGTCGGGTCAGGCGATCCCGAGCGATGGCGACCAGAGCGCCGCAACCAGCCGTGAGCTCGACGTCCGGGTCCCGCTCGAGGCGGAACTCCAGCACCGGGATGATCGCCGAGCGAGGCCGGCCGGCGACGAACTCGACGAACGGGAAGCCGAAGCGCTCCTCGTAGGCGTCGTTCAGCTGGTCGAGGCGGGCCAACACGTCGGCACCGGTCTCGGCCGAGTCGCCGCCCTGCTCGGCGTAGGACAGCGACGAGCGGCGGCGCAGTTCGCTCAGCGACCCGCCGATGCGGGGATGGGCCCGGAGCAAGGCGGCCCGCTCGCCCTCCCCCATGGCTGCCACCGCGGCGTCGGCCGCGTCGAGGACCTCGGCCCAGCGAGTGAAGCTGCGTCCCGCCAGCCGCTCGACGAGCGGGCCGGCGTCCTCGAACAGCGGGCGAAGGGCCGCCGCGAGCCGGTCACGATCGAGCGCACCCAGCACCGCCACCGGGACCAGGACCGGTTGGGGCGCCGGCGTGCTCACGTCCCGAGGTAGCTGGTGGCCGACCACGCCGACGCCAGCAGCGGAAGGTGGTGGTGCCGATCCTCCTCCAGTCGCACCGCCACGGTGACGGCCCGCAGGAACCCGTCGGGAAAGACCCCCGCCAACTCGTAGGCCACGGTGTGGTCGCCCACCGTGAGGTCGGGGGCCAGCGCCGCGATCCGGCCGTCGGCGTCGGTCACCCCCGCGCCGACCACCGTGCCGGCGCCGTCTCGCACCGACACCGCCACCCCGGCCAGGGCACGGCCGTGGGCGGTGTCGAGGACGTGGACCGAGAGCGAGGCCATCGACCGGACCGTACCGGTGACCCGCCCGGGCCAAGGTGCGGGCAACAGAGCGTTCACGAGCCGGCAACCGGGGGGAGCGACGCTCGCCGTACGGTCAACTCGATGGTGGAGCACGACCGTCATCTCCTCGTGCCGGTGATCGACCTGCGCGACCCCGACGCCCCCGCGGCCGTCGACGCCGCGGCCTCCTCGGTCGGCTTCCTACAGCTCGTGGGCCACGGCATCGAGCCCAAGCGGGTGGAACCCCTGCTCACCGCGCTGGCCGACTTCTTCGCCCTGCCACTGGCCGCCAAGTCGCGCTACGTGCCGACTGCGCCGGGGGTCAACAACGGCTACTCGGCCATCGGCAGCGAATCCCTGGCCTACAGCCTGGGCGTGAGCGCGCCGCCCGACCTGTTCGAGGCGTTCAACATCGACATCGACGAGCCCGACCTCGACGACCCGGCAGTGGTGGCCGAGATCGAGCGCATCTTCGCCCCCAACCTCTGGCCCGCCGAGATCCCCGAGCTGCGGTCGGTGGGCATGGCCTACTTCGAAGAGGTGAGGGCCCTGGCCCACCGGGTGACCTCGCTGTTCGCCGTCGCCCTCGGCCTCGACCCGGCCTTCTTCGAAGAGCACACACGGCACTCGACCGACACGCTCCGCTGCAACTGGTACGAGAGAGCCCCGGGTGCCCCCGAGCCGCTCCCGGGCCAGCTTCGGATGGGGCCCCACACCGACTACGGCATCGTCACCCTGCTGTGGGCCGACCCCGTCGCGGGCCTCGAGATCGTCGGCCCGGACGGGCAGTGGGTCGGCGTGGTGCCCGAGCCCGGTGCCCTGCTGGTCAACATCGGGGACCTGCTCGCCCAGTGGACCAACGACCGATGGCGATCGACCGTGCATCGGGTCGTCCCGCCCCCCGTCGGCACCGACGGGGGGGCCCGTCGACGGTCGATGGCCTTCTTCCACGATGGCGACTGGGATGCCCTGGTCGAGTACCTCCCGACCTGCTGCTCGGCCGACAACCCGGCCCGCTACGACCCGGTGCGGGCTCTCGACCACCTGATGAACAAGCTGCTGGGCGGGCGGACGATGATCGCGGCGGAGGAGACCGCACACCTGGGGGACCGCCGGGAGGCGGTGGCCGAGGCCGGAATCGGAACGTGACCGTGGCTCGCGACCCGGCAGCCCCGACGTCGCTCGAGATGTCGGCACTGCGGCCCTACTGGCACCCCGTCGCCTGGTCGCACGAGCTCGGCACCGCGCCCGTGGCCACCGTGCTGCTCGACGAGCAGCTCGTGCTGTGGCGGGACGGCGACGGGGTGGCCCACTGCTTCCGCGACCTCTGCCTGCACCGAGGCACCGCCCTGTCGCTCGGCGCGGTGGAGCGCGACTGCCTCGTCTGCCCCTACCACGGGTGGGCCTACGCCTCCGACGGCACCTGCGTGGGCATCCCCCAGCTCGGCCAGGACCGGCCGATCCCGGCCTCGGCCCGCGCTCTCGCGTACCACTGCGCCGAGCGCCACGGGATCGTGTGGGCCTGCCTGGCCGAGGAGCCGGCCGCCCCCATCGCCGACTTCCCGGAGTGGGATGACCCGGCCTACCGCCACGTCCCCTGTCCCGCCTACACCTGGCAGACCAGCGCCCCCCGCATGGTCGAGAACTTCACCGACTTCGGCCACCTGGGCTGGCTCCACGACGGGCTGCTGGGCACCCGGGACGACCTGGTGGTGCCCGGTCACCGAGTCGAGACATCGACCGACGGGCGGGAGCTGCGCTACTCGCTGACCATGAGCGTGCCCAACACCGACGAGCGCTTCGCGGTCACCGACGTGCGGGGCGAGGTCGGACTGCAGACCAACACCTACCTGCTCAGCCTCCCCCACGTGATCTGGCTGCAGTGCACGTACCACGACACCGGTGCCCACCGCACCCTGTTCTTCGCGTCCCAGCCCCGAAGCGCGACCGAGAGCACCGGGTACTGCTACCAGTCCCGCGACTTCGACCTCGACCAGGCCGACCAGCCCTACGCCGACTTCCAGGACCTGCTGGCCGCGCAGGATCGACCGATCGTCGAGAGCCAGCGGCCCCACGAGCTGCCGGTGGACCTGGCCGCGGAGTTGCACCTGCCCTTCGATCGAGTGGCCGTCGCCTACCGCCGGGCTCTGGCCCGCCTCGGCCTCGACGGCCCGATGCTCGGCCACGTGCTCGACCACGACGACGGCTCGGTCCCGGCGTGAGGACCCTCCCCCTCGAACCGGCCGCGCTGCGCCCCCCGATCGGGCCTGGCGCGGTGGCCGGCAACCTCGACCCGCTCCTGCGGGCGGCCTGGCATCCCGTGGCCACCAGCGACGAGGTCGCCGACCGGCCGGCACGGGTCCGGCTGCTGGGAGAGTCGTGGGTCCTGGCCCGCCTCGGGCCGGAGGCCGAGCTGGCCGCGTTCGCCGACGTGTGCCCGCACCGGCGGGCGCCCCTGTCCGCCGGTGCGGTGGTCGACGGCACCCTCGAGTGCGCCTACCACGGGTGGCGCTACGGAGTCGACGGCAGCTGCGCGCTCATCCCCGCACTCGGGCCCGCCGGGCCCATCACCGGCCGCGCTCGACTCACCGGTCCCTTCGGCGTGGCCGAGCGCTACGGCTTGGTGTGGTTGGCACTCGAGCGGCCCCGGTGGCCCCTGCCCGAGGTCCCCGAGTGGGACGCCGACGGGTTCGACTGCGCGCCCTGCCCTCCGGTGCGGACGACCGCCGGGGCGGCCGAGCTGATCGACAACTTCCTCGACGTCAGCCACTTCTCCTACCTGCACCAGGCCACCTTCGGCATCACCGAGCCGGTCACGGCCGACGACCTGGCGGCGCGGCGGGCTCCGGGTGAGCGCACCTTCGACGTGACCCACCGCAGCGAGTTCTTCAGCGGCGTGGGCCAGCGAGAGACCCGCCTCGCCACCTACCACTACATCGGGGGGTGGGGGGTCCGGCTGGTCGGCGAGTTCCCCGACAGCGGCCGGTTGAACACCATCGTGCTCCTGGCTCAGCCCGAGGACGAGACCTCGACCCGGGTCTACAAGCTCCTGGCCTACAACGATCTGGGCGGTGACGCCGAGGCGGTGGCCGGCATCGTCGCCTTCGAGGAGCGGGTGCTCGGCGAGGACCTGGCCATGGTCGAACAGCTCCCCGGCGCCGGACTGCCCGTCGACACCGCGGTGGAGATCCACACCCGAGCCGATGCCGGAGGCATCGAGCTCCGACGCCTCCGCCGCGAGCTCGAGGCCGCCGCTCCGGCCGAGGCGGCGGCCGGGGACGGCGACCGAGCCTGGCTGACCAACACCACCCCCGGCCTGCGGCGGGGGTGGTTCGCGGTCTGCCGGTCCGAAGAGCTGGCGGCCGCCCCGCTGGGCGTCGAGCTGCTGGGTGAGCGCTGGGTGGTGGTCCGACTGGCGGGCGAGCTGGCCGCCTTCGTGGACCGCTGCCCGCACCGCCTGGCCCCGCTGTCGGCCGGCGCGGTGGTCGACGGGACCCTGCGCTGCGGCTACCACGGCTGGCGGTTCGGAGCCGACGGCGGCTGCGTCGATGTTCCCGCCCTCGGACCGGGTGCGACGCGGCCGCCCCGGGCCCGGGCGACCGCGGCCTGGGGGGTGACCGAGCACCTCGGACGGATCTGGATCGCACCCGAGGAACCGGTCGCCCCACTGCTCGACATCGCCGAGTGGGAGGACGCCGACCGCCACCGGGTGCCCATGGCACCCGTCATCGAACGGGCCGGGGCCGCGCTGTTGCTCGACAACCAGCTCGACGCCGGCCACTTCGCCTTCGTCCACCGCGGCACCTTCGGCACCGGCGAGGGAGCGGCTCTGGCAGAGTACGGCGTGGCCCGCGACGAGACCGGATGGGGCTTCACCACCACCCTGCGGGTTCCCATCCAGGCCGGGAACGACCCGGCGGCCCTCCGGGGTGACCGGCCCCTGCTCCAGCACCGGGTCATGACCTACGAGTACCGGGCGCCCTTCCAGCTCCGCATCCGCCTCGACTACCCGGACATGGGCGGCTCGAACGTGATCGTCTTCTCGTTCTGCCCGCTCGACGCCGAGCGGGCCCGTATGGACGTCGACCTCCTCTTCTCCCGACCCGAGGGCTTCAGCGCCGCCGAACTGGCCGACCGGCTGGCCTTCGAGGAGCGGGTGGTGGCGGAGGACGTGGCTCTGCAACGCCGCTTCGACGACCTCCGCCTCCCCCTCGACCTGGCCGCCGAGGTCCACACCCGGGCCGACCGGGCCAGCGTCGAGATGCGCCGCATCGTCAAGGAGCTGCTGGCATGCACCTGAGCGTCCACGAGCAGGAGCGGCTGCTGGTGAGCCTGGCCGCCATGGTGGCCCGCGACCGCCAGGCGCGAGGGGTGCGACTGAACCACCCCGAGGCCGTGGCCATCCTCACCAGCCACGTGCTGGAGGGAGCCCGAGACGGTCGGTCGGTGGCCGACCTCATGGCCTCCGGGCGCACGGTGCTACGCCGGGAGGACGTCATGGACGGCATCGCCGAGCTGGTCGACGAGGTCCAGGTCGAGGCCACCTTCCCGGACGGCACCAAGCTGGTGACCATCCACCGGCCCATCCCGTGATCCCGGGGGAGGTCGTGGTCGCCGAGACCGACCCCATCACGCTGCACGCCGGACGCCCGGTGCGGATGGTGACCGTGGTCAACACCGGGGACCGTCCCATCCAGGTCGGCTCGCACTTCCACTTCGCCGAGGCCAACCCGGCGCTGGACTTCGACCGGGCCGCGGCCCGGGGCCACCGCTTGGCCGTGGCCGCCGGGACGTCAGTGCGCTTCGAGCCCGGCATCGACCGCGACGTCGAGCTGGTGGCGTTCGGTGGCCGGCGGGTGGTGGCCGGGTTCCGGGGCGAGGTCGCCGGGCCGCTCGACCCGCCCGCCCCGTCGGCCGCCCCCGATCGGGCCTCGACGTGAGCGAGCTCGACCGGCACCGCTACGCCACCCTCTACGGACCCACCACCGGCGACCGGATCCGGCTGGCCGACACCGATCTGTTCATCGAGGTCACCGACGACCTGTGCGGCGGCCCGGGCCGAGCCGGAGACGAGGCCGTGTTCGGCGGGGGGAAGGTCATCCGCGAGTCGATGGGCCAGGGCTCGGCCACCCGGGCCGAGGGCGCCCCCGACCTGGTCATCACCGGCGCGGTGGTCCTCGACCACTGGGGGGTGGTCAAGGCCGACGTCGGCATCCGCGACGGGCGGATCGTGGCCCTGGGCAAGGCCGGCAACCCCGACACCATGGACGGCGTCCATCCCGACCTGGTCATCGGGCCCGGCACCGAGATCCTGGCCGGCAACGGCAAGATCCTCACCGCCGGGGCCATCGACTGCCACGTGCACCTCATCTGCCCCCAGGTCCTCGAGGAGGGTCTGGCGACCGGGGTCACCACCGTCATCGGCGGGGGCACTGGACCGGCCGAGGGGACCAAGGCCACCACCGTGACCCCGGGCCCCTGGTACCTGGCCCGCATGCTCGAAGCGCTCGACGACTGGCCGGTCAACGTGGTGCTGCTGGGCAAGGGCAACACCGTGTCCGAGCCGGCGCTGTGGGAGCAGCTGCGGGCCGGGGCCGCCGGCTTCAAGCTCCACGAGGACTGGGGCACGACCCCTGCAGCCATCGACGCCTGCCTGCGGGTGTGCGATGCGGCCGGGGTCCAGGCGGCCATCCACACCGACACCCTCAACGAGGCCGGCTACGTCGACTCGACGCTGGCCGCCATCGCCGGGAGAGGCATCCACGCCTACCACACCGAGGGGGCCGGCGGCGGCCACGCCCCCGACATCATCACCGTGGCGTCGCACCCCAACGTGCTGCCGTCGAGCACCAACCCGACCCGGCCCCACACCGTCAACACCATCGACGAGCACCTCGACATGCTCATCGTCTGCCACCACCTCAACCCCTCGGTCCCCGAGGACCTGGCCTTCGCCGAGAGCCGGATCCGCCCGTCGACCATCGCCGCCGAAGACGTGCTCCACGACCTCGGGGCCATCTCCATGATCGGCTCCGACAGCCAGGCCATGGGGCGCATCGGCGAGGTCGTGCTCCGCACGTGGCAGACGGCCCATGCCATGAAGGGGCGCCGCGGCGCCCTGCCGGGCGACGGGCCGGCCGACAACCACCGGGCCCGGCGCTACGTGGCCAAGTACACGATCTGCCCGGCGGTGGCCCACGGCCTCGACGCCGAGATCGGCTCGGTCGAGCCCGGGAAGCTCGCCGACCTCGTGCTCTATGACCCCCGCTTCTTCGGGGTGCGGGCCTCGGTGGTGATCAAGGGCGGGATGATCGCCTGGGCCCAGATGGGCGACGCCAACGCGTCGATCCCCACGCCCCAGCCCCAGCTCCCCCGACCCATGTTCGGCGCTGCCCCCACGGTGGCATCGGCCACCTCCGTACACTTCGTCGCCCCGGCGGCGCTGGAGGACGGGCTCGCCGAGCGCCTCGAGGTCCGTCGGCGGTTGGTGGCCACGGCCGACGTCCGGCGGATCGGGAAGGCCGATCTGCCCGAGAACACCGCCCTGCCCGACATCACCGTCGACCCCGACTCGTTCGTGGTCCGCATCGACGGCGAGGCCATCGAGGAGGCCCCGGTGTCGGAGCTGCCCATGGCCCAGCGCTACTTCCTCTTCTGATGCTCCTGAGGCGCGACCCCACTCCCTCCGTCGGCGGAGGCCTCGCCGCGCTGCTGGTGCTGGCCGACGGGCGCTTCCCCTCGGGGGGCCACGCTCACTCCGGCGGGGTCGAGGCGGCCGTGGCCGACGGGCGCATCGGTGGACCGGACGACCTGGCCTCGTTCCTGTTGGGTCGGCTCCACGGACCCGGAGTGATCGATGCCGGTCTGGCCGCCACCGCCGCCGCCCTCGTCGTCACCGAGGGGGGCCGGGCCGGACCCGGGGCGTGGGCCGGGCTCGACGCCCAGGCCGCGGCCCGCTGCCCCTCCCCCGCCCTGCGCGCCTCGTCACGCCGACAAGGCCGGTCGCTGCTCCGGGCCGCCCGGCGCATCTGGGCCGACCCCCGCCTCGACTCGGTCGACCCCGGCGGCTCCGACGGACCGTTCGCGGCTGTCGTGCTCGGCGCGGCCGCAGGGGTGGCGGGGCTCACCCCGATCGCGGCGGCGACGGCGGCGGCCCACGCCTCGGTGGCCGGCCCGGCCTCGGCGGCCACCCGCCTGCTCGGCCTCGACCCCTACGACGTGGCCGCGGTCGTCGCCCGGCTGGCTCCCGCCATCGACGCGGCGGCCGAGGCCGCCGCCGGGGGTGGGGCGACCCGATTGCCGGCACCGTCCTCTCCCCTCCTCGACATCGGCGCCGAGGAACACGCCACCTGGGAGGTGCGTCTGTTTGCCTCATGACATCGACCACGACCACCTGCACTTCGCCCCCGACCCGGGGCCGGCCCCCGCCGATCGGGCGCTGCGCATCGGTATCGGGGGCCCGGTGGGCAGCGGCAAGACCGCTTTGGTGGCCGCCCTGTGCCGGGCTCTGGCCGGCGACCTCTCGCTAGCGGTGGTGACCAACGACATCTACACCCAAGAGGACGCTCGCATCCTGCGGGCCGCCTCGGTGCTGGCCGACGACCGCATCGCTGCGGTCGAGACCGGGTGCTGCCCCCACACCGCCATCCGCGACGACATCGCCGCCAACCTCGACGCGGTCGAGCTGCTCGAGGCGTCGATCGGCCACGTCGACCTGGTGCTGGTCGAGTCGGGGGGCGACAACCTGACCGCCACCTTCTCCTACGGGCTCGTCGACCGCCAGATCTTCGTGATCGACGTGGCCGGGGGTGACAAGGTGCCCCGCAAGGGAGGCCCGGGCATCACCCGCTCCGACCTCCTCGTCATCAACAAGGTGGATCTTGCCCCCTTGGTGGGGGCCGACCTCGAGGTGATGGCGACCGACGCGGCGGCGGCCCGGGGCGATCGGCCGACCCTCTTCACCTCGCTCACCGCTGACCCGATTGCCACCGACGTGGCCGCCTGGGTGCGCGGTCACCTCGCGACCTGGGAGCGCCGTGCGGGCATCGGTCACGGCGCGGGCTGAGCGCGCGCCGGACCGCTCGCCGCCAGCGGCCCGAGCGAACGGCCGCGCCGAGCGCGGCGCGAGCCGGATCGTCGGGTTGCGCAGCGAGGCGCCGCTCAGCCTGCGGCCGGTCGGCGACGTGCTGTGGATGGTGGCGTCAGGCGCGGGACCGATGGCGGCCGACACCGTCGACGTCGCCCTGAGCGTCGATGCCGGAGCCTCACTGGGCGTGCGTTCCACCGGCGCCAGCCTCGCCCTGGCCGCCGCCCCCGGCTCGCCGGGGAGCCGGACCACGGTGGTCGCCTCGGTGGCCCCCGGGGGGTCCCTTACCTGGCGCCCCGAGCCGCTGGTGGCCACCCGCTCCTGCCGGCATCGCAGCACCGCGACGGTCGCCCTGGCCGAGGGAGCATCGCTGGAGTGGTGGGACGAGCTGATCCTCGGGCGTCACCGCGAGGCGCCCGGCGAGTGCACCCTCTCCCTCGACTGCAGCGTCGAGGGCCGGCCCCTGCTGGCCCAGGACCTCTCGGTCGGCCCGACGGCTCCCGGATGGAACGGCCCAGCCGGCGTCGGCCCGGCTCGGGCCGTCGGCTCGGTACTGCTGGCCGGACCCGAACTGGACCCGCCCCCCTCCCTCCCCCCCCTTCCGCGTCGCGAAAAGCACCGCCTCGGTGCTTTT
>JANNNX010000007.1:0-123011 GCA_031398745.1 Actinomycetes bacterium
GATTACCTGCTGGCCGCGCTCAAAGCGGGCGTCGCCGGCTATGTGCTCAAAGATGTGACCCGGCAGGATCTGCTGAACACCATCCGGCGGGTGCTACGGGGTGAATCGGTGCTGAGCGGCGAAATCGCAGCGCGGGCGCTCCAAAGCCTGGCCGGCAGGCCGATCAGCCAGCCGATCAGCGTGTCGCACGATCTGCTGACGCCGCGCGAGCATGATGTACTCCAGCAAATCGTCGAGGGACATACCAATCGTCAGATCGCGCAGACACTATCGCTCAGCGTGGGTACGGTCAAGATCCATGTCGAGCATATTATCTCCAAGATGGGCGTGTCGGATCGCACGCAGGCTGCGGCGTGGGGAAGTCGGGCTCGCCGGCGCCGAAGCCGACGACGTCCTCGCCGGCGGCTCGCAGCGCCTTGTACTTGGCGTCGACGGCGAGCGTCGCCGAGGGGGCGATGGCAGCGACTCGAGCGGCGATCCGGGCCATGGTGCGGGTTCCTCCGGGAGGGGGCGAGGGCGCGACACTGGCACGGATGACCGACCAGACCCCCGAGATTCGCATCCCTGCCGAGTTGCTGCCAAGCGACGGCCGCTTCGGCTGCGGGCCCTCGAAGGTGCGGCCCGAGGCGGTCGAGAGCCTGCTGGCGGTGGCCGGCACCTGGCTCGGCACCTCGCACCGCCAGGCCCCGGTCCGCCGGGTGGTGGGATCGATCCGGGTGGGGCTGGCCGAGCTCTTCGGGCTGCCGACGGGTTGGCAGGTGGTACTGGGCAACGGCGGGTCGACCGCCTTCTGGGATGCCGCCACCTTCGGGCTCATCGAGCGGCGTAGCCAGCATCTGAGCTTCGGCGAGTTCTCCTCCAAGTTCGGCGCCGCGGTCGCCGCCGCCCCCCACCTCGAGGAGCCCGAGGTCATCGAGTCGGTGGCCGGCACCCACCCCTCGCCCGTGGCCTCGGCCGAGGTCGACGTCTACGCCCTGACCCACAACGAGACCTCCACCGGCGTGGCCATGGCGTCGCTGGCCGGGCCCGAAAGGGCCACACGGTCGGATGACTCGCTGGTGGTGGTCGACGCCACATCGGCCGCCGGGGGCCTGCGGTGGTCGCCGGCCGACGTCGACGTCTACTACTTCGCCCCCCAGAAGAACTTCGGCGGCGACGGCGGGATCTGGCTGGCGGCGTGCTCGCCGGCTGCGGTCGAGCGCATCGAGCGCATTGCCGCCTCGGGTCGGTGGTGCCCGGCGTTCCTCGACCTCGGGATCGCGCTCGACAACTCCCGCAAGGACCAGACCTACAACACCCCGGCGCTGAGCACCCTGTGGCTCCTCGACCAGCAGGTCGGATGGATGAACGGCAACGGGGGCCTCGAGTGGGCCGCCGGCCGCTCGGATCGGTCGGCGGCGACGATGTACGGGTGGGCCGAGGCGTCGTCCTACGCCACGCCGTTCGTGGCCGACCCCTCTCAGCGCAGCCACGTGGTGGCCACCATCGACCTGGCCGACGACATCGACGCCACCACGGTGTCGGCCGTGCTGCGCGCCAACGGCGTGGTCGACACCGACGCCTACCGCAAGCTGGGCCGCAACCAACTCCGGATCGGGATGTTCCCGGCGATCGACCCGGCCGATGTCGAGGCCCTCACCGCCTGCATCGACCACGTCGTCGACCACCTGTCCTGACCCCGCCGGCACATCGACGCCGGCCACCTGCGCCGCGCCGGCCACCGCCCTTGGCTGGGACAACCGCCTGACGTTCCTGCGCTTGGGACAATCAGCTGACGGATTCCGTGCGGCCCTCGTCCCGGACTGCCAGGAGGCGAACCTGCCGCACCTCGGCGATGGTGGCCAGCGTGCCCATCGGGTCGCCGACCACGTGCTCCCAGAGGAAGCGCAGCGTCTGCCAACCCAGCCGTGCCGCGTCGTTGTCACGGTCGCGGTCCCGACGCAGGTCCTCGATGCGCTGGTGCCACCGCCGGCCGTCGACCTCGAGGATGACCCGGCAGTCGAGGTAGCCGCCGTCGACGCAGCCGGTCGGGAGGATGCGTCCCGGAAACGGGAGCTGGGGCCACAGTGGCGGAAGGCCGCCATCGGCCAGCAGTTGATGGAGGCGGGCCTCGAGCACCGACTGGTCGACCGGCGGCCCGGGGCCGAGCTCTCCGAAGACCGATGCCGCGGTCACCAACCCCCGGCGCCCGGGCTTGGAGAGGTCGGCGAGGCACCGAGACAGCTCGTCGTGGGTGACCCGCCGGGCGGAAAGAGCCTCCTCGACCACGCCGAGGAGGCGACGACGTGGCGCGTGCGCAGCCAAGTCGACGATCGTGCGGGCCACCGTCGTGAGCGGCAGCTGTTCGACCACGGTGCGGTGGCTCGCCGGCAAGGATCGGGTGCGGTGCACCGTGGCGCCGGCCACCACCTGGTTCGTCCGATGCGGCACCAGCACCTCGGGCGCGCCGGCGTTGAAGCTGAGCAGCCGGTGGACCCTGGCGGCCGAGCCATGGGACGCCACGGCCCCGTCGCCCGCGCAGAGCACGGCTCGCCAGAGATCGAAGGTGGCGCCCCGTGGACCAGGCCGGGTCTCGTAGACCCCGGGACCAACCGCGGTCCAGCGCCGGGCACCGACCCGTCGCCGGATGAGCTGGTCATAGCCACCCGCATCGAGCACCTGGGCCCGGCGAACGAGGCGGCTCTGCCGCTCCGCCAGTCGGGCGATGGCGTCGTCGATGTCGCGTCGTGCCACGGAGGCAAGTGTGCCGACGGGGTGTGACACCTCACGGAAGCCTCCGAGGACGCCTCGTCCGACCGTTCGCGCCGCATGCGTACGCCCCTGGTCTGGGACGGTGGCCGCACGGAATGCGTCAGGCGGTCGTCCCAGACTGACGAACGTGAGGCGGTTGTCCCAGAGGGGGGGTTAGCCGCCGGAGGCGTCTTGGACGCGGGTCTTGCCGGCGGCGATCCAGGGCATCATGGCCCGGAGTTCGGTGCCCACGTGCTCGATCTGGTGGGCGGCGCCGTCGGCCCGCAGCTGGTTGAACCGGGCCCGGCCCGAGCGGGACTCTGCGATCCACTCCTGAGCGAATCGGCCGTCCTGGATCTCGTCGAGGATCGCCCGCATCTCGGCCTTGACCCCCGGGTTCACGACCCGGGGTCCGCGGGTCAGGTCGCCGTACTCGGCGGTGTCCGAGATCGAGTAGCGCATGCCGGTAATGCCCTGCTCGTACATCAGATCGACGATGAGCTTGAGTTCGTGCAGGCACTCGAAGTAGGCCGACTCGGGCTGGTAGCCGGCCTCCACCAGGGTCTCGAATCCGGCCTGCACCAGGGCGGTCACGCCGCCACAGAGCACCACCTGCTCGCCGAACAGGTCGGTCTCGGTCTCCTCCTCGAAGGTGGTCTCGAGCACCCCGGCCCGGGTCCCGCCGATGGCGTCGGCGTACGACAGCGCCAGCGCCCGGGCCGACCCCGAGGCGTCGGCCGACACCGCCACCAGGCAGGGGACGCCGCCGCCCTCCTCGTAGGTCCGCCGTACCAGGTGGCCCGGGCCCTTGGGGGCGACCATGGCCACGTCGACGCCGGGTGGGGGCGAGATCTGGTCGAAGCGGATGTTGAACCCGTGGGCGAAGAGCAGCGCGTCGCCCTCGTCCAGGTGGGGGGCGATCGACTCCTCGTACACCGAGCGCTGCTCGGTGTCGGGGAGGAGCACCATCACCACGTCGGCCTCGGCCACCGCCTGGTCGACCGGCAGCACCCGCAGCCCGGCCTCGGTGGCCTTGGCCACCGAGGACGACCCGTCCCGCAGCCCCACCCGGACGTCGACCCCCGAGTCGCGCAGGTTCAGGGCATGGGCGTGGCCCTGCGAGCCGTAGCCGATGACGGCCACCTTGCGCCCCCGGATGAGGGTGGGGTCGGCGTCGGCCTCGTAGTAGATGGTGGCGGGCATCGCAGGGGGGTCCTTTCGAGGGTTTCGGAAGCGGTGAGGTTTCAGAGGGTGGGCAGGGCAATGCGCCCGGTGCGCTGGAGCTGGACGATGCCGTAGGGGCGCAACGCCTCCTCCAGCGCGTCGAGCACCTCGGGCTCGGCGTCGAGCGAGACGGTGATGGCCTCGGCCGAGGTGTCGAGCACCCAGGCCCCGGCGTCCTTCACCACCGCCCACACCCCGTCGCCCACCTCGGCGTCGGCTCGCACGGTGCACAGCAGCAGTTCGCGCTGGATGGCATCGGTCGGGCTCAGCTCGTCGATGCGCACCACGTTGATGAGCTTGTCGAGTTGCTTGCGGATCTGCTCAAGGGGAGTCGACTCGACGTCGACCACGATCGTCAGGCGAGAGAACCGCTCGTCCTCGGTGGGGGCGACGGCCAGCGAGTAGATGTTGAAGCCCCGGCGGGCGAACAGTCCGGCGACCCGGGCCAGCACGCCGAAGCGGTTCTCGACCAGGACGGTGAGGATGTGGAGGTGGGCGTCGGGCGACGCCCCCGCCTCGGGTCCCCCGGCGACGGCAGCCATCACCGGCCCCCCTCGCCGTGGCGCCCGGCCTGGAACGGCGGCACCACGATGTCGCTGTTCGAGGCGCCCGCCGGGACCATCGGGTACACCTTCTCGCGGGCGTCGGTCCGGAAGTCGATGACCACCGGGCGGTCGTCGATCTCGTTGGCCTTGTCGATGGCGGGCTGGATCTCCTCGGGCGATTCCACCCGCATGCCGACGCAGCCCATGGCCTCGGCCCAACCCACGTAGTCGGGCAGGTCGGGCGACAGGTAGACCTCGCTGTAGCGCTCCTCGTAGAACATCTCCTGCCACTGGCGGACCATGCCCAGGTAGGCGTTGTTGAGGATCGCCACCTTGATCGGGATGCGCTCGGCCGACGCGGTGACCAGCTCCTGGGCCGTCATCTGGAAGCAGCCGTCGCCGTCGACGGCCCACACCGTGCGGTCGGGCCGCCCGACCTTGGCCCCCATGGCGGCGGGCACCGAGAAGCCCATGGTGCCCAGCCCCCCGGAGTTGACCCAGGTGTAGGGGTGGCGGAAGCGCCAGTACTGGCTGGTCCACATCTGGTGCTGGCCCACGCCCGACACGACGATGGTGTCCTCCGGGCTGGAGTCCCGCAGGTGCTCGAGGACCATCTGGGGCTTGAGGGCGTCGCCCTCGACGGGGGCCTCGTAGGCCAGCGGGTAGTTCTCCTGCCACCCCGAGATGGTCGAGCGCCAGGCCCGGCGGTCGGGCGGGGTGACGCCCGAGTCGATCAGGTGGCGGACCGCCCGCACCATCTCCTCGACCACCAGCCGGCAGTCACCGGCGATGCCGACGTCGGGACGGCGGACCTTGCCCAGCTCGGCAGGGTCGATGTCGACGTGGATGATCTTGGCGTCGGGGGCGAAGGCCGACACCTTGCCGGTCACCCGGTCGTCGAACCGGGCCCCCAGGGTGATCAGGAGGTCGGCCCGCTGGAGGGCCGTGACCGCCGTGTAGTTACCGTGCATCCCGGGCATGCCCAGGGCCAGTTCGTGGTCGTCGGGGAAGACGCCACGGGCCATGAGCGTGGTGACCACGTGGATGCCGGTCAGCTCCACCAGCTCGCGCAGGGCCTCGGCCGCCCGAGCCTTGAGCAGCCCGCCACCGGCGTAGATGACGGGCTGGCGGGCGTCCATGATCAGCCGGGCCGCGGCCTTGATCAGCTCGGGGTCGCCGTCGGTCAACGGGTGATATCCCGGCAGGTCGACGGCGTCGGGCCAGTGCCACTCCATGGTCTGGTTGGCGACGTCCTTGGGCAGATCGATGAGGACCGGCCCCGGGCGGCCGGTGGTGGCGACGTGGAACGCCTCCTTCACCACTCGGGGGATGTCGCCGGCCGACGTCACCAGCCAGTTGTGCTTGGTCACGGCCATGGTGATGCCGGTGGTGTCGACCTCCTGGAAGGCATCGGTGCCGATCGAAGGCAACGCCACCTGCCCGGTCACCACCACCATCGGGATCGAGTCCATGTAGGCGTCGGCCAGAGGGGTGACGATGTTGGTGGCCGCCGGCCCACTGGTGACCATGGCCACCCCGGGCCGACCGGTGGCGTGGGCGTAGCCCTCGGCCATGTGGCCCGCGCCCTGCTCGTGGCGCACCAGGATGTGGCGGATCGGGCTGTCGATGATGGGGTCGTAGACCGGGAGGATGGCGCCGCCAGGGAGGCCGAACATGACCTCGACGCCTTCCATCTCCAGGCTCTTGATGAGGGCTTGCGCCCCGGTGAGCTGCATGTGCTCGGGCTCCTACGGGATCGGTCGTGCGGGAAGAATCGTGGCCGAAAACTGCAACGGCCCCCCGGATGGGAGGCCATGGGCGCACGCGACGAGAGGGGGTCGGTGCGCTAGCTCACTACGAGTACCTCGGTCGTGGGCGTGGACATGACGTCAGTCTCGCAGGGCCGGGCTCGGGTCGCAACCGTTCCTCCGCGCTCAAGACGGTTGCGGCACCCGACGATACGAACCGATGGCGGTCGCCGAGCCGCCCACCGAAGCATTCGAGGAGAGATGAGATGTCGGTTCGCTCTGAGCACCTGCGCCGGATGATGGGGGCCTACGTGGCCCGCGTCATCGGCGACCTGTTCGGCGGGCGCGACGTCGACGACCGGACCTACGCCGGGCGCCTGTTCGCCCTCTTCGCCATGGGCCTGGCGATGGTGTTCGTGCTGACCGGGTGGCTCCTGCCCAGCGAGTCGGTCAACAGCGCCCTGACCCTGGCCCTGGTGGCCATGGCGTTCGCCGCGTTGGGGGTATTCCTCCCCTGGCACGCGGTACCGGCGACGACCCCGTTCGCCCTCATGATCGCCGGGCTGTTCGCGGTCGCCGCCGCCGGCGAACCCGCCTACCGGGGCCTCCACCACTACGTCGGCCTCTACGTGGTGCTCTTTGCGTACATCGGGCTCACCCAGCCCCCCGGCCGCTCGATCATCGCCGCGCCGCTGATGCTGACCTCATTCCTCATCGCCCGCGAGCTGGCCGTCGACGACGGTGCCACCGACCTCGGCCAGACCGTGGTCGCCGAGCTGCTGTCGGTGCTGCTCATGGGCACGCTCCTGGGCGAGACCCTGGCCCAGCTCCTGCGCCGACGCCACGTCGTCACCGACGGCGTGACCCGCCTGCTCGACGCGGTCGGGTTCCTCAACCACCTCGACGACGAGCGGGAGGCGCTCAACGAAGTCGCTCGGGTGTGCGCGGATGTGCTGGGCGCCGACTCGGCGGTGGTGATGATCGCCGAGTCGCCCGACTCGACCCGGTACCAGACCGCAGGCCGGGCCAACGCCGAGGGCACCCGCTCCGATGCCCGGATCATCGACATCGGTGTCGGGGCCAGCGCCACCGCGGCGGCCATCCTCGCCGGCCGCACCGTCTTCGCGGGCGACGACACCGCGGCTCGCCTGATGTCGCCCACCCTGGTGGCCGACCTCGGCGCCCGATCGATCGTTGCCTTCCCGCTCCGCAGCGACGGCGAGCCGGTCGGCGCCCTCATCGCCATCTGGCGCGAGCCGGTCGGCACCCTCGATCGGCTCCGGCTGGAGTCGGCCGAGCTGCTGGCCGACCAGGCCGGTAAGGCCGTCGGGCGGCTCCAGCAACGCAGCGCGCTCACCGTCGAGACGCTGACCGACCCGCTGACCGGGCTCTCCAACCGGCGCCACCTCGACCTCATGCTCCAGCGGGTCCGGCCCGGCGACGGGGTCGTCCTGCTCGACCTCGACCACTTCAAGCGGGTGAACGACTCCCTCGGCCACGCAGTCGGCGACCAGGTGCTGCGTCGATTCGGCGAGTGCCTCCGCTCCGTGGCCCGGGGGGACGACTGCGCAGCCCGCTACGGCGGGGAGGAGTTCGCCCTGCTGCTGCCGGGGACCGGCCAGCGGGGCGCGGCCCAGGTGATCGAGCGGGTCCGCGAACGTTGGCTGTCGATCGAGAACGGCCTGACGTTCTCCGCCGGCTACACCGTCGCCCGTACCGACGAGGATCCGCAGGTCACCCTGGCCCGGGCCGACGAGGCCCTCTACCTGGCCAAGGCGCTGGGCCGGGACCGGGCCGAGGTGGCCTGAGCCGGAGCCAGATCAGGCCGGCCGGGGGGCGGGCTGGTCCTCACCGCTGGCCACCGTCGCCTGGTCGAAGGCGTAGTAGGCGGCGGTGAGGGCATGGAGCACCAGCACCGCCACCGGGGCGACGAACGACAGGGCGACGGCGGCCGCGTAGACGCCGAGCCCGAGCGAGAAGCGGAGCCGGGCCCGGCGGGCGACCGCCGGGTCGAGGGGTGTGCCGAGCACCTGGTCGTCGTGGGTGATCCACAGGTAAAGCGCCGAGAACGAGATCGCGCAGGCCAGGAGCACGGCGCTGAACAGGGCCACCGCGGTGCGGGCGGGCTCGCCGCCGTCCTGCACGAAGTCGGCCACCACCGCGGTCGGGAACGGGATCAGCACCACCCAGAGCAACAGGTTGAGGTTGAGCAGCAGCAGGGGTCCGTCGACCACCTGCACCTGTTGGAAGATCCGGTGGTGGTTCAGCCAGATCACGCCCAGCTGGGCGAAGGCGAGCACGTAGGCGAGATAGGTGGGCCACTGGTCCCAGAGGGCGGCGGCCAGGGTCCGGCCGTCGAGCTCGGGTGGGTGGATCTCGATGACGAGCAGGGTGATGGCGATGGCGATCACGCCATCGGAAAACGCCTCGAGCCGGGTCGTGGTCATGGTCCCACTCTGGCGCGACACATCACCCCAGGCGCGCCCACCGTGGACCGCCGCCCCGCCCGCGAACTTCGCCGATCGTTGTCGAGGACTTCACGTGGGCGTCGATCTGCGGCCAGGCGCCCTGCCTAGGTTCCGACGATCGGGCGGCGACCAACGCCGCCCCGGAGATCGAGGTGCGCGATGTCCCGAGCTACCGACCCGACCCCCGACGTCGACCCCGAAGACATCGGGTCGAACCCGACCGACAATCGCTCGTTCCGCGACGTGCTCGACGCGCGGCTGTCCCGCCGCTCCCTCATCGGCGGGGGTATCGCCACGGCCGCGGCCGTCGGCTTCCTGAGCGGCACGACCGCGTCGGTGCTCGGTGCCACCGCTGCCGAGGCCGTAGGTGGCGAGGGATCCCGCCTCGGGTTCCAGAGCGTCCCGGTGGGGACGCTGGACGGCATCGTCGTCCCCGACGGCTACGTGGCCGAGGTGCTCATCCCGTGGGGCACACCCCTTGCTTCGACCGGTCCGGCGTGGAAGAAGGATGGGACCAACACCGCCGCCGAAGTTGCCCAGCAGGTCGGTCAGCACCACGACGGGATGCACTACTTCCCGCTCGGCCGTGGGAACCGCCAGAACACGCAGGGCCTCCTGGTGCTGAACCACGAGTACATCGACCGCACGATCTTCTACTCGGAAGCCGAAGGCCTGGCCCCGATGTCGCTCGCCAAGGTGGCCAAGGCCCTGGAGGCCCACGGCGTCACCGTGATCGAGGTGGCCCTCGAGGGTGGCAAGTGGAAGCAGGTCGACTCGGCCTACAACCGCCGCATCACCGGGACGACACCGGTCGGCTTCTCCGGCCCTGTCCCCAGCGGCCACCCCCTGCTCCAGTCGAACAACGCTCCCATGGGGACACTGAACAACTGCGCCCACGGCTACACGCCCTGGGGCACCTACCTCACGTGTGAGGAGAACTTCAACGGGTACTTCGGCACCGCCAGCCCAGGGTTCGCTCCCACCGCGCTCCAGAGCCGCTACGGGTTCACGGCCACCGGCTTCGGTTACCAATGGCACCTCGGCGATCCTCGCTTCGACCTGGCCGTCAACCCGAACGAGGCTCACCGGTTCGGCTGGGTGGTCGAGATCGACCCGATGGACCCGGCGTCGACCCCGATGAAGCGGACCGCGTTGGGGCGTTTCAAGCACGAGGGGGCGACCGTCACCGAGGCCCCTGGGGGCCAGGTGGTCGTCTACTCCGGTGACGACGAGAACAAGGAGTACATCTACAAGTACGTGAGCCGCCGGCCGTGGCGTCGCCTGCGACGCGAGGGCGTCAGCCCGCTCGACGACGGCACCCTCTACGTCGCCAGGTTCAACGACGACGGCTCGGGCGAGTGGCTCCCGCTGGTGTTCGGAAGCGGCCCGCTGACCGCGGCCAACCAGTGGCTCGACCAGGCCGACGTGTTGCTGCGGGCCCGCCAGGCAGCTGACGCCCTCGGAGCGACGAAGATGGACCGACCCGAGTGGGTCGCCATCGACCCCAAGACCCGCGACGTGTTCGTCACGCTGACCAACGGTTCGTCGGCTTCCGGCGCGGCCAACCCCCGGGCCAACAACGTGTTCGGCCACATCGTCAAGTGGCGGGAGAAGCACAAGGACGCGGCGGCACTCACCTTCGAGTGGGACATATTCGTGCTGGCCGGCGATCCCTCCATCGACCCGCTGGTGAACATCAACGGCGACATGTACGGGTCCCCCGACGGGCTCTGGTTCGACGATGGCGGGCGGCTCTGGATCCAGACCGACATTTCCAACAGCACCCAGAACCTCGGCAACTACGCCAACATCGGCAACAACCAGATGCTGGCGGCCAACCCCAAGACGGGTGAAACCCGCCGCTTCTTGGTCGGACCCCGAGGCAGCGAGATCACCGGCGTGGTGACCACCCCGGACCAGACGACGATGTTCGTCAACGTCCAACACCCGGGCGAGTCGAGCACGGCCTGGGGGAACCCCACACCGGCCAACCCCCGGTTGGTCAGCAACTGGCCCGACTACGACCCCGCCGGACGGCCTCGCTCGGCCACAGTGGTGATCCGCAAGATCGGCGGAGGTGTCATCGGGAGCTGAGGCGCGGGATGGACCCGGTGGGTCTGGCCTCGACGACGAGCCAGGCCCGCCGGGGACACCCGAAGAGCGATCGGGCTCAGAAGTTGGTGACCGCGCCCTTGTCGGCGCCCTGGGCCAAGGCCGCGTACTTGGCCAGCACCCCCGTGATGTAACGGGGCTCGAGCGGCTTCCACTCGGCCCTGCGACGGTCCAGCTCGGCCTCGTCGACCAGGAGGTCGATGCTCTGGGCCCGCACGTCGATGACGATCCGGTCACCGTCGGCGACCAACGCGATGGGTCCCCCGTCGACCGCCTCCGGGGCGACGTGGCCGATGCAGAACCCATGGGTCCCACCCGAGAAGCGGCCGTCGGTGACCAGGGCGGCGTCGCCCCCTCGGCCCGCCCCCTTCATCGCTCCGGTCACGGCCAGCATCTCGCGCATGCCGGGCCCGCCCTTGGGCCCCTCGTAGCGGATGACGACCACGTCGCCGGGGCGGATCTCGTCGGCCATGATCGCCGCCATCGCCCCGTCCTCGCCGTCGAACACCCGAGCCGTGCCCTCGAAGCGGTCGAAGTCGATGCCGGCCACCTTCACCACCGAGCCCTTCGGCGCCAGCGAGCCGGTGAGCACGGCCAGGCCGCCGGTCGCGTGCAGCGGTCGGTCGAGCGGGTGCACCACCCGTCCGTCGGGGGCCGGGGGGTCGAGGTCGGCCAGGTTCTCGGCCACCGTCTTGCCGGTCACGGTGAGGCAGTCGCCGTGCAGCAGGCCCTCGTCGAGGAGCATGCGCATCACCATCGGGACGCCACCGACCTTGTCGAGATCGGTCATGTGGAACAGCCCGTGGGGCTTCATGTCGGCCAGGTGCGGGACGCGGGCCGCCACCTTGTTGAAGTCGTCGAGCTCGAGGTCGACCCGGGCCTCATGGGCGATGGCCAGCAGGTGCAGCACCGCGTTGGTCGAGCCGCCCAGCGCCATGGTGACGGCGATGGCGTTCTCGAACGCGGCCTTGGTCATGATCTGGCGGGCGGTGAGACCCAGTCGGAGCAGGCCGACCACCGCCTCGCCGCTGGCCACCGCGATGCCGTCGCGCCGTCCGTCGACGGCCGGGGCCGAGGCGCTGCCGGGCAGCGACATGCCGATGGCCTCGCCCACCGCGGCCATGGTGTTGGCCGTGAACATGCCGGCGCAGCTGCCGATCGAGGGGCAGGCGGCCCGCTCGATCTGCTCCAGCTCGGCCAGCTCCATCGAGCCGGTGCCGTAGGCGCCGACCGCCTCGAACACGTCGACGATGTCGATGGCCCGGCCGTGGTGGGTGCCGGGCAGGATCGAGCCGCCGTAGACGAACACCGAGGCCAGGTCGAGGCGGGCGGCGGCCATGAGCATGCCGGGCAGGCTCTTGTCGCACCCCGCGAAGCTGACGAAGCCGTCGAGGCGCTCGGCGTGCACGACGGTCTCGACCGAGTCGGCGATGATCTCCCGCGACACCAGCGACGCCCGCATGCCCTCGTGGCCCATCGAGATCCCGTCGGACACCGCGATGGTGGTGAACTCGAGGGGATAGCCCCCGGCGGCCCGCACTCCTTCCTTGGCCCGGGCCGCCAGCGCGGCCAGGCCCATGTTGCACGGGGTGAGCTCGTTCCACGACGACGCCACTCCCACCTGGGGCTTGCCCCAGTCGCCGTCGCTCATCCCGACGGCGCGGAGCATGGCCCGGGCCGGGGCCCGCTCGGGACCATCGGTGACGTCACGGCTGCGGGGCTTCATGTCGGCCATGGCCCGACAGGCTACGCGGCCGCCCGACACCATCCCTCCGGTTGACCCCGCCGCCTACCCTGCCCGGCCGTGCCCAGCATCGGCCGGCGGACCCGGGCCTACGACCGCGCCATCCTGGGGTTGGCCATCCCGTCGCTCGGGGCACTGGTGGCCGAGCCGCTCTACGTACTGGTCGACACCGCCGTGGTCGGCCACCTGGGCACCGCCGAGCTGGCCGGTTTGGCCATGGCCGGGACCATCCTCAACAGCTCGTTCTGGATCTTCAGCTTCCTCTCCTACGGGACCACCGCGGCGGTGGCCCGGGCCCACGGCGGCGGCGACGACACCGGCGCCGCTCGCACCGGCGTCCAGGCCACCTGGCTGGCGGTGCTACTCGGGCTCGCGGTGGGACTCCTCGGCCAGCTCGTGGTCGGCCCGGTCATCGACCTGTTCGGGGCCTCGGCCGCCGCCCGGGAGGCCGGCCGCACCTACCAGCACCTGGCCCAGCTGGCCTCGCCGGCGGTGCTGGTAGCGGCGGCCGGCATCGGCTACCTCCGGGGCCGCCAGGACGCCCGGAGCCCACTGCGGGTGGCGCTCGTGGCCAACCTGGTGAACCTGGTGGCCGAGGTGGTGTGGATCTACGGCTTCGGCGGCGGGATCGCGGCCTCCGCCCTGTCCACGGTGGTGGTCCAGTACGGCGCCGCCATCCTCTACGCCCGGGCGGTGGTGCTCGACGCCCGCCGAGCCGGGGTCGGCCTCGGCCCCGACGCCCGCCGCATCCGGGCCCTGCTGGTGGTCGGGCGCGACCTGTTCATCCGCACCGGCTCGATCGTGGGCGCCCTGGCCTTCGCCACGGTGGTGGCCGGGCAGATCTCCACCGACGCGGTGGCCGCCCACCAGATCGCCTGGCAGATCATGTCGCTGTTGGCGCTCACCCTCGACGCCCTGGGGATCGCCGGCCAGGCGATGGTCGGCCGCTTCCTCGGCGGCGACGACCCCGGCTCGGCCCGCGACGCCAGCCGGCGGATGCTCGAGATGGGGCTGATTCTCGGCGTGGGTCTGGGGCTGGTCGTGGCCGGGCTCCACGACCTGCTCCCCCGCCTGTTCACGTCCGACCCTGCGGTGCGGGACCAGGCCGGGAAGATCCTGTTGGTGGTGGCCGCCTTGCAGCCGATCAACGCCGTCAACTTCGTGCTCGACGGCGTCCTCATCGGGGCCGGCGACCTGCGCTGGCTGGCCCGAGCCATGTTCGTGGCCTGCGTCGGCTGCTACCTGCCGTGCGCGGCCGCCGTCCTGGTGCTCGACCTCGGGCTGGTGTGGCTGTGGGGGGCGATGGGCGTGATGATGGCCGCTCGCCTGGTCCTCACCGTCGGGCGCTACGTGGGCGACGGATGGCTGGTGACCGGGGCCGAGCGAGCCCGCTAGTTCGGAACCGCCCGACCCCTCACGTTCTCGGCGCGCTCAGTACGCCATACCGGACGTGGCGCGCCGAGAACGCGGCGCTCAGTCGCCCAGGTCGGCCAGCACGTTGCCGGCCCGGTCCAACGACGCGTCGAGGTCGTCGAGGTCGGGGACCAGGAGCGAGAAGGGCGTGCCCAGCACGGTGGCCCCGGCGGCCAGGGTGCCGGCCGACGCCTCGAGGGAGCGCGCCAGGTCGGGCGCCGGCGCGTCGGCCGGGGGCGGGCCGAAGGGCATCAGCGGGGTGCCGTCGGCGGCCACCGGACGGAGGAAACCGAAGACGCCGAGCCGCCCAGGGTCGCGCCCGGCGGCGGCCATCCCGGCCTCGATGGCGGTGACCGTCTCGCGGATCTCGTCGTCCGACGCCATCCACGGCAGCCAGCCGTCGCCCAGGCGCACCACTCGGTCGACCAGCTCGGGGGTGGCGTGGGAGGCGAACCACACCCTCGGCCCCCCGGGGGTGTGGGGCTGGGGCTGGAGGTGGAGGTCGGCGAAGGAGATGGTGGTCGACTCAAAGCTGGCCGGCGACCCCGACCACAGGGCCCGGCAGGCGGCGACAGTGTCCTCCAGCACCCGGTGGCGGTCGTCGAGGGCGACGCCGAAGAGCGACAGCTCGGCCTCCTGCCAGCTAGCCGAAGCGCCGAGGATGGCCCGACCCCGCGACAGCTGGTCGAGGGTCGCCAGCTGCTTGGCCAGCAGCACGGGGTGGCGGGCCGGAACCACGAAGGAGGCGTTGAGCATCTCGATGCGGGTGGTGACCGCGGCGATGGCCGAGAACACCGCCACCGACTCGGGATACGGCGTGTCGAGGTCGATCGGGAGTGGGGATGAGCCTTCGGGCGGTGGTGCCATCACCACGTGGTCGCTCAAAGTGATCCCGTCGACCACCCCGGATTCGTCCAGCCGGCGGACGAGCTCGGGCAGCTCGGCGTAGCCGTCGGGGTGGAAGCGCTCGAGGGGGAGGCCGACGAAGAGGCGGGGGCGAGTGGTCACGGCGCCGGACGGTACAGCCCGGGGTCAGCCCTCGGCGGCCCGGGCCGCGTCGGCCCGCTGACGCAGCAGGGCGGTGACGGCCTTGCCGTCGGCGTTGCCCCGGGAGGCCTTCATCACCGCGCCAACGAAGGCGCCGGTGACCTTCTGGTCACCGGCCAAGTACTTGGCCCAGGCCTCGGGGTCGGCTGCGATGGCCTCGTCGACCAAACCGTCGAGGGCGCCGGCGCCGACGGCCTCGAAGCCCTTGGCCGCGGCCACCGCGGCCGGGTCGCCCCCCGACGCCACCAGCTCGGCCAGCACCGCCTTGGCCTGGGTGGCGGTCAATGCCTGGTCGACCTCGAGCCTCGACAGGGCGGCGAACGACGAGGCGCTGAGCTGGCCCGCGCCGTCGGCCAGGTCGTGTTCGGCCCGGGTGAGCAGGCGGTGTCCGTCGCCCCCGGCGGCCAGCGCGTCGAGCACCAGGCCGTCGAGGTCTCGGCCCACGACCACCGCCACTGCGGCCGGCTCGACCCCGGTGGCCTCGGCCAGCCGGGCCCGGCGCTCGGCCGGCATGGGCGGCACCGTCGCCTGGACCGCGTGCTGCCACTCGGCGTCGGGCGCCACCAGCACCAGGTCGGGCTCGGGGAAGTACCGGTAGTCGTAGGCCTCCTCCTTGGAGCGCAGCGGGAGGGTGCGGCCCTCGTCCTCGTTCCAGTGGCGGGTCTGCTGGACGACTCGGTCACCCCCCTCGAGCAGCTCGATCTGGCGGGCGACCTCGTAGTCGACGGCGCGGCCCAGCGACCGGAGGGAGTTGAGGTTCTTGACCTCGCAGCGGGTGCCGAGGGCGTCGGCCCCGACCCGGCGGACCGACACGTTGGCGTCGACCCGCATCGAGCCCTCCTCCATCTTGGCGTCGGACACGCCGGCCGCGGTGAGGATGGTGCGCAGCTCGCTGGCATAGGCCCGGGCCTGCTCGGCCGAACGGATGTCGGGCCGGGAGACGATCTCGAGCAGGGGGACGCCGGCCCGGTTGTAGTCGACCAGGGAGTGCTGGGCGTCGTGGATGCGACCACCGCCACCGACGTGGGTGGTCTTGCCGGTGTCCTCTTCGAGGTGCGCCCGCTCGATGCCGACGGTCGACCCATCGGGCAGCTCGAGGAAGCCGTCGGCGGTGATGGGCTGGTCGAACTGGGAGGTCTGGTAGTCCTTCGGCATGTCCGGGTAGAAGTAGTTCTTCCGGTGGAAGATGCTTGGCCGGACCTCGAGGTGCAGGGCCACGGCCAGGCGCATGGCCAGCTCGACGGCCCGGCGGTTGAGGACCGGGAGCGACCCGGGCAGGCCCAGGCAGACCGGACACACGTTGGTGTTGGGCTCGTCGCCGAACTGGTTGGGGCAGCCGCAGAACAGCTTGGTAGCGGTGTCGAGCTCGACGTGGACCTCGAGGCCGATCACCGTCTCCCAGTCGCTCGGGCTCACGGGGCGGCCGCCGTCAGGGTGGTGGCGTCGCGGGCGGCCCGTTCGAGGACGGCCGCGGCCTGGAGCAGCGTCGCCTCGGAGCGGGCCGGGCCCAGCAGCTGCACGCCCACCGGCAGGCCGTCGTCGCCGGTGCCGAAGGGCACCGAGATCGCCGGGTCGCCGGCCAGGTTCGACGGGATGGTGCACACGTCCGACAGGTACATGGTGAGGGGGTCGTCGATCTTGGCCCCGACGGGGAAGGCGGTGGTCGGGGCGGTGGGCGCCAGCAGCACGTCGAAGCGCTGGTAGGCCGCCGCGAAGTCGGCGATGAGCAGCGTGCGGACCCGTTGGGCCTTGCCGTAGTAGGCGTCGTAGTAGCCGGCCGACAGCGCGTAGGTGCCGAGCATGATGCGGCGCTTGACCTCGGCCCCGAAGCCGGCGGTGCGGGTGGCGGCGTTCATCTCGGCGGTGGTCGGGGCGTCGACCCGTAGGCCGTAGCGGACGCCGTCGTAGCGGGCCAGGTTGCTCGAGGCCTCGGCCGGGGCGATGAGGTAGTAGGCGCTGAGGCCGAGCCGGGCGGCCGGCACCGAGGCGCTCTCGACCGTGGCCCCGGCCCCGGCCAGCGCGTCGGCGGCCTGGTCGACCCGGCGACGGACATCGGCGTCGATGCCCTCGTCATCCGCCAGTTCGGCCAGCACCCCCACCCGCAGTCCGTCGACGCCCCGGTCGAGGTGGTCGAGGTAGGTGGGCGGCGCCTCGGGTAACGAGGTCGAGTCGAGCGGGTCGTGGCCGGCGATGACCTCCAGCAGCAGGGCGGTGTCGGCCACCGTGGCCGCGAACGGGCCGATCTGGTCGAGGCTGGAGGCGAAGGCGATCAGGCCGTAGCGGCTGACCAATCCGTAGGTCGGCTTGAGGCCGACGACCCCGCAGAAGCTGGCCGGCTGGCGGATGGAGCCGCCGGTGTCGGAGCCGAGGGCCAGGGGGGCGAAGCCGGCGGCCACCGCGGCCGCGCTGCCGCCGCTCGACCCGCCCGGGACCCGGGAGAGGTCGCGGGGGTTGCGGGTCGGTCCGAAGGCGGAGTGCTCGGTCGAGCTGCCCAAGGCGAACTCGTCGAGGTTGGCCTTGCCCACCGGCACCGCCCCGGCGGCCAGCACCCGGGCGACGACGGTGGCGTCGTAGGGGGGCAGCCAGCCCTCGAGGATGCGCGACGAGCAGGTGGTGGGGACGCCCCGGGTGCAGAGGTTGTCCTTGAGGGCGACGGGCACGCCGGCCAGGGGCCCGGGGTCGCGGCCGGCGGCCACCGCCTGGTCGACGGCCACGGCCGCGGCTCGGGCCTGGTCGGTGGTGCGGGTGACGAAGGCGTGGACCTCGGGCTCGGCGGCGTCGATGGCGGCCAGGTGCTGATCGAGGACGTCGGTCGCCGAGCGCGCACCCGTTCGGATGGCGGCGGCCAGCTCGAGGGCGGTACCGGTCACGGCGCCTCGCCCAGCACCGGCGGGACCCGGAAGCGGTCGTCCTCCACCGCCGGGGCGGCGGCCAGCACCTCGGCTCGGTCCAGGCTGGGACGTACCTCGTCGTCGCGCAGCACGTTGACCAAGGGAAAGGGGTGGGCGGTGGGCTCGACGTCGTCGATGGCGAGCTCCTCGATGTCGGCCGCGTGTTCGAGCACGGCGGCCAACTGCCCGGTGAAGCGGTCGAGCTCGTCGTCGCTGAGCGTCAGCCGGGCCAGATCGGCGACATGGGCCACGTCATCCCGGGTCAGTGGCGAGGTCACCCGGTCATCGTAGGTGGCACCCGGAGAGCCCTCGAACGGGCATCCCGGCGCCGGCGAGGCCACCAGGCCACGGCGATACCCGCTCCGGCCGAGACGACGAGCAGCCCCACCAGCTCGAACGAGCCGAGGGCGGCGCCGGCCGCGACGAGGAACACCGGGAGTGCCAACATCAGCGCGACGAAGGTCAGTAGTCCGGTCAGAAGGCGCATTTTCCAACGATACGCACCGTGCATGTTCCGGTCGACAGCTAGGGCCGCCCGGCCGGTCGAGCCGCCTCCCCGGTCGCCGGGGCCAGTACCGGCAGGCAGCGGGTCCGGACAGTGAAGCGCAGCGGGGGCTCCAGCTCGACCACCTCGCCGTCGACCGCCACCGGGACCCGCCGGACCGACGACTCGGCCAGCTCGATCGAGACCTCGCTCGCCCTCCAGGCATCGACCACCTGGGCCCGCTCGCCGGCGGCCACCAGCAGCGCACCCACCAGCCGCGGCCTCGACCAGCGCCGGTCGGCCCGCAGCACCCGCACGTCGAGCTCGTCGCCGTCGAGGGCGCCCCGGCTGGTGACCGCGAACGGACCGTCGCCGTAGCGGCCGTTGCCCACGAACACGGCCCACGCCCGGCGGGTCCGGCCGTCGACCACCACCCGCAGTGGCCGCCCCCGCCGAGCGATCTCGGCCGCCGCCCGCACCGTCGCCCGGCGCTTGCCGAGCCGGCTCTCGTGCCGCTCGCGGTGCCGGACCAGCACCGGGTACAGGCCCAACGACGCGTTGTTCACGAACGTCCGGTCGGCCACCTGGCCGACGGTGACGGTCCGCACCACACCGCCCCCGGCTCCGCTGGCGCTGTCCCCCACCAGGGCGGCCGCCGCCTCCAGGGTGTCGACCCCGAGGTCGTGGGCGAAGTGGTTGCGGGTGCCGGCCGGGACGACCAGCAGCGGCACCTCCCCGTCGACCAGCGCCCCGGCCACCGAGCCGACGGTGCCGTCGCCCCCGGCGATACCGACGAAGCCCACGCCCGCGGCCAGGGCGCCCGCCACCCGTGCGTCCAGCTCGTCGGGCGGGCAGGCCTCGACCCGGTGCCCACCGCCGGCCGCGGCGAACGCCTCGCCCACCGAGTCGAGCGCACCGCCGCCCCCGGCGCCGGGGTTGACCAGCACGACGCCGGGTCGAGGAAGCCAGCGACGCCCGGCCGCCGACGCGAGGTCTTCCTCCGGTCTCAGCTGGACGGGGGTGGCGTGGGAGGGGCCGGCGGCGGGTTCCAGGGGCCGCTGCCCCCGATCCGGCTCGGCGTGATGTGGGTGATGTAGCCGCCGTTCTCGGGCACCGGCATGGGCGGACGGGGCGGTGGGGCGGGCTCGCCTTCGACCGCCGGGGGCGGCGGCGGCATGCCGCCGCTCAGCAGCTCGACCGCTCCGCCCTCGGTCACCTCGGCGGTGCCGTGGACCACCAGGTACTCGCGGGCACCCGGCTCGGCCTGGAACGAGAGCAGCACCCGCGGGTCTCGCTCGATGTTGCGGAGCTTCTGGTAGTAGTTCATGTGGGCCACGACCAGCTCGTCGCTGCCCTCGTCGGCGAACTGCACCCGCACCAGGGTGAGCTGCGGGCTGCCGTCCTTGTTGACGGTCACCAGGTGGCCGAGACGGGCCTGCTCGATGAACGCCCTCGCCTCTTGATCGATCACCGCCATGCGGTCCTCCCCTGCTCGGTCGCCTCGACGGGCGAGCCGACACACTGGCCGATGCGGCCCCGTTAGGCAACCGTCCGGGCCCAAACCCCACCCCCTCGTTCTCGGCGCGCCTGGTCCGAAATGGCGCATGAGGCGCGCCGAGAACGGGAGGGGGGCGAGGTCAGCCGACGTGGCGGGCCAAGAAGTCGACGGTGGTTGCCGCCAGCAGGTCGCGGTCGAGGTCGAGGGTGGCCACGTGGAAGCTGTTCGGCAGGCTGAGGCGCTCGACCGGCCCGGCCAGCAGGGCCGCCAGGTGGTCGCTGTTCGCCGGCTCGACCACGTGGTCCTGGGGCGAAGTCGCGATCAGCACCGGGCAGGCGATGCGGGCCAACCCCGGCTGCAGCTCGACCACCGCGTCGAACAGTGAGCGCAGCGCGGCCAGCGGGGTGACGTCGTAGGCCGGCTCGACCCCGTCAGGATCGGCGATGTCGGCGCCGAGCGCGGGGGCCATGGTGTCGCCCACCGCGAGCATGTCGTCGACCAGGGCCACCAGCGCCCGGTCGACGGGCAGGACGAAGGGGTTGACCGCGACCACCGCGGCCACCGCCTGGGACCGCAGGTCGGCCAGGGCGCAGGCGATGGTCCCGCCCATCGACTGACCCACCACCGCCACCCGGTCGCAGCGGCCCACCAGGTCGCTCAGCGCGACCTCGGCTGCGGTGAACCAGTCGTCCCACCGGGTGGCGGTCAGCTCGTCGACGGTCGTGCCGTGGCCGGGCAGGCACGGGGCCTCGACCGTGTGCCCGGCCGCGGCCAGCGCCTCGGCCAGCGGGCGGACCGAGCCGGCGGAGCCGGTGATCCCGTGGACCACCAGCACCCCGACCGGACCGCCGCCCTGCGAGTACGGCTCGGCGCCGGGGAGGAAGGGTGAGGCCACGGCCCTAGAGTCGCACGCCGTGTCGACCTACCCGTTCCTCTCCGACGAGTGGGTGGCTGCCGCCCAGGCCATCCGGGACGAGCACCGCGACGCTCTACCCACCCCCGACATCCCGGCCCGGGTGAACCAGATCATCACCGGGGTGCCGTTCGGTTCGGGCACCATCGAGGCCCATCTGGACACCTCCTCGGGTGCCCTCGACCTCGACCTCGGACACGTCGAGGACGCCGATGCCACCGTCACCGTCGACTACGACGTGGCCCGGTCGCTGTTCGTCGAGCTCGACCAGGAAGCCATCATGACTGCCTTCCTGGCCGGCAAGATCGTCCTCCAGGGCGACTTCTCCAAGCTGCTGGGCCTGCTCTCGACCGCCGGGCACCCACTGGCCCAGCAGGCGGCCGAACGCATCCGGGCCATCACCGCCTGAGGCCCGGCCCCGCTCAGCGCAGGTACAGGCGGACAGCGGCCCCCCGGTCGACCACGGTGGCCGCCGCCGGGTCGGTGACGTAGGCCTTGGTCGCCCCGCTCGGGGCGATGACCGTCACCACCAGGCCGGCGGCCTCGAGGCGGGCCTCGGCCTCCTGGGGCGAGAGATCGGCCACCGTCGGGATGGTCACCAGGTCGCGGCCCTTCGACACCACCAACGTGACCGTCGAGCCCTTGGCCACCGAGGTGCCGGCGGCCGGCTCGCTACGGATCACCTGATCCTTCTGGACGTCGGTCGAGAACTCCTCGGACCGGGCCGCCTCCAGCCCCACCGACGCCAGCGCGGCGGCCGCCTGGTCGTAGCCGCCCGAGGCCAAGCCGTCGGGCACCGTCCGGGGCGCCGGGCCGGCCGAGACCAGCAGGGAGACGGCCGACCCCTTCGCCACCTGGATCGGCCGCTCGGCACCGTCGGGTCCGTACCAAGTGAGGACGGTGCCGGCCTCGACCGACTCGTCGCTCTGCTGGCGCTCGGGACCCAGGGTGAAGCCGGCGGCGGCCAGCGCCGCCGCCGCCTCCTCGACCCCCATGTCGGTCAGATCGGGCACATCGGCCGGCGGCGGACCCTTCGAGTAGCGCAGGGTGATGGTGCCGCCGTCCTTCAATCGAGCCCCGGGAGCGGGTGTCTGGAGAATCACCGTGTCGGCGTCCACCGTCTCGCTGTAGTCGCCCTGCTCCACCACCTCCCAGCTGACCTCCCCGTCGGTGGCCCGCTGCGCGGCCTCGAGCTCGGCTCGCGCCTCGCTCAGCGGTTGGGAGGTCACCGTCGGGACCGCGGCGGTAGCTGGCCGGAGCTGGGCCCAGGCCAGGCCACCGCCGGCGAGCGCGGCCACCAGCGCCACCGTCACCACCAGCGCACCCCATCGGCGGCGCCGCCCGGGCCCGGGCCCGGCACCACCCGGTGGCAGCCGGTCGGCCGGTTGGCCCTGGGGTCGACGCCCTCGGGACGCCGCCGCCCGCACCGCCGAGGTCGGGTCGAGCGGGCGTCGATCGGGGGCCAGCACGGTGGTGTGGTCGTCGTCGATCGGGGGGCCCCAGGCCGGCAGGATCGTCGGGTCGGCGACCGGGGCCGAGGACGCCCGGGTGGCGCCGTCGGTGGCGCCCACCAGCGGCAGGGGCTCGGGCCGGGCCAGCGAGCGGGCCACTCCCAGCAGGGCGCTGCCCAACTCGGCGGCAGTGGGCCGCTCGCTCGGGTTCGGTCGGCCGACCCGGGCCAACACCTCGCGGAGCGGTCCGAGCTCGGCCGGCACCGGCACTGGCGCCTCGGCCCGGCTCGCCAGCGTGCGCAGCGGGGAGTCGGCAGTCAGCGGCACCACCCCGGTCACCGCCTCGATCAGCACCAGGCCGAGGCTGTAGACGTCGGCCCGGCCGTCGACCGGCGAGCCGTCGCCCTGCTCGGGGGCGGCGTAGCGGGCGGTGCCGACCAGGCCCTCCACCGGCTCGGTCCAAGCCGCCTCCGACAGAGCCCGGGCCAGCCCGAAGTCGGCCACCCGGAGGCGGGCGTCGTCGCCGAAGAGGAGGTTGGCGGGCTTGATGTCGCGGTGGACGAAGCCCCGGCGGTGCGCCGCCTCCAGCGCCCGGGCGGCGTCGATGCCGACCAGCACGGCCTGGGACACCGACAGACGCCGGCCCCGGTCGAGGAGGGCCCGCAGGCTGCCACCCCCGAGGTACTCGAGTACCAGATAGGGGCCGTCGTCCTCGCCCCAGTCGTAGACAGCCATCACGTTCGGGTGGTTCAGCGCGGCCGCCGCCCGGGCCTCGGCCCGGAACTGGCGGAGGAAGGCGTCGTCGTCGGCCAGCGCCGGGTGCAGGACCTTGACCGCCACCCGCCGGCGCAGGGTGACGTCGTCGGCCAGGAACACCTGGGCCGACGCGCCCGAGCCAAGCGGCTGGATGAGCCGGTAGCGGCCGCCGAGGACGCGGCCGATGAGCTCGGGCATTCGGGTCGCCACTGCACCTCGATCGTAGGGGGACCCGCCCGCGGGCCGGATGATAGCGGCCGGTCGTTGCCCCGGGCACCGCGTCGCCGGCCATGATGGCGCCCCATGCTCACTCGCCGACGGGTCGTGATCACGGTGCTGCTGGCTGCGGCCGGGAGCATGGTGATCTTGGCTGGCTCGCTGAACTCGGGCGACGACGAGGTCCGCCTGACCGAAGATGCGGTCGAGGCCGTGACCCCGTCCGACGGTTCCACGTTGGTGCTGCGCCAGGCCGAGATCGCCGCCGACCTGGCCCCAGGCTGGAGCGGGGTTCTCCAGATCGACGGGACCGAGATCCCCCAGGACCAGCTCCGCCAGGACACGGGCGGCCTCAACCTCCTGTCGTTCACCCCCGGACCGGGCAAGGAGATCGAGGAGCTGGGCGACGGCCGCCACGTCGCCACCGCCATCATCTGGCGGCCGGCGTTCGAGACCCGGGAGGACGGCCGCGAGGTGCGCTGGAGCTTCACCGTCGCATGAGCGAGACCGGTCCGGCCGCCGAGGCGAACGACTCGGTCGATCCCGTCGGCCGGGCCGACGAGCTGCGGGGCCTGATCGCGCACCACAGCCGGCTCTACTACGAGGCCGACCAGCCCGAGATCGCGGACGGCGACTTCGACCTGCTGGTGGCGGAGCTGGCGGCCATCGAGGCCGAGCACCCCGACCTGGTGACCCCCGACTCACCCACCCAGCGGCCCGGCGGCGGGGTCGCCGCCCAGTTCCGGCCGATCGTCCACCAGGTCCCGATGATGTCGCTCGACAACGCCTTCGACGACGGCGAGCTGCGGGCCTGGGGAGAGCGACTGGCCCGGCGGGTCGAGGCCGCGGCGACCGCCACCTTCGTCTGCGAGCCCAAGATCGACGGGCTGGCCATCGCCATCCGCTACGAGGGCGGGCGCTACGTGCAGGCCGCGACCCGAGGCGACGGGCGGGTCGGTGAGGACGTCACCGCCAACGTGGCCACCCTGGCCGGCGTGCCCGCCGAGCTGCCGGCCGGCGCCCCCGAGGTGCTCGAGGTGCGAGGCGAGATCTACATGCCAGTCTCGGCCTTCGACGCGCTCAACGCCCGCCAGGAGGAGGCCGGTGAGCGTCGCTTCGTCAACCCTCGCAACTCGGCCGCCGGGTCGCTGCGCCAGAAGGACCCGGCGGTGACCGCTCGCCGCGAACTCGCCCTGTGGTCGTACCAACTGGGCGCGGTCGAGGGTGGGCCGGCGTTCTCGTCGCACGCCGAGACCCTCGACTTCCTCCGGTCGATGGGCCTGCCGGTCAACCCCGAGATCCGGTCGGTGGCCACCCTGGAGGACGTCTACGCCTACTGCCGGCACTGGCTCGAGCACCGCCACGACCTCGACTACGAAATCGACGGCGTGGTCGTGAAGGTCGACGACCTCGCCCTGCGGACGGCGCTGGGCTCGACATCGAAGGCCCCCCGGTGGGCCATCGCCTACAAGTTCCCGCCCGAGGAGCGGACCACCCCGCTGCGCGAGATCATGGTGTCGATCGGCCGGACCGGGCGGGCGACGCCGTTCGCGGTCCTCGACCCGGTGTTCGTCGGCGGCTCGACCGTGGGGCTGGCCACCCTCCACAACGCCGACCAGGTCCGGGCCAAGGACGTCCGCCCCGGCGACCTGGTGGTGGTGCGCAAGGCCGGCGACGTCATCCCCGAGGTGGTCGGACCGGTGCTGGCGGTGCGGCCCGCGGACCTGGCCGAGTGGACCTTCCCCACCCGCTGCCCGGTGTGCGGCGAGCCGCTGGTGCGGGCCGAGGGCGAGAGCGACACCTTCTGCGTCAACGTCGACTGCCCGGCCCAGCGAGCGGGGCGGATCATCCACTTCGGGTCGCGGGGGGCGATGGACATCGAGGGCCTGGGCGAGCAGCGGGTCCACCAGTTCTGCGAGCTCGGCCTGCTGGGAGACATCGCCGACCTCTACACCCTCGACTGGGACGCGGTCTCGGCCCTGGAGGGGTTCGGAGCGGTGTCGGTGGCCAACCTCCGAGACGCCATCGAGGCGTCGAAGGACCGCCCGCTGGCCCGGTTGCTGGTGGGGCTGAACGTCCGGCACCTCGGGCCCGCCGGCGCCGAGGCGCTGGCCGGCGCCTTCGGCACGCTCGACCGGATCATGGCGTCGTCGGTCGACACCCTGGCCGCGGTCGACGGGGTGGGTCCGATCATCGCCACGTCGGTCGGCGAGTTCTTCGCCCTCGACGCCAACCGGGTCGTGGTCGAGCGGCTGCGGGAGGCCGGCGTGAACCTCGAGAGCCCGATGGTCGAGGCCTCGACGGTGCTGCCCCAGACGCTCGCCGGGCGGTCGGTGGTGGTCACCGGGGCGCTGGCCGGCTTCACCCGGGAGGAGGCCGAGGCCGCCATCAAGGCCCGGGGGGGCAAGTCGCCGGGGTCGGTGTCGAAGCGGACCACGGCGGTGGTGGACGGCGATGACCCGGGGGCGTCGAAGCTGGGCAAGGCCGAGCAGCTCGGCGTACCAGTGCTCGACGAGGCCGGGTTCGTCACCCTCCTCGACACCGGCGCACTCCCCCCGCCCGCCGACTGACGCCCGACGCCGAGCGTGGGCGGGGGCCGGGCGAAGTCGAACCGGACGACTCGGGCCCACGAGAATGCCGGCGTGGCGAGGGATCGGGTGTGGCCGTGGGTGGTCAGGCTGGTGTGGGTCGGGCTGCCGCTGGCGGCCGGACCGGCGCTGGCCGCCGCCCTCGACCCCCGCTCCGCGCCGGTGCAGGCGGTCGCCTCGACCGGCCTGTGGGTGGCCTGGGCGGCGGTGCTCCTGACCACGGTGGTGCCGCGGCCCGAGGGTCTGGCCGCGGCCCGGGTCGGGTCGGCCGGGGCGGTGGCGGCGGTGCTCGGGGCGGCGGCCAGCGGCGAGGCGAGCGCGCTGGCGTCGGGGGTCGGGGTGCTGGCCGCGGGCGCTGTCACCGCCGTGCTGCTGGCCCCCGAGACGGGATCGTGGTTCGTGAATGGCGCCGCCTATGGCGACGAGCGGCGGTTCCTGCTGCGCCCCCCCGGTTCGACGGTGCTGGTGCTCGCCCCTCTCACCGTGCTGGCAGTGCTGGCCGGGGTGGCGACCGGACCACTGCTCTTGGCCACCGGTGAGGTGCTGACCGGCGGCCTGGCCCTGGTCGCCGGCCTGGTGGTGGCCGGCGTCGGCGTGCGCGCTCTGCACGCCCTCTGCCTGCGCTGGATGGTGCTGGTCCCCGCCGGGCTCGTGCTCAAGGACCACCTCGCCCTGGTCGACCCGGTCCTGTTCCGTCGCCGGGACATCGCCGGGCTGGGGCCCGCTCCGGCCGACACCGACGCCCTCGATCTGACCTTCGGCGCACTGGGCCTGGCCGTGGAGCTGCGGCTGACGGAGCCCGTGCCCCTGGTGCGCGCCCGCTCGACCGACCAGCGGGGCCAGCCCGCCCACGCGCTGCTGTGCACCCCGACCCGCCCCGGCCGCCTGCTGACGGCAGCCGCCGACCGTCGCATCCGGCTGGGCTGAGGAACGACCGCCCCACCCCCGCCGACCTACCCGGCGAGACCCCCGCCCAGCACCTCATCGCCCCGGTAGACGACCACCGACTGGCCGGGGGCCACCCGCCGAGCCGGCTGATCGAGGCGGACCACCCCTCGGGCGGCGTCGACGGTGGCGGCCAGCGGGGCGCCGTGGGCCGAGCACTGGACCTCGAGCGGGGCACCCGGAGGCGGCGGCCCGGCCACCCAGGTCCAGCTGTCGGGATCGACCGTCACCTGGTCGACCAGGAGGTCCTCCGCGCCGCCGACCCGGACCACGCCGGCCGCCACGTCGACGTCGACGGCGTAGCGGGCGGCGGCTCCCCCGGCAGCCCCCAGGCCACGCCGCTGGCCCACGGTGACCATCTCGATCGCGTCGATCCGGCCGACCTCCGCCCCCGAGTCGACATCGACCACCCGGGCGGGGGTGAAGCGCAGGCCGCGGTCGGCCAGGAAGCCCCGCCGACCGATCGAGGAGGCCACGAAGCAGACGTCCTGGCTGTCGGGCTTGGCCGCGGTCCGCAGACCGAGCGTCTCCGCGGCCCGGCGCACCGCAGCCTTGGTCCGGTCGCCGACCGGGAAGCGGGTGCGGGCCAGGACGCTCGACGGGAGCATGTGGAGCACGTAGCTCTGGTCCTTGGCCCGGTCGACCCCGCGCCGTAGACGCCCGTCGACCACCTGGGCGTGGTGGCCGGGCGCCGTAGACGCCCGTCGACCACCTGGGCGTGGTGGCCGGTGGCCAGGATCTCGTAGCCGAGGTCGTCGACCCGGCGCAGCAGCCGATCGAACTTGATGGTGCGATTGCACTCGATGCACGGGTTCGGGGTGCGCCCGGCGGCGTGGGCGGCCACGTAGGGGTCGACCACCCACTCGGTGAAGTCGTCGGCCAGGTTGAAGACGTAGTGGTCGATGCCGAGCTGCTGGGCCACCCGGCGGGCGTCGTCGACATCGGCCGCCGAGCAGCAGCCCCGATCGGCGTCGCCGCCCCAGAGCCGGAGGGTCACCCCGGTCACGTCGTGGCCGGCTTCGACCGCCAGCGCGGCGGCCACCGACGAGTCGACCCCGCCGGACATGGCCACCAGGACCCGGCTCATGCTGCCCGCCGGCGGGCTCGGAGCTGCGCCACCGCCTCGGGCACCACGGTCAACGCCCGGTCGACGTCGTCCGGGGTCGACGACCAGCCCAGGGTGAGCCGGAGGGAGGCCGCGGCCCGAGGATCGAGGCCCATCGCCCGGGTGACGTGCGACGCCTCGACCGCCCCCGAGGCGCACGAGGCCCCGATCGAGGCGAACACGCCGGCCTGGTCGAGCAGCACCAGCAGCGACTCGGCGTCGACCCCGTCGATCCGCAGGTGGGCATTGCCGGCGACCTTGCCGGCCCGCGGCACGGTCTCGGCGCACCCGTCGATCACTCCGGCCAGGCCGTCCACCAGCCGGTCGCGCAGGGCGCCAACCCGCTCGACGGTGGCCGAGCGCTCGGCCACGGTGCAGCGCACGGCCTCGGCCAGGCCGACGATGCCGGCCACGTCGTGGGTCCCGCTGCGCCGGTCGAGCTCCTGACCACCGCCCCGAAGGAGGGGGCGCAGCTCGACCCGCGGGCGCACCACCAGCGCCCCCACCCCCTGGGGGCCACCGAGCTTGTGCCCGGAGATCGACAGCAGGTCGGCGTCGGCCGCCAACGCGGCCACGTCGAGCCACGGCAGGGCCTGGACGGCATCGGTGTGCAGCACCGCATCGGCGCCCATGCGCAGGCGCACCTCGGCCAGCGGCTGGATCGTGCCGACCTCGTTGTTGACCAGCATCACCGAGACGAGACCGGCGTCGGTCGGGACGGCGTCGAGGTCGACCCGGGCGTGGTGGTCGACCGGGATCGTCGCGCCGCCCAGGGCCAGCACCGGCTCGAGGACCGCGTGGTGCTCGATCGCCGAGCACACCGGCCGCCCTCGCCCGACCGCCTGGGCGATGGCGGTGGCATCGGACTCGGTACCGCCGCTGGTGAACACCACCTCTCCGGGCCGGCAGCCCACACCGGCGGCCACCACCTCCCGCGCCTCTTCGACGGCCTGACGGGCGGCCCGGGCGACGGCGTGGCCACCCGACGCGTTGCCGAAGCGACCGCCACCGATCCAGGGCCACATGGCCGCGGCCACCGAGGGGCGGACCGGGGTGGTGGCGGCGTGGTCGAGGTAGGCGCCCGTCACCCGGCGAGCGTACCCAGGGCCCTCACCGGGCGGTCGGGCGGTGCACCGTCCTCACTGGGTCGGCGGACACCGTCCTCACTGGGTCGGCGCGAACCGGCGCTGGTAGTTGGCGGCCACGCAGGCCAGGAAGGCCTCGGGTACCACGCCCGGGGGCACCGAGTGACGGAGCCGAGCCGCCAGCGGCGTCGCCACCTCGGCCGCCAGGCGCCCGCGAACCTCGGCCGGGAGCGCCGGGGCGCGGGTGAGGAATGCCCGGGCCGCCTGATACTCGCTCGGGCTCAGAGCGCCCACGTCGATCGTCGCCGCGTAAGCCTCGTAACCCAGGGGCACCGAGAACCACACCGGTGCCGGCGCTCGGGCCGCCGAGCGCTCCCGCACCACGAGGGTGCCCGCGGCCATGTCGCCGAGGCGCTGGCTGCGCGGGCTGAGCAGCATGGCCAGCACACCGATCGAGCCCCACAGCAGCCACACGTCGATCAGGCCCACGAAGCCTCGGACCGCGGCGTGGCGGAAGCGGATGGCGGCGCCGGTGGTCGTGACCACCCGCAGGCCCAGCACCGCTTTGCCCGGCGTCCGCCCCCGCCACAACGTCTCCCAGGCGATCGGGTACCCCAGGAAGATGGCCATCACCAGGAGAGTCAGCAGGGCCAGCAGCACCGCTCCGGCCACGTCGCCCCCGGACGCGACCTGGATGGCCAGGAGCCCGAGGAAGAGGAGGGCGACCTGACCGGTCAGGTCGAGGAGGGCGGCCACGACCCGGCTCCCGAGCCCGGCGGCGTCGAGATCGACCACGACCGCCTCGGGCGTGACCAAGCGCCCGCCGCTCCAGGGGTTCGCCATGGCCTCGGGAGGGTACCGAGCGGCGCCCGGTCGACGTGGGGACGCCACGTCATCCTGGGAAGGACCCCACGTCCCCACGTCGGGCCCGGGGTCGGCCGCTCTCGGACGTGGGGACCCAGGGTCACGTTGGGGAGGACCCGACGTCCCCACGTCGGCGCAAGTCCCCACGTCGGCGTACGTCCCCACGTCCCCACGTCCCCACGTCCCCACGTTTGGCCCGGCACCGCCAACGCCAGGGCGGGGATCTGCCTCGGTACCCTCCCCCGGCAGGGCCCATGGACATCGACCACTTCATCGCTCGGCACCAGCCGAGCTGGGACCGACTCGAGGCCCTCGTCGGCCGGGCCGGGACGGGCGCCGGGTTGGGAGGCATCGCCGGCGCCGAGCTCGACGAGCTGGTCGTCCTCTACCAGCGGACCTCGACGCATCTCTCCCAGGCCCGCACGACCTACCGCGACCCGGCCCTGACCGGCCGCCTCAGCCAGCTGGTGTCGCGCGCCGGATCGGTGGTGTACGGCACCCGGCCCCGGTCGTGGCGGGCGTTCGGGCAGTTCGCCCGGGTGACCTTCCCGGCCGCGGTGTGGTCGGGGCGGCGCTTCGTCGCAGTGGCCGCGCTGCTCCTCCTGGTCCCGGCGATCGCCATCGGGGTCTGGCTGGGCCTCTCGGATCGGGCCGTCGAGGCCACCGCCTCCGAGGCCGCCCGGCAGGCCTACGTGGAGGACGACTTCGAGGACTACTACTCGTCCCAACCGGCGGTCGACTTCGCCAGCCAGGTGTTCACCAACAACGTCCGGGTCGGGATCCTCGCCTTCGCCGCCGGGATCCTGCTGTGCGTGCCGGCGGCACTGATCCTCGCCTTCAACGGCGCCAACCTCGGCGTGGCCGGTGGGCTGTTCGCCGACGCCGGGGAGCTGGGGAGGTTCTTCGGGCTGATCCTCCCCCACGGCCTGCTCGAGCTGACCGCGGTGGCCATCGCCGGCGGCGCCGGACTGCGGCTGGGCTGGTCGATCGTGTCCCCCGGCGACCGGCCCCGAGCCGAGGCCCTGGCCGAGGAGGGCCGCCGGTCGGTCACCGTCGTGCTCGGCCTGGTCGGCGCGTTCCTGGCGGCCGGCCTGGTCGAGGGCTTCGTCACCGGCCGACCGTGGCCGACCGCCGTCCGGGTGGGCATCGGCGTGGTGGTCTGGGCGGCGTTCGGCCTCTACGTCTGGCACTGGGGCCGGGTCGCCGAAGCCGCCGGGTACCGCGGGATCCTGGGTGAGGGCGACGACGCCGGCTGGGCCCGCCACGCCAGGGGTTGAGCCCGGGAGACCGCCGAGGCCTGGAGGTCGGCGGCGTTGTCGGTGGGTCGACGTAGCTTGCTCGCCCATGGCGCCGCCCCCCGGACCCCCAGCGTTGGGCCGGGGCGTCGTGGTCACCGCCGGCGGCGTCGTCCCGGCCGGTTGGGCGGCCGCCGAGGTCGTGCGGATCGACGAGGCGGTGCTGGCAGACCCGGCCGACACCGTGACCCGCCTGCACCGAGCCTGGAGCCAGCGCCAGCCGCTCGTGGTCGAGCTGGCGGTCGACCCGGCCCGGTTCCGCGAGCCGATGACCGTGGGGGTCGAGCCCTGGACCCTCGGGCCCGACCTCGAGCTGTGGCCGGACCGGCTGCACCACCTGGTGTGGGCCAACACCTACGACGCCCGGTCGGGCGAACCGATCTGGTGGTGGGGTCGCAAGGCGGCCCGGCTGGGCGCGGTCGAGTCCCCCGACGGCACGGCCGACGTCACCCTGCCCGGCGGTCGCCCGGCCTGGATCGACGGAGGGCCCCGCGGCCCCCTGGATCTCGCCGACCGCTCGGCCGACATCGTCCACACCGAGTCGATCGACCTCGGCCGGCTCACCGTCGCCCCACCCGCGGGCCAGCCGACGGCCGTCCTGGCCCCGGACCAGCTGGCCGCCGTCGCCCACGGCAGCGGAGCGGCCCGGATCGTGGCCCCGGCCGGCTCGGGCAAGACCCGGGTCCTCACCGAGCGCCTCCGGCACCTGATCGTCGATCGGGGCGTCGAGCCCGAGACGGTTCTGGCGGTGGCCTACAACAAGAAGGCCCAGGCCGAACTCGAGGCCCGCACTGCCGACTTCCGACCCCGGGTCCGGACCCTCAACGCCCTCGGCTACGGGATCGTCGCCGACGCCTGGGGTCGGCGACCGGCGGTGCTCGACGAGCGCGAGGTCCGGTCGTTGGTCCGCGACCTGGTGCCCAAGACCCGGCGCCGGGCCAACACCGATCCCCTGGCCCCCTACCTCGAGGCGCTGTCGCTGGTTCGCCTGGGCCTGCGCGACCCCGAGGAGGTCGAGGCCGAGCGGGACGACGTGGCCGGGTTGGCGGCCGCCTTCGACGGGTTCCGGGGGGCGCTACGCCAGCGGGGGGCGGTCGACTTCGACGAGCAGGTCTACGCCGCGGTCGAGGCCCTGCTGGCCGACGGCGCCCTCCGGCGTCGGACCCAGAGCGGTTGTCGCCACCTCCTGGTCGACGAGCTCCAGGACCTGACTCCGGCCCACGTCCTGCTCCTGCGGGTGCTCGCCGCCCCGGGGCTCGACGTGTTCGGGGTGGGTGACGACGACCAGGTCATCTACGACCACGCCGGTGCCGACCCGGGGTTCCTCATCGACTTCGACCGCCTGTTCCCGGGCGCCGCCGACCACCCGTTGACCATCAACTACCGCTGCCCGGTGGCAGTGGTCGACGCCGCCCGGACGCTGTTGTCCTACAACCACCGCAGGGTCGCCAAGGACATCGAGCCCGGACCGGCGGCCGACACCGACCGGTCGTCGCTGGTCGTGGTCCGCCACCCGGCCGAGGCCGGCGCCCGCTCGGTGGTCGAGGTCGTCCGGGGGTGGCTCGACGACGGGGTCGCACCCGCCTCGATGGCCGTGCTCACCCGGGTCAACTCCCTGCTCCTGGGTCCGCACGTGGCCCTGGCCAGCGCTGGGATCCCGATCGACTCGGTACTGCGACCCACCGTGCTCGACCGCCTCGGCCTGCGGGCTGCGCTGGCCTACCTGCGCCTCGGCGCTTCCGATGACCACATGGCCGCGGCCGACATCGTCGAGATCCTCCGCCGCCCCAGCCGGGGCCTCCCGCCGTGGTTCGCGGAGCGCCTGGAGCGACGGACGTGGTGGAGCGCCGACCAGATCGAGGGCATCGGCGCGACCTTGCCCGACAAGGACGCGACCAAGGTCGCTTCGCTGGTCGATGACCTGCGGACGGTGACGGTGGCGGTGTCCAGGGGCACCACCCGCCAGGCCTTGCGGGTCATCCGCGACGACATCGGCCTGGCCGGCGCCATCTCGCTGCTGGACGAGTCGAAGGGGGGTGAGGGATCGAGCCACCTCGACGACCTCGAGGGCCTGCTGCAGGTGGCCGACCTCCACCCCGACCCGGTGACCTTCGAGGCCTGGCTGCGGGCCGCGCTGGCCGGCGGGCCCGAGGGCGCGCCCGAGCGAGACCGGTCGCCCGAGGGCGCCACCGCCTCTGGCGTCGTGCTCTCGACCGTGCACCGGGTCAAGGGCATGGAGTGGGATCGGGTGGCGGTGTTCGGGGTCACCGCCGGCATCGTCCCCCACCGCCTGGCGGCCGACGTCGAGGAGGAACGCCGGGTCCTGCACGTGGCGATCACCCGAGGGCGCCACCGGGTGACGGTGCTGGCCGACGCCAGCCGACCCTCGCCCTTCCTGGGTGAGCTCGACGGGTCAGCCGCCCACGGCCCTCCCCCGGCGGTCCCCGGCCCCGGCCGGCGACCCGGCCTGACCGGCGCTCCGGGCGATCGGGCCAAGGCACCCCGGTCCCGGGCGGTCGAGGCACGGATCGGCACCGAGGTGGTCCTCAACGGAGGCTTCGCCGGGGTCGTCGCCCAGGTCGACCTGGAGGCGGGCGAAGCCGGCGTGCGACTCGAGTCGGGCGCCACCCTGCGGGTCCGCTTCGGCGAGACGGCCAAGGTCGGCGGGCGGGAGGTCACCCTGGTCGCACCCGAGACCCTTACCGCCGAAGCGGAGGCGGCCGAGATCGCACTCAAGGCCTGGCGCCTCGAACGGAGTCGCGCCGACAAGGTGGCGGCCTTCATCGTCTTGTCCGACCGCCACCTCCGCGGCATCGCCCGAGCCCAGCCGACCAGCCTGGCGGAGCTGTCGAAGCTCGACGGGATCGGCCCCACCAAGCTCGAGCAGTACGGCGAGGAGATCCTCGCCACCCTCGACGGCCTGGGTCCTGCGCCCGGAGCCCGAGGCGGGGACGCAGGGTCCGCCGCGCCGTGACGCGGCGTCCCCACGTCCGACCGGTCTACAGGCTGCCGGTCCGCTTGACCTGGAGGTAGGCGTCGACGACGCCGGCTGTCAGCTCGCCCGGCGGGGCGTCGACCACCGAGGCTCCGAGGCTGCGGAGCCGGGTCGCGACCCGATCCCGCTCCTCCAGCACGCCGAGGGCGGCGGCCTTGCGAAAGGCGCTGGCGGCGTCGAGGGGGTCGCCGCCAGCCCAGCCGGCGACCAGGGGATCGGTGACCGACGCCACCACCAGGAGGTGGCCGCGAGCGATGACCGGAACGGCCGGCAGCATCGTGTCGGCCACCGTGTGAGCGGCCAGGTCGGTCAGCAGGACCACCAGCGAGCGCCGTCGGAACCGGGCCAAGGTGGCGGCGAAGGCGGCCCGGTAGTCGGCCTCGGCCAGCTCAGGCTCCCAGCCGGCGAAGGCCTCGGCCACCCGGCCCACCTGGGAGCCACCGGCCCGGGGCGGCACCACACCGACGACCTCGGCCCCGAAGCCGAGGACACCGACCGATCGCCGAGCGCCCCGGCTACGTGGGTGAGGGCGAGCACCGCGTCCATGGCGTGCTCCACCCGGGGCACGTCGGCCACCCGGGCCGCCATCGTCCGACCCAGGTCGAGGATGCACACCACCGACTGGTTCCGCTCGGCCCGGTAGGTGCGCACGATGGTGCGTCCCGTGCGGGCCGTCGCCGCCCAGTCGATCCGCCGACTCTCGTCGTCGACGGTGTACTCCCGCAGCGAGTCGAGCTCCGTCCCGCCCCCCCGGGCCAGCGAGGTCCGAAGGCCGGACTCGAGCAGCCGGAACTGGCGCAACCGAAGCTCGGCCGTGGTCCGACCCGGGAACCGGGGGTGGACCCGCAGGCGTCCGGGGGCCGGGCGCACGCCCTGCCGGGCCGCTAGGCCGAGCGGTCCCTCGATCCGCACCGTCACCGGGCCGAGGTCGAACCGGCCCCGGCGCGACGGCGTCAGGGTGGTGACGGCCACGGCCCGACCCAGCGCGGGCACCTCGAGCTGGGCCCGACGGGAGGCCGCCCCGAGCGACGGCGCCAAGGCGTCGGCCAGGCCGACCACCAGGCGTCGCTCGGTGGGGTTGGTCAGGGTCCAGGTCAGCGGGGCGGCGGCACCGAGTGTCACCACCTCGGCCACCGTCCGGGTGACGTCGACCTCGGCCGGACGCGGGGTCCGAGCCCAATCGACCAGGGCCAGTGCCAACACCAGCCCGTCGACCAGGAGGAAGCCGGCCGGGAACCCCACCGGCAGGACCAGCGCGGCCAGCGAGGCGGCGACGGCCAGCACCGCCAGGCGCCGGGTGGGGATGGGCAGCATCAGCGGCGCGGTCCGTCGGAGGCGCCCGTCACCGGGGCACGGGCACCTGGGCCAGCACCGCGTCGAGCGCACCGTCGGGGGTCGCTCCCTCCAGTTCGACCTCGGGGCGGAGCTGGAGCCGGTGCCGGAAGGCAGGGCGGACCATGGCCTGGATGTCGTCGGGGGTGACGAACGGGCGGTCCGACAGCCAGGCCCAGGCCTTGGCCGCGTGGAGCAGCATGGTCGAGCCCCGGGGCGACACCCCCAGCGCGATCGTGGGCGATTCGCGGGTCGCCCGGGCCAGCGCCACGATGTAACCGAGCACCGGTTCCTCGCAACGGATGGCTGCGACCGCGCTCCGAGCGGCGTCGAGGTCGGCGAGGCTGGCCACGGCACGAACCCCGGCCGCGGCCAGGTCGTGGGGGTCGAGCCCGGCGTCGTGGCGGGCCAAAACGGTCTGCTCCTGCTCGGCGTTGGGGTAGCCGACCGAGAGCTTGAGCAGGAAGCGGTCGAGCTGGGCCTCGGGCAGCGGGTAGGTGCCCTCGTGCTCGATCGGGTTCTGGGTGGCGATGACCACGAACGGGTCGGGCAGCGCCCGCGCTTGGCCTTCGACCGAGACCTGGCGCTCCTCCATGGCCTCGAGCAGGGCCGCCTGGGTCTTGGCCGGCGTCCGGTTGATCTCGTCGGCCAACAGGAGGTTGGTGAACACGGGCCCCGGCCTGTAGCGGAGGTCGCCGCCCTCGAGCACCAGCTGGCCGGTGATGTCCGACGGCATGAGGTCGGGCGTGCACTGGATGCGGGTGAAGTCGAGGTCGAGGGCGGCGGTCAGGGCCTTGGCAACCAGGGTCTTGGCCACGCCGGGAACGCCCTCGAGCAGGACGTGACCTCGCACCAGGAGCGCCACCACCAGCCCGGAGACGACCCCGTCCTGACCGACCACGACCTTGGCCACCTCGTCGCGCACCGCGGCCAGGGCCTGGCGGGGATCGGAGGACCCGGCCGGCGGGACGGACTCCCCGTCGGCGGGATCGGGCATCCCGTCGGCGGGATCGGGCATCGCTCCCGTAAAGGGTTGGTCAACGGACACGTTCGACGACCTCCTCGTTCAGCACCCGGGCCGAGTCGGCCAGGCGCACCAGTTCTTCGGGGGTGCCGACCGGCGCGGCCACCAGCACCGCCCGCACCCGCTCGGGAGGCAGGCCGGCCCGGTGGGCGACGATCTCGGCCACCTGCTCTGGGGCCGCGGTGGGCGCGAGTCCCACCCGGGTCGCCAGCCGGCGCGACAGGTCCCGACGCAACACCACTCCCGCCTCCTCGTGACGACGCCCGTAATGGTGGAGGTCGCCGATCGCCCGCACGAGATCGGCGGCCTCCAACTCCACCGGCAGCGCCTCCGCCACCGGAGGTCCGAGCCGGCGGGCCCGCCACCAGGCGTAGAGGCCGAACGCCACCGCCAGGGCGGCCAGCAAGCTGCGGACCCGGTCGGACACCAGGTCACCTAGCGTCTCGTCGCCGGCGGCGACCAGCGAGCGTTGAAGGAACGCCACCCGGGTGCCTTCGACCGGCGCCAGCAGGGCGGCCGCCAGCGCGGCGTTGTCGGCATCCCCCAGAGCGTCGTTGGTGAAGATGCCGGCGCCGCCGACGGCCACCACCGTGCCGGCACCCTCGTCCCGGGCCACGACCAGCGACCCCGTCACGCCGTCGAGCTCGAAGCACCCGTCCGAGGTCGCGTCGACGGTGTACACGCTGGCGCCCGGTGTCGGGGCCACTTCCCCGACGTCGGCCACCGCGGCGAGGGCACAACGCCCGGAGCCCAGCGTCGGCGACTCGCCGAGGACCGAGACGCTGCCGGCCACCGGCGGGGTGAGGCTCGACGTCGGGTCGGCGACCACCAGCACCCCCCCGGCTCGCACCCACGACAGCAGTCGATCCCGATCGGGCGAGCTCAGCTGGTCGGCCAGCAGGAGAGCGACGTCGACCCGGCCCTCGACCGGTGGCTGACGGGTCACCTCCACGGTGGCGCCGAGCTGGCGGAGCGACAGCACCAGGGCCTTGGTGCCGTCGGCCGCGACGCTGTCGGGAGCGAGGGGCTCCGTGCTGTCGCCGGAGCCCGCCAGGGCTCCCAGGGCCAGGACGACGACGGCCAGCGCCACCCAGGGGGTGGCCCGGTGCCAGTGCACGGTCGCCCACCGGGAGGTCACCGGCGCTCGCCGGTCGATACCAGCACCCGGTCGGCGAGTGCCCGGAAGCGGGCGCTCTCGTCCGCTCCCGTGGGCTGCAGGCCGTACCACGCGTCCTCGAAGAGGGCGGTGGCGGCCGTGAACTCGCCGGCTGCCGACGGGCGGTGGCGGGCGACCTGGCGCCGGTACTCGCCGGCCGTGCGCCCGGGGGCCTCCTCGACCACCCCACCGTCGGCGAGGTCGGCGACGAGCCCCCGCCACCGGCACCGCAGGGCCGACCGCCACTCGCCGGCCGCCTCCCGGGCCACCGCCTCGGCCCGCCACTCGGCCGGCCGGCGCCGAGCCACGCCGGCCACCGGTGACGCGCTGACCGGGTCGGGTCGCACCCCCCGGGTGACCCGCCAAGCGACGAAGCCGACCACCGCCAGGAGGAGGAGGCCCACCGCCCAGGCGCCGAGCGACCCGGTGCCCTGACCAGCACCCACGAGGTCGGCGATCCGCTCCAGGAGCCAGTCCCGCAGCCGGTCGAGCAGCGACGGGCGCAGCCCGGCGAACTCCGGGCGCGACAGCACGTCGTCGACCACCTCGTTGGCGGTGCCGGCCGACTGGGACGGCACCGGCAGGTCAGCGAGGAGCATCGTGGGCACCGGCCCGAGCGAGCTCGGCGGCGACGATCTCGAGATCGAACCCCTCGGTGCGGATCCGGGCGTCGAAGTACTGGAGGGTGGCCACGATGGCCACCAGCGGCTGGGTGATCAGGGCCGCGGCGATGCCACCGGCCGCCACCAGCAGCCACCCCCACCGCATCCCCACCACCAGGGCGGCCACCGTCGGCCCCGTGCTGATGGCGCTGCCCAGCACGGACGTGACCAACCCGGCCAAGAGGGCCACGCCGAGCACGGGCCAGAACCGGCGACGGACGAGCGCCCAGGAGCGCCGGACTCCCCGAAGGGGGCCCAGCTCCTCGACCACGATGGCGGGGGCGACCAGCACCGACAGGCCCATGACGGCCAGGGCCAAGCCGACGGAGGCAATGAGCACGGCCACGCCGACGATGATCGGCACCGCGCCCAAAGCTCCCCCGACCGAGGAGCCGACGGCCAGCAGCACGGCGCCGAGCACCAGCGCGCCGACGAACGCCCCGAACTCGGCCAGGTGGACGAGCAGCCAACCTCCCAGCAGGCTCCAGAACCGCCGCCGGACGACCCGGATGGCCTGGCCGGCGCCGATCTGGCGACCGAGGTAGGAGGCGGCCACGATCTGGCTGATCGCACCGGCGAGGAACGGCAACAGCAGCAGGTTCAGCCCGGTGGACACCAGCGACGCCACCGTGCTCCATCCGTCCCCCGACGACGCGGTCACGGCCGAAGGGTCGCTGACCACGTCGAAGATCCCGTTACCACCGAGGAGGCCGCGCTGGCCGAGGGCGGCCAAGAGCTGCACCGGGACGGAGAAGCCCACCATGATCCCCAGGATCGGCTTGAGGTTGGCCTTGAGCAGCTTGATCGACCCGTCGAGGATGTCGGCCACCGTCATCGGGTGCAGGGGCAGCGGCCCGGTCCGGTCGTCGCCGGCCTTGGGGCGAGGCTGCTCCCAGCCCTGAGGGCCTCCGGCGGGAGGCAGGGGCGGTGCCGGCAAGGGCGCCCAGCCCGGCGCGGGTGGGGCCGGCGGCATGGGAGGCGCGGGGGGCGCCCAGCCGCGATCGTCGGCTGGCGGCGAACCAGGGGTGACCGTCACCGCCAGGATGGTAAGGGTGTCGGTCATGACCGCGTACGACCCGGCCGCCTACGGCGACGCCTTCGCCGACGTCTACGACGACTGGTACGGACAGGTCACCGACGCCGAGGCCACCGCCGACGCGGTCGCGGCCCTGGCCGATGGCGGCCCGGTCCTGGAGCTGGGCATCGGCACCGGCCGCCTGGCGCTGCCCATCGCCGCCCGAGGCCTCGCCGTCCACGGGATCGACGCGTCCGAGCCGATGCTCGAGCGGCTCCGGACCAAGCCCGGCGCCGACGCGGTGGTGGTGCACCGGGGCGACTTCACCGAGGTGGCGCTCACCCCGCCGGGTGACGGCTACGCGGTGGTGCTGGTGGGGTTCAACACCCTCCTCAACCTGCCGACGGCCGACGCCCAGGCCCGCTGCGTCGCCCGGTCGGCGGAGGTGCTGCGCCCCGGGGGGCATCTGGTGATCGAGATGCAGCTGCTGGACGGCGACGTTCTCCGCGCCGCGCCCGACCAGGGCCGGGAGGGGTCGGCCGGGAGCCCAGGCCCGGGAGTGGCGGGCCGAAGGGCTCGGCACCGCACCGACGTCGACTTGGCCTCCCAGACGGTGAGCGGATCGATCGAGACACCATCGGGGGTGCGGCCCTGGCGCATCCGCTGGCTCGACATCGACGAGCTCGATGCGATGGCCGTGGCCGCCGGCCTCGAGCCGGAGGGGCGCTGGGCGACGTGGGCCGCCGCACCCTGGACCCCAGCCGACGAGACCGCCATCTCCCTCTTCCGACGGGTCCCCGGATAGCCTGCCCACCGATGGCTGTTATCGAGCGGACCGATGCTGCGGGAGAGCCCGTCGGCACTACCGGTGTTGTTCGCCCCACGTTGCGCACCCAGCGCCGGGGGCCGCGATGAGCGAGCTCCGCCTGAACCCCCTCCTCGGGCGCTGGGTCACGGTGGCCACCGACCGCCGCACCCGACCGTCGTCGTTCGACATCCGCCACCTCCCGGTCGAGCACGACCCGAACCGCCCGTGCCCGTTCTGTCCCGGCAACGAGGAGGACACACCGCCGGCGCTGGTGACCGACGGCCCCAGCGGTGCCTGGCGGGTGCGGGTCGTCCCCAACCGCTACCCGGCCTTCGAGGGCGACGAGCAGCTCATGGTCCGACACCTGGGGCCGGTGTTCACCCGGGCCAAGGCGTCGGGCGTGCACGAGGTGCTGGTGCTCTCCCCCGACCACCAGACCAGCTTCGCCAGCCTCGACGACGAGCAGGTCGAGGCGGTCATGGACGCCCTCCAGGATCGGGTCGCGGCGCACGCAGCCATGCCCTCGGTCCGCTACTCGCAGGTGATCATCAACCGGGGCCGGGAGGCGGGGGCATCGCTCGACCACCCCCACGGGCAGCTCCTGGGTGTGCCGTTCGTGCCCGGGGAGCTGGCCGACGAGGAGGCGGGGTTCGCCCGCTTCGTGGGCGGCTGCCTCATGTGCACGACCCTCGAGGCCGAGGTCGAGTCGGGCGAGCGGGTGGTGGCCGAAGACGGTCACGCCGTCGCTCTCGCCCCGTACTGGAGCGGCACCCCCTACGAGCTGCTGATCATCCCCCGGGCGCACGAGGCCCACCTCGACAAGGTGAAGCCGGCCGACCTCCACGGTGTGGGCCAGACCCTGCGCGACATGCTGGCCCGCCTGCAGGTCCTGCTCGGTGACATCGCCTACAACGTCGTCTTCCACGCCTCGCCCCACCGCCACGACGGCGACTTCCACTGGCACGTCCACCTGCTGCCCAAGGTCACCACCCGGGCCGGGTTCGAGCTCGGCACCGGTGTGCTGATCAACATCGTCGCCCCCGAGCAAGCCGCCGCCGACCTCAACGGGCTGGGCGGCTGACCACCCGCTTTCGCGTCGCCACGGTGCTCGACGCGCCGGCCGATGCGGTGTGGGACGACCTGGCCGACGTCGGCACCCACGCCGAGTGGATGACCGATGCCGAGTCGCTGAGGTTCACCTCCGAGCAGCACCGCGGGGTCGGCACCACCTACGTCTGCGTCACCCGGGTCGGGCCGATCCGCCTCGACGATGCCATGGCCGTCGAGGAGTGGGACGAGGCCGCTCGGGTCCTGGCCGTGCGCCACGAAGGCGTGGTCACCGGCACCGGCCGCTTCACCCTCCACCCGGTGGCCGCCGGTCGACGGACCCTGTTCGTCTGGGACGAGACCCTGGCCTTCCCGTGGTGGCTCGGGGGCGTACTCTCGGAGCGCCTCGGCCGCCCGATCCTCCTCGCTATCTGGCAGGGCAACCTCCGCCGCCTGGCCGACCGCTTCGGCTGAAGGCCCGCGGACGGATAGTCGTGGGCTCGGCGTTCAGCGCCATTGCCGAGGACACGTGCTGGTCTGGCCACATCGCTATGGGGCTCTACGCGACGAACCTGCGACGGCGGGTTCTGATGCTCGTGACCGATTGAGTCTGGCAGCGGGGTGTGCCGCTTATCGCCATCAGTTTGCTACGAAGACGATCCCTACGAAGACGATGGCAGTAGCGACGCACCATATCGTTGCCCCCCCAGCCCAACGGTTTCCCCGACGAAACGCTCGGTAGGCCAACAGTGCTCCGAGTAGCGATGGAACAAACAACACGAGGCCGACCAGTCCCAGCAGCCAGAACAGTGCCGACGACGGGTAGGCACGCACCTGTCGGTCGGGTCCGATCATGTCAAGGTGAGACGGCATGAAGAAGTAGGCACGAGTGGTGATCCGACGGCGTACCTCGAACTCGGGACGTTCCATGTCGTCGCTCACGAGAAGGGGTACTCACATTCCGATCAGTAGAGGTAGCAGCTTCACCTACTGGACAAAGGAAAGTCGTTGGAAGTCGACCTCAGTCGGATGAGCTGCTTTGCCGCCCGGGGGGAGACAACAGACGATCGACGAGCAAGTCGTTTTTCGGAGGAATGCTTGTCTATCTGCTGTCTTTGGGACGCCGAGGGGCCGGAGGCGAATAGCCAATACCACCAAGCCTTCGTAACCACAAGAACCATGCTGCTGGCGCGATAGGTAGGAATACTCCCCCAGCTTTGGTCGCCGAGAACGTGACTAAGAAGGCGATAATCACCTTTCCTCTCGGGTTGTACCAACGCTCTGCGGGTGTGTGAATGATGTCGGCGATTGCTGCCAGCCACATGCAAGTGGCGATGACGTTGAGACCGACACGCACGGGGTTGTCGAGCTCGATGGCGACACCGGGAAGGGTAGCGTTCATGACTATAAACAGCTCGGCCATGTCCCGCCGCCACCACCCGTGGGTATGACCGTTCTCTCGGCATCGACATAGAACACAGCATCGACGACAACCGTCTTGTTGCGAAGTCGACCGGCCATCGTGCACTCTCCCCCAGTTCCAGCTCCGTCGGTAGCGAAAGGAAGATACGACGTTCGATCGGGTCGTCAGGTGCCCGGCGGTGAACCCTTGGCGAACAGTTCCGGCTACGCCCACCACGGGTGGTCCGAGGGTCACCGACGAGATCATTATCCGAGTAGAGCGAAGCCCACTACACCCGTTCTGTGTGGTGGTGTCCGGCTACCGCAGGGGCGCTAGCCACAGGACGGCCAGGGGCGGCAGGGTGAGGACCGCCGACCAGGCCATGGCCTGAGCCGGCTGAGCCTCGGCGACCAACCCCTCGGCGGGGACCACCGGCACCCCGCTGCCGGCGAACTCGGTGGCGTCGGAGTCGACCAGCACCTCCCATCGTCCGCCCTCGGGCAGGCCCACCCGGTAGCCGCCCCGGGGAATGGGGGTCAGGTTGGCCACGCACACGATCGGCCGGCCGGTCAACGCCCATGACCCGACGGGCCATCGGATGAAGGCGAACACCGATCGCTCGGCGTCGTCAGCATCGAGCCAGCTGAACGTGTCGGCATCGCCGTCCCCACTCCACAGCGCGGGCTCGGCCCGGTAGACCCGGTTGAGCTCGGCCAGCAGCGGAGGGAGGCCGGCGTGCAGCGGGTGCTCCAAGAGGCTCCAGTCGAGGGAGCCGTCGACGTCCCACTCCGCCACCGTGCCCAGCTCGGCCCCCATGAACACCAGCTGCTTGCCGGGATGGGCCCACATCCAGGCGTAGAGCGCCCGCAGGGTGGCCACCTGCTGCCAGTGGTCCCCGGGCATGCGCCCGAGCAGCGTGCCCTTGCCGTGGACCACCTCGTCATGCGACAGGGGGAGCACGAACTCTTCGGTGAAGGCGTAGAGCAGCCCGAAGGTGAGGTCGCGATGGTGGTGGAGGCGGTGCACCGGGTCGCGGGCGAAGTAGCCAAGCGTGTCGTGCATCCAGCCCATGTTCCACTTGTGACCGAAGCCCAGGCCGCCGTGCTCGGTGGGGCGGGTCACCCCCGGCCACGCGGTCGACTCCTCGGCGATCATCGCCACCCCGGGGTTGCGGCGGTAGACGGTGGCGTTCACCTCCTGGAGGAACGAGACGGCGTCGAGATCCTCCCGGCCGCCGTACACGTTGGGCACCCACTCACCGGGCTGGCGGGAGTAGTCGAGGTAGAGCATCGAGGCCACCGCGTCGACCCGCAGGCCGTCGACGTGGAGCTCTTCGATCCAGTAGAGGGCCGACGCCAGCAGGAAGTTGCGGACCTCGCGGCGCCCCAGGTTGAACACCAGGGTCCCCCAGTCGGGGTGCTCGCCCTGGCGGGGGTCGGCGTGCTCGTAGAGGGCGGTCCCGTCGAATCGGGCCAGGGCCCAGTCGTCCTTGGGGAAGTGCGCCGGTACCCAGTCGACCACTACCCCCAGGCCCCGCCGATGGCAGGCGTCCACCAGCGCTCGGAGGTCGTCGGGGCTGCCGTAGCGGGCGGTGGGGGCGAAGTAGCCGGTGACCTGGTAGCCCCAGGAGCCGCCGAAGGGGTGCTCGGCCAGGGGCATCAGCTCGATGTGGGTGAAGCCGAGGGCGACGACGTGGTCGACCAGCTCGTCGGCCAGCTGGCGATAGGTGCGGGGGCCGCGCCACGAGCCGAGGTGGACCTCGTAGACCGACATCGGCTCGGCCCAGGTCTGGCGGGCCGGCCTCGCCGCCATCCACTCGTCGTCGGCCCACTCGTGGGTCGAGGCCGTCACCAGGCTGGCCGTCCCGGGAGGTAGCTCGGCGGCTCGGGCCATCGGGTCGGCTCGGAGCCCGAGGCGGCCGTCGGCCCCGACCACCTCGTACTTGTAGTGCGCACCGGGGCCGACGTCGGGCACGAACAGCTCCCACACCCCGGACCCGCCGAGGCGTCGCATCGGCTGGGCCCGACCGTCCCAGTGGTTCCAATCGCCGACCACCCGCACCGCCCGGGCGTTGGGAGCCCACACCGCGAAGGCGGTCCCGGCCACGCCTTGGTGAACCCGAGCCCCGGCCCCCAGCACCCGCCACAGCTCCTCGTGGCGGCCCTCGCCGATGAGATGGAGGTCGACGTCGCCAAGCGTCGGCCAGAACCGGTAGGGGTCGTCGCCCTCGACCTCCACCCCATCGGGGTAACGGGTGCGGAGCTGGTACCAGTCCGGCGTCGAGGCCAGGGTGGCGCTGAAGGCGCCGTCGATCCCGATCACCGGGTGCAGCGCCACCACGGCCACACCGCCGTCGATCACCACCGACACCGCCTCGGCGCCCGGGCGCCAGGCCCGGATCACGGTGTGGCGGCCGACCGGGTGCACGCCGAGCACGGCATGGGGATCGGCGTGGTCGCCCGCGGCCAGGCGCTCGAGCTGGGCCCGGCTCACCGCGAACCGCTCACCGGACGGGGCGCAGGTGCAACAGGTGGCCCGGCCCGACGGCCGGGTCGAGGCGCACGTACTGGGCCGCTCCCACCCACGAGTAGGTCTCGCCTCGGAGCTCGTCGTAGGCCACGAACGGGGTCCGCGCCGGCAGACCGAGGCGTTCGAGGTCGAGCCACACGGTGTCCTCTTGGACGCCGTCGGGGTCGAGGTTGACCACCACCAGGACCACGTCGGCGAGGTCGTCGGACCACCGGGCATAGGCCAGCACCAGGTCGTTGGCCGAGTCGCAGAAGGCGATGTTGCGCAGACTGCGCAGCGCCGGGTGGGCCCGGCGGGCTCGGTTGACCTCGGTGATGAACGGGGCCAGCGAGTCGGCCGCCGACCAGTCCCGGGCCTTGATCTCGTACTTCTCGGAGTGGGCGTACTCCTCGTCGTGCTCGGAGCGGGGCTGGTTCTCGCCCAGCTCGAAGCCGGAGTAGATGCCGTAGGTCGGCACCAGCGTCGCGGCCAGCAGCAGGCGGAGCCGGAAGGCGGCCAGGTTCCCGCCGCGCAGCGGCCCAGCCAGGATGTCGGGCGTGTTGGGCCAGAACGCCGGTCGGAAGTGGTCGACCAGCGGTTCTGAGGTCAGCTCGGTGACGTAGCTGGTGAGCTCGGCCTTGGTCCGGCGCCAGGTGAAGTAGGTGTAGCTCTGGCTGAAGCCGACCTCGGCCAGCTTGACCATGACCTTGGGCCGGGTGAAGGCCTCGGACAGGAACAGCACGTCGGGGTGGAGCGACTGCACGGCGGGGATCAGCCAGGCCCAGAACGCCATCGGCTTGGTATGGGGGTTGTCGACCAGGAAGATGCGCACCCCATGCGACACCCAGAACTCGACGATCTCCCGACAGGCCTGCCACAGCCCCCGGCGCTCGGCCTCGTCGGAGGGCCAGAAGTCGAGCGGGTAGATGTCCTGGTACTGCTTGGGCGGGTTGGCGGCGTGGGCGATGGAGCCGTCGGCCCGGTGGTGGAACCAGGCCGGGTGCTCGCTGACCCACGGGTGGTCGGGCGAGCACTGCAGGGCGTAGTCGAGGGCGATCTCGAGGCCGAGCTGTCGGGCACGGGCCACCAGCCGGTCGAAGTCGTCGAGGGTGCCGAGATCGGGGTGCACGGCGGTGTGCCCACCCTCGGGCCCGCCGATGGCCCACGGGCTCCCGGGGTCGCCGGGCCCGGCCGCCAGCGTGTTGTCGGGCCCCTTGCGCTGGGTGCGGCCGATCGGGTGCACGGGCGGGAGGTAGACGACGTCGAAGCCCATGGCCGCCACCTCCACCAGACGCTCGGCGGTGCCGGCGAACCCGCCCTCGGACCGGGGGAAGAGTTCGTACCAGGCACCGGCCACAGCCCGGGGACGATCGACCCACACTGGGTGCGGGCCACCGGTGGAGTGGCGGCCGGTGGGGGCCACATGGTCGCTTCGGCGGGGCGGCGGCTCCTGCCCGGCGTCGAGCATGATCCGGGCGTCGCGGGCCCAGGTGGCCTCGAGGTCGACCCAGGCCTCGACGACCACCTCGTGGCGCCCGGCTCGATCGAAGGTGACCACCGCCTCCCAGCGGTCGTTGCCGACCGCGGTCATGGGGTGCTCGGCCCAGGTGGCCGACCCGGGCCCGGTGGCCAGGTGGATCCGGGCCACCGCCCTCAGCTCGTCGTGGCCGTCGGTGTAGATGTCGGCCGAGACCCGCACCGGCTCGCCCTCGACCACCTTGGCCGGGAACGCGCCGCTCGGGGTCCGAGGCCGGAAGTCATCGATCACGATCGGCGGGAGCAGTGGCTCCGGCACTCGGGTCACGCCGCCACCTTCGCAGATCCCTCCTGGATGTCGGCGTGTTTCACACCCACAGTGGTTGCCGATGGGGTCGCCATCGAGACCACCGACGCTCAGCCGGCCCGCTCCCGGCCGGCCAGCCGGGAGCGGATGAGCGCCCGGCGCTCCTGGAGGTCGCGGTAGGTGAAACCGTCGAGGGCCGGGTCGAGGCCGAGGCTGGCCTTGACCCCCTCGAGGTCGACCTCGAGGGAGGCCGAGCGGCCGGGGCCCAGCTCCGCGGCCAGGCGGTCGCCGTGGGCGGTGGCGAAGTGGGTCGCGACCTCGGCGATCACGCCCAGCAGGTCGAGGTCGGGGGCGAGGGTGGCGATGGCCCCGTCGAGGAAGAGCAGGTTTTTGACGTAGAGCATGAGCTCCTTGGGCATCCGGGCCCCGTAGCCCAGGAGGGCCTTGAGCACCCGGCGGACCTCGGCCACCAGCTGGTCGGCCGACAGCGTGGTCGGGTCGAGCGTCGGCCCCTCGAGGCCGAGGTCGTCGCTCACCTGCTGGAGGTCGGTGTCGGCCGGAAGGGCTCCGAGGTCGCGCAGGGCCGCCAGCTGGGCCAGCACGTCGTTGGTCATGCCGCCGAGCATCAGGCGCAGGAAGGCCTGGCGCCGATGCTCGTCGAAGCGGGCGGTGATGCCGAAGTCGAGCAGCGCCACCCGCCCGTCGGGCTGGACCAGGAGGTTGCCGCCGTGGAGGTCGCCGTGGAAGACCCCGTGGAGCATGGCCCCCTCGAGGAACCCGATCATCCCCGCCCGGACCAGGTCGGCGGGGTCGATCCCGGCCTCGGCCATGGCGGCCAGGTCGTCGAAGGCGAAGCCGTGCAGCCGCTCCATGACCAGGACCCGTCGGGTGACCAGCTCGGGGTGGGGACGGGGGACGACGTAGCGGCGCTGCCCCAGCTCGGCCAGCACCCGCGACACGTCGAGCATGTTCTGGGCCTCGAGGCGGAAGTCGAGCTCCTCGCTGATGGTCTCGGCGAACAGCTCGACCAGCGCCGGGGGGTTGGCCAGCGCGGCCACCGGGATCCGCCCGATGAGGTGCGGCGCCACCCAGGCGAGCACGGCGAGGTCGGCCCCCACCCGGTCGGCGACCGTCGAGCGCTGGACCTTGACCACCACCTCTTCGCCGGTGCGGAGGCGAGCGGTGTGGACCTGGGCGATCGACGCCGCCGCCAGGGCCCGACGGTCGAAGCGCTCGAAGACCTCGTGGAGCGGTCGGCCGAGTTCGGCCTCGACGGTGGCCCGCACCAACGGGAAGGGCTCCGCCGGCACCTGGTCGCGGCAGCGCTCGAACTCGCTCACCAGGACGTCGGGGAACACCCCCCGTCCGGCGGAAATGATCTGGCCCAGCTTGATGTAGGTGGGACCCAGGGCCTCGGCGGCCAGGCGGAGCCGGCGAGCGAGGTCGGCGACCGAGTCGGTACCCGAGCGTCGCCGCCGACGCGTCCCGAGCCACCACCCGGCCAGGGCCGGGCCGAGGTGGCGGGCGGTGACGGCCAGGCGGCCCCCCGGCGGTACCCGCCGCACCCGGGTCAGCTCGGGGACCGACGCCCGGGTGCGAGCCCGCAACTCGTCGATGCCCCTCTGCCAGGGCATCCCGTCCCGGTCGTCGAGCACCCAGGGGGGGTGGTCGGAGAAGACCCCGAAGGCCAGGTCGGAGGGCGCCGCGTCGACCTCCACAGTCCCGTCGGCGGGCTCCCCGTCGACCTCCGGCCGCCCGTCGACCGGCGGCAGATCGGCGTGGGGCACCGGCTCATGATGGCGGTCGGGGACCCCGCTCCCTCCGTCGCCCCCCGTCTGACCTGGGACGGTGACCTCACGGATTGCGTCAGTTCCTCGTCCCGGAACGGAGAACGTGCGGCGGTTGTCCCAGACACCGGGGGGCCGCAGCTGTGACCCACGGCACTGGGGGTGCTCGCTACCCTCGCCGGATGCAGGCCCTGCACAGCTTCACCGTCCGCCCGCGCCTCCCCGAGCCGCTCACCTCCCTGCGGGAGCTGGCCACCAATCTGCGCTGGGCCTGGGACGAGCGCACCCGCGACCTGTTTCGCTCGCTCGACCCCACGACCTGGGACAGCGGGGGCCGCGACCCCCTCCACCTGCTGACCATGGTCGCCCCCGAGCGGCTCGACGAACTGGCCGCCGACGAGGCCTTCCTCTCGACGCTGTCCGACGTCCACCGCGATCTGCGTCGCTACCTCGAGGAGCCCCGCTGGTTCCAGCGCCGGGGCGACAGCCCGCTGCGGGCGGTGGCCTACTTCTCCCCCGAGTTCGGCATCGCCGAGGCCCTCCCCCAGTACTCAGGCGGCCTCGGCATCCTGGCCGGTGACCACCTCAAGGCGGCCAGCGACCTGGCTTTGCCCCTGGTCGGCGTCGGCCTGCTCTACCGCAATGGGTACTTCCGCCAGTTCCTCGACGGCGACGGCTGGCAGCAGGAGCGCTACCCCGACCTCGATCCGGTCGAGCTCGGGCTCGAGCCCATCGACGGACCCGACGTCACCGTCGACATGGCCGGCACCGAGGTCGGCATCCGGGTGCTGCGCATCGAGGTCGGCCGGGTGCCCCTCCTCCTGCTCGACACCGACATCGAGGGCAACGACCCCGACGCCCGGGCCATCGCCGACCGCCTCTACGGCGGCGACATCGAGCACCGCCTGCGCCAGGAGATCGTGCTCGGCATCGGTGGGGTCCGGGCCCTGGAGGCGGCCGGGATCCCCACCCAGGTGCTCCACACCAACGAGGGCCACGCCGGCTTCCTCGGCCTGGAGCGCATCCGGCTGCTGGTGGCCGAGCACGGGCTGTCCTTCGCCGAGGCCGTCGAGGTCGCCCGGGCCGGCAGCATCTTCACCACCCACACCCCGGTACCGGCGGGCATCGACCGCGTCCCCCGGGCCCTGGTCGAGCGCTACCTGGCCACCATGGCCACCGCCTGCGGCGCCACCATCGACGAGCTCATGGCCGTCGCCCGGGAGCCTGGCGACACCGGCGGCACCGTGTTCAACATGGCGGCCATGGGCTTTCGACTGGCCGGTCGATCGAACGGGGTGTCCCAGCTCCACGGGGTCGTCAGCCGCCAGGCCTTCGCCGCCGTGTGGCCCGAGCTCGAGGCCGACGAGGTGCCGATCACCTCGATCACCAACGGCGTGCACTCCCGGACCTGGGTGTCTCGGGACATGGAGGACCTGCTGTCGCGCCACGTCGGTCCCGGGTGGCCCGAGGCCGGCGCCGATGCCTGGTCGCGGGTGGTCGACGTACCCGACAAGGAGCTGTGGGTGGCTCGGGAGAGCGGCCGGGCCCGGCTGGTGTCCGACGTCCGCAAGCGGCTCCGAGCCAGCCTGGAGGCGACCGGCCAGGTCGGCCACGCCCCCGACTGGTGCGACGAGGTGCTCGACCCCGAGGCCCTCACCATCGGCTGGGCCCGCCGCTTCGCCACCTACAAGCGGGCCACCTTGCTCCTGACCCAGCCCGAGCGGCTCCGCGCCCTGCTGACCGACCCCGATCGTCCCCTGCAGCTGGTGATGGCGGGCAAGGCCCACCCGGCCGACGAGCTGGGCAAGGCCCTCATCGCCGAGCTGGTGCGGTTCTCGTCCGACCCGGCCGTCCGCCACCGCATCGTGTTCATCGAGGACTACGACATGCGCCTGGCCCGGACGCTGACCCAGGGTGCCGACGTGTGGCTCAACACCCCCCGGCGTCCGCTCGAGGCCTGCGGTACCAGTGGCATGAAGGCCGCCCTCAACGGGGTCCTCAACTGCTCGATCCTCGACGGGTGGTGGGACGAGCTGAGCGACGGGACCAACGGGTGGGCCATCGAATCGGCCGAGCACCTGGCCGACGACACCAAGCGCGACCGGCTCGAGGCCGAGCACCTCTACACCTTGCTCGAGGGCAGCATCGTCCCCCGGTTCTACGAGCGGGGCGAGGGACGCGGCGGCGTTCCCGGGCCCTGGGTCAGCACCGTGAAGCGGTCGCTGGCCACCCTCGGCCCCCAGGTCACGGCGGCCCGCATGGTGCGCGACTACCTCACCGAGCTCTACGAACCGGCGGCCGAGCACTCCGAGACGCTGCGGGGCACCGACCACGCCCGGGGCCAGGCCCTCTCCCACTGGAAGGCCGCGATCCGGGCTGCCTGGGCCGGGGTCGGCGTGCGGGTCGTGGCCGGTGACGGCGAACCCGGAGCGCTGGGCGATGCCCGCCAGATCGAGGCCGAAGTGACCCTCGGATCGACCACCGTGGAGGACGTGGCCGTCGAGCTGCTCCACGGGCCGGTCGACGCCAACGGCCGGCTGACGCACCACGAGGTAGTGCCCATGGCCCTACTCGAGTCGGGCAACGGGACGGCTCGGTATCGGGGCAGCCTCTCGGCGTCGGAGTCGGGGCGCTACGGGTTCACCGTCCGCGTCCTCCCCCACCACCCCGACCTGGCCCACCGGGCCGAGCTCGGTCTGGTCGCCCGCCCGACCTGAGAGATCAGACGGCGACGACCTCGGTGATGCCCTCGACCCGGTCCTTGAGGATGCGCTCGATGCCGGCGGACATGGTCAGGGTCGACGCCGGGCAGTCGCCGCAGGCCCCGATCAGCTCGACCTCGACCCGCCCGGTGGCCTCGTCGACGTCGCGGATGATGATGTCGCCGCCGTCGGCTTGCAGGGCGGGACGGATGACCTCGATGGTGGCCATCACCTGATCCTTCACGAGCGCTCCTCGGGGCGGGGGTGGCCAGTCTCGCCGTCGGGGGGCCCAGCGACAACCACGCGACCGCGAGCCGGCCGTACTCTCGGGGCCATGGAGAGCCCCCTGCGGCCAACCCGTGCCGTCCTGGCGCTGGCCGCCGCCCTCATCCTCACCCTCGCCGGGTGCAGCAGCGAGGCCGACGACGATGCCGTCGCAACGGCCACGACCACCGCCTCGTCGCTCCCGGAGAGCACCACCACGGGCGACGTCACCACCACCACCGATGCCCCGTTCTCGGGCCGCACCATCACCATCGACCTTGCCGAGGACGAGCTGGCGGTCGAGGGCTGCGAGGAGCCGGTGGCCAGGGACACCTCGATCCGCCTGGTCGTCACCCTCGACCAGGACGACACGATCCACGTCCACGGCTACGAGCAGGAGGTCGAGGTGCGGGCCGGGACCCCGGCCGTACTCGACTTCCAAGCCGACCTGCCAGGCCGCTGGGAGATCGAGCTCCACGGGCTGGGCGAGCACATCTGCGAGCTGACCGTCGAGGGGTGAACACCGCCCTGCAGGTCGTCCTGGCCCACGGGGTCGGCAGCGGGCGGGCCGACCTGCCCCTGCCGGTCTGGCTCTTCACCTACGCCGCCGGGATGGCGGTGGCCATCTCGTTCGTCGCGGCCGGGATCTTCTGGAGCCGACCCCGGCTCCCGCTCGGCCCGCCCGACCCTCCGCTCACCCCGCCGCCGGCACGGGGATGGCTGCGCATGGTGCGAGGCACCGGCCGGGTGGTCGGCGTGGCGCTGTTCGCCCTCACCGTGGCCACGGCCCTGGCCGGACCGGCCAACGGCAACAACCTCTCGTTGGTGCTGGTGTTCGTGGTCTTCTGGGTCGGCCTGCCCCTGCTCAGCGCGGTGGTGGGTGACGTCTGGCAGGTGCTCTCGCCCTGGGACACCGCGGCGTTGGTCGCCCGACGGCTCCGCGGTCGCGGCGCCGACCCGGTGGTGTCGGCGGCCAGCGGCCACTGGCTGGCGGCCGCCGGTCTCGCCGCTTTCGTGTGGCTCGAACTCTGCTACCACAGCCCCTCCTCGCCCCGGGTGCTCGGGTGGCTCACCGTCGGCTACGCCTGCGCCATGGTGGCGGGGGCGGCGTGGCGGGGCCGGGGCTGGCTGCGCACCGGTGACGCCTTCGCCGCCTGGTTCGGCCTGCTGGCCGCCATCGCCCCGCTACACCGGGATGCTGCCGGCCGGGTCCGACTTCGGCTCCCGTTCGTCGGGCTGGCGTCGACCACGATCCGCTCGGGCACGGTCGCCCTGGTGGTGGTCGCCCTGGGCTCGACTGCGTTCGACAGCTTCGCCCGGAGCGACTTCTGGCTCCGGGTGCTCGGCGACCGGGAGGGGTGGGCCCTGACCGGGGTCCAGACCCTCGGGCTGGCGTGGGTGGTCGGGGTGGTGGGCATCGCCTACGCCGGCGCCCTCCGGCTCAACGCCCGCATGGTCGGTATCGACGACCCCGACGAGCTGCTGGGTCGCTTCGTCCACTCGCTGGTGCCGATCGCCTTGGCCTACGTGATCGCCCACTACTTCAGCCTCTTGGTCTTCGAGAGCCAGCAGGTGCCGATCCTGATGTCGGACCCCTTGGCGCGGGGGTGGGACCTGTTCGGCACCATCGACTGGAACGTCAACTACCTGCTGGTCTCGACCCGCACGATCTCGCTGGTGCAGGTCGGCGCGATCGTCGCCGGCCACGTGGCCGGCGTGCTGCTCGCCCATGACCGAGCCGTCGCCCTGTTCCCGCCGCGGCAGGCCACCCGAGCCCAGCTCCCACTGGTGGCGGTGATGGTGCTGTACACCGTTGGCGGGCTGCTCCTGCTGCTGGGGTCGTGACCGAGGGGCGGTGGTGACCGTGGTGCTGGCCCACCAGGGCGGGTGGGACGAGGTCCTCTATGTGCTCGGCCCCTTGGCCGTGCTGGTGGCGCTCTTGCGGTTGGCGTCGAAGCGAGCCGATGCCGAGCACGAGGCCGACGAGCACCGGTCCGCCGAGCGCGGCGCCGAGCCCGACCCCGACGATCCCCCGGGCGGTGCGTCGTGGCCCGGGTGACCAGCCGGCTGGTGGTCGAGCCGGACGACGACCGATGGCCGTTGGGACCCCGCAACGACATCGTCGCCGAACAGCACACCGGAGACTCCCCCACCGAAGCGGGGGCGGAGAGGGGTGGCACGTTCGAGGCGGTGGGCGGTCCCTTCCGCCGGTACCGCCGCAAGGTCAGCACCGCGAGGCGAACCGATGGCCGGCTGGCGGTCACCACCACCGTCGAATGGGAGTTGGCCATCCCGTTCTTCGGCTGGGTCTACGCCCTCCCGGTGCGGCGCGCCTTGGCTCGGCGGCCGGGGCCGCCCGGGCACCAGCCGTGGTGGGCGCCCCCGGCCCGGCTCGACCCCCGGGCCTCGTCCACCGTCGGTGCCCTGGCCGCCGCCGCCCTGGTCGCCGGCTACCTCGGCACGCTGCTCACCCAGACCATCACCTACGCGGCTGACGACCTCGGCCAGGCCAGCCGGGGGGCGCAGGGGATCGTGCTGGCCTCGGTGCGCCTCGGCGTGCCGCTGGCGCTGCTGGTGACGGTGGTCGCCGACCGGCGGGGACGGCGGCGCGTCCTGCTGCTCAGCGCCGGGGCCGCCGTGGTGCTGGCCGCCACCGGCGGCCTGGCGCCGTCGATGGCCTGGCTGGGCGCGAGCCAGACGCTGGCCCGAGGGTGCTCCACCGCGGTGGCCCTCCTCATCGCGGTGGTGGCGGCCGAGGAGATGCCCCGGGGATCTCGGGCCTACGCGGTGAGCGTCTTGACCCTGGCCGCCGCCCTCGGTTCGGGCCTCTGCGTCATGGCCCTGCCCCTCACCGCGCTCGGCCCCGGCGGCTGGCGCCTGCTCTACCTGCTGGCCCTGGCCGGCCTGCCGGTCGTGCTCGCGGTCCGGCGCCACCTCCCCGAGACCCGGCGTTTCGCGACCCAGCACCGGCAGGTGGCGATGACCGGCCACTGGGGCCGGCTGGCCCTCCTGGCGGCGATGGCCTTCCTGTTCGCGGTTTTCGCCGCTCCGGCGTCGCAGTTCCAGAACGAGTTCCTCCGGACCGAGCGCGACTACTCCGCCGCCGCCATCGCCCTGTTCACCCTGGTCACCAACACCCCGGCGGGTGTGGGGGTGATCGTGGGCGGGCGCCTGGCCGACACCCACGGCCGTCGCCGGGTCGGGGCGGTGGGTGTGGTCGGCCTCACCGCGGGCACGCTGGCCACCTACCTGACCGCGGGCCCGTCGATGTGGCTGGCGGCGGTGGTCGGCGGGATGGTCGGGGCGGTGGCCGTGCCCGCCCTCGGCGTCTACGGCCCCGAGCTCTTCCCGACCTCGCTGCGGGCCCGGGCCAACGGGGCCATCAGCGTGGTCGGGGTGGCCGGCTCCGCGCTCGGGCTCCTGGCCGCGGGTGCCCTGTCCGACCAGCTCGACGGCGTCGGCCAGGCCATGGTCATCCTCGCCGTCGGGCCCGCAGCCCTGGTCGTGGTGGTGCTCACCCTCCTGCCGGAGACTGCGGGGCGCAGTCTCGAGGAGCTCAACCCCGAGGACCAGGCTCCCCCGCCCGTCGCTCCACCGCCGCCCAGCCCGTCGTCAGCCGAGGTGGGCCAGCCAGCCGGCGACCGCTGAGGCCACCTCGGGGTCTCGTCCCCGCAGGTCGTGGCGACCGTCTTCCAACCAGACGTGGGTGACTGGCCCGGGGATGGCGGCGGTGGCGGCCTCGAGCTCGGCCGGGGTGCCGAACGGGTCGCGGGTGCCAGACACGAACAGGCACGGCACCGACAACGCCGGCAGGTGCTCGGTGCGGAGCCGCTCGGGGCGCCCCGGGGGGTGCAGCGGGTAGGCGACCAGCACGACACCCGCCGCGGGCAGGCCTTCGGCCACCGCCATCGAGCACATCCGGCCGCCCATCGAGCGCCCGCCGACCACGATCGACTCGGCCGCCACGCCGGCCTCGGCGGCCACGGCGGCGGCCTCCTCTCGTACTGCGGCGACCAGGCGAGGGGCTCGGTCGGGGGCCCGGCGACCCTCCTTGCGGTAGGGGAAGTCCATGCGGACGACGGGCAGAGAAGCCACTGCGGCCTCGATGGCAACCAGGGTCGACTGGTCGCGGCCGCTGCCCGCGCCGGGGGCCAGGAGGAGCGCTCCGGGCCTCACGGGGCGGCCGACAGCAGGATGCGGCGGGCCTCGGCCAGCTCGGCCAGCCGGCCGGCCGCCTCGCGACGGTCGCCGCCGTGGTCGGGATGGGCGGCCCGCACCAGGTCGCGGAAGCGCCGACGGACCGCGGCCGCCTCGAGGTCGACCGGCTCGGCGCCGGACACGGTCAGGCCGAGCACGGCCAGGGCCCAGGACCGCGGATCGGCGTGGCCCGAGGTGGCCCAGCTGCCGCTGGTAGTGCCGGCCGCCAGGTAGGCCACCAACTCCGGGCCGATGCCTCCCGACCAACGCAGTGCCCGACGGATGACGGCCAGCACCGCCGCCCGGTCGCCGACCGCGGCATGGCGGACGGCATAGACCGCGCCCAGCAACTGGGTCTCGGGCCGGCCCTCGGTCTCGAGTTCGAAGGTGAGCCGCTCGCCGTCTCCGCCGACGAGGCGGTGACGGCTGCGGGCCAGGCCGATCCGGTCGACCTGGAACCGGTGCCGGAGCCGGGGCTGGGAGATCGGGCGGTCGCCAGCCAGGTCGGTGAGCAGGCCGGGCAAGTCGTCGATCAGCTCGAGGTCGACCGCCGGCGCGTGGGCCGCCACGATCCCGCCCAGCAAGAGCCCGCCAAAACCAGGGGGAGGCTCGAAGGGAAGGTGCAGGGCGCCGAGGGCGACCCGCCGGGTCGGCGCCACCGGACGGCTGTGCCAGATCTCCAGCTCAGCCAGGAGCACGCGTCCACGCTACCGGGCGCCCCCGGGCAGGGCCTGGCCGGGAGGGGGGACATGGCGGGCGAGGAAGTCCTCCACCCGCGCCAGCTCGTCGATGACGGTTGCCGGCAGGGCAAACCCGTGCCGCTCGCCTGGGTAGAGGTGGTGCTCGACCGGCCGGCCGAGGCCCTGGAGCCGCTCGACCAGGGCCACCGCCTGGTCGGCCACCACCACCTCGTCGTCGAGGCCGTGGAGCACCAGCAGCGAGTCGACGATGGCCTCGGCTCGGTGCCGGGGCGACCGGCTTCGGTACTCGGCCCCGGACTCGGGCCACGGGCCGACGAGGGAGGCGAAGGCCGGCGCCTCGAAAGCAGTGGTGCTCGACGCGGTGCGCTCGAGATCGGTGACGGCCGACACCGCGACGCCGGCCGCGCACAGTCCCGGGTAGCTGGCGAGCAGGTTGAGGACGCAGAAGCCGCCGGCCGAGGCCCCGATGGCCACCACCCGGTGGGGGTCGCCCCATCCCTCGGCGACGGCCGCCCGCACCCCGGCGGCCACGTCCTCGACGTCGGCGACACCCCAGCGCCCGACCAGGGCCTGGGTGAAGGCGCGGCCGTGGCCGGTCGAACCCCGGTGGTCGGGCACCAGGACGTTCCACCCCCGGTCGACCCAATAGGCGATGCGGGGGTTGAAGTGGACCGGCCAGCGATCGGTCGGCCCCCCGTGCACCCACACCAGCAGGGGCGCCACCCCGAGGGGCGAGCGGGTCCTGTAGAGGCGACCCTCGAGGGGGGTGGCGTCGTCGGCCAGCCAGCGGACCCCCTCGGGTTCGACCAGATCGGCGGCCTCGAACCCGGCGACCGGGCCGACGGCCAGCACTCGCCGCTCGGCCACGTCCTCGACCGTGGCCGGGACCGTGTAGAGGACGACCTGGGTAGGGGTGCGGGCCCCGGAGCGCACCGCCACGACCCGGTCGCCCCGCCACCCGACCGACCCGTGGACGGCCCGCCCGAGACGCACCCGGGTGGCCTCGTCACCGTCGGGCCCCACCAACCACAGGGATCCGAAGCCGCCCTCGTCGCGAGCGAGTACGAAGCCCGAGCCATCCGGGGCCCAGTCGAAGCTGCGGATGCCGGGGCCCCACGACGGCGGTCCGTGTTCGTGGGCCTCCTCCCATACGGGTCGGGCCCAGCTGCCGTCGGTCGCTCCCACCCAGAGGTTGAGCCAGCCGGTGGCATCGCTCAGGAAGGCGAGGAGCGAGCCGTCGGGAGAGAAGCGGGGTTGGGCCACCGACAGCCCCGGGCCGCCGGCGACCACCGTCGGCCCGGCCGAACCGTCGACCGGGGCCACCACCACCCGCGACTGGTCCCAGGGCATGGCCGTGGCGTCCCACTCGTGCCAGGCGAGCACGCCGCCGGCTCCCCCCGACCAATCGGGGTCGGCCAGCCGGCCGGCCTCGGTCAGCAGCCGGGCGTCGGAGCCGTCGATCCCCCCGACCCAGAGCTGGCAACCGTCGAGCACCCAGGCGACCTGGCGCCCGTCGGGCGACGGCACCGGCGAAGCGATCGCCCCAGGCGCGGCGTCCACCACCGGCGTCGGCCGCCCACCATGGGCGCCGATACGCCAGAGCCCGCCACCCCGGGCCACGTAGACCAGGGATCGGCCGTCGGGGTACCACTCGAAGGCGCCGCCCCCCCACTGATGGACCCGGGCCGGGGCCGGCTCGGCGGTGAGGACCCGCTCGGGCCCCCCGGCCGCCGGCGTGGTGACGATGGCGGCCCCGCCCGCCGCCACCGCGAGGAAGGCGACGGTGGCCGCGTCGGGTGAGAGGCGGGGCTGGGCCACCACGCGGCCGTGGGCGCACATGGCGGCGGTGATGGTGGGCACGGGCAGGATCGTTGCACGGCGCCGGAGGCGACCGTTTAGGGTCGGGCCATGACGAGCACCGACGACGCCACCCCCCCGACCAGACGAGGCCCCGACCGCAACCTGGCGATGGAGCTCGTCCGGGTCACGGAGTCCGCCGCGCTGGCCGCGTCGCGGTGGATGGGCCGGGGCGACAAGGAGGGGGCCGACGGTGCCGCGGTCGACGCCATGCGCCTGGTGCTCGGGACGGTGCCCATGGACGGCGTGGTGGTCATCGGCGAAGGCGAGAAGGACGAAGCCCCGATGCTCTACAACGGCGAGAGGATCGGCGACGGCTCGCCCCCGGCCACCGACATCGCCGTCGACCCGATCGACGGCACGACCCTCACCTCCCTCGGGCGAGGCAACGCGCTGGCCGTCATCGCAGTGTCCGAGCGGGGGACGATGTTCAACCCCGGCCCTTGCGTCTACATGGAAAAGATCGCCGTCGGCCCCGACTGCGTGGGTGTCGTCAGCTTCGAGCTGTCGCCCACCGAGAACCTCCGGGCGGTGGCCAAGGCCAAGGGCGAGGACGTCCAGGACGTCACCGCCGTCATCCTCGACCGGCCCCGCCACGCCGAGCTCATCGCCGAGGTCCGCGACGCCGGGGCCCGCATCCGCCTCATCCCCGACGGCGACGTGGCCGGCGCCATCTCCACGGCCTGGACCGACACCGGCGCCGACATCCTCTTCGGCATCGGCGGCACCCCCGAGGGCGTCATCACCGCGGCCGCCCTCAAGTGCATGGGGGGCGAGCTCATCGGCCGGCTCTGGCCCCGGGACCCGGCCGAGCGCCAGGCCGCCCTCGACGCCGGCTACGACCTCGATGCGGTGCTCACCACCGAGGACCTGGTGTCGGGCGACAACTGCTTCTTCGCGGCCACCGGCATCACCGACGGCGAACTGCTCCGGGGCGTGCACTTCCACACCGGGGGGGCGACCACCCAGTCGCTGGTCATGCGCTCGAAGACCGGCACCGTCCGCCTGGTCGACGCCCGCCACCGGGTGAACAAGCTCGCTGGTCTGGTCCTCTAGCCCGGCCTCACCGGCCGAGCAGGCCCGCCACCCGGCGGCGCACGGCCACCGGGACGAACGCGGCGGCGATGGCCGCCACCCGGTTGACCAGGCCGGGGACGACCCGGACCCGGCGCCCGCCCAGCGCCCGCAGCGACACGTCGACGACCTCGTCGCTGCTCTGCCACACCCAGCCCGGGAGGCGGCGTGCGTCGAAGCCGGCGGTCTCCTGGAACTCCGAGCGGGTGAGGCCCGGGCACAGGGCCTGCACCCGCACGCCCTGGCCCCGCACCTCCTCGGCCACCGCCTCGCTGAAGGCCAGGACCAGGGCCTTGGTGCCGGCGTAGGTGGCGTTGCCGGGCAACGGCGTGAGCCCGGCGATCGAGGCGACGTTGACGATCGTTCCCTGGCCTCGCTCGAGCATCCCGGGCAGGGCCGCCTGGGTCAGACGGACCAGCGCGCCGGCGTTCAGCGCGATCATCGCCTGCTCCACTGCCGGGTCGAGCCCGGCCAGAGGACCCGACGTCCCGAACCCGGCGTTGTTGACCACCATGTCGATCGGCTCCTCGGCGGCCGCCACCCGGGTCGCCACCCGGTCGAGGTCGACCGGGTCCACCAGGTCGGCCGCGAGCACCTCGACCGCCACCCCGTGGCGGTCGCGCAACTCGTGGGCGAGCTGCTCGAGACGGTCGCGGCGGCGGGCGACCAGCACCACGTCGACCCCTCCGGCCGCAAGCTTGCGGGCATACGCCTCGCCAATGCCGCTCGACGCGCCAGTGACCAGGGCCCGGAACGCTCCGATGGGGGGTGGCACCGGGCGAGGCTAACCAGGCAGGTCGAGTACGCCGTCGAGCACCTGGCGCACGGCGTCGGACAGAGCCACGGCCCCGGCGTCGGTGAGGTGGACCCCGTCGTCCCAGTGGAGGTCGGCCCGGAACTGGTCGCCTCCGAGGGCCGCCCAGCCATCGGCCAGCACCACGCCCTCGAGCTGGTCGTAGAGGGCGTTGATGCGGGGCGTGCGGGACGCCAGCGGCTCGGCCGCGCTGGCCGGCCCCCGCACCACGACCACCGCCGCCCCGCGCCCGGACAGGATGGCCACGTCCTGGGTGACCACCCGGGCCCACTCGTCGTACATGGCGTCGCTGTCCGCGGCCGCGTCGCCCGGTTGGGGGTTGTAGTTGCCGACGTTCTCGAGCACCACCACGTCGGGGTCGAAGTCGGCCACCAGCGACGCGAAGAACGTGCCGTCGCGGAGGTCGTGGTCGAGGAGTCCCTTGCCCCAAACCGCCCAGACCTGGGTGTCGTAGCCCTCCTCAGCCAGCTCGGCGGAGGTCACGGCCGAGAACTGGTCACCGATGGAGTCACCGATGAAGAGGACCCGGCTCGGACGGGGAGTCTCCGCCGAGGCGGGGGCCGAGGTCGGGGCCGGGTCCCGGCGGGGGTCGTCGTCGATCACCACCACGCCGACCAGGAGGGTGAGCATCGCCAGGCCGGCCACCACCCCGCCTCCCGCGCCACGCACACCCCCATCATCGGCCCGTTCTCCGCATTGCTGTACGCGAGATCACGTGTCATCGGGCACAAGTGAGAGCCCCCGGATCCGGAGCGAGGCGATCAGATCCCCCGCACCGGTGAACACCTCGCCGTCGAAACCGCGGCGGCGACCGGCCTCCACATAGGCCGCGATGTCGTCGGTGTAGAAGCAGGCGCCGGGCGCCACCCCGAGGTCGGCCAGACGGGCGGCGGCGGCCGCGAACATGGCGTCCTCGGGCTTTCGCGCTCCGACCTCGTAGGACAGCACGAGCTCGTCGAGCTGGTCGAGCGCACCCATGGCACCGAGGTGGCGCACGTGCAGGGCACAGGTGTTGGAGAACCCGACGGTCGCCACCCCGGCTCGCCGAGCCTGGTCGAGCACGGCCACCACCTGCCGATCGATGGTGAAGATGTCACCCACGGCCATCGCCAGATCGTCGGACGCCACCGACACCTCGAAGGTCGACTCGAAGCCCCGGTGGAACTCGTCGTCGGCGAGCTTTCCCCGCTCGAGAGCGTCGAACATCGACGCCTCCCAGGCCCGCCTCACCACGGCCGCCGGCACTCCGGCCAGTGACCCCATCTGGTGCCACATCCGGTCGTGGTCGAAGGGCACCACCACGTTGCCGAGGTCGACCAGGAGCGCGGCGATCATCCTCGGAGGTCGCGGACCAGCTCGTCGTCGGTGCCGCTCGGCACCCACCCGCGATGGCCCAGGAAGGCGGCCATCGGGCTGGCGGGCTCGGGGGAGGCCGACAGCACGGCCACGCCCACCTCGGCCGCCGCCGACCCGAAGGCGGCCAAGAGCTGGGAGCCGACGCCGATCCCCCGCTCCCCCTCCACCGTCACCAGGCACGCCAGCCGGCCGATCGCCCCCGCCGTCCAGCCCCGGGCGACCCCCACCACCTCGCCTCCCCGGCGGGCGGTGACCGCCAGCGGGACCCCGGCCGGAGCGGCGGGGGCCGACCCCGCCGGGGCGCCGGCCAGCAGGGCCATCGCTACCGGGTCGAGGCGCTCGGTGACCGCCAGCTCGAGCTCGACCCCTCCTCGTCCCACCACCGCCGGGGGGCCAAAAGCTGCATCGGCGACCGGGCGCCAGGCCGTGGGACCACCGTCCCAGTGACGCTGCTCGAGCAGATGGACCCGATCGACGGTGACCTCGGCCCGGTAGTCGGCCATCGCCGCGGTGGCCGCCGCGATGCGGCTCGGCTCGAGTTGCTCGCACAGGGTCAGGTGGGGCTCGAAGGTCCATTGCGGCTTGCGGTGTAGCGGTGGCTGCATGACACGGCGGCGCAGCTCACGCACCGCATCCAGGTCGCCCCCCACGGCCAGGTACAGCACCGGGTTGACGGGCAGGAACGTGGCCGGGGGTCCGAAGGTCAGGACGAAGGGCGCGGTGGCCTCGGCCGCCGCCCGCAGCACGGCCAGCGCCGCCGGCAGCTCGTGGTCGTGGAAGTTGAGCGGCGGGACCAGGGTCACGTGACCAGGAATGCGCTCGATCCGCTCTCCGACCGCTCGCCGTAGGCCGTCGATCTCGGCCGCCAGCGGTTGGGGGAGCAGGAGGGCGACACCCACCCGGATCCTGGTCACACCCTCATCCTGTCCACCCCGGCTGCACCCGGCATCGGCCGCCGATCCCCACGGCCGGGCAAGGGGACGAGGTCAGCCGCCGGCGAGGCGGACGCGGAGGCGGGCTCGGGTCAGGCGGGCCTCGATCTCGGCGTCGTCGCGGGCGTGGAGCTGGCGCTCGAGCTCGTCGACCTCGCGGCGGGCGTGCTCGAGATCGATCTCTCGCACCAGCTCCGCGCTGTCCGACAGCACCGTGACCCGGTCGCCGGCCACCTCGACGAAGCCGCCGTGGACCGCCACCGCCTCGTCGCCGTCGTCGGTGCCGATGATCCGCACCGCGTCGGCCACCAGCTCACCCACGAAGGCGGCGTGGCCCGGCTGGAAGGCGATCTCACCCTCGGTGGTGCGGGCCACCACCAGGTCGGCGTCGCCCGAGAACAGGATCCGCTCGGGCGAGACCACCTCGACGTGCAGGGCCACCGCCCGCTACCGGCTCTCGAGCTCGGCGGCCTTGGCCCGGGCGGCCTCGGCCCCGCCGACGTTGAGTAACGCCTGCTCGGGAAGGTCGTCGAGGTCGCCGTTGACCAAGGCCTCGAAGCTGTCGACGGTCTCCTCGACCGGCGTGTAGACGCCGGGCAGACCGGTGAAGACCTCGGCCACGAACATCGGCTGGGACAGGAAGCGCTGGACCTTGCGGGCCCTAGACACGATGACCTTGTCCTCCTCCGACAGTTCGTCCAGTCCGAGGATGGCGATGATGTCCTGGAGCTCCTTGTAGCGCTGGAGGATCTCCTGGACTCGCCGAGCCACGTTGTAGTGGCGCTCGCCGACCACGTCGGGGGCGAGGATGGTCGAGGTCGAGGCCAGCGGGTCGACCGCCGGGTAGATGCCCAGGGCGGCGATGTCGCGGGAGAGCTCGGTGGTCCCGTCGAAGTGGGTGAAGGTGGTGAACGGCGCCGGGTCGGTGTAGTCGTCGGCCGGCACGTAGACCGCCTGGAGTGAGGTGATCGACCGGCCCCGGGTCGAGGTGATGCGCTCCTGGAGTTCGCCCATCTCGTCGGCCAGGGTGGGCTGGTACCCCACCGCCGACGGCATGCGCCCGAGCAGGGTCGACACCTCGGAGCCGGCCTGGACGAAGCGGAAGATGTTGTCGATGAACAGCAGCACGTCCTGCTGCTGCACGTCGCGGAAGTACTCGGCCATGGTCAGGGCCGACAGGGCGACCCGGAGACGGACCCCGGGCGGCTCGTCCATCTGGCCGTAGACCAGGGCCGCCTTCTCGAGCACGCCCGACTCGCCCATCTCGATGAGCAGGTCGGTGCCCTCCCGGGTGCGCTCGCCGACCCCGGCGAAGACCGACACGCCCCCGTGGTTCTGGGCCACCCGGCGGATCATCTCGGTGATCAGCACCGTCTTGCCCACCCCGGCCCCGCCGAACAGGCCGATCTTGCCGCCCTGCAGGTAGGGGGTGAGGAGGTCGATGACCTTGATCCCGGTCTCGAACATGAGCTTCTTGGGCTCGAGGGTGTCGAACGCCGGCGGGTCGCGGTGGATCTCCCAGCGCTCCTTGACCTCGCCGATCGACTCCACGTCGAGCGGCTCGCCCAGCACGTTGAAGACGTGGCCCAGCACCTGGTCGCCGACCGGCACGGTGATGCCGCGCCCGAGGTTGCGCACCGGGGTCCCCCGGGTCAGGCCGTCGGTGGGCTTGAGGCAGATGACCCGCACCCGGCTGTCGCCGATCTGCTGGGCCACCTCGCCGGTGACGACGATCTCGTCGCCGTCGAGCGAGATGGTCATCTCCACCGCGTTGTTGATCTCGGGCAGCGCGTCGTGGGGGAACTCGACGTCGACCACCGGGCCGGCGATGGCGACGACCCGGCCTTCCTTGAGCACGGTGGTGGGCTCGCTGGTGACGGTCATGGCAGGCTCCGTGGGGTTCGGGCGGGGGCGGGCGGGGAGGTCATCGCTCAGCGGTCGGTGAAGAGGTCCTGGGAGACCATCCGGTCGGCCAGGTAGTCGGACTCGTCCGCACCGGACTGGCGCAGGGCCTCGGCCCCGCCGACGATCTCCATGATCTCGGTGGTGATCGAGTCCTGACGGGCCCGGTTCATCTGCCGGGTCAGGCGGGTGATGAGCTCATCGGCGTTGTCGGTGGCCGACTTCATGGCCCGCTGCCGGGCCGCCAGCTCGGAGGCCGACCCCTCGAGGAGGGCGGCGAAGATGCGGGCCTCGACGTAGCGGGGCAGCAGCGACTCGAGGATGGCCTCGGGCCCCGGCTCGAACTCGTGCTCCGCCGCCGCGCCGCCGGCCGCCGCGGCCTCGATCACGGCCGGGTCGATGGGCATGATCCGGCGGACCGCCACCCGCTGGTTCCCGGCCGACAGGAAGCGGGTGTAGGCCAGCTCGACCTCGTCGTAGTCCCCGGACTCGAAGCGGCCCCGGACGTAGGTGGCGACCTCCTTGGCATCCTCGTAGCGGGGCTGCTCGGAGAACCCGGTGAAGGCGGCGTCGATCCGGTAGCCCCGGAAGCGGAAGTAGCTCTGGGCCTTGCGGCCGACGCAGACCAGGGCGTAGTCACGACCCTCGGCGGCCAGCGCGGTGATGGCCCGCTCGGCCGTGCGGATGACGTTGGAGTTGTAGGCCCCGGCCAGGCCCCGATCCGCGGTGATGACCACATAGGCGACGGTCGACACCGTCTCGCGCTGGACGAGCAGGGGCGAGTCGCCCGACCCCCCACCCCGAGCCAGGCTGCCGATCACCTCGGTGATCCGCTCGGCGTAGGGCCGGGCCGCGGCCACTCGCTGCTGGGCCCGCACGATGCGGCTGGCGGCGATGAGCTCCATCGCCCGGGTGATCTTCTTGGTCGACTGCACGCTGCGGATCCGTCGCCGCAGGACGCGCTCCTGGCCACCAGCCACGGCTCGATCAGTCCTCGACGCGGGCCGTGTCGGCGTCGACCACGGCGGTGGCGACGAACTGCTCGACGAAACCGGCGATGCCGGCCCGGAAGGCGTCCTCGTCGGGGATGGACCCGCCGGTGCGGATGGCCTCGAGCACGTCGGCGTGGCGGCTGCGGAACCAGTCGAGCAGCTCGAGCTCGAAGCGACGCACGTCCTCGACCGACACCCCGTCGAGGTAGCCCCGGGTCGCCGCGAACAGCGAGACGACCTGCTCCTCGACCCGCATGGGCTGGCCCTGGGGCTGCTTGAGGAGCTCGGTGAGCCGGTAGCCCCGATCGAGCTGGGCCTGGCTGACCTTGTCCAGCTCGGAGCCGAAGGCGGCGAACGCCTCGAGCTCACGGAACTGGGCCAGGTCGGTCTTGAGGGTGCCCACGGCCGTCTTCATGGCCTTGATCTGGGCGGCCGAGCCGACCCGGGAGACCGAGATGCCCACGTCGATGGCCGGCCGGACGCCCGACTTGAACAGGTCGTCCTGCAGGTACACCTGGCCGTCGGTGATCGAGATCACGTTGGTCGGGATGTAGGCCGAGACGTCACCGGCCTTGGTCTCGATCACCGGCAGGGCGGTGAGCGAGCCGGCACCCCGGTCGTCGCTGAGCTTGGCCGCCCGCTCCAGCAGGCGGGAGTGGAGGTAGAAGACGTCGCCCGGGTAGGCCTCGCGGCCCGGCGGGCGGCGCAGCAGCAGGGCGATCTGGCGGTAGGCCTCGGCCTGCTTGGACAGGTCGTCGTAGACGATGAGGGCGTGCTCGCCGTTCTCCATCCAGTGCTGGCCCATGGCGCAGCCGGAGTAGGGGGCGAGGTACTTGAACGGCGCCGAGTCGCCGGCCGGGGCCGAGACCACCACCGTGTACTCCATGGCCCCGGCCTCTTCCAGGGTGGCCACCGTCTGGGCCACGGTCGAACCCTTCTGGCCGACGGCGACGTAGATGCACTTCACGCCCAGGCCCCGCTGGTTGATGATCGTGTCGATCGCAACGGTGGTCTTGCCCGTCTTGCGGTCACCGATGATGAGCTCGCGCTGGCCACGGCCGATCGGGGTCATGGCGTCGATGGCCTTGATCCCGGTCTGGAGCGGCTCGTGCACCGGCTTGCGCCCGGTGATGCCGGGGGCCTGGATCTCCATGCGCCGCAGCTGGGAGCCGGTCAGGGGGCCCTGGCCGTCGATGGGCGTGCCCAAGGCGTCGACCACCCGGCCGAGCAGGGCGTCGCCCACCGCCACCTGGAGGATGTCGCCGGTGGCCCGCACCGACTGGCCCTCCTCGATGTGGTTCACGTCGCCCAGGACCACGGCCCCGATCGACTCCTCGTCGAGGTTCAGGGCCAGGCCCAGGGTCCCGTCCTCGAACTCGAGGAGCTCGTTGACCGCCGCGTTGGGGAGGCCGCTCACCCGGGCGATGCCGTCACCGACCTCGAGGATGCGCCCGACCCGGGCCACCTCGGTGGTCAGGTCGAAGCCGGCCAGGTTGGCCCGGAGGGCGTCCGCGATCCCCTCTGCCGACAGCGTCAGCTCAGCCATGTCGATCCTCGTTCCGTGTCGCCTGAGCGGGCCGCCAGGCAGCGCCCGCGTTCACTGGAGGTGCGCCCGGAGCCGGTCGAGCCGGGTCCGCACCGTGCCGTCGATCACCGTGTCGCCGATCTCGGCGACCAGGCCGCCGAGCACGCTGGGGTCGACCAGGACCTTGACCTCCACCGACTTGCCGGTGGCTCGTCCCAACGCCTCGGCCAGGCGGGTCCGCTGGCCCTCGTCGAGCGGCACCGCCGAGCGCACCTCGGCCACCACGTGCTGGCGCTCGGCCGCGGCCAGCTCGACCACCCGGTCGACGATGGCCGGCAGGTCGCGGGCCCGCCCGGCGGTCACCACCAGGTTCACCAGGCTCACCGTCGCCTGCGACGCCTGGGCCCCGAGCAGATCGGCGATGACCCCGAGGCGGCGGCCCACCGGGATGGCGGCGTCGGTCAGCGTCTCCCGCAGTTCGTCGCTGCCCTCGAAGGCCCGGGCGAAGCGGAAGAGCTCGTCCTCGATCTCGTCGAGATCGCCCTCGGCCCGAGCCACCTCGAACGCGGCCCGGGCATAGGCCTCGATGCGGTGCTGGTCGGCCACGGCTACGCGGTGCCCCCGGCCCCGGCACCCGCCCCGAGGCTGTTGATGTAGTCCTCGATGAGGCGGAGGTTGGCGTCACGGTCGAGGTTCGCCCCCACGACCCGCTCGGCCAGATCGATGGCCAGCGTCGACACCTGGCCCTGGACCTCGGCCAGCACCCGCTGGCGCTCGCCCTCGACCTGGTCGGCGTTGCGCCGGCGCAGTTCCTCGGCCTCGGCCTCGGCCCGGGTGGTGAGCTCCCGACGGAGGGCCTCGGCGCTCTGACGGGCCTCGTCGATGATCCGGCCGGCCTCGGCGCGGGCTTCGGCGAGCTGAGCCCGGTACTGCCCGAGGAGTGCCTCGGCTTCGCTCCGGGACCGCTCGGCGCTGTCGATCTCACCCTGGATCGTGGCCGTGCGGGCCTCCATGGCCTTCTTCGCTGCCGGGTAGCCGTAGACGCTGAGGAAGCCGAACACGATCACGAACGCGATCGATCCCCAGATGATCTCGTTGGTCTCGGGCAGGAGCGGGTTGGGCGCCTCCTGGCAGTCGTCGATGGTCCCGCCCTCCTCGAGGAGGTGGATGCACTCCTCCTCGGCGTGGGCGATCTCGGGCTCGGCGCCGGTCTCGGCTTCGGCCGCCCAGGCCGCCGAGGCCGGTCCGGCCACGGCCACCACGACGGCGGCCGCGCCGACGATCAGTCGGATGCGTCGCATGCTGGCTCCTAGTCGCCCTGGCCGAGGAAGAACACCACGAAGCCGATGAGGGCCAGCGCCTCGACGAAGGCGATGCCGAGGAACATGGTGGTGCGCACGGTGCCGGCCGACTCGGGCTGGCGGGCCATGGCCTGGACCGACTGGCCGACCAGGTAGCCGATGCCGATGCCCGGGCCGATGGCGCCGAGTCCGTAGGTGAGGGCGGCGAGGCCCTTGTTGGTGATCTCTGCCAGGAGCATGGGAGCGATGCCCTTTCGTTGCGTCGGTGGTACGGGAGACGGATCGGTCAGTGCTCGGCGTGCATGGAGCTGCCGATGTACACCCCGGCGAGCAGGGTGAACACGTACGCCTGGAGGAACGAGACGAGGACCTCGAAGGCGGTGAAGAAGATGACGCCGAGCACCGGGAACGGCAGGAAGATGGCGTACCACTTGCCCACCACCAGCCCCGAGGACAGCACGGCGAAGGTGACCAGCAGGATGTGTCCGGCCAGCAGGTTGGCGAAGAGTCGCACCATCAGCGAGAACGGCCGCACCAGGAACGTCGAGACGAACTCGATGGGCGCCACCAGGATGTACAGCGGCCAGGGCACCCCGGGCGGGAAGAGCGCGTTCTTCAGGTAGGCCGGGCCCTGCTTGACGAACCCGGTCACGATGAACACGACCCAGACCAGCAGCGACAGGACCATCGGCACCGCGATGCGGGCGGTGGCCGGCATCTGGATGATCGGGACGATCTCGAAGATGTTGCAGAAGAAGATGAAGAAGAAGAACGACATCAGCAGCGGGACGAAGGCCTCGCCCCCGTGGCCGATGGTCTCGGCCACGATGCCGTTGCGGATGAAGTCGACCGACATCTCGACCACGTTCTGCATGCCGGTCGGCACCAGCTGGCGCCGGTTTCCGAGCAGGAAGATCCCCAGCGTCAGGACCACCGCGAACCCGTAGATCAGCACCACCTTGTTGATGCCGAAGGTGTCGTCGCCGACGAACTCGGGCCAGTTGACGATGTGGCTGAGCGGCGGGAACTCCAGTGCGAGCACGGGCGGCTACTCCTGTCCGAGCGCGGGCTTGAGGCCGGGGAAGGCGAGGGTGGCCGACACGTGGCGGCACTCCCAGGCCAACAGGCCGAGATGGGCGATGACGAGGGTGACCCCGAGCGGGACGATCGCCACCCAGGCGGCGTCGCCCACGGCCAGGACGGCGGCGCACACCACCGAGGTGCGGATCCCGAAACCACCCAGGGTGGCGAGGGGGACGAGCTCGAGGCTCCGGTCGGCGGCCCAGGTCTGCAGGGCAGCGGCCACCAGCAGGTTGGACACCACGACCGCCAACCCGAAAGCGACCGAGACTCCGCCGGCCAGGCCCCACCCGACGACGCCGAGGGCCACCGCCAGCGGCGCCACCATGGCGGCCCGGCGGGCCAGGTCGGCCACCACCTCGCGCTCGGGGCTCACGGCGGCGATCACGTGCGAGCCCCCACCACGTCCCAGGGCCACGGGGCCAGCTCGATCTCGTCGGCGTCAGGAATCTCGGCCGCACCGGCGGACGCGGCCTCGAGCGCGGGGGAGCCGGCGTCGACGACGAGGGGGGCCGAGGCACGGCGGCGGCGGCGGCGCTCGGCGACCGCCTCCTCCTCCCGGCGCATGTCGGCCTCGTAGCGCACCCAGGTCACGTACATGATCCCGACCACCGACGTCACCGACGCGGCAGCCAGCAGCACCGGCCCGGTGCCCAGCCAGCCGTCGGCCAGGTGGCCCAGGAACCCGAAGATCAGTGGCGTGGCCACCAGCTCGAAGGCGCGGGACATCCCGTCCCCGAAGCCGTCGTAGAGCTCGCGCCGGTCTGCCATGGTCCTGGAGGAGGTTCCTGGAGGAGGTCGAGGAGGACGAGCCAGCCGTGGCTGGGCTCGTGAAAGTGTTCTCAATCTAAAGCCGGTTCGCGAGAGGTGCAAACCTGACGTTGCCCACGTCGGAGGCCCATGGCACCATCGTCGGCCCGTGGCCTACACCCTCGATCTGCCGCCCGAGGACCGTGCCCGCTCGCCGATCACCGGCTGGACCCGAGCCCACTGGGAGGCGGTCGCCGACCACCTCCTCGACAGCCTCGGGCCGTGGTGGTCGCCGGCCCAGGCCCGCATCGACCTCCCCGGCCGGGCCAGTGCCGCGGGGCCGGCCAGCGATGGGCTCGAGGCCTTCGCTCGGAGCTTCGTTCTGGCCGCCTACCGGGCCGCGGACGGGAGCCCGGCCGGGCAGACCCGCCTGGCCCGCTACCGCGAGGGACTGGCCGTAGGAACCGACCCGACCGCGGCCGAGGCGTGGCCCACTCCCCAGGTGGCCCGCCAGAGCCTGGTCGAGGCCGCCTCGCTGGTCACCGCCCTGGCCGCGCTCGGCCGCCCGTTCTGGGACGACCTCGACGACCGCACCCGCCACCATGTCGCCGAGTGGCTCCAGGGCGGGCTCCAGCTGCCGCTGCGGTCGCTCCCGACCAACAACTGGCTCCTCTACCCGGTTCTCATCGAGGCCTTCCTCCGATCGGTCGGGGTCGCACCGGTGGCGCGCCCCAGCGACGAGGCACTGGCACTGATCGAGTCGTTCCACGTCGCCGACGGCTGGTACCGCGACGGGCCGGGCGACGCCTTCGACCACTACGGCGCCTGGTCGATCCACCACCATCTGGCGACCTGGCTGCGCATCCAGGGTTCGGCCGCCGATCCGGACGTGGTGGCCACGCTGGGGGCGCGGCGCCGGGCCTTCCTCGACGCCTATTGCGACCTCTTCGGCACCGACGGCGCTCCGCTGCACCACGGGCGCTCGCTCCCCTACCGCACCGCCACCGCCGGGCCGTTCTGGCTGGCCGCCCTCGACGGCGACTCCCCTCTGAGTGCGGGGGCCACCCGCCGCCTGGCGTCGGGCGTGCTCCGCCACTTCGTCGACCGGGGGGTCGGAGTCGACGGGCCACTCAGCCTCGGCTGGTACGACGAGTGCCTGGCGCTCACCCAGCGCTGGGCCGGACCAGGCTCGCCCTACCTGGCCAGCCTGGGCTTCGCTGGGCTGCTCGCGCCGCCCGACCACGCCCTGTGGACCGCGCCCGAAGAGCCGCTGCCGCTCGACGTGGGCGACGTGTCCCGGACCATCGCGGCCACCGGGTGGGTGGTGTCGGGCACCGCCGCCGACGGCATCGTTCGGGTGGCCAACCACGGTGCCGACCACCACCCCTTCCCGGTCGAGCGGGACGACAACCCGCTCTACCGCAAGCTCATCTACAGCACCGCCACCGGCCCGGGCCTGGGCCTGGCCGACACGCACGACATCGACGCCACCGTGACCGTCCTGGGCGACGACGACGCTCTCCTCCTGCGGTCGCGGTGGACAACCGTGGCGTCCGGCGACGGCTGGGCCATCTCCCGCACCGTGGCCGAGGCTCGCTCGCCCGGGAGCCGGGCCGTGCTGGCGGCCACCGTCGCCCGCTACGAGGGGGCGCTGGTCCGGCGGGTCCCGCCGCTGCGACTGCTCCCCCGGCGCCGGCTGCTCCGCCGCCTCCTCGGCCCCCCGGCAGTGCCGCCTTCGGGCTACGACCAGATCGAGACGTGCAGCGTCCTGCGGGGCGACGTCGAGGTCCGGGTCCACCACCTCTCGACCCTCGATCTGCGCAGCCTGCGCGACGGTGGTGCCATGGTGGCGGCAAGCCAGGAGGTGGCCACCGACCACGGCCCGGGGTGGGCCCGGGTGACCAGCAGCAACGGCTTGACCAGCGTGGCCGTGGCTCTCCACGGCGGTCGCCGGTCCAGCGCGCCGGGCTACGACGACGCCAACGCCTTCGGCCCCCGGGCCGCGGCGCCGGGGTTGGTGTCGGCGCCGATCGTGGCCCAAGGCCTGGTGGCCTCGGCGTTCGTCCTCCGGCGAGGCCACTGCGACCCGACCGAGCTCGCCGCGTCGGTCGCCTTCCGTCCCGTCGGCCGGCGGGCCGGCGTGCTCGAGTGGGCCGACGGCGAGCGCTTCCTGGTCTGTCTGGGGGTTCCCGAGGCGCTGTCCCACGGCCTCGACGGCGTGCCCGAGGACCGCCCGCTGCGGGCCGCCCGGCTGCGCCCGGGATTCCCCCCGCAGCTCTGGCCGGCCTGAGCCCCGAGTCGGCGCCGGCGAGCGGTCAGCCGGTCCCGGTGCCCCGTCGGCGGGCGCGGGCCTGGCGACGGACCGAGCGCACCCGGCCCCGCCAGTCGAGCTCGGGCCGGAAGTGCAGGATCCAGGCCCGCCGGACGCCGTCGGAGCGGTTGGGTCCGGTGTAGTGGAGCGTGCCGGGCGTGTGCAGCGTCACCCCGCCCACCGGGATGGGGCAGGCCACGGCCTGGGTCGGGTCGACGTGGTCGGTCTCCAGCACCGAGGTCCGGGGATCGTGGTTGCGGCGGTGGTGGCCCACCACCTCGCGGTGTGACCCCCCGATGAAGTGCATGCAGCCGTTCTCGAGGGTGGCGTCCTGGAGAGGCAGCCAGATGTGGACGGCCGGCCGCAGCACGGGGCCCTCCGGCAGGTAGACCGCGTCCTGGTGCCACGAGGTGGCGGCGTCGTTGTGGGCCGGCTTGTAGATGGCGTGATCGAAGACGTGGTGCGCCCGGGCCCCGAGGAGCACCGAGGAGAGCTGTTGGAGCGAGGCGAAGGCCCGGGTGTTGAGCAGCGCCGGCTCGAGGTCGATCGTGTGGATGATCTCGGCGATGCGGGGCGCGGCCGCCGCTGAGTCTCCCGAGAGGTCCTTGACCAGCTCACGGGGCGTGCTCGAGATGCGATCGAAGAGCGGGTCGAGCAGCGCCCGGACCTCGGCGATGTCGTCGGGATCGACGGCTCGGTCGAGGGCCAGGTAGCCGTCGTCCCAGAAGGCCCGAGACTGCTCGGCCGTGACGCTGCTGGTCGTGGGCGAGGTCGCCACCGGGCCTCCTTCCGAACGGTCGGGCACCGTCGGCGAAGGGTACCGGCCCGTCCCCCGTGCGAAAAGTGCTCTACCCACCACCCTGGGTGACCGGAGGCGGGGCCGAGGGCGGGTCGGGAGCGGCCGCCGGATCGTGGCGGCGCGACGCCCGGTGGCGACGGACCTCGGGGTGCAGCAGGGTGTAGAGAGCGACGCCCAGGGCCGCCACCGCGAACGGGACGGCCGCCGCCCCCCGGGAGGTGTAGGAGGGGTAGAGGGCCAGGCCCGACAGGATCGCCGTCCAGGTCCACAGGATGAGGACCGAGCGCCGGTCACCGTGGCCCAACCGCATCAGGCGGTGGTGGAGGTGCTCCTTGTCGGCCGTGGCCAGGCCGGTCCCGCGGATGGTCCGCCGGGCGATGGCGAAGGCGGTGTCGACCATGGGCACGCCCAGGATCACGAAGGGGATGACCAGCGGGGCGAAGAAGAAGTAGGTCTGACCGGGCGCGGCGGTGGTGCGGCCACCGACCAGCAGGGTCGACGCGGCCAGCAAGAGACCGAGGAAGAGCGCCCCGCCGTCCCCCATGAACATGCGGGCCGGGCTGAAGTTGTGCGGGAGGAATCCGATGCTGACCGCCGCCGCCAACACCGCCACCAGGGGGGCGACGGTGTCGGCCGGGAGCTGACCGAGGTCGAAGAGGCGGCTCGAGTACACCGCGAAGGCCAGGGCGGCGATGGCCACGATGCCCGCCGCCAGCCCGTCGAGGCCGTCGATCAGGTTGATGGCGTTGGCCATCCCGATCACCCACAGAACCGTCACCAGGGGGGCCAGGTCGGCGGAGAGCACGTAGGTCTCGGCAAAGGGGACCCGGAAGTACAGGAGGGTCACGCCGAAGAGCGAGAGGACACCACCCCCCAGCACCAGGCCGGCTGTCTTGGCCGGGGCCGAGACCTCGCGGAGGTCGTCGATGGTGCCCACCAGCAGGACCACGGCGGCCGCCAGCACCACCCCGAGCGGCTGGGATCGGCTGGCGAAGACCGGGTCGAACTGCCCGATGGCGGCCGCTGCCGCCATCCCGGCCAGGAAGCCGGCGAACATCGCCAACCCACCGAGGGTGGGCGTCGGCCGGGCGTGGGTCCGGCGTTCGTCGGGCTCGACGATCGCCCCCAGCCGCACCGCCAGGCGCCGCACCAAGGGCGCCAACCCGGCGGTGACCACCGCGGCGACGACGAACACAACCAGGTAGCCGGCCATCCGGGACCCAGGATCGCACGGCCGAGCGGCCCGAGATGCCACACCCGATCCGGCCCCGCCCCCACGGGCTCGGCCGGACCGGTCCGATCAGTACCCGGTGCGCTTCCCGAAAGCCACCATCGGCGTGCGCAGGAGGATCTTCACGTCGGTGGCCAGCGAGATGCTCTCGACGTAGGCCAGGTCGAGGTCGGTGCACTCGTGCATCGGCCGCGAGCCACGAGCGGAGACCTGCCACAGGCCGGTCAACCCGGGACGGACACAGTGGCGACGGTGCTGCCAGGGCTCGTAGCGCTCGACCACGCTGGGGAGCTCGGGCCGGGGGCCGACCAGGCTCATGTGGCCGGCCAAGACGTTGAGCAGCTGGGGCATCTCGTCGAGCGAGAGCTTGCGCAGCACCCGACCGGTCGGGGTCAGCAGGGGGTGGTCGGGCGTCTTGTGGGTCTTGCGCCTGTCCTCACCGCCGAAGTCGGCCGCGGTGCGCCGCCGGTCGTGCGTCATCGTGCGGAACTTCAGGACAATGAACTCGCGACCGTCGAGGCCGACCCGGCGCTGGCGAAAGAAGGGGTTGCCGCGCATCGAGACGAACACGACCAGGGTCAGCACGACCAGCAACGGCGAGAACACCGCCAGCAGGAGACCGGCGACCACCCGGTCGAGCACTGGCTTCACCCACAGGGCGTAGCGGCTCCGGGACCCGAAGCGCTGGCCGAGGGCCGACACACCGGCCCCTCGGGGGTCGCCTTGCTGAGCGAGCCCTGGCGCACTCATGGCCACCAATGGTGGCACATCGGCCACAGCGCCTTGCGCAGCCTCAACCGCAGACAATGCGTTCATGTCCACTCCTCGTGGTTGCCGCCTCACACCATGGGGGGGATTGCTCAAGGCTGGCACGGATGGTGGCGATACACAGTCTATGCGTGGTTTCGTCATGGAATCGTTACATTCGGCCGGGCGCGTCGCGACGGTCTCCTCGAATGCCCTTCGCCGCCGGGTTCCAACCGCGGCCCGTCGCCGTGTGAGCACCGTGGCGGTCATCCTGGCCATGATCGGCGGGTTGTTCGCCATGAACAGCACCGCCGGTGCCGGCCCTTCGCTGGTGGCGGTGGCCGCCCTCCATGCCAGCGACGGCTACCTGGTGGTCGACAGCGATGGCGGGGTCGACGCCTACGACGGCGCCCAATGGCGTGGTGACCTGGCCGGCCGGGCGCTGGTCGCGCCCATCGTCGATGTCGCGGTGACACCCGACGACGCCGGCTACTGGTTGGTGGCGGCCGACGGTGGCGTCTTCACCTTCGGCTCGGCCGCCTTCTTCGGTTCGATGGGCGGGTGGGCACTCAACCAGCCCGTGGTGGGCGTGACCGCCACCCCCACCGGAGCCGGCTACTGGCTGGCCGCGGCCGACGGCGGCGTGTTCGCCTTCGGTGACGCCGACTTCCGTGGATCGATGGGCGGGTCGAGGCTCAACCGGCCGGTGGTCGGTCTGGCCAGCTCCCCGACGGGTGACGGCTACTGGCTGGCCGCCGCCGACGGCGGCGTCTTCTCCTACGGCGACGCCTCCTTCTACGGCTCGGGCCCCCAGTTCGGCCTGCGTGACGGCGTGCTCGACATCGACGCCACCGCCAGCGGCTACCGCATGGTGGCCGACGACGGCGGCATGTTCTCCTTCGGTGACGCCGGGTTCTTCGGCTCCGGCCTCGACGTCGGCCTCGGCCAGACGGTGGCGCTCGCCACTACCCGCCACGGCGGGTACCTGCTCCTCGGGCGCACCGGCGTCGTCCAGCAGTACGCCCCCGGCGTGACCCCCACCCGGACCCCGGCCGTGGCCGACCCCTCCGACCCCACCCCCAACGGCACCACCCCGACCACCGCGCCGCCGGCCGGAAGCGGGAACCCGCCGGCGGGTGACGCCAGCGGCTACGTCGGCGGACTCGGCTCGGGTTGGGCCTCGGCGCCAGCCGGCGCCGTATCGGTGTCGCCCGGCCAGTCGATCCAGGCCGCGGTCAACAGCTACCCGGAGGGCACCGCCTTCCTGCTGCGCTCGGGTGTCCACTCGGGCCAGAGCGTCCGGCCACGTAACGGCCAGGGCTTCTACGGCGAGTCCGGCACCGTGCTCAGCGGAGCCAACAGCGCCCAGTACGCCTTCTACGGCGCGGCCAGCAACGTGGTCATCGCCGGGCTGGAGATCCGCGACTACGCGACTCCCCTCCAGAACGGTGCCATCCACGCCATGGACAACAGCACTCCGTCCAACGGCTGGCTGATCGAAGGCGTGAACGTCCACGACAACGCGGCCGGGGGCGTGTTCGTGGGATCCAACTCGCTGCTCCGCAACAGCCGCATCCACCACAACGGCCAGATCGGCCTGAAGTCGGCCAGCACCACCAACGCGGTGATCGACAACGTCGAGGTCGACAACAACAACACCGACAACCACAACGCCGGCTGGGAAGCCGGGGGGTCGAAGTTCGCCTACACCACCAACCTGGTGGTCCGGAACAGCTTCGTGCACCACAACGCCGGTCCCGGTCTCTGGACCGACATCGACAACGTCAACACCCTCTACGAGGCCAACGTGGTGTCGGACAACATGGGCGCCGGGATCTTCCACGAGATCTCCTACTCGGCGATCATCCGCAACAACGTCATCGAGCGCAACGGCTACTACGACTCGGGATGGCTGTGGGGAGCCGGGATCCAGGTGGCGGCCAGCCCCGACACCGAGGTCTACGGCAACTCGCTGAAGGACAACGAGAACGGGATCGTCGGCATCCAGCAGAACCGTGGCAGCGATTGGATCCTGCGCAACTACTGGGTCCACGACAACACGATCGAGAACTCCGGCATCACCGGCCTGGCCCAGGACATCAGCGACACCTCGATCTACACCAGTCGCAACAACCGCTTCGACCGCAACACCTACATCAACCAGCCGTACTGGCAGTGGAATGACACCCCGCTGAGCAGCTTCGGCGCCTGGCAGTCCTATGGCCAGGACCGGAACGGCTCCGCTCGGTAGCACCAAGCGGACAGCGCACGACACGCGATGGGGCGCCCCCGGCGCCCCATCGCCGCGTTGTGCCGCCGCCAACGACTTCCTACCCTGCTGGCCGATGCCGAGCCGCCGTCCCCTCCTCCTCGGCGCCGGTGCCGTGTGCGTCGTCGCGGTGGCGGCCCTCGCCGGCTTGGCCCTGTCGGGCGGAGACGACGGTGGTGGCGGCGGCTCCGGCAGCGCCGACACGTCGCCGGAGACCTCCGAGATCGACGTTCCCACCGACGTGGCCGACCTGGCCGCGTTCGTGGCCGGCCAGCCGCCGGGCAGCACCTTCCGGTTCTCGGCCGGCACCTACGCCGCCATCGAGATCAAGCCCCGCGAGGGCGACCAGTTCGTGGCGCGAGAGGAGGGCGTGGTGTTCGACGGCGGCGGCACCGCGACCTTCGCCATCGGCGGGACGGCCGACGATGTCGTGCTCCGGGGCCTGCGGGTGACCAACTACGCCAGTGCCCTCCAGCAGGCCGCCATCCAGGCCGTCGACCCCGAGGAGGACGACAGCTCTCCTGGCGCCCAGGGCGAGCGATGGCTCCTCGAAGACCTCGAGGTCGATACCAACGCCTCGGTGGGGATCTTCCTGGGGTCGGGGGCGACCCTGCGGGACTCGCACATCCACGACAACGGCCAGCTCGGGATCAAGGCCTACGGCGGCGTCGACCTGCTGGTCGAGGGCAACGAGATCTCGGGCAACAACACCGCCATGATCGACGCCGGCTTCGAGGCCGGGGGGGCGAAGTTCGTGGCCACCACCCGGCTCACGGTGCGGGCCAACGACGTCCACGACAACCAGGGCCCGGGCCTGTGGACCGACTTCGACAACCTCGACACCCTCTACGAGGACAACGTGGTGTCGGACAACTGGGGGGCCGGCATCTTCCACGAGATCTCGGGCACGGCCACCATCCGAAACAACACCGTGTCCCGCAACGGGCTCGGCGAGGCCGAGTCCCGGGGCGACGGGCGGTGGCTGTGGGGGGCCGGAATCCTGGTGTCGACCTCGTCGGATGTCGAGGTGACGGGCAACACGCTCGACGGCAACGCCAACGGCATCACCGCGGTGCAACAGGATCGAGGGGCCGATGCCCCCGAGCTACGGAACCTGTGGGTCCACGACAACGTCGTGGGGGGGTCGGGCACCAACGGCGTCGCCCAGGACGTCGACGACTCGTCGATCTACCTGACCCGGGACCTCCGCTTCGAAAGCAACCAGTACCTGGCTCCCGGTCCCTACAGCTTCCACTGGAACGATCGCCCTTTGGACTTCGCCACCTGGCAATCCCTGGGGAACGACCTGGCCGGGACCGCCACCTAGCCCGACGCCGACGGCCCCACTTTTAGTGGTTTTTCTACCACTCTCCGCTATTCTAGCGGCAGTAGCCCGTTGGCCATCGGCCGGTCCCCCGGAGGGTGCAGGATGAGCACCGTCGTCCCCGACGTCGTCGACGTGCCGGTGTATCGGCCGCACCTCGACGACCACACCATCGCCGCCGCCACCGGTGCCCTGCGCGACGGCTGGCTGGGGATGGGCCCCCTCACCGCCGAGTTCGAGCGCCGCATCGGCCAGCGCCTCGACGTCGGCCCGCGCCCGGTGGTGGCGGTGAACAGCGGCACCGCCGCCCTCCACTGCGCACTGCTGGCGGCCGAGATCGGCCCGGGCGACGAGGTCATCTGCCCGTCGTTCACCTATGTCGCCGGCCACCAGGCGGTCACCGCCACCGGGGCCGAGGTCGTGTTCGCCGACATCGAAGCTGACACCCTCGCCCTCGACGCCGCCGCCGTCGAGGCCCTCGTCACCCCCCGGACCAAGGCCATCATGCTGGTGCACTATGCCGGCATCCCGGCCCGGGACTGGACCGACATCCACCTGCTGGCCCACCGCCACGGCCTCCGGGTCATCGAGGATGCCGCCCACGCCTTCGGCTCGAAAGTGGCCGGGCGCCCGATCGGTTCGGTCGGCGACCTGATCTGCTTCAGCTTCGGGCCGGTCAAGGTCATGACCTCGCTCGAGGGTGGCGCGGTGGTGGGGCCCACGTCGGCCTCTCGCCAGTTGCTGGAGGAGGTGCGCCTCATCGGCGTCGACTCGGACACGGCCAGCCGCTATGCCAAGGGCCGCAACTGGGAGTACGACGTGCGCCGCCAGGGCTACCGCTACCACCTCGGATCGATCCCCGCCGCCATCGGGCTCTCCCAGCTCGAGCTGGTCGACGAGTTCATCGCCAACCGGCAGCGCTACTGCCGGCGCTACAACCAGGCGCTGGGTCAGATCGACGGACTGACCGTGCCCGGCACCGACTTCGCCGACGTCAGCCCCTACATCTACTTCGTGCGGGTCGACGACCCCGAGCAGCGGGCCGATCTCATCGCCCACCTCGGTGCACGGGGCGTCGGCACCGGCATCCACTACCCGGGCGCCCACGACTTCACCTTCTACAAGGACGCCCGGCGAGGCGATCTGGCGATGACCGAGCAGGCGGCCAGCACCCAGGTCACCCTCCCGTTGCACTCCTACATGGCCGACGCCACGGTCGACCAGGTCATCGAAGCGGTGGACAGCTTCTTTTCCTGAGCCGGTGCCCGAGGTCGCTCAGGGGGCCGAGAGCTCCCGAGCCACTCCCCGGAGCTGGGCGGCCCGGGCGTAGGGGACCACCCACCGGTCGCCCGGGAGGCGTCGCAGGAGTGCGGCCAGCGCCCCCAGGACGCGGGCTCCGACGGCCACCCCCGCCCGCCGGACCGGCTCGGGCACGGTCGCCAGCCGGCCGCTGACCAGCGACCCACCGAGGCGGACATGGGTCTGGCCGAGTCCCTCGTAGAAGTCGGCGAGGAAAGCGACGCTCACCCGCTCCTCTTCGATGACGTGGTCCATCCGAGCCGAGGGGACCCAGACGCCGAGCGCCTCGGCGGCATCCAGCCGGTCGAAGAAGTCCTGTTCTTCCCCGACCACCCGACTGTCGGCCTTGCGCCCCAGGCGCTGGTCGAAGGTCATCCCCGCCGGGATCCTCGACGGCCGGAAGGCCATGTTGGCCCCGATGGGGCGCTCACCCGGGGCGAAGGGCACCTCGTCGGGGCCGAGGTCGTGGCGAAGGACCAGGCGGGAGAGGAAGCGCTCGTGGGCCCGCACCCAGCTCGGCGGCTCGCTCAGGTAGTGGGGCTCGATGCGGCCACCGAGGTAGGCGGCGTCGGGCCAGCGATCGGCGGCCGCGGCCAGGGCCACCAGCCAGTCCGAGGGCACCAGGACGTCGTCGTCGGTCCAGAGCAAGAGATCGGCGCCCTCGGCCTCGACCATGGCCCGGTTGCGGGCCGCGGCGTGGCCCTGGACCGGCTCGAACACCCGGCGCACCGGGAGTGCGGCGGCGTGGCGGTCGACCACGTCGGCGGTGTCGTCGGTCGAGTTGTTGTCGATCACCAGCAACTCCCACTGGTGGAGTCCGGCATCGAGCAGGTGGAGGCTGCGCAACGTCCGGTCGAGCGATGCCGACCGGTTCCATGTGCAGAGGGCGACGACGACCCGCACGTCAGCGCACCGGCAACGACGGGAACAGGGCCACCGCCTCCTCATAGGAGGCCAGGATCCGCTCGGCGTAGGACTCCACCGGAGGGCGAGGGGCGGCCGGAACTGGCGGGGGGGCCGCCAGGAAGCCGTCGACGGCGGCGGCCAGCGCTCGAGCCGTGCGTCCGGGTGTCGACGGGCGCACAAGGACGGCGTCGGCCTCGGGCCAGCGCTCGTGGATCGAGGGCAGACCGCCCCAGGCCAGACCGACCACCGGGGTGCCCAGCACCATCGCCTCGGCGACCGCCAGCGGTGCCTCGTCGTGCAGGGCAGGGTGCAGCAAGACCCCGGCATGGGCGACCCGGGCCATGGCCTCGTCGCGCCCGACTCGGCCCTCGAAGCGGACGCGGTCGGCCACGCCGAGGCGCTGGGCGTGACGGGCCATGCGGTCCCGATCCGGCCCCTCCCCCAGCACCACCAGAGTGGCCTCGGGGTCCGACACCTGGACGAGGGCCCGCAGGGCCAGAACGCCCCCCTTCCAGGCCCGGAGCCGGCCCACGTGGACGAGCTCCTTGGTGCGGAGCCCGGGCGGGACGGAGGTGATGCCGTCGACGACCGCGGTCGAGTGCGGGTAGATGGCAGCCCGGGTCCCCCTCGGGAGCCGGGAGCGGGTGTGCTCGTTCTGGACCAGCACGACCTGGGCCCGCTGGTACTGCTGGCGGATGGCGGGCCGACGCAGCGACACCCGCCGCGTCGCCGACCGGACCGCGAACTCGGCCAGCCCCCGCACACCCAGCAGCCCGAGCAGACCCCAGGGCGCCTCCGTCCCTCCGCCCGACGGCCCGATGACCAGCGGGCGGTCGACGGCCGAGACTCCCGCACGGGCCCAGAACGACGCCAACCCCACGTGGTGGACGACGTCGAAGCCGATCTCGGCGTCGAGCCGGCGGCCGAGCTCACCAGCGTCGCGCTGCCAGCGGTCATAGAGGCGGTGGAACCGCAGCAGGCCCGACTGCTCGGTGCCGTCGCTGGGCTCCCCGATCGCCACGACGTGGACCGCGTCGCTCAGGCCCTCGGCGGCCAGCACCGATCGCACCGGCTCCTCGCAGTGGCGGTGGGTGAAGAGCCAGACCTCGTGCGCCGACGCGGCCGCCAGCACGGCCCGCAGCCCGGTCTCGTTCTCCGAGCCCATGTCCGGGCGACAGGCAAAGGCCGAGAGGAGCACCCGCACGACGAGACCTCAGGCCCCGGCCGGCGCCGGGTGGAGCCACGACCGATCCCGGCGCTCGACGTCGATCTGGCGCATGACCACCACGCCCACCGCGTACAGGGTCCAGAGCCACACCGACACCTGGGCACCCTCGAGGGTGGGGTCGAAGTAGCCGTTCACCAGGATGGCGACCACGCCCGCGAAGCACACGCCGAGCAGCGCCTGGCGGTGGGCCCCGTCGGGGAGCCACCGGGCCCGGTTCCACGCCCTGACCACCGCGAAGCACCAGTAGACCCAGACCACGCCCCAGAGGATCCCCCCCACCAGACCGGCCCGGGCCACGACGTCGAGGTGGGAGTTGTGGGGGCTGCGCAGGTCGGCATCCTGGGCCTCGCCGGTATCGGCCGCCACCCCCGCACCCGCGGCCAGGTTGGGCCCGTACCCGGCACCGAACTCGAGTTGTCCGCTCTCGACCAGGTTCTCGTTGATGCGGGACCACAGTTCCGACCGCCACTCTCGGGTGTCGTCGAGGTGACCCTTCGAGTCGGCCGAGTCCGCCCCCACGATGCTGGTCACGTTGGCCACCAACTGGCGGACCGACAGGTCACGGCTGGTTGACACCCTGATGTCGAGCATCCAGGCCATCCCGAACACCACCACCAGCACCGCCAGGAGCCGGCCCACACCGTGGAGGCGCAGCCGGGTCAGGAGGGCGAGCGCCACCAGCCCGGCGAGCGCCCCGACCAGTCCCCCTCGGTTCTGGGTACCGGCGAGAGCCAGATCCACGAAGCCGAGCACCAGCAGCGGCATGCGCCACCGCCACTGCCTTGGAACAGCGACCAGGAGGAAGGCGGTGGCGATCAGGGCGTGGACCCCGATGTTGCCGGCCCGGTAGTTGAGGATGCTGACGCCGCTGTCGGGCACCGGGATGAACACCGGCGTCACGTAGGTGGTGAACAGGGCGACCGGCAGCCAGGCCAGGAGGTAGGGCAGGAAGCGGCGGTACTTGCGCTCGAGGGTGCCGAGCCAGCTCTCGTCGGCCGTGCACAGCGCGACCACGACGAAGGCGAAGAGGGCGTAGTACCAGAGGGCGGCGTCGCGGACGGCGGCCAGCCCGAAGGTCCCAAGGCCCGGCGCGGTGCGGACCAGGCACCAGAGCACGTAGGCGGCGAGGATGCGCAACGCCATGTTCTCGCCCACCGCCCGCCGCACGAAGCGCGTGTCGAGCGCCATCCACAGAACCGAAGCGGCCAGGCACAGCTCGGCCACGAACGCCGGGGTGCCGGGTACGTGGATCCAGGCGAAGCCCCGGTCGAGCAGGGCGTAGCCACCGAGCACGTACGGCAGGGTGCGGCGCAGGCCCCGCAGCAGCCGAGTCGAGATCTCGACCGCCACCGGTGCCGAAGGGGTCGGCGGCCGAGCACGGGGATCGGTGATCGCGGTCACGGCACGGGAGCGGGGCGAACCCGGAAGGGCCGGCGGCGGAGGATCGAGAGCACGAAGCGCGGGTTGTTGGAGAGGTAGCGCCGCCACAGGCGGCGGGGCTCGGTGGCGAGCCGGAAGGCCCACTCCAGTCCGAGCCGCTGGAGGACCGCCGGGGCCTGCCGGAGGTGGCCGGCATGCATGTCGAAGGCGGCTCCGACGCAGAGCAGGGCCGGGGCCCCGACCCGCCCCACGTGGGCCGCGGCCCAGCGCTCCTGCTTGGGAGTCGACAGCCCGACCCAGACGATGTCGGCGCCCGACCCCTCGATGCGGGCCACCTCGGCGGCGTCGGTCTCGGCATCCAGGGGCCCGAACGGTGGCGACCAGGTACCGGCCACTTGCAGCCCCGGGAACCGGTCGACCAGCGACGCCGCCAGCTCGTCGGCCACGCCGGGCTTGCCCCCGTAGAAGAAGTGCCGCCACCCGGGGGTGACCGAACGCTCACACAGCGCAAGCATGAAGTCCGGCCCGTACACCCGTCGGACATCGCCGACCCCGGCCATCCGACTGGCCCACACCATGGGCATCCCGTCGGGGTTGGTCAGCCCGGCCCGGTTGTGGATGGCCAGCAGCTCGGGGTCGCGCTGGGACTCCATGACCCCGTGCACGCCGGTGAAGGTGGCGAAGTTGGCCTCGCCCTGCTCGATCCAGCGGGCGACCTCGTCGGCCGCCCGCGGGATGTCACCGGCGCTGATCTGGACGCCGAGGACGTCGACCCGGGGGATGGCCGGCGGGGTCGCCACCTAGCTCTGGCGAGCGGCGAGCTGCTTCTCGATCCAGCGGTAGGTCTGGGACAGACCCTCCTCCAGATCGATGCTCGGCTCCCAGCCCAGCACCTCGCGCAGCTTGGTGTTGTCGGAGTTGCGGCCGCGGACGCCCTGGGGCCCCGGCACGTGCTCGAGGCCGAGCGACTTGCCGGAGATACCGATGACGATGTTGGCCAGCTCGTCGATGGTGACCATCCGGTCGGTGCCCAGGTTCAGGGGCTCGCCGTGGTCGCTCTGCATGAGGCGGTAGATGCCCTCCACGCAGTCGTCGATGTAGCAGAAGGAGCGCGTCTGCTGGCCGTCGCCCCAGATCTCGATGGACGAGCCACCGTCGGCCAGCGCCACCTTGCGGCACATCGCCGCCGGCGCCTTCTCACGTCCACCCTCGAAGGTGCCCGACGGGCCGTAGATGTTGTGGAAGCGGGCGATGCGCACCGGGAGGCCGAACTCCTCGGCCGCGTACAGGCACAGCTTCTCGGTGACCAGCTTCTCCCAGCCATAGGCGTCCTGGGGGTTGGCCGGATAGGCGTCCTCCTCGCGGAGGGGGGCGATGTCGGCCTCCTCCTGGAGGTGCTCGGGGTAGATGCAGGCCGACGAGGAGTAGAAGAGGCGCTGCACACCGTTGACCCGGCACGCGTCGACCACGTGGAAGTTGATGAGGCCGTTGTTGCGCAGGATGGTGGCGTGGTTCTGGGAGATGAAGCCCATGCCGCCCATGTCCGCGGCCAACGTGTAGACGTGGTCGATGCCCCGGGTGGCCTCGAGGCAGGCGTCCCATCGACGGAGGTCGAGAAGCTCGAACTCGTCGGCATCGCTGTCGTCGAACTCGGGCGGCTTCACGTCGACGCCGCGGACCCAGTAGCCGCGCTCCTTGAGGTAGTGCACCAAGTGGTGGCCGATGAAGCCACCTGCGCCCGTCACCAGCACTCGTTCCATCAGGCCCTCGCTCCTCGTCGTTCCGACATCCGTACCACTATCGGCCGGCGGATGAACCGGGCTGAGCCGTTTCCGGGCTGCCGCTGCCGTTCCCATTGACCCGGACCTCCTCGGCCAGCGAGTCGCTCTCCAGGCGCAGGTTGCTGGAGTGGGCGTGGTATGCCGAGAGCTCGGGCCGCAAGGGGGCCTTGTTGTAGACGTAGCCCACGATGGGGGTACCGGCGAAGCGCAGGCGGTCGACCACCTCGCTGGCCCGGGCCGCCGAGGTGAGGTGACCGACGACCACGACGGCGCTGTCGACGTAGCTGGCGACGATGGCCGAGTACGCCACCTGGAGCAGCGGCGGGCAGTCGACCAGCACCACCTCGAAGCGCTCGGCGAGCTGGCGGAAGATGTCGCGGGCCTGCACCGACTCGAGGAACTCGTGGGCCGACGAGGTCCGGAAGCCCGGGGGCAACACGGTGACCGTGCCCCCCTCGACCATGGTCACGGTGTGCAGGGCCTCGTCCAGCGTGGACCGGCCCTCGACCACGTCGGCCATGCCTGCGACCTCGGGCTCCGACAGGAGCAGGCGCGACAGGTCGCGCGTCTCGAAGTCGGCGTCGACCAGCACCACGTTGGTGCCGTGGCGAGCCAGGGCGATGCCGGTGTTGGCGACGACGGTGCTCTTGCCCTCCGACAAGGTGGCCGAGGTGACCACGAACGAGCTGCCCCGCCCGGTCGCCGAGAGGCGCTCGATGTTGAGCGACGCTGCCGCGAACCGGAACGACTCGGCCGCCGCGGTGCGGGGCGCGCTGACCACCGGCAGCCGGGAGCGGATCTTCTCGAACGAGAAGTCGGGCACGTCGGCCAGCAGGGGCGCACCCAGCACGGCCTCGGGACCGCCGCGGTCCTCGAACCGTCGACGCCGCAGGGCCAGGGCGTAGGCCGTGGCCGCCCCCACCACCGCTCCGAGCACGAGCGCCACGATGGCCAGGCGGGCCGAGCCGCCCCCGGCCTCGGCGGTGACCGCCCGGTCATAGAGGGTGATACCGGTGTTGGTCTGCTGCGCCTCGAGATCGAGCTCGTCCCGAAGCTGCTCGTACTCCGAGACCCGACCGATCAGCTCGTCGCGCTGGGCCACCAGCTGCTCGTACTCGGGGGTCTGGTTGATGGTGACGCTGGTGTTGAATTCCGAGCGGATCTGGGCCGTGAGGGTGGAGATCTGCCCGTTCAACGAGTCGATCTTGGATTGCAGGAGCTCCTGCTGCTCGTCGCTGTCGGCCTGCTTGGTCTGCTGGCGGACCTCGAGATAGGCGTCGAGGATGGCGTTGGCACCATCGACCGCGACCACCTCCGACGGCGCTTCGTAGGACACGGTGATCTTGCCGCTGACGTCGTCCAGCACGACCGTGCGACCGGCCAGTACGTCGGCCGCGGTCAGGCCGGTGTCGTGCTCGGCGTTGATCTTCTCGGCGGCGGCGGCCGCCGTCTGGTTCGACTCGAGGATGACCTGCTGGTCGGACGCATAGCGGGCGGGGTCGGTGACCACGCCGTCGGCCCCGAACACGGTCTGGGACGACGGGTCCTCGACCACCAGCACCGCCTCGGCGCCGTAGGTGGTGGCACTCAGGCGCCCGAGGAGCAGGGAGGTCACGACGGCCACCGCCAGGGTGAATCCGAAGACGAACTTGTAGCGCCAGATGGCAGCGAGCAGCGAGGGCTCGGTGGAGCTGGTCTGTGGGGTCATCGGAGCTCGGGGCCTGTCATCGAGGAGCGAGGGTACGGGTGTGGGACCAAGCTACAAGCGGTGGTGAGACGACCACACACGGGGCTCGCCGTGGCCGAGGGAGACGGTGGCGGAAGTACACGGTCGGCAACTCGACATGCGGGGACACACGATCTGTCCCAATGCTACCGAGTCGACCCGACGACCGGCCCGCGCCGCAGCGCCCACGGCCGTTGCTGGCCGAGCTTGCGCACCACGTAGGGGGGATCGAGGACGCTGGCCGCGGCCAGGTGCAGGCCGGCCGCCACGCGCCGGCGCTGGAGCAGAGAGAGGCCGGCCCGGCGGTAGTGGGCGTTCGCCCGATCCAGTCGGCGCTCGTTGAGGGTGGGTCGGTAGGTCGCCAGGTAGTCCTCCCACTCGAGCACCTCCCCCCGGTCGAGAGCTCGGAACTTGGCCTGGATGTAGCGCCCCGAGAGCAGGATCTCTCGCCAGGCGACCATCGAGACGCTGTTGGGGTGCATGCGGTAGCCGCCCAGCACCTCGTCGAGCACGACGACGCGGCCATGACGGGCCAGTCGGGCCAGGAGCTCGAGGTCCTCCGAGGGGTGGGCCGCGAACAGGCCCACGGCGTCGAGGGCGCGGCGCCGGATGAGCAGGCTGGCGGGAGCCACGGGCATCAGCGCACCGGCCCGCAGCGCGGCCTCGTCGGCTTCGTCCAACGTCTGGCCGCGGATGCCGAGCACGGTGCCGTCGGGGCTGATGTAGCGCAGGAGAGAGCCGACGGCCACCACGTCGGGGCGAGACTCCAGGAGGGCGACCTGGCGGGCGGTCTTGGAGGGGTCCCACAGATCGTCCGCGTCGAGCAGGGCAATCAGCTCGCCGGAGGACTCCTCGATCGCCCGATTGCGGGCACCGGCGACGCCCCGATTCGATTGCTGGAGAACCCTCACCCGAGAGTCCCCGGTGGTCGAGGCGATCTCGAAGGTGTTGTCGGTCGAGCCGTTGTCGACCACGATCACCTCCAGCGCCGAGTACTCCTGGGTCAACACCGACTGGAGGGTCTCGGCGAGGAAGGGTCCGGCGTTGTGGGCCGGGATCACGACGGAGACGAGGGGCACGTTCATGCAACCTCCATCGGTCAGGGGTGTGCAGGACTGTACGGCGACGCCGGCCGCCGGCCCGTACACCACTTATAGCGTTGTTTTCCTCACTGGTAGCGTTGGTCGGATGGATCGCTCCGTCACTGTCATCACCCCGACCTACGGGCGCCCCGAGCTACTGGCCCGCGCCGTGGCGTCGGCCGTCGCCCAGCGCGACGTGGATGTCGAGGTGCACGTGGTCGCCAACCCCGACGAGGACCCCCTCACCCATGAGGTGCTCGAGCGCTGGCCCGCCCACGCCCGACTCGTCCCGTGGCGAGGCCGGGAGAACGCCGGCGTCAAGCGCGACCACGCCCTGGCCGGGGTGACGACCGAGTGGGTCGCATTCCTCGACGACGACGACCTGTGGGCTCCCGACAACCTCGCCGAACAGCTCGACGCCCTCGACGCCGCGCCCGAGTGCTCGTGGTCCTGTGGCGGGTCGCTCCATGTCGACGAAGACCTCCGGCCGCTGGCGGCCGCCCACCCCCCCGACCCCGAGTACCTCCACGACCGCCTGCTCGCCGCCAACGTCATACCCGGCGGGGTCGGCGGGGTCGTGGTCCGCAGCGAGCTGGCGCGCCGGGTGGGTGGGTTCGGGGGTCCGGATCCCGAGGCGACGCCGCTGCGGGTCTCGGAGGACTGGGACCTCTGGATCCGCCTCTCGGCCCGGAGCTCGATCGCCACCGTCGACCGGCCACTGCACCTGTACCGGGTCTCGTCCCAGAGCTCCTCCCACACCGCCAACGCGGAGAGCGCCGACCGTCAGGTCATCACCGAGCGCTACCGGGCCGAACGGGCCAGCTCGAGCGTCGAGCTCGACGACGACGCCGCCGCTCACTACGAGGCTCGACACGACGTGCGGGCCGGGCGCCGCTGGGCTGCCGCCGAGCGGTTCGCCGGCATCGCCCTCCGATCCCGCCGTCCGGCCTACCTGGCCTACGCCCTGGCCGCGGCGGCCGCCCCCCAGGTCCTCGACCAGATGATCAACCGCCGCAGCGCTCGGGGCGTGCCGGTCGAGTGGATCAACGAGGTGTCGAGCTGGCTGCCGGCCGCGCTCTCCCCCCGCCCGTGGGCACTGACGTGACGCCCGAGCCGCCCGCGCCCCGCGCCACCACGGTGGTGGTGGCGACCCACGGTCGGGCCCACCTGCTGGCCGAGTCGTTGCCTCGGCTGCTCGGCCAGCAGGCGGTTCCGGTCGAGGTGCTGCTGGTCTGCGACCCGACCAGCAACCCGGAGACGGTGGCGCTGGTGATGGCACTGGGCGACCCACGGGTGCGGGTGCTGGCCCACGACGGCCCGGAGGACGTGGGGACCAAGCGCAACGTGGGGATCGACGCCACGACCACGCCGTGGGTCGCCTTCTGCGACGACGACGACCTCTGGGCCCCGGACAAACTGGCGGCCCAGCACGACGCCCTGACCGCCCGACCCGACGCCTCCTGGTCCTGCACCGGGGCGCTCCACGTCGACGACCGCCTGCGGCCGCTGGCCGCGGCCCGCGCTCCGTCGAGCGGAGACATCTACCAGGCGCTGCTGCTCCTCAACGTGGTGCCGGGGGGCGGGTCCGGCGTGTTGGCCGACACCACCTTGATCCGCAAGGTCGGCGGCTTCCGCCACCACCTCGCCGACGACCCGGCCAAGGACATCGGCTACGTCGAGGACTGGGACCTCTGGATCCGCTTGGCCCACGCCAGCCCGGTGGCCGCGGTCGATCGGCCGCTGCTCGCCTACCGGGTCTGGACCGGGTCGAAGTCCCACCGGGCCGACCGCCAGGCCGCCAGCCACCGGGTCCTCGAGGCCCACCTGGCACCCGAGCGCCGACGCCTGGGCCTGGTGCGCGACGACACCGCCATGATGCGCTTCGAAGCCCGTCAGCAGGTTCGCGCTCGCCAGCGGCGATCGGCGGCCCGCACCTACTGGGCCATCTCCCGCCGCTACCACCTCCCGGGCTACCTGGCCCTGGCCCTGGCCGCGCTCGCCTCGCCCACCCTGCTCGACCGGGCGTTCACCGCCAGCACGGCCCGAGCCGTGCCCGCGTCCTGGCGCCGGGAGGTCGCCGAGTGGCTACAGGCCACGCCGGGCTCAGTCGAAGAACGACCGCACGACGTCGCTGACCCGGTGAAGGACATCGCTGCCCATCAGTGAGTGCAGCGGGATGATCACGCCCGTCCGGCTGACCGCCTCGGTCACCGCCAGGTCGTCGCGCCGGCACGAGCCGTAGAACGTCGTCTCGTGGCCGCCGATCCAGGTCTTGCCCGCACCTACCCCCGATGAGGTGAGGTGCTTGATGAAGAGGTCCCTGGTCTCCTCGTCCTCCACCTGCAGGACGTACTCGAACGGACTGACCCCGACCCAGTCGGTGGCCGGCGTGCGCAGGCCGTCGATCCCCGCGAAGGCCTGGTCGTAGTGGAGGCAGGCACGACGTCGGCTCTCGATGAAGGAGTCGAGCAGGGCGAGCTGGGCCAGGCCGATCGACGCCGGGACGGAGCCGAGGTGGTAGCGGTAGCCCTGGCGCAGCACGTCGTACTGCACGCTGCGGGCCCGCTGGTAGCGGGCCGACAGGTCGGCATCGAGACCCAGCACCCGCACCTCGCGGGCCACTGCCTCCTCCTGCTCGTCGCCGAGGACCAGGGCCCCGCCCTCGAGCGAGGTGACGATCTTCACCGGGCCGAAACTGAAGCAGGTGAGATCACCGTGGGATCCCACCGCCCCGGCCGCGGTCACGGTCCCGAAGGCGTGGGCCGCATCCTCGATCACCCGTAGGCCCCGCGCCCGGGCGAGCTCGAGGATGGCGTCGGTGCCGGCGGCGCGGACGCCGGCGAAGTGGACGACGACGATGGCCTTGGTCCGAGGCGACACCAGCCGCCGCACCGACTCGGGATCGGCGCCCCAGGTCAGGGGATCGACATCGCAGAAGACGAGATCGGCCCCGCTGGCCGACGCCGCCTGGTGCCCCGCGACGTAGTCGAACGACGGGATGATCACCTCGTCGCCGGGACCGAGGCCAGCGACGATGCTCGCCGTGTGCAGCGCGGCAGTGCCCGAGCTGGTCGCCACCACTCGCCGCCGCTCGCCGCCGAGTCGCGCCGCGATGGACTCCTCGAAGCGGGCGGTGAGCGGACCGGGACCGATCCAGCCGCCGTCGATGGCGTCCAGCGCCGCCCGGCGGACCTCGTCCCCCAGGTAGGGGACGAACAGCGGGATCTCAGGAACGCCGTCGCTCATGGCCCGACAGGGTAGGGCCGCCGGGCGCCGGTTCGCTCCGGCCGATCACGCCCGGCCTTGCAGGACGCGGTGGGTGGCGAAGCCCTTGACCACAGTCAGGCCGGTCACGCCGGCCAGCGCGGCCAGAGCGGCGGCCATGGCCCCGTGGTCGCCGAAGGCCAGCGCCAGCGAGACGGCCAGGATCGGGGCGACCACGTCGGCTGCGGCCAAGACCCGCTCCCGGCGAGCGCCGATCAGGACCGACGAGAAGACCAGGGTGGCGTAGCCGATGGCCTGGCCCACGATGACCACCGGGAGCAGCCAGTCGACCTCGAAGGCCAGCGGCGAGATCCAGGTCAGGGGGCTGTGGGGCCAGGGAACGGCCGCCACCACCAGCCACCCGACGGTCAGCAGCGCGACCCCCCCGTAGAGGAGCCGGACGATGCGCCCAACCCGGGCGCCGTCGAGCTGGCGTCCGGCGGCCATGAGCTCGGGGGAAAGCACGGCCATGATCCCGACGATGAAGACGGTCACCGGCTGGCTGATGACCCGAGCCGCCTCGACGTAGCCGGCCTGGTCGGCGCCGGAACGGATGGTGACGATGGCCACCACCAGATAGGCAGAGATCTGCTGGGCGAAGGTGCCCGACAGGATCCACTTGCCGCTGTGGAGCAGCTGGCCCAGGCGGAGTCGGAGGTCGGGCGGCGGGGGCAGGTTGCGTAGCGCCCAGGTGAGGCCGGCGCCGGCCGAGACGACGTTGGCCGCGGCCAAGCCGGCGATGGGCATCCACGACGGCGTGAACCCGGCCAGGCCGGCGACCGAGAAGATCACCGCCACCGACAGCACTTGGACGCTCGAGATGCCGGCCGCGCCCCACGATCGATCGGCCTGGTGGTAGAGGCGCCGGAGGTGGTCCTGGATGGGCGAGATGGCCGAGAGGGCGGTCGCCGCCGCGGCCAGCGCCACCCGCGCTCCGATCGGCACCGACGACGGCACGAGCAGGGTGGCGGGGCACACGATCAGGGCGATGCCGAACGAGACGATGCCCGCCGAGCGCACCGATTGCAGGATCAGCCGTGGCCGTTGCTCCCGGGGCAGGTCGAGAGAGCGGACCTCGATCGGCGTGAAGACCCCAGTGTTGGACACGATCGACGCCACCAGGAACGAGGCGAAGAACAGCCCGTAGGCCCCGAGGTAGTCGGGGGAGTCGTTGAAGAGGCGGTTGGCGACGATCCCGGCGGCGAAGGTGGCCAGAGACGACGCGCCGGAGTCGACCAGGCCGGCCGGCAGGCGCAGCGCCAGCCGGCGGTGCGGGGCCGACGCGCTGGTCGGGCCCGCGGCACCGTCGGTGGATCCCTCCGGCGCCGTCGCTGTCATCCGGCCTGGAGGTGGGACCGGTACCACGCCACCGTTCGACGGAGACCCTCGTCGAGCTCGATCTGGGGCTTCCAGCCGAGCTCGTCGCGACTGCGGCTCGAATCCAGGTGTTGGAACCGGATCTCGTCGATCGGCTCGTTACGCACATCGGGTTCGAGGTCAGAGCCGACGACGTCGCGGATGCGGTCGACCATCTCCAGCACGTTGAGGGGGTGGTCCATCGAGAAGTTGTAGGCCCGACCGGCGAGAGACGGGTCGTCCCACAGCGCCTCGGCGGTGCGCACGTAGGCCTCGGCGCCCTCCTCGACGTAGATGTAGTCCCGCACCAGCGAGCCGTCGGAGCGGATGACCGGGCGACGTCCGCTCATCAGGTCGCGGATGGTGCCCGGCACCAGGCGGTTGAAGTTGAGGTCGCCGCCACCGAAGAAGTTGCCGCACCGAGTGATGCACACCGGGGTGCCGTAGGTGTGGGCGTAGGCCTGGGCAATGAGGTCGGCACACGACTTGCTGACGTCGTAGGGCGTCCGGCCCTGCAGCGGCATGTCCTCCGAGTAAGGCATGACCGGCTGGTCGCCGTAGGCCTTGTCCGAGCTGGCCAGCACGATCTGGGCCACCAGCGGGCTGCGTCGGGTCGCCTCCAGCACCGACCAGGTGCCGGCCACGTTGGCCTCGAAGGTGGAGACGGGGTTGCGATTGGCCACCGGGACCAGCGTCTGGGCGGCCAGGTGGAAGACGGTGTGGATCTCGTGCTCGCCGAGCACCCGCTCGAGGAGGTGCTGATCGCCGACGTCGCCGTGGCACACGACCACCGAATCGGTGAGGCCCTCACTGACCAACCGGCTCTGGGGGACGAGGTCGCGGACCAGGCACACGACGTGCGCGCCCCGGGCCAGCAACGCCCCCACCAGCCATCCGCCGAGCAGGCCGGTGGCGCCGGTCACCAGCACCGGCCGGTGGTGCCAGTCGGTGCGGGATTCTGGGGACATCGATCCTCCTCGGTGTTCCGCTCCGTCGATCTCGGACGAAGCACTCAGGTATCGGTGGCCCCGGAGCCGAAGTGTAGGAGGACCCGACCGAGACGAGGAGGCCAGGCTGTGGGGCAAACTCTGGTGTTGGGGCGCGAAATGACCACCCGACACGACGACGTGAAGGCGGTGCGCGACAGATGAAGGTCGTGATTCTGGCCGGGGGCCTCGGCAGCCGGCTCGCCGAGGAAACCCAGACCAAGCCCAAGCCGATGGTCGAGATCGGCGAGCAGCCGATCCTCTGGCACATCATGAAGCAGTACGCCTACTTCGGGTTGTCCGACTTCGTGATCGCCCTGGGCTACCGCGGTGAGCAGATCAAGCGCTACATGGCCGATTACCGGTCGCTGGCCGGGAACCTCACCGTCCACACCGGCAAGGGCGACATCGTCCGCCACGAGGTCGACAACGAGAACTGGACGGTCGAGCTGGTCGAGACCGGCCAGAACACCGAGACCGGCGGCCGGATGCGGCGGATCGCCCACCTGCTCGACGAGACCTTCATGATGACCTTCGGCGACGGCGTGTCCAACGTCGACCTGCAGGACCTGCTCGCCTTCCACCGCTCGCACGGCCGCCTGGCCACGCTGACCGCGGTGCGACCACCCGCTCGCTTCGGGCACGTGCGCCTCGACGGCGCCGAGGTCGCCGAGTTCTCGGAGAAGCCCCAGACCGGCGAGGGCTGGATCAACGGCGGCTTCTTCGTGCTCGAGCCCAAGGTCCTCGAGTACATCGACGACGACGACACGTCCTTCCAGCAGGAGCCACTCGAGCGATTGGCCGCCGATGGGCAGCTCATGGCCTACCGCCACGATGACTTCTGGCAGTGCATGGACACCATGCGCGAGAAGGAGCTCCTGCAGAACCTGTGGGACTCCGGGCGGGCGCCCTGGAAGATCTGGAGCTGAGCGAGGTTCGGGCGCGGGCTCAGCCGGCGCCGACCGGAGCGGGCGCGGTCTTGCCCGCCCCTCGGCGGGACTGCACCTTGCGCAGGCCTCGCTCGAGCACCGGCGGCAGCAACCCCCGGCGAGCCCGGACCAGCCACGACCGGCCGGGATCCCACCAGTAGTCGTTGGGAACAAAGACCACGATCTGGTGGCCGCCGAGATCGTCGGTCACCGGCACGTAGCCGAGGCCGCCGGCCAGGGCTCGCAGGTCGTCGGCCCCCACCGGGCAGGCCGCCGCGTCCCAGGTGGCGTAGAGCTTGGACGCGGTGGCGGCCAAGGGCACCAGTCCACCGTTCACGACCTGCTCCCAGGTCGCCATCGACACCCCCGGGGTGTGCAGCGAGCGGTGGTCGTCGAGCACCACGATCCCGCCCGGCACCATGGTCGAGCGGCAGTAGGCGAGATCGTCACGGACGATCTCGTAGAGGTGACTCCCGTCGACGTGGGCGAAACGGAAGCGACGGTCGGCGTAGCGGGCGGCCAGGTCACCCGAGGGCCCTTCGAGGATGTCGGGGAGGGTGTCGTGGAACCGCAGCCAGGTGGCTTCGAACTCGGCTCGCTCGGAGACCCGGGCGCCGAAGCGGCCGTAGACGCCGGTCATCTCCTCCTCGTTGGCGGTGTCCCCCGCGTCGCGGCCGAAGAGGTCACAGAGCAGGAGCTTCTCGCCGGGACGGGTGGCGTAGCCCAGCAGCACCGCGCTGCGGCCCTTGAACACCCCGATCTCGAGGAGATCGCCTTCGACCCCGGCAGCCGTCAGCCGGTCCGGCAGGATGCGGAACAGATCGACGTCGGCGCCGGCGAACCACCCGGCCACCCCGCCCATCCCCTTGCGCACGTAGTCGTCGGCACTGCGACGCTCGCCGCTCTGGCCTCCCCCGAAGCTCACGTCACGGAGAGTACCGATCGTGGCCGGCCCAGGCCAGCGGTCGTTCGCCCGACCGCGTCCTAACCTCGACCGGTGGCCGTCGACGTGGTGGTGGTGGGCGGCGGGATCGTGGGCCTGGCCACCGCCCTGGCGGTCACCGAGCGGGAGCCGGGCGCCTCGGTCGCCGTCCTCGAGAAGGAGGCGGCCTGGGCTTCGCACCAGACCGGACACAACTCGGGCGTCCTCCACTCGGGCATCTACTACGCCCCCGGCAGCCTCAAGGCCCGGCTGTGCCAGGAGGGCAACGCTGCCCTCCGCTCGTTCTGCCGCGCCGAGGGAGTTGCCTACGAGGTCTGCGGCAAGCTGATCGTGGCCACCTCGGCCCCCGAGCTCGCCGGCCTGGCTGCGCTCGAGCGCCGAGCGGGTGAGCACGGTCTGGCCGTCGAGCGACTCGGACCAGCCGGCATCACCGACCGCGAGCCCCATGCCCAAGGCCTGGGAGCCCTGCACCTGGCCTCGACCGGAATCGTCGACTTCCGCCTCGTCGCCGAGGCCATGGCCAGGGTCCTCACCGCTCGGGGCACGTCACTCCAGCGGTCGACCCGGGTGACGGGATGGCGGGAGTCGGCCCGGAGCACCGTGGTCGAGACCGATCAAGGGCCCGTCACCGGCCGCTTCGTCGTCAACTGCGCCGGGCTCCACGCCGACCGGGTGGCTCGGCTCAGCGGCGTCGACCCGGGGGCCAGCATCGTTCCGTTCCGAGGTGAGTACCACGAGCTGCGACCCGAACGCAGCCATCTGGTCCGGGGCCTTCTCTACCCGGTGCCCGATCCCACCCTGCCCTTCCTCGGCGTGCACCTCACCCGGGGCATCGACGGCATCGTCCACGCCGGACCCAACGCGGTGCTGGCGCTCGATCGGGAGGGCTACCGCCGCCGTGACGTCGACGTCGGCGACCTTGCCGAGCTCGCCACCTCGCCCGCACTGTGGCGCCTGGCCCGCCGCCACCTCCGGACCGGGATCGACGAGGTGCTGCGATCGCTCAGCCGGGAGCGATTCGCCCGCAGCCTGCAGCGACTGGTGCCGGAGATCGAGGCCGGCGATCTACTGCCGGCACCCGCCGGCGTGCGGGCCCAGGCCCTGCGGCCGAACGGCGAGCTGGTCGACGACTTCCTGATCGTCGAGGGTCCGCGTTCCCTCCACGTCGGCAACGCACCCTCGCCGGCCGCGACCTCGTCACTCGCCATCGGGCGACACCTCGCCCGCCGGATGCCGAGCCTGGCCGAGCTGCGCAGCTGAGCGCCTGCCGGCAGCCGGGTTCAGGCCCCCGGGTGCCGAGCGCACAGCTCGGCCACCTCGCCACGCACCCGATCGAGGGCGGCATCGTCGCCTCGCTGGCGCAACGCCCGGGCCAGGAGTCCGGCGACGGTCGCCATCTCCGGCTCCTGGAGACCGACGGTCGTCATGGCCGCCGTGCCGATGCGGATGCCGCTGGTCACCATGGGCTTGCGAGGGTCATTCGGGATCTGGTTCTTGTTGAGGGTGATCCCGGCTCGATCGAGCACCTCCTGGGCGTCCTTGCCGGTGAGGTCGGCGTCGAAGGGCCGCAGGTCGACCAGGAGCAGGTGGTTGTCGGTGCCGCCCGACACCAGGCGGAAGCCCTCGGCCGCCAGTGCCTCGCCCAGCGCGGCGGCGTTGGCCACCACCTGGGCCGCGTAGTCCTTGAAGTCGGGCTGCGCCGCCTCCCGGAAGGCGATCGCCTTGGCTGCCACCACGTGCTCGAGGGGCCCGCCCTGCACACCGGGGAAGACCGCCCGATCGACGGCCGTGGCCAGCGCCTCGGTGCTGAGGATGCAGCCGCCCCGCGGTCCCCGCAGGGTCTTGTGGGTGGTGAAGGTCACGATGTCGGCCACCGGCACCGGGTTGGGGTGCACCCCGCCCACGATGAGCCCGGCGATGTGGGCGGCGTCGAACAGGAAGCGGGCCCCGACTTCATCCGCGATGGCCCGGAAGGCGGCGGGGTCGATCTGGCGGGGGTAGGCGGTGGCGCCGGCCACGATCAGCGCCGGCCGGTGCTCGAGGGCGACGTCGCGGATCTGGTCGTAGTCGAGGCGCTCGGTGTCGGGGTCGACGCCGTAGGCCGCCCAGTCGTACATCTGGCCGCCGAGGCTGATCGGTAGGCCGTGGGTGATGTGGCCCCCCTGGTCGAGGCGCATGCCCATCACCCGGTCGCCGGGCTGGAGCAGGGCCAGGTAGGCGGCGGTGTTGGCCTGGGCGCCGGAGTGGGGCTGCACGTTGGCGTGGTCGGCCCCGAAGAGGGCGGTGACCCGGTCGCGGGCGATCTGCTCGACCTGGTCGACGACCTGGTTGCCGCCGTAGTACCGCCGGCCCGGATACCCCTCGGCGTACTTGTTGGTGAGCACCGACCCGGTGGCCTCCCGCACCGCGGCGGAGGTGAGGTTCTCCGACGCGATCAGCTGCAGGGTGGTCCGCTGCCGCACCTCCTCGGCGGTGATGAGGTCGAAGATCTCGCGGTCTCGGTCGAGGGTCATGGGGTCTCCAGGTGGGCGCCAGTGCCCGGTTGGGTGTGGACGGTGGGGCGGGCGGCACTGTCGCGCTCGACGGCGAAGCCGACGATCAGCAGCTGGGTCACGAGGCGCTCGATGCGCTCGGCGACCTCTTCGAAGAACCACAGGGGCTGGCCGATCGGGTCCGGCACGTCGTCGTCCGCGTCCTCACCTCGCAGCATCGTCGGTTGGCGACCGACATGGACCCGTTGGAGCCAGTCCGGCAACGACTCGCCCGGCTCGCGCCGGCCTTCCGCCTCACCGCGCCGTACGAGCTCTTCCAGGGTGAAGGTCCGGCCGAAGGCGTCGGGACGGGTGAGCAGCGCGTCGCGCACGTGGCGGCGGGCCATCGCCACCACCAAGTCGGCTCGCTCGACCATCGAAGCGTCGAGGGATCGGCTGCGATGGGCCGACAGGTCGATGCCACGGCGGTCCATCACCGCCCGGGCCGACGCGGTGGCCGGCTGGTCGGGCGCCGACACCCCGGCCGACGACACCACCGCCGGCACGCCCAGCTGGTCGAGGCCGCGCTGGAGGAGAGCGGCAGCCATGGGAGACCGGCAGGTGTTGCCGGTGCAGAGGACGAGGATCTCGATGGGTGGAGTCTACGAGTGACCCGCGACCGGGCCCGGTGCCCCGGTCGCTAGCCTCGGCCGGTCGTCGTCGAGAACAGGGGGTGGTCATGCGGAGGTTGCTGCGCACCGGCATAGCGGCGGCGGTCGTCGTCGTGGCCGGAGTGGCCGCGTGGGTGGTCTTCTTCCAGGACGACGCGCCGCCCCCGCCGAGCCTCGATGCCGTCGACAGCACCGGCGCCACCGGAGCGGAGGGCGACAGCATCGACGGCACCTGGACCGTGGTGACCGGCACCGACACCTACGCCGGCTACCGGATCGACGAGACCTTCGCCGGGGTCAACACGCCGGTCGAGCCGGCGGTGGCCCGCACCGGATCGGTCACCGGCTCGGTCGACATCGCCGGGACCACCGTCGAGGACGCGGCGTTCACGGTCGACATGACCACCCTGGCCAGCGACCCGTGCAACGTGCCGGCCGCCCTGAGCGGCCTCAGCTGTGACCGCCGCGACAGCTACCTCAAGACCGCCAGCCTCGAGACCGACAGCTTCCCGGAGGCCAGCTTCGCGCTCGATGAGCCAGTCGAGCTTGGCACCGAGCCGGCGGTCGGCCAGCAGGTCGAGATCGAGGCCGCCGGCCAACTGACGCTGCACGGGGTGACCAAGGCGGTCACCCTCGCCCTCCAGGCCCGCTGGGACGGCACCCAGCTGGTGGTCGTCGGCCAACTGCCGATCCTGCTCGCCGACTACGACATCGCTCCCCCGGACGTGCCCGTGGTGTCGGTCGAGGACAACGGCCAGCTCGAAGTCAGCCTGGTGCTCGCCCGGTCCTGACCGTCGCGGTCGCTACGAGGCGCAGCGGCGACGGAGGTCGGCGAGGCGCTCGGCCACCACGTCGGGGGCGATCGTACGGATCGACCGGGCCTCGAGGTAGTCGATCCAGCGCAGGGCGTTGTCGGGCCGGCCCTGCAGGAGGCTCAGTCCGATGACGGCCCGGATGCGCCGGACCTCGTCGGGGGTGGGAGCGCCGGCTCGGAGATCGATGGTCGAGGCGAGGTGACGCTGCACGGCTGCCGCGGTCGACAGTTCGCCGAGTTGGGGCAGCACCTCGTCCTGCACCAGGCGGAGCACCTCACCCCCGATGCGAGCGTCGAGCAGCTCGACCACCGGTCGGACCTCCTCGACCGGCCAGGGGTACGAGCGCACCGAGAACCAACGGGCATCGGGCCCGCCGAAGCGCTCGCCCACCCGACCGTGGACCGGGCAGTCCCAGGCGTGAGGATGCGGGCTCCCCTCCTCGCCCAGGGCCGAGGGCAGGCCGGGCACGTAAACGCCCCAGGACACGGTGAAGCTCAGTTGCTCGGACGTGCTCCATGGCGCGGTCTCGAGCTCGAGCAGCCAGACCACCTCGTCGCGCACGCAGGCGAAGGTGGTCGGCAACGAACGGAAGCCGAGGCTGGCGAAGCCCGGCGCCAGGTGCCGATGGGCCAGATCGGACAGGCGGTCGACCGGCATCTTGGTCACGTGCACGCCCAAAAGCTAGGAGCGGGCCCGCACGTGGTGGTGGACCCTAGGGTTCGCCGCCGGCGGTCAGCGCGTCCGTGATCTGATGGCGTGAGAGCCCGCCCTCCCGCAGCAACTCGATGCCGTGGTGCCGGACCCGCACCACGCTCGAGGGGGCGCCGTCGCACACACCCCCGTCGAGCACCAGGAGGGCCTCCCCCGCCAATGGGCCGACGAGCTCGGCGACCTCGGCCGCAGTCACACAGGTCGGCTGGCCGTGGCGGTTGGCGCTGGTGACGGCCAACGGGCCGACGGCGGCGGCCAGGGCCCGCACCGCGGGCAGGTCGGGCACCCGCAGACCGATCGAGGTCTCGTCCCCGCCGAGCGCGAGGTCGAGGCCCGAGCGGCGGTCCACCACCAGGGTCAGCGGGCCGGGCCAGAAGCGGGCCGCCAGAGTGGCCGCAGGGTGTGCGGCGTCGGTGAGGACGTCGGTGAGGGTGGCGGCCTGGTCGACGCCGGCCACCAGAACCGCGATCGCCACCGTCTCGGGGCGACCCTTGAGGGCGAAGAGCCCTTCGACGGCAGCCGCCGATTGCGCCCGGACGGCGAGGCCGTAGACGGTGTCGGTGGGCACGCCCACCACCGCCCCGGCGACCAGCGCCGCAGTGGCCCGCTCGAGGCTGTCCGGGTCCTCGACGGCCAGGACCCGCGCCGACGGGCTCACGACCGGCGGGCCACCAGCGCTCGGGCCCGACCGGCGAGGTCGGACCGCAGCGCCACGTGGCGATAGCCGAGGCCGTGGGCCCGCTCGACCAGGGCCGGGGCCTGGGGCGGGGCCAGCTCGAGCACCAGCACGCCATGCGGGGCCAGCCAGCGGGGAGCGGTGTCGATCAGGTGCTCCAGCGCCTCGGCACCCGACGGGCCGGCCCGCAGGGCGGCGTCCGGCTCCCAGTCGGAGACCTCCGCCGGCAGCGCCTCCTGCGCCCCGACGTAGGGGGGGTTGGAGACCACCAGATCGATGGTGCCGGCAAGGTCGGCGGGGAGGGCCTCGAACCAGTCGCCGGCCACCACCCGGACCCGGGCCGCCGGCCGTCCTATGCCGGCCAGGTTGGCTCGGGCCACCGACAGGGCGTCGCTCGAACGATCGGTGGCCCACACCGCGGCGGTCGGCACCTCGGTGGCCACCGACAGGGCGATGGCCCCCGAGCCGGTTCCGAGGTCGACCACGAGGGGTTCGGCCACCGCTCCCGACTCGACCAGTCGACGGACCTCGTCGAGCGCGACCTCGACGACCTGCTCGGTCTCGGGCCGCGGGATCAGGACCCGGCGGTCGACGAAGAGGTCGAGGCGCCGGAAGGCCCAGCGACCGAGCACGTACTGGAGCGGCTCGCCCTGGCGGCGCCGCACCAGCATCGAGTGGAGGTGGGCATCGGCCTCGGGCGTCGGCTGCTCGTCGAGGTGGAGCGCCAGACGGCCGTCGTCGTGGCCGCTGGCCCGCTCGACCAGGTGGCGGCCATCGGGGTCACCCACCGCGGCCCGGGCCTCGGCCAGGGCTGCCCGCCACGTGCGGGTCGCCGGCGGCGGGTGGCTCACGCCGGGCCGCCCCCGGCCAGCTGGCGGGTCCGCTCGTCGGCCAGCAGGGCATCGACCAGCTCGTCGAGATCGCCGGCCAGCACCCGGTCGAGGTTGTGGCGGGTGAAGCCGATGCGGTGGTCGGAGACCCGGTTCTCCTTGTAGTTGTAGGTCCGGATCTTCTCGGAGCGGCTGCCTCCGCCGATCTGGCCCTTACGGGCCTCGGACAGCTCCGAGGCCTGGCGGTCTTGCTCGAGCTTGAGGAGCCGCGACCGCAGCACGGCCATGGCCTTGGCCCGGTTCTGGATCTGCGAGCGCTCGTCCTGCATGGCGACGACGATGCCGGTCGGCTTATGGGTGATCCGCACCGCCGAGTCGGTGGTATTGACGCTCTGGCCGCCGGGCCCGGACGAGCGGTAGACGTCGATCTGGAGGTCGCTGGCGTCGATCGCCACGTCGACCTCCTCGGCCTCGGGCAGGACGGTCACCGTGGCCGCCGAGGTGTGGACCCGGCCCTGGCTCTCGGTCACCGGCACCCGCTGGACCCGATGCGGCCCACCCTCGTGCTTCATCGCGGCCCACGAGTCGGCACCGACCAGGCGGAAGACGACTTCGTCGAAGCCGCCCATGTCCGACACCGCCGACGACATCGTCTCGAGGGTCCACCCTCGCCGGGCGGCAAAGGCCGTGTACATCTCGAAGAGGTCCTTGGCGAAGAGGTTGGCCTCCTCGCCCCCCTCGGCCCCCCGGATCTCCACGATGACGTTGCGCCCGTCGTTGGGGTCCTTCGGCAGCAGCAGGAGCCGGAGCCCCTCCTCCAGCTCGGCGATGTGGTCCTGGGCGGCCTCGATCTCGACCTGGGCCAACTCGCGGTCGTCCCCGCTCAGCTCGGCGTGGAGCTGGTGGGCACTGACGAGGTCGCCTTCGGCCGCGGCCAGCGCCCGGGCGGTGGTGACCACCGGCTCGAGCTCCTTGTGCCGCCGCGACAGATCCCGTAGGAGCCGCTGGTCGGCGAACACCTCGGGATCGGAGAGCCGTCGCTCGACGTCGGCCAGCTCGGCTTCGAACTCGGGCAGCCGTTCGAGCACCGCGGCCCGATCAGTTCGACGGGCTCGAGCTGCTCCGCTTCTTCGAACGGTCGCCGTAGCGGCGCTGGAAGCGCTCCACCCGACCTCCGGAGTCGACCAGGCGCTGCTTGCCGGTGAAGAACGGGTGGCACACGTTGCACAGCTCGACGCGGACCGACGAAGCCGTCGACCTCGTCTCGAAGGTGCTGCCGCACGAGCAGCTGGCGACCACGGTCTCGTAGTGGGGATGGATGTCAGGCTTCATGGGGCCTCGGAGTCTACGGGTCGGTTGTCGGTTGCCACCAGGTCGGAGCGGCCGGCCTCAGCCGGCGCCGGCCTTGGCCGCCTGGTCGAGGAACTCGGCGTTGGTCTTGTAGGTCTTCATGCCGTCCATCAACCGCTCGAGGGCGGCGCCGGGTCCGGCGCCGTCGGCGGCCAGGGCATTGAGGGCCCGGCGCACCCGCCACACCTGCTGGAGCTGGGTGCGGTCGAAGAGGAGCTCCTCGTGACGGGTCGAGCTGGCATCGACGTCGATGGCCGGGTAGACCCGCCGCTCGGCCAAGCGCCGGTCGAGGCGCAGCTCCATGTTCCCGGTGCCCTTGAACTCCTCGAAGATCACCTCGTCCATGCGGGAGCCGGTCTCGATCAGGGCGGTGGCCAGGATGGTGAGCGACCCACCCTCCTCGACGTTGCGGGCCGAGCCGAAGAACCGCTTGGGCGGGTAAAGGGCGCCCGAGTCGACGCCGCCGGACATGATCCGGCCGGTGGCCGGGGCGGCCAGGTTGTAGGCCCGCGCCAGACGGGTGATGCCGTCGAGCACGATGACGACGTCGCGACCCACTTCCACGAGCCGCTTGGCCCGTTCGATGGCCAGCTCGGCGACCATGGTGTGCTCGTCGGAAGGGCGGTCGAAGGTCGACGCCACCACCTCGCCGGCGGTCCACCGACGCATGTCGGTGACCTCCTCCGGGCGCTCGTCGACCAGCAGGACCATCAAGTGGACCTCGGGGTTGTTGGTCTCGATCGAGCGGACGATCTGCTTGAGCACGGTGGTCTTGCCGGCCTTGGGGGGCGAGACCACCAGACCCCGCTGGCCCTTGCCGATGGGCGACACCAGGTCGACGATCCGAGCCGTCATGTTGGACGGATCGGACGGGGTCTCGAGCCGCAGCTTCTCGTCGGGAAAGAGCGGGGTCAGGTCTTCGAAGCGCTTGCGGCTCCGGGCGGCCTCGACGTCACCGCCGTTGACCGAGTCGATGCGCAAGAGAGCGGGGTTCTTCTCGTTGCGGGCCGCGGGGCGGGACAGGCCGACCAGCAGGTCGCCCTTGCGCAGGCCGTGCTGGCGCACCTGCTTGACCGACACGTAGGCGTCGTCCTTGGACGGCAGGTAGCCCTTGGTGCGGACGAAGCCATAGCCGTCGTCCCGCAAGTCGAGAAGCCCCTCGATGGCCACCGGCTCGGCCAGGTAGGCGTCGTCTCGCTCCTCGGACCCCACCGGTCGATCGGTTCGCTCGCGGTCACGGCCGCGACGCCGGCGGCGGCGGTTGCCGGGATCACCCTCGCCCCGCCCGTCTCCCAGGCCGTTGCCGTCGACTACCTCGCCGTCGCCGTCGTCGGAGCCCCCCGCGCCATGGTCGTCGACCGGCTCGGCACCACCCCCGATGTCGGATCCGGTGACCGGGGACGACGACCAGTTGGGCCCGGCCTGCCCGTCGTCGGCGTCGCTCGACGGTGCCGACGCGGTCGACTGGCCGTTGGTGCGAGCCGGCGAGACTTCACGCTCGGCGGGCTCCGCGATCGCCGACGGCTCGGCCCCGGGGGCCACCAGGTCGACCGCCGACGGTTGGTCCTCGGTGGTCGGGGCTGCGGCTCGCGCCGAGCGGCGCCGGGTCCGGGTGGGGGGGACCTCGGCCGGAGGCGGCGGGCTGTCGTCGGCGTCGGCCGCCAGGAGGGGGCTCGGCGGGGAGTCGAGGTCGTCCGGGGTCCGGGGCGTCGGCCCGGTGATCCCGGCGGCGGTGAGGATGGCGTCGACCAGATCGGCCTTGCGGGCTCGGGCGGGGGGCTCGACGCCCATCGCACGGGCGATCGTCTGGAGCTCGTCGCGCTCCTTGCGCTCGAGGACCGAACGTTCGAGGACGGGTTCGCTCATGGGGCGCACCTCTCGAGCAAGTGGAGGGATGTGGATGGACCCGGCCTCCTGCCCCACCGACGAACAGGGAGACCACAGGACGGCCGCGGCACGCTCGTCTCGAAGATGCTCACCGCACCGCCAAGTGGCCCGCGTCGGGCCGAGGGGGTTGAGCGACCGCGGTAAACCCGATGGTACCGGGGACGTGATCGGGATGCGACCGATGCCGCCCCGAGGGCCGCGAGAGCTCAGCGCAGCGGAGAGGCCGCCACCACCAGTGCGGCCCAGGTGATCCCGACACCCAGGGCGAGGCAGGACACCGTCCCGACCAGCCGCCGGCCGGCGTCGCGGCCGTCGGTCACCGACAGGATCCACCCGGCGGCTGCCCCCGCCAGGAGCCCGCCGAGGTGCCCGCCCCAGGCCACTCCCGGTACCGCGAAGCTGATCACCAAGTTGAGGGCCAGCAACGGCCCGACCTGGGTCCCCATCGGGTCGACGCCCCGTCGGCGCATGATCACGAACGACGCTCCCATGAGCCCGAAGACAGCACCCGACGCTCCGGCCGCGGCCACCGCCGGCTGGGCCACCAGGATCCCGAGCGAACCGCCGAGAAGGGCGACCGCATAGAGGGTGGCGAAGCGCGCCTTGCCCAGCGCCGGCTCGAGGCTTTGGCCGAGGAAGTACAGCAGGGCCATGTTGAAGCCGAGGTGGATCAGGCCGATGTGGAGGAAGCCGGAAGTGACCAGGCGCCACCAGTCGCCCACCGCCACCAACGGTCCGTAGAGGATCAGCTCGTTGAAGGTGTCGCCGCCGCCGTCGGTGAGGCTGGCCCCGCTGAGGATGGTGAGCACGAACAGCGCGACGTTGACCCCGAGCAGGGTCACCGTCACGAACGGCTTCGACGGGCCGGGCAGACTCCGCAAGGTACGGACCTGCTGACCCCCTCGGCGCACGCAGTCGGGGCAGTGGAACCCGACCGAGGCCGTGACCATGCAGTCGGGGCAGATCGCCTTGGCGCAGCGCGAGCAGCGCACTCCCGCCTCCCGGTCGGGGTGCCGGTAGCACTGCCAGTCGGCCGCCGATGGCTGAGCCTCGGACATCCCGCCGGCGCTCACGCCCGCGGCGCCGTGAGTCGGTCGATGAGGAGGTGCCCGGGCACCTCCTCGGTGCCGGCCACCCCCCGCTCGGAGTAGGTGCCGCCCGGACCGTCCACCGCGCTGTCGACCAGCAGGTAGGGCACCGGCGCCGCGGTGTGGGTCTTGCGCGCCACCGGGGTGGCGTGGTCGGGCAGCAGGAGTAGCCGCCACGGGCCGAGGGCATCGAGCCCCTCGACCAGGGGGGCGAGGATGCGCCGGTCCCAGTGCTCGAGGGCCGCCAGCTTCTCGCCCAGGTCACCGGCGTGGCCGGCCTCGTCGGTGGCCTCGACGTGGATCAGGAACAGGTCGGCACCGTCGGCCAGGGCCCGCAGGGCGACGTCGCGCTTGGACTCGTAGTCGGTGTCGTACCAACCGGTGGCGCCGGGCGCCTCGATTACCTCGACCCCGGTGAGCACCCCCAGGCCCCGGATGAGGTCGACCGCGGTCACCAGCCCGGCCTCGAGGCCGTGCACCTCGGTGAAGCTCGGCATCACCGGCTGGTGGCCCTGGCCCCACAGCCAGATCTGATCGGCGGCCAGGTCGAAGGCGGCGAGCACATCACGGGAGGCATCCATGAGCGACCGGAGCTTCGATGCGGCCGGGCCCTCGGGCCACACCACCGCCCGGTCGGACAGATCGTGAGGGGGGACGCAGACGGCGTCGGCCCAGTCGGCCGGGGCTACCACGATGTGGCGGTACTGGACCCCGGCGTGGAATGACACGTCGCCGTCGCCCAGCGCCGCCTGCAGGGCAGCGATGGCGGGGGCCGCCTCTGCGCTCGACGGGTGGCCGCCGGCGAAGTCGACCATGGTCCCCTCGGCCCCGACGGTGACCAGGTTGCAGCGGAACGCCACCTGGTCGGGGCGGAGGCGCAGGCCCAGGGCGGCGGCCTCGATGGGGGCCCGACCGGTGTGGTAGCGGGCCGGGTCGTAGCCGAGGATGCTCATGTTCCCGACGTCGCTGCCGGGGGCCATCCCGGGGGGGATCACCACCGCTTGACCCACGGTGCCCCGGGCGGCCAGGGCGGCGATGGTCGGGAGGTGCGCAGCCTCGAGCGGGGTCCGCCCGCCGAGCTCGGCCAGGGGCTCGTCGGCACACCCGTCGGGCACGCACACCACGTACTTCACCGGCTCAGACTACGAGGGCCGACCCCGATGGCCAGATCGGCCGACGCTCAGCGACCGTGGTCCGCGGCCCCCAGGATGAGATCGCGGACGACGGCGTAATCCTTTGCCACCACCTCGTAGCGCTCGGGATCGGTGGCGAGGTCGGCGGCGCCGCCCGGAAGCGACGGGACGGTTCCGAAGTGTCGGGCGTATACGTCGGGGAACTTCGCCGGGTCGGCGGTGGCCAGGCAGGCCACCGGGCCGCGTTCGAGCACCGCGGTGTCGAGGGCGGCCCGGACGCCGACCGCGGTGTGCGGATCGATCCAGCGCCCGCTGCGCTCGTGCACCTGCCGGATCGTGTCGACGGTGTCGTCCTCACCGACCCGGGCGCTGTCGAAGTCGGCTCGGACCCGGGCCAGGTGCTCGGCGTCGACCTGGAAGCGCCCGGTCTCCCGCAGTGATGCCATGTGCTCGGCCACCACCGCGGGGTTGCGGTCGTAGACCTCGAAGAGCAGGCGCTCGAAGTTCGACGACACCTGGATGTCCATGCTCGGGCTCATGGTCGGGTGCACGCCCGTCGCCTCCATGACGCCGGTCCGCAGGAACCGGTCGAGCACGTCGTTGCTGTTGGTCCCCACCACCAGCCTGTCGATGTCGGCGCCCAGGGTGGCGGCCACGTGGCCGGAGAAGACGTTGCCGAAGTTGCCGGTCGGCACCGCGAAGGACACGGGACGGTCCCCGCCGATCTGGGCGCAGGCGTGGAGGTAGTACGGCACCTGGGCCATCAGCCGGGCCCAGTTGATCGAGTTGACGGCCGAGAGCCGGAGCCGTCGGCGCACCTCGACATCGGCGAACAGGGCCTTGACCAGATCCTGGCAGTCGTCGAAGGTCCCCTCGACGGCAATGTTGTGGATGTTCTCGTCGGGCACGGTGGTCATGAGCCGGCGCTGCACGTCCGACACGCGTCGGTGGGGGTGGAGGATGAAGACGTCCAGCGAGTCGAGGCCCCGGCAGCCGGCGATGGCCGCGGCCCCGGTATCGCCCGAGGTGGCCCCCACCACCGTCCGGCGCTCGCCCCGGTGCCGCAGCACCAGGTCGAAGAGGCGACCCACGACCTGGAGGGCGACGTCCTTGAAGGCCCAGGTCGGGCCCCGGGTCAGGTCGACCAGCCATAGGTCGTCCCACAGTCGCTCGACCGGGATCACCCGCTCGTCACGGAAGGTGGCGTAGGCGTCGGCCACCAGATCGGCGAAGGTGTCCTCGTCGATCCCGTCGACGAAGGGGAGCATCACCCGGGTGGCCATCTCGGCGTAGGGCAGGCCTCGCAACGAGGCCACGTCGAGTGTCGGCCAGACCTCGGGCAGGTAGAGGCCACCGTCGAGGGCCAGACCCTCGAGCAACACGTCCTCGAAGCCGAGCACCGGGGCCGCGCCCCGGGTCGAGACGTAGCGCACGCCGCTCAGCGCTCGTCGACGCCCACGACCCGGAGGACCCGGGCGATGCGGTCGACCACCTCGAGGCCCCCGAGGGCGTCGAGGGTGGCCCGCAGGGCAGCCTCAGTGGTGACGTGGGTGATGAAGATCAGGCGGGCCTCGTCGCCCTTGCCCTGCTGCTCCATCGAGCGGATCGAGACGCCGTGGTCGGCCAGCACACCGGCGATGGCGTGGAGCACGCCCGGCCGATCGGCGACGTCCATGTCGAGGTAGAAGGCCGAGCGGGCCTCGGCCAGGGGGACGATGGTCGCTCGCGGCAGGCGGCCCATGCTGGCGTGGACGCCCTTGCGGAGGTTGGTGGCGGCGTCGATGAGGTCGCCGAGCACCGCAGTGGCGGTGGGTCCTCCCCCCGCCCCCGGGCCGTAGAGCATGAGCTCGCCGACCGCATCGCCCTCGATGAACACCGCGTTGAACCCGCCCCGGACCGACGCCAGCGGGTGGGCCCGGGCGACCATCGCCGGGTGGACCCGGACCGACACGTCGGGCAGCCCCGACGGGCCGCCGGCCCCGTCATGGCGCTCGGCCATGGCCAGCAGCTTGATCTCGCAGCCCAGCCGGTGGGCCGCGGCGATGTCGTCGGGGGTGAGGTCGGTGATGCCCTCCCGAGACACGTCGGCGGCCACCACCGAGACCCCGAAGGCAATGGTGGCCAGGATGGCGATCTTGGCCGCGGCGTCGTGGCCCTCGACGTCCGCGGTCGGGTCGGCCTCGGCGAACCCGAGGGCCTGGGCGCCGGCCAGCGACTCGGCATAGGAGGCGCCCAGCTCGGACATCTCGGTGAGGATGTGGTTGGTCGTCCCGTTGACGATGCCCACCACCCGCCGGATGGTGTCACCGGCCAGCGACTCGCGCAGGGGCCGGATCAGGGGGATCCCCCCGGCCACGGCAGCCTCGAAGAGGAGGTCGACGCCGGCACTCTCGGCCGCCGCGAACAGCTCGGCGCCATCCGCTGCCACCAGCTCCTTGTTGGCCGTGACGACCGGCTTGCCATTGCCGAGGGCCTCCAGCACCGCCTTGCGGGCCGGTTCGGTGCCACCCATGAGCTCGACCACCACGTCGACGTCGGGGCCCGACACCACCGTGGCCAGGTCGTCGCTCAGCACGCCGGGCGCGAGGTCGACTCCCCGGACCCTGGTCAGGTCGCGCACGACCACCCGGGTGATCTCGAGGCGCAGCCCGGTCCGGGCGGCGATGGTGTCGGCCTGCCCGGCGACCAGGCCGACGAGCGCGCTACCGACATTGCCGCACCCCAGCAGCCCGATACGCACCGTCGATCCGTCCATCGCCGCTCACCGTACCGGCCACCCACTCCGGCCTCGCCGTCCGGCCCGCGCCGTGCCTCAGGCCGTGCCTCAGGCCGAGGACGCCCGATCGGCGCCGGCCGCCGCGTAGATGCGCTCGAGGCGCTCGGCCGCGGCCGAGGGCTGGAGGCGCTGCTCGAACTCCTGGCGAGCGGCCGACCCCACCGACCGGACGGCGTCGTCGTCGACCAGGCGATCGAGGGCCGCGTCCCACGACGCCACCTCGGCATCGACCAGGGCCAGCGCGCCCCGGCCGGCCGTCTCGGACATGGCCCCAACCCGCCCGGTGACCACGGGCAGACCGGCGGCCAGGGCCTCGGCCACGACCATGCCCTGGGTCTCGTACCAGAGCGACGGCGCGGCCAGCGCCCGGGCTCCGAGCAGCAGCTCGTTCACCCGCTCCCGGGGCTGCCACCCGAGGAAGCGGACGCCGTCGGGGGCGTCGGCCTCGAGCGAGCGCAGCGGACCCTCCCCCACCACCACCAGCTGGAGACCGGGCCGGGTCCGACGCCACAGGTCGACCAGGCGGTCGAGGCCCTTCTCGGCGACCAGGCGACCGACGTAGAGGACCGTGTCGGACGTCTCGGGCGCCGCCGTGCGGGGGCCCGGGTCGTCGACCGGGCACGGGCTCACCGCGATCCGGTCAGCCGGTACACCGGCCTTGACCACATAGCGCTTGGCGAAGTCGCTGGTGACCAGGATGCGATCGACCCGTGAGGACCACGTGCCGGCCAGCCGGTGGGCGGTGTAGGTCGAGGCGACCGCCAGCGACGCCGCCGCCGAGCCCTGGTAGCAGCGGTGGACCACGCCCCGCCAGGGGACGGTCCCGACGCAGTCCTCGCACACCGCGCCGTCGCGGAAGAGGTTGGCGCTGACGCAGAGCAGGCGGAAGTTGTGCAGGCTGGCCACCACCGTCGCTCCGTGGCGCCCGGCCGTGCGCAGCACCGCCGGCGACAGCGAGAACCAGGTGTTGTGGGCATGCACGACGTCGGGCCGTTCGGCCTCGACCAGGCGGGCGATGTGGCGCACGGCGAAGGGGTTCCACGCCGACAGGGCCAGGTTGCGGGCCGCGGCCAGCGACGACGACGGGTTCTGGGCCCGATAGGTCACCACCTGGTGACCCGCGGCTCGCAGTGCGGCCGCCTCGTGGTCGGCGATGACCTCTTCGCCGCCCGGCTCGCGATAGAGGTTGTGGATCTGCAGGGCCTTCACCGGCGGCGAGGGTACCGGTGGGGCTCGGGGCGGCTCAGACGTCGAGGCGGAGGAGGTCGTCCAGCGTCTCCCGGCGCACGACCACCCGGGCGTGCCCGTCACGCACGAACACCACCTCCGGCCGGGGCACCTTGTTGTAGTTGGAGGCCATCGAGTAGCCGTAGGCACCGGTCACCGGGGTGGCCAGGACGTCGCCGACCACCAGGTTCTCGGGCACCCACCCGTCGGCCACCACGATGTCGCCCGACTCGCAGTGCTTGCCCACCACCCGCACGGGCCGGCTGCGCTCGGCCCCGACCGCCCTCGGCAGGAACGCCTCGTACCCGCTGCCGTAGAGCACCGGGCGGGGGTTGTCGCTCATGCCCCCGTCGACCGAGACGTAGGTCCGGATGCCGTCGAGCATCTTGATCGTGCCCACCTGGTAGAGCGTGACGGCCGCGCCGGCCACGATGGCTCGACCGGGCTCGACCGCCAGGCGGACGTCGAGGTCGGCGGCGGCCAGGGCGGCGCGCAGGACCCGGGCCCACTCGGCGATGTCGGGAGCCGACTCCCCGGCCACGTAGGCAACCCCCAGGCCGCCGCCCACCGACAGCTCGGGAAGAGCGGCGGCGCGCACGAAGTCGGCGACCACGGCCACTGCCTCGGCGAAGGAGCCGGAGGCGAAGACGTTGCTGCCGATGTGGACATGGACGCCGACCAGCTCCACCCCGGCCGAGGCCTGGGCCCGGGCCACCGCTCGCGCCGCCGCCCCGCTGGCCAGACCGAAGCCGAACTTCGAATCGTCCTGGCCGGTCCGGACGAACTCGTGGACGTGGGCTTCGACCCCGGGGGTGACCCGCACCAACACCCGGGGTGGGGCCAGACCCCCGGCCACCAGGGCCTCGATGCGGTCGAGCTCGTCGTCGGAGTCGACCACGATCCGACCGGCGCCGAGTTCGAGGGCTCGCCGTAGCTCGGCCTCGGACTTGTTGTTGCCGTGCACCACCAGCGCCGAGGCCGGGACCCCGGCCGACAGGGCCACGTGGAGCTCGCCCTCGGTGGCGACGTCGATGCCGAGGCCCTCCTCGAACGCCAGCCGAGCCATGGCCCGGCACAGGAAGGCCTTGCTGGCATAGCTGGCGCCGTCGCCGAAGGCGTCGCGGGCCTGGCGGCACCGGGCCCGCAAGTGGACCTCGTCGTAGACGAAGAGTGGGGTGCCGTGGGTGGCTGCGAGCTCGAGCAGGTCGCAACCGCCGATCACCAACTGGCCCTCGGGGCTGACGGTGGCGGTGTCGGGCAGGAGGTGCCAGGGCAGCGGGGCCATGCGGGCGGCGAGCGTAGCGACCTCCGTTCCGAGCGCCGTGGGTGAACGCAGGCTTACGCTCACGCCATGAGCGACACCTCGCAGGGTCCGGGCTGGTGGCTGGCGTCGGACGGTCGGTGGTACCCGCCGACCGCGGCGCCCGGACCGGCACCCACGCCGGAGGGCGCAGCTCCGGTCGGCGAGCAAGCGGCGACGACCGCGCCCGGTTGGGCGCAGCCGTCTCCGGACCAACCCCCGCCGGCCCAACCGGCATCCGGGCCGCCTCCGGGTTATGGGCAGCCGCCGACCTACGGGCAGCCGGCCTACGGGCAGCCTCCCGCCTACGGGCAGCCGGCCTACGGGCAGCCGCCCCAGCAGCAGAGGATGTCCGGCTGCCTCAAGGCGGCCCTCATCGTCGGGGGCGTGGTCGTAGCCCTCGGCCTGCTGGTGGGAGCGTGCGTGATCGTTTTCGCCGAGAGCGCCTCCGAGGTGGTCGAGGACCTCGCCGACGAGTTCGGCACTGCCGACGAGGACGACTACGACATCGAGATCACCGACTGCAGCGTCGATGACCTCGGCTTCCCCCAGGCCGAGGGGCGGATCACCAATACCTCCGACAAGCGGCAGGGCTTCAGCATCGACGTCGAGTTCGCCGACGACGACGGCACGATCATTGGCACCGGCACCGAGTGGCTCCAGTCCTTCGCCGAAGGCGCCACCGCCGAGTGGTCGACCAGCACCTTCGAGCAGACCGAGGCGACGTCGATCGAGTGCACGGTCACCGACGTCTCCTACACGATCTTCGACAACGAGGGCGGTTGAGGCGCCAGGTACGCTGCCCGACCCCGCCCTCGTAGCTCAGCGGATAGAGCATCGGCCTCCGGAGCCGTGTGCGCAGGTTCGAGTCCTGCCGAGGGCGCCCTGAGGTCGCGAGTCGTACTTGTCAGGTTCGACCGCATGCACAACAAAGGAAAGAAGGCGTTCCTCGACGGGGGCACCTCGGAGTCGTAGGACCAGCCTTCTCGTTCGTAGAACCGCCGCGCGCGGCCTTGTCCCTCGACGACCCGTAGGCGCATGAACTGCGCGCCCAGGGAGCTGGCCTGGTGGGCCGCCCAACGGAGCAACGCGGCCGCCACTCCGGTGCCCCAGAACTCCGGTGCCACGTAGAGGAGCTCCAACCAGGTTCCTCGGACTTCCTCGGTCGGGTCGGGTCCGACTTTGGTGATTCCGGCAGGGGAGCCGTCGACAAGTCCGAGGCCCAACCGCGCACCTGGGTCAACGATCGCTGCCGGCCAGTCGTAGGTGGCGCGCTCGGCGGCAACCGGCATGAGAGTGGCCGGATCGACCAGGCCGTCGTAGCCGGCGAACCATGACCGTAGGTAGAGCTCGGCCAGGACAGAGGCGTCCTCAAGGGTCGCCGGTCGCACTTGCCACGCGTGTCCTTCGGCCCACGTCGACGCAGACATGACGTCACGATCGCATCTCGGGAGCCGACTTCCCCGCGACATTCCCCCTCGGCGCCGCGGTGGCTCAGTGACGCAGGCGATCGATGATGCCGCCGGCCACCTGCGACGGGCGCTGCTGCTCGCCGAGCACCGAGTTGGTCACGATGAGCGCACCGGTCAGCGCGGGAATCGCCCACTGCAGCACCCGCAACTGGTGCCATGCATCGTCCACGGCCGGGTCGGACCGGTCGGCGTCGCCCTTGGTCTCTTCGGCAATGACCCGCTGGCCCAGTACCCGGGCATAGGCGGTGGCACCGAGCGCGGCGGCCGAGAGCCCGGCCTTGACCAGCGCGGCCGACGCCACCCCCGACTGCCCGGCGAGTCGACCCCGGTTGGCGGTGGTGAGGATCACCCCACCGGCCACGTACATCCCGATGGCCACCAGGTTGACCGGCGTCCACACCTGCCAGCCGGCACCGGCGGCAGCGTCCCCGGCGCCGGTGGCGCTCGACGAAGCGTCACGGTCGGCCTGTCGGGCGGCGCCCTGGTTGACGCCCACGGCGCCCATGAGCGAGCCACCGAACCACGCCGCCAGGCCGAGTTCGTGGACGGAGCGAGCGATGCTGTTGTCTGCCATGAGCGCGTGCTACCCGAGCGGCGAGGGCTCCCAAACCCACACGGGGCCCGTCAATCGCAGGCGGTGGCGACGGCTAGGGCGGCGCAGAGCTCCCTCATCCGGCCGTCGCTGAGTCGGCCGATCCTCTCGACCAGGACCCCGATCGAGACGCTCTCGACCGAGTCGAGGTTGACCGCGGAGCGTCGGGGGACCGGGTCCTCGTCGGGCTCCAACACCACCTCGCTGGCCAAGCCGCGCACGGTGGTGGTGCAGGGTGCGACCAGGGTCCGGCCCAGCCGTGGGATGGCGACGTCGCGAGACAGGACGACGACCGGGCGACGCCCGACCTCGGCCAGCTCGCACCACCAGACCTCGCCTCGGGCGGGGGTGCTCACGACGCGCCGGCAGCCTCGCGAAACGACGCCAGGTCGCCCCACTCATCGGCCCCAGCGAGGGGCTGGGTGTCGTAAGCGGCATAGCTCGCGTCCACGGTGGCAGCCAGGTTGCGAGCCAGCAGCGCGGTCAACGCTTCGTCCAACAGCGCGGCGTCGGTGCACCCGGCCCGAGCCGCCCGCGCCTGGCCGAGCAGTTCCCCATCCACGGTGGTACTCACCCGCACGCGAGCCATGGCATAACTATGCCATGGCAATGGCATAGTTGTGCGGCTCAGCCGGTGAAGTGGCGCTGCAGCCCTGACCACACCGCGTCGTAGCCACCCTGGCGGTGGGCCGCCTCCATGGCGAGGCGGGTCGGTACCACCGGCCAGCGGGTCTCGAACATGAAGGCCATGGTGTCGTCGACCTTCTGGGGGGCGAGCACGGCCGCGCTGGCCTTCTCGAAGGTGTCGGCGTCGGGTCCGTGCGAGCTGAAGCAGTTGTGGAGGCTGGCCCCCCCGGGCAGGAAGCCCTCGGCCTTGGCGTCGTATTCGCCGTCGACCAGCCCCATGAACTCGCTCATCACGTTGCGGTGGAACCACGGCGGGCGGAAGGTGTCCTCACCGACCAGCCAGCGGGGCGGGAAGATGACGAAGTCGCAGTTGGCCAGCCCCGGCGTGTCAGTGGCCGAGGTCAGCACCGTGAAGATCGACGGGTCGGGGTGGTCGTAGCTCACTGTGTTGATGGTCATGAACCGCGACAGGTCGTACTTGTAGGGCGCCAGGTTCCCGTGCCAGGCGACCACGTCGAGCGGTGAGTGGTCGTATTCGGCGGCCCACAGGTTGCCGCCGTACTTGTTGACCACCTGCACCGGCCGGTCCCGGTCCTCGTAGGCGGCCACCGGGCTCAGGAAGTCGCGGGCGTTGGCCAGGCCGTTCGAGCCGATGGGGCCGAGGTCGGGGAGGTCGAAGGGCGACCCATAGTTCTCGCAGATGTAGCCCCGGGCCGAACCGTCGACCAGCTCCACCCGGAAGCGGATGCCTCGGGGGATCACCGCGATCTCTCCCGGCGCGACCCCCAACACCCCCATCTCGGTGCGCAGCGCCAGCCGGCCGAGCTGCGGGACCAGGAGCAGCTCGCCGTCGGCGTCGACGAAGTAGCGGTCGACCATCGAGGCGGTGGCCGCGTAGAGGTGGATGCCGATACCGCCCTGCGACAGCACGTCGCCGTTTCCGCCCATGGTGTAGAGGCCGTCGACGAAGTCGACCTCGCCCTCGGGCAGGGGCAGGGGCTCCCAGCGGAGCCGGTTGGGATCGGGCTCGATGTCATGGAACGGAGCGCTGCGCAGCGACCCGTTGTCGATGCGCCGGAACGGGCCGTGGGTGGCCGACGGGCGGATCCGGTACACCCAGCTGCGGCGGTTGTGCTTGCGGGGGACGGTGAAGGCGGTACCGCTGATCTGCTCGGCGTAGAGGCCGTGGGGCGCCCGCTGCGGGGAGTTGCGACCCTGGGGCAGCGCGCCCGGGATGGCCTCGGTGGCGTGCTCGTTGCCGAACCCGCTCTGGTGCTCGAGGGCGGCCAGCTCGGCCTCGATGGCGAGGCGGGGGGAGTCGGTCACGGAAGCCATCGTCGGCGCTCCTGGTCGTGGTCAGATCGTGCGCAGCAAGCGTACCGACGTGGCTCCCGGGACGCCTTCACGGCGAGCGGGGCACCTCCACTTCGCCCGCCAGGAGGCCTTCGGCCAGGTCGTGGACCTTGCGCCGCCGAGACCGGGCCTCGCCCCGCAGCATCCGGAAGGCCTCAACCGGCCCGACGTCGAAGCGACCCATCAGCAGCCCCACGGCCCGCTCGATGGCCACCCGGTGGTCGAGGGCCGCCTGCAGCTGGGCCACCGTCTCGTCGCGCCGCTGGGCCATCAGGGCCATGGCCAGCACGTCCTCGATGGTCGTGTTGAACGCCCGGACCGCGGCGATGTCGCTGTCGTCCCAGTCATAGGAGTCGGCGGTGTACAGATTGAGGCTGCCGACCGCCCCGCCCCCGAGGTGCACGGGCACACCCAGCACGCCCCTCACCGGGGCGCCCTCGAGCTCGGGACCGAGGCGGGGCCAACGCTCGTCGTGGGCGACGTCGCCGGTCAGCACCTCGATGTCGAGGACCAGCGCATCGACGCAGGGCCCTTCTCCGACTCGCTCCTGCGCGGTCTCCAGGATTCGCCCGGCCTCGTCGGTCGACACCACGTAGCGCAGTACCTGGGCATCGTCGAGGATCATCAGCCCGCAGCCCGTCACCCGGAACACCGCCACCGCGGCGTCGGCCACCTGGCGCAGCGACTGCTCGACGGTGCCACCCGGAGCCAACTCGGCCAGCCGGGCCATGGCCCCGGCCAAGGCTCCCGGTTCGACGTGCATGGCTTCAGCGCTCCTCTGGGGCCGGGTCGGCCGGGGCTGCCTCGTCGGCACCGAGCAGCAACGTGCTCAATCGATCGAGCGCAGTCTCGTCGGGCTGGGCCCGCACCGCCACCTGCAGCATGGCCGCCACCAGCGCGGCGTAGCCGTCGGCCGAGCCGATCTCGGCCGCCGTCCACACATGCGGCACCGACCGGACGAGGTGGAAGGTGCCGACCACCTCGTCACTCACCCAGAGGGGCACGCTGAGCACCGCTCGGACCGGCAGGCCGGCGAGGGAGGCAGCGAACCCCGGCCAACGCTGGCTGCGACCGACGTCGTCGACGCCGATGGCGCCGGCGGTCCGCACGGCGTCGGCGCCCGGACCATCGGCCAACCCGCTCTCGGTGCGGCCCTCCATGCCGAGGGCGGCGTCGGACGAGCCCACCAGCCGCAGGGCGCCGGCCCGGTCGAACATCATGAGGGCCGCACCGTCGACGCCGAGCACCGCGGCCGAGGTCCGCACCACGTGGGAGAGGCGAGGGCCGAGGTCATCCTCCGTCTGGGGCAGCCGACGATGGAGGTGGGCGGCCAGGGCGGGAACCGGGTCGCGGGACACAAGAACGTCAGCGAGCGTCGCCGGTCGAGGTGACCTCGAACTCGAGTCCCGGGTTCGGACCGATGATGTCGAGAAGCCTCCGGAGGAACACGCCGGGCTCCCGCAGCACCAGCCGGCCCGAGCGCCCCTGCAGATGCCCGGCGGTCCCGGCCAGCGTGCCGAGGCCCGACGCATCGCAGAAGGTCATGGACCCGACGTCGAGGACGATCGACCGGGCACCCTGGGCCAGGACCCGTCCCAGCTCGGCCCGCAGCCGCCCGACGGTGGCGATGTCGACCTCGCCCACGACCACGACCACCGGGAGGGCCCGATCGCCGGACACCGACACCGCCAGCGCGGGACGGCCGGTCGCCGGAGAGGGTCCCTGGTCGGGGACGGGGGAACCTGCAGCGAACTCAAGCATGTCGTCACCTCGGGGCGACGCTCCGCAGGAGTCAGGGCGGTGCGAGCAGTTCGACTCGAAGAGCGATCCGGAGGGCCGATCGGGTATCGGTCGGCGGGCGGAGGGCGCTCGGGTACCGGTGACCTTACGACAGCGGCGGCTGCGCCACCAGCGTCGGGGCCTAACCCGCGCCCTGGAGACCCTTGGCCAGCTCGGCGCACTCCGGGCAGACCGGGTACCGCTTGGGGTCGCGGCTCGGCACCCAGCGTTTGCCACACAACGCCTCCACCGCGAAGCCGTGGATGCGGGCCTCGAGCACGAGGGCCTCGGCGCTGCGCCCACGAGCCCGCACGTAGTGGGCAAAGCGCTCGTGGTCGCCGTCGACGTTGCCGAGGACAGGGGTGACATCGGAGTCGGTCGTGCTCATCCGCCCAGTGTCCCAGAGCCCTCCCGGTGCCACCACCGTCTACCGGGCGCGGCCGCCGTGGCCGTCGAGCGACCGTGCCTAGGCTGGCGATCATGGCTGTGACCGAAACACCCGACGCCCCTGCCCGAGAGCGCTGGACGTCGCAGTGGGCCGAGCTGCACGCCGAGGTGATCTCCACCGACCTGTGCACCGGCTGCGCGGCCTGCGTGATCGCCTGCCCCCACGACGTGATCGGCTACGAGCACGAACAGGGCGGCTACCGGCCCTTCCACCTCGAGGACGAGCTCGGACCGGCCGACTGCGGCCACGGCCAGCGGGGCTGCACCTCCTGCACCCGGGCCTGCCCGCGCTTTCGGGCCTGGGAGATCGAGGCGGACACCTTCCTGCACGGTCGGGCCCGGGAAGCCGACGAGGTCTCGGGGATCGCCCGCGACGTGGTCCTCGCCCGAGCCACCGATCCCGAGCTGCACGCCGCCGGCCAGGACGGCGGGTTGGTGTCGGCGCTGCTGGTGTGGGCGCTCGAGCACGACGTCATCGATGCCGCGCTGGTCTCGTACCTCGAGGGCGACGGCACCTCATGGCAGGCCCGGCCGGGGGTGGCTCGCACCCGAGACGACATCGTGGGGTCGGCTGGCAGCCGCTACACCTACTCGGCCAACACCCTGGCCTACCCCGAGGCGATCGACGGCGGGGCCGAGAAGATCGCGCTGGTGGGCATGAGCTGCCAATCCTCGGCGGTACCGGTCATGAAGTCGCGCAAGATCGGCAAGGTCGGCCGCCGGTTCACCCTCAACATCGGCCTCCTGTGCTCCAAGACGTTCGATGACGCCATCTTCGAGGAGCTCTTCGAGGCCAAGTACGGCCTTCGCCGGGCCGAGATGGTGAAGATGAACATCAAGGGCGTGTTCCAGATCTGGATGCGAGACGGCAGCTACCACGAGGTACCGCTCAAGGAGTGCCACGCCTGGACCCGGGCCGGCTGCACCCACTGCCCCGACTTCGCGGCCGAGCACGCCGACATCTCCACCGGGGGCATCGGTGCCTTCAACGACTGGACCCTGACCATCGTGCGCACCGAGGCCGGCCGGGCTCTCATGGACGCGATGTTGGCCGACGGGGTCATCGAGGTCCGACCGGCCGACGAAGACCCCGGGGCGGTGGCCCTGATGCACAAGCTGGCGGCTCGGAGCCGCAAGCGCTGGCCCGACACCGCGGTCGCCGCCCCCCGCCGGCTGCCAGCCGAGGGCCAACCGGCCCGGGTCGGCACCCCGGTCAGCTGACCAGCTGGCGGGCCCGGGCGAAGACGGCGTCGAAGGCCTCCTCGGTCAGGACGCCGGTGAAGGTGTTCTGCTGGCTGGGGTGGTACGAGCCCAGCACCGTGGGGCCGGCCGGGGTGGCCGCCTCGACCAGGTGGCCGAATCGGGGGCGGGGCGACAGGCCGAGCTCGGCTGCCACCACCTGGTAGGCGAACCCTCCGAGCGCCACGACCACCTGCACCTGGTCGAGGAGGGCGAGCTCGCGGCGCAGGTAGGGGGCGCACTCCGCGCGCTCGTCGGGGGTCGGCCGGTTGGCGGGCGGGGCGCAGCGCACGGCTGCCCCCACCCAGGCGCCGGTCAGCGCCAGCCCGTCGCCCCGGTGCTGGGACGTTGGCTGGTTGGCGTACCCGGCCCGGTGCAGCGCCCGGAAGAGCCAGTCGCCCGAGCGGTCGCCTGTGAACACCCGGCCGGTGCGGTTGGCGCCGTGGGCGGCCGGCGCCAGCCCGACCACCAGGAGGGTGGCCGCCGGGTCGCCGAAGCCGGGGACGGGTCGGCCCCAGTACTGCTCGTGGGCGAACGACGCCCGCCGCTCGATGGCCACCTGCTCGCGCCAGGCGACCAGTCGGGGGCAGGCCCGGCACCCGACGATGTCGGCTTCCAGCCGTGCCAGGGGGTCCACCCCCAGACGGTAGGTTGACCCGATCCCCCGCCGCCCACCGCCTCCCCCGCCGTCGACCTTGGTGCTCCTCGTTCGCCACGGGACGACACCGACGACCGGCTCGGTCCTTCCCGGCCGGGCCCCCGGGCTGCACCTCTCGGACAAGGGAGTGGCCCAGGCCGAGGCGGTGGCCGCCCGAATTGCCGGGCTGAGCGGGGTGCAGGCCATCTACACCTCACCCCTGGAGCGGACCCGCGAGACGGCCCGCCCCATCGCCCAGGCCCTGGGGCTCCGAGCCCGGGTGGTCAAGGGCCTGGTCGAGTGCGACTTCGGGGAGTGGACCGGCCAGCCCCTCAAGGACCTCGCTCGCCGGCCGGAGTGGCAGGCGGTGCAGCGCACCCCCAGCAGCTTCCGCTTCCCCGGCGGCGAGTCGTTCCGGGAGATGCAGACCCGCATGACCACCACCGTGGCCGACCTGGCCGAGCGCCACCGCGGCGGGGCGGTGGTCCTCGTCTCGCACGCCGATCCGATCAAGGCCGCGGTTGCCGATGCCCTCGGCACGCACCTCGACCTGTTCCAGCGCATCGCCATCGCACCGTGCTCGGTGTCGGCCATCGCCCAGGGGCCGATGGGTCCGATGGTCCTGGGCGTCAACCTCACCGGCGCCCTGGCCGACCTGGTGGCGCCGTGAGCAACTCGTTCGAGTTCCGCGCCCTCGAGCGCTTCACCGCCGGCACCGTCGGCCCGGCCGGGCAGCGGGTCTTCTACCTGCAAGCCCATGCCGATGGCCGGGTGGTCTCCCTCCGCCTCGAGAAGTCCCAGGTCTCGGCGCTGGGCGAGTACCTCGGTCGCCTACTGGCCGATCTGCCCACCCCGCCCCGCGACGAGGTGCCGACCGAGCTCGAGCTGGCCGAGCCCGTGCTCGCCGAGTGGACGGTGGGCGAGCTCGGAGTGGTGTGGGACGACGATGCCGACCGCTTCATCCTGCGGGCCACCGAGGTCGAGACGGCGGACGAGGACGGGACCCCACTGCCCGGCACCGGCGACGGGGTGGCCGTCTTCCTGCTCACCCGGCCCCAGGTCGAGGCGTTCGTCGTCCGAGCCGCCAGCCTGGTGTCGTCGGGCCGACCGGCCTGCCCGCTCTGCGGCCGCCCCATCGACCCCGAGGGCCATGTGTGCGTGAAGACGAACGGGCACCGAGCGCACTGACGCTGCTGGCGGAGGGGTCCGTCGAGATCAAGGGCCGGATGCCCTGGAGCTCGAACGGCACGTTCCTCTGTGAGCTGAGCGACGGCGACGCGGCAATGGCCGCGGTCTACAAGCCGGGGCGGGGTGAGCGGCCGCTGTGGGATTTCCCGCCCCGCCTCTACCGCCGGGAAGTGGCCGCCTACGAGCTGTCGGCCCTGCTGGGCTGGGAGCTCGTCCCCGAGACCGTCCGTCGCGACGGGCCCCTGGGCGAGGGGTCGATGCAGCGCTTCGTGGACGCCGACTTCGACCACCACTACTTCACCCTCGCCGACCGACCCGAGCTCGAGGCAGCGTTTCGGGCTCTGGCCGTGTTCGACATCGTCGCCAACAACACCGACCGCAAGAGCGGCCACGTGCTGCTGGGTCACGACGGCCGGATCCGAGGTATCGACAACGCGCTCTGCTTCCACGCCGAGCCCAAGCTCCGGACGGTGATCTGGGAGTTCGGCGGCGAGGCGATCGACGACGGGCTGCTGGCCGACGTCGAGCGGGCCGTCGCCCAGCTGCCCGGTCCACTCGACGGGTTGCTCGACACCGAGGAGCTCGACGCGCTCTGCCGGCGGGGCCGGCGGCTCCTCGACCGCCCCACCTACCCGCTGGCCGACCCGTCGGACCGCTGCTACCCCTGGCCGCTCGTCTGAGGGGTGGGACCGATACCGTCGGCGACCTCTGCGGGTCACCCTGATCGTCAACGCCGCCGCCTCGTCGGTGACCGCCCGTACCCGGGTCGTGATCCAAAAGGCACTGGCGGCCGACCACGAGGTGATGCTGGCCGAGACCTCGCGGCGCGGTCACGCCACCCGCCTGGCCCACCACGCGGCCAACACCGGGGCCGACGTGGTGGTCGTGCTGGGGGGTGACGGCACCCTCAACGAGGCCGCCAACGGCCTGGCGGGCTCCGAGTGCGCGCTCGCGCCCCTCCCGGGCGGCTCGACCAACGTCTTCGCCCGCACGCTCGGGCTGCCGAACGACCCGATCGAGGCCACCAGCGACCTGCTCGACTCGCTCGCCCAGGGGAGCATCGAGCGGATCGGGCTCGGGGCGGTGAACGGTC
>JANNNX010000065.1:0-69659 GCA_031398745.1 Actinomycetes bacterium
AAGGTCTCGACCCACGAGTTCGCCCTCGGGGTGACGTCGCCGCAGAGTCGCAATCCGCACGACCCTTCTCGCATCCCGGGCGGGTCATCGGGTGGTTCGGCCATCGCCGTGGCCACCGGCATCGGGCTGGCCTCGCTGGGCACCGATACCCGAGCGTCGATCCGGGTCCCGGCCGCCCTCTCGGGCGTGGTGGGGTTCAAGCCGACCTACGGCGTGGTGCCCACCGACGGCGTGGTGACCTTGTCCTGGACGATGGACCACGTGGCCCCCATGGCCGCGTCGGTGGCCGACGTGGCCCTGCTGCTCGCCGCGCTCGGGGTGGGCACGGCGACGCAGGAAGGCGGGTCGGTGGCGTCGTACGTGGGCGCGAAGGTGACCGGGCTGCGAATCGGCGTGCCCGCCGCGCCCTTCGACGGGTGCGGCCCGGGTGTGACCGACGCCGTCACCGACGCGCTCAGCGCGCTGAGCGCCCTCGGATGCCGCCCGGTGGAGGTGGCCCGGCCCACCTCCACCGACCTCGAGGAGACCAACGGAGCGGGAATGCTGATCAGCCGGTGTGAGGCCGCGGCGGTGCACCGCTCGATGGGCCTGGACCGCACGCTGTACTGGCAGGAGGTGGCCGAACAGCTCGACCTGGCCGACGCGGTGACGGCGGCGGACTATCTCGATGCCCAACGGGTGCGCGCCGAGCTGGCCATCGGGCTCCTCGCCGCGTTCGACGCCGCCGACGTGCTGGCCATGCCGACCTGCCCGGTGGTGGCGCCCCCGGTCGACGACTTCGCCCGCTATCTCACGGTGCTGTCACGCAACGCCATCCCCTGGAGCCTGGTCGGCTTTCCCGCCGTGTCGATCCCCTGTGGCATCGACGCCGACGGCCTACCCATCGGCATCCAGCTGGTCGCCCCACCCGGCCATGATGCCGTTCTGGTGGCCCTGGGGTCCGCGCTGGAACTCGCCCTGGGCTGAGGCGTTCTCAGAGCAGTGACACGTGGGCCGAGACGACCCGCCAGCCCTCGGGGAGGCGGACCCAGGTCTGGGACTGGCGACCGATCCGGTCGCGGCCGTGGCCGCGGTGCTCCTGGTTGACCACCGCCAGGGCGTCGCCGAACGTGAGGATCTCGCGGCGCAGCACGTCACGGGCCAGGCCCTCGGGTGGTCGTCCGGCCCGAAACTGGCGGATGGCATCGATGCCGTAGAGCGACTCGGTGGCGCCGAAGCGGACAGTGGAGGGCGAGTCCCAGAACAGCTCGTCGAGCACGGCGAGGTCGTTGGTCACCAGCGCCTGCTCGTAGCGGTCGGCCACCGCCGACACCTCGGCCAGCACATCGGGCCGGTTGCGTTCGAGCTCGTCGTTCACCCGAAGCTCGGCACCGGGGCCGACACCACGCCGTCGGCCTCGAGGGCGGCCGCCACCGCCAGCAGGGTCGCCTCGGTGAACGGCTTGCCCACCAGCTGGACGCCCAGCGGCATCGGGCCGACCCCGTGCACCGGCACCGACACCACCGGCAGGCCGATGCACGACAGTGGCTGGGTGTACTGGCCGAGGTTGGGGGCGACCACGACCTCGGCCCCGCCGATCTCGATGGTCCGCTGGCCGATGATGGTGGCCGGGAAGGGGACGGTGGGAGCCAGCACCACGTCGACGCCGGCCAGCGCCTCGAGGACCAGCCGCTGGTACCAGCGGCGGTAGCGCTGGGCCGACACGTAGAGCGCAGCCGGCAGTAGCGCGCCGGCCAGGAAGCGGTCGCGGGTCATGGGGTCGAAGTCGTCCGGCCGGCGCCGAAGGTCATCGAGGTGCTGGTTGGCACCCTCGGCGGCGGTGATCACGTACGCCGCGGCCCGTCCCCGCTCGGCTTCCGGAAGAGTGACCGTGCCGCTGGCCCCGAGGGCCTCCGCCACCAGGGCCACCGCCTGGTGGACCTCGGGCCGGCCGCCGTCGGCGAACCACCCGTCGGCGACGGCCACCGCCAGCCCGGCGATCGAGCGGCCGACCGCCGGGCGTGATGGCTCCAGCCGTCGGTCCACCGACGCCGGGTCGGCCGGATCGTGTCCGGCGACCGCGTCGAGGGTGGTGGCCAGATCGCGCACCGAACGGGCGGCGATGCCCACGTGGTCGAGGCTGGGCGCGAACAGCACCCCGCCGGCCCGAGACACCAGCCCGTAGGTGGGTTTGAGGCCGAAGATCCCGCACAGCGCGGCGGGCACCCGGATCGAGCCGTTGGTGTCGGTGCCGATGGCGATCGGGAGGAGCCCGCCGGCCACCGCGGCGGCGGTGCCGCCGCTCGATCCCCCGGCGATGCGGCGGGGGTCGTGCGGGTTGTGGGTGGGCCCGTGGTGGTGGTTCTCGGTGGTGAAGCCGTAGGCGTACTCGTCCATGGTGAGAGCCCCGGTGAGGACACCGCCGGCGGCATGCAGGCGGGTCACCACCGCCGCATCGGCCACGGCCGGCGCCCGCTCGGCATGGATCTTCGAGCCGGCGACGGTGGTCACCCTGGCCATGTCGAAGAGGTCCTTCACCCCGAAGGGCACGCCGGCCAGCGGGCCGAGGGGTTGGCCCGAGGCCCGCGCCGAGTCGAGGGCGTCGGCCTCGGTGAGGGCCCGCTCGGCCACCACCGTGGTGAAGCTGTTGAGCCGCGGGTCGAGCCGCTCGATCTGGCTCAGGGCGGCCTCGGCCACCTCCCGGGCGGTGGTGTCGCCGGCCGCCACCGCTGCGGCCAGCGCGACCCCGTCGAGCTCGGCGTAGGCGTCGGGTGCCAGTCCCATGCGAGCCTGCTCAGGCCCGGAAGACGGGCGCCGGCTCCGTCTCCTCATCGATGGCCTGGTCGATGAAGCGGTCGCCCATGACGAACATGGCGCTCAGGTGGCCTAGCACCCCTGGCCGCCGCTCGGGAGTGAGGGGGATGCCGAGGGCGGCCGCGGCCGCATCCGCGTAGGCCTCGACGGTGGTGGGATCGTGCGCCATGTCGGCACCGTAGGCCGCGTTGGTTGCCCCGATGTTTCGCCGATCTGACGATCGGTCAGAGGACCCCGAGGTGCCGCAGGGAGAGGGTGTTGGAGACGATCGCCATGGCGTAGACCCCGACGACGAACCACAGCGCGCTGGTCGTGGCCAGCTTGGGCTCGGCCCGCAGCGTCTTCACGCCCAGGAAGACCAGCACCGCCAACTTGGCCCACGGCAGCAGCCCGGTGTCGATGAAGAAGGCGCCCACCGGGTTGGCCTCGGTGGCCCCGGCTTCCAGTGCCCGGTAGGTGGTCAGGACGTCGAGTGCGTTGAGGACGACCAATGCGACCAGGCCCGCGAGGCGGATGCGGCGATGTTGGCGCAGTTCGGTGGCGACGTCCCCGCCAGTAGAGGAAGCGTCGGCTCGGGGCTCGCGCAGGTCGATGACCGCGGGGCCCTTGGGATCGAGCGAGGGGGACGTGGCCGAGCGACCTGAACCTGCGAACACCGGTGCTCCTCCATCGCGTTCAGGGCTATGCCAACCACCGTTGGCGCTCACCACCGAGGGTGGCAGTCTCGCCGAGCTACGTCACCATGGGCAAGGCGGTCGGGGCTCAGCGCCCGAGGCTGGCCCGGATCACGTTGAGGGCGCTCCCGGCCTTGAACCACTCGATCTGGTCGGGAGAGAAGGTCTGGGTGGCCTCGAAATCGACGGTTGTCCCGTCGGGCTTGGTGATGCGGCACCGCACCGGTACGTCGGGAGCCAGTTCGGCCAGCCCGAGCACCGAGACCCGGTCGTCCTCGCCGATCAGGTCGTAGGTGTCGGGGTCGGCGAAGGTCAGCGGGAGCATGCCCTGCTTCTTGAGGTTGGTCTCGTGGATCCGGGCGAAGCTCCGGGCGAAGACCACCTTGCCGCCGCGGAAGCGGGGCTCCATGGCTGCGTGCTCCCGGGAGCTGCCCTCGCCGTAGTTCTGGTCACCCACCGCGACCCACCCCTGGCCGGCCTGGCCGTAGTGCTTGGCGATGTCGGGGAACGAGCGGGTCTCGCCGTCGAGCTGGTCCTTGCCCTCACCCACGGCTCCGGTGAAGGCGTTGACCACGCCGATGAAGAGGTTTCCCGAGATGTTCTCGAGGTGGCCCCGGTAGCGCAGCCAGGGACCGGCGGCCGAGATGTGATCGGTGGTGCACTTGCCCTTGGCCTTCATCAGCACCGGGAGGTCGAGGAGGTCCTGGCCGTCCCAGGGGGCGAAGGGGGCGAGCACCTGGAGCCGCTCGCTGGCCGGGTCGACGATGACCTCGACCCCTGAGCCGTCCTCGGGCGGGGTGATGAAGCCGAGGTCGCCCTCGTCGAAGCCGAGCGCCGGGAGTTCGTCGCCGAAGGGGGCTTCGAGGCGGACGCCGTCGATCTCGTCGGTGAGCGGGTCGAAGTCGAGGGTGCCGGCCAGGGCGTAGGCGATGACCGTCTCGGGTGAGGTGACGAAGGCGTAGGTGTTGGGGTTGCCGTCGTTGCGCTTGGGGAAGTTGCGGTTGTACGAGGTGACGATGACGTTGGGCTCGCCCGACTCGACGTCGCTGCGCTCCCACTGCCCGATGCAGGGACCGCAGGCGTTGGCCAGCACGGTGGCGCCGATGGCCTCGAGGTCGGCCAGCAGCCCGTCGCGCTCGATGGTGGCCCGCACCTGCTCGGAGCCCGGGGTGATGAGCAGCGGGGTCTTGGCCCGCAGGCCCTTGGCCGAGGCCTGGCGGGCCAGGCTGGCGGCCCGGCCGATGTCTTCGTAGGAGCTGTTGGTGCACGACCCGACCAGCGCCGACGAGATGGTGGTCGGCCAGCCGGCGGCGGCGGCGTCGGCCCCGATGCGGCTCACCGGATGCGCCAGGTCCGGGGTGTGGGGCCCGTTGAGCTGGGGGAGCAGGGTCGAGAGGTCGATCTCGACGACCTGGTCATAGTGGGCCTCGGGGTCGGCCTCCACCTCGTCGTCGGCCCGCAGCTCGTGGGCCACCGCGCCAGCGGCGTCGGCGATGGCCTCGCGACCGGTCGACTTGAGGTAGCGGGCCATGGCGTCGTCGTAGGGGAAGAGCGAGGTGGTGGCCCCGATCTCGGCCCCCATGTTGCAGATGGTGGCCTTGCCGGTGGCGCTGATGGTGCGGGCCCCGGGGCCGAAGTACTCGACGATGGCACCGGTGCCGCCGGCCACCGTGAGGATCTCGGCCACCTTGAGGATGACGTCCTTGGGCGACGACCAGCCGGACAGCTCGCCGGTGAGCTTCACCCCGATGACCTTGGGCCAGCGGACGTTGAACGGGAAGCCGGTCATGACGTCGACCGCGTCGGCCCCGCCGACCCCGATGGCCACCATGCCCAGGCCCCCGGCATTGGGGGTGTGGCTGTCGGTGCCGATCATCATCCCGCCGGGGAAGGCGTAGTGCTCGAGCACGACCTGGTGGATGATCCCGCTGCCGGGCTTCCAGAAGCCGATCCCGTAGCGGGCCGACACCGTGCGCAGGAACTCGTACACCTCGCGGTTGGTGTCCACGGCCACACCCAGGTCGAGGGTGGCCCCCTGCTTGGCCAGGATCAGGTGGTCGCAGTGGACGGTGCTGGGCACGGCGGTCTCGGGCAGCCCGGCGGTCATGAACTGGAGCAGCGCCATCTGGGCGGTGGCGTCCTGCATGGCGACCCGGTCGGGGCGGAAGTCGGCATAGCTGCGGCCCCGTTCGAGTTCCTGGCTCTCGGGGTCGGACAGGTGGTTGACCAGGATCTTTTCGGTCAGCGTGAGGGCCCGGCCGAGGCGGCGTCGACCAAGGGCCGAGCGGGACTCGAGGGTCGCGTAGACCTGCTGGACGAGCTCGGTCGGGGTGCCGGCGCTGACTGCCATCGGGCTGCTCCTGGGTGGCGGGAGGGCTGCGTGCGGGAGGAGAGCCTAGGGCCGGCCGCCGAGCCCGTTGGGTGCCCGGCCGCGTCAGTCGTGGGTCTGGCGCCGCCGGGGGAGAGCGCTGGCCGACCGGGCCATGGGCAGGCCGGCGGCCTTCCAGGCCTCGGCACCGCCCGTGAGGTCGGCGACATGGCGGTGGCCCATCTCCACCAGCGACCGGGCCGCGAAGCTCGACGCGTAGCCCTGGGCACAGGCCACCACGATCGGGGTGTCGTAGCCCTCGATGGCGGGGAGGCGATGGGCGCCGGCCGGGTCGAGACGCCACTCCAGCACGTTGCGCTCGATGGCCAGGGCCCCGGGCAGCGCCCCGGCATCGGCCCTCTGGGCCTCGGAGCGGATGTCGATCAGGAGGCCGTCCGATCCGAGGAAGTCTGCGACCTCGCCGGGCTCGACCCGTCGGATGTGGCGGCGAGCCTCGGCCACGAGCTCGTCGGCGCTGCGGCGCCCGGTGGTCATGGCGCCAGTGTCGCTCGGGGCTGGGGCCCTCGCCCGCTCGCCGGCTCCCGGGTCGGCTCGGGCGCGTCGAGCGGTTCGACCCCCGAGTGCCGGAGTGTGCCGTCCCCCGACAGCCGGTAGTAGCCCATCGAGGTCAGCGGCGGGGCGTAGACGTGGACGCTCAGCGCCTCCGACCCCGGGGTGCGGTTGGCCACGTCGTGGATGTCGCCGACCTCGATCACCTGGCGGTCGCCGGCTTGGAGGCGCCGGCGGGTGACGCCGTCGGGTGTGGGCCGGGCCTCGTCGAGCTCGCCGGACACGACCTGGAACACACCGGTCGACTCGCCGTGGTCGTGCCAGTCGAGGGCGGTCTCGGCCGGCCAGGCGATGAGCCACGCCTCGTAGGCGTCGGTGTGGAGGAGCCGGACGTAGCGGCGTCCCTCGCCCTCGGGGAGAGCCGCCGGATCGGCGGTGCGGGCCAGCCCGGCGGCCACCGCCTCGAGGTGGGCGACGGTCGGGGAAGGGACTCGGGTCAGGGTGGAGGTTGCCATGGGAGTGCTCCTGCGCATCGGTGGACGGGGGGTCGGCCTTTCAGGGCCGACGACACCGTCGCGAGGGGGTCTTGGAGGCCGATGTGCATCGCATGGGCGTCAGGGTAGCCCGAAACCCGACCTAGTAGATCGGATTTATCGAGTTTCGGCCTCCGAGGAGGAGCGCACCCTCAGAAGGCGACGTCGAACCGGTGCAGCTGCCACACCCAGCTGGCGGCAGCCAGCCCTGCGAGGGCCCGCCACCCGGCGCTCGCCGAGCGGGGAGACCAGGCGCCGGCCCGGCCGGCCCAGCCGAGCCGTCGCAGGGCGATCACCACCACCATCACCACGACCGCCACCGCCGCCAGTGCCACCAGAGGGTTGGCCGCCACCGACGGGGCCAGATCTCCCCGGACCAGCGCCAGGGCGGCGGTGGTGGCGCCGCAGAACGGGCAGGGCACGCCGGTGACTGTCCGCAGCGGGCACGGCAAGGTGGCCCCGGTGTGCTCGGCGAACGTGGGCCACACCGCCGCGGCCAGGCCGATGGCCACGCCGGCACCGGTCGCCCGCTCCGGGCCGGTGAGCTCCGACACCGCCAAGGGGTAGGGGAGCCGTCGTCGCCCGACGGTCGACTCCCGGGCGCCCGCCACCGTTCTCAGGCGGTCTCGGTGGCGTCTGCCGACGGCGCCGACGGCGCCGACCGCTCGAGGGCGGCGACCAGCTTGTCGACCGCCCCGCGCAGGTCGTCGGCGGTGGCCACGTCGGTCAGGGCCAGGCGGGCCGAGGCCAGCTCGCGAGCCAGGAACTCGGTGTCGGTCTGGGTCCGCAGGGTGACCTCACGGTCGCGCTCGGCTTGGGCCCGGTCGCGCTCGGCCTGGCGGTCCTGGGCCAACAGGATCAACGGGGCCGCGTAGGAGGCCTGCATCGACAACACCAGCGTCAGGAGGATGAAGGGGTAGCGGTCGAAGCGCAGGTCGCTGGCCACCGCGTTGAGCACCACCCACACGATGATGACCACGGTCTGGAAGACCAGGTACCGGGCGCTGCCCAGGAACCGAGCGATGCCCTCCGAGAACCGCCCGAAGGCCTCGGGGTCGTAGTGGACACCGAGGCCCCGTCCGCCCCGAGGGCGGCTGAGATCGATCCGTCGCCTCACCGGGCTGACCACGGCTTCGAGTGGGCGAGACGCTCAGCGCACACGAGCCCGCCACCCTTCGGGCAGGACGGCGTCGAGCACGTCGTCGATGGACACCGCCCCCAGTAGCCGTCCCTGCTCGTCGCACACCGCCAGCGCCAGCAGGTTGTAGCTGGCCAGGCGGGCCGCGACCTCGATCTCGGGGGTAGCCGGCAGCACCGCCGGCACCTCCTCGACGATCCGGCCGACCGCGGTCGAGGGCGGTTCCCGCAGCAGCCGCTGGAAGCCGATGGTGCCGACGTAGCGGCCGGTCGGTGGCTGCAGGGGGGGATCGACCACGAAGGCCTGGGCGGCCAGGGCGGGCGCGATGTCGGGGTCGCGTAGACGGGCCAGCACCTCGGCCACCGGTGCCGCCGGATCGATGATCACCGGCTCGGGGGTCATCAGGCCCCCGGCCGTCCGTTCGCCGTGACGCAGCAGGGCCCGCAGCGGATCGGCCTCGTCGGGCTGCATGGCCTCGAGCAGGACCCGCTGGCGGTCGCGGGGCAGCTCGGCCAGGAGGTCGGCGGCGTCGTCGGGCGCCATCTCTTCGAGGATGTGGGCCAGTCGCTCGACGTCGAGGCCCTCGATCAGGCGGACCTGCTCCTCCTCGTCGAGCTCCTCGAGGACGTCGGCCAGCCGCTCGTCCTCCATGGCTTCGGCGAGCACCCGGCGGCGTTCGAGCGGCAGGTCGCGGACGGCCCGGGCCACGTCCGAAGGGTGCATCTCCCGCCAGCCGACGATCTCCACCGGGATGGTGCTGTCGTCGAAGAGCTGGCGGACCTCGCGCCAGGGCACCAGCCGGGGCGCCCGGCGGCGGAGGCCCGAGCGGGCCCGCAGGGCCACCGTCGACACTTCCCACCCGGTCCGCTGCCCGGAGGTGCGGCGCAGGGCGAGGTCGGTGAGGACCTCGCCCTCGATGGTCCGATCGATGAGGTCGCTGGCCAGGATCTCGCCCGGCCGGCGCGTGAAGCCCCGAAGGTCGATGGCCGCGCTGCGCAGGCGGATGCCGCCCCGGCTGACCTCGGTGACCCGCCCTCCCGAAATGAACACCCGGTGGCGGCTGATGGAGGCCACGAAGCCGACCACCCGAGGCGCGGCCGGCGTGGCTGGGACCAGCACCACGTCGGCGACCCGGCCGATGGCCTTGCCGTCGGCATCGAGCAGCTCGAGCTGCATGACGCGCGAGGCGTAGACGACGTCGGCGGGCATCGGTGAGAGGGTAGGTGCGGACTCTCGCCTGGTGGGGGTTAGAGCGGGGGCCAGGCCGGTGGGCGGCGTCGCCTGCCTCGGCGGTCCTCGAGGGCCCAGGCCCGGCGCCAGGACGCGGTGTCCGGGCCGGTCAGCGACGGGGTCGTGCCTCGATGGGCCCGGCGCCGGGCCGCCCACCAGTCCGACGTGGCCTCGTCCGCCAGCACGGCCACGGCCTCCTCGATGCGGGCCGCCAATCGGCGGGCGTCCTCTCCCTCGGCGGGCTGGAGGGGTGCACCGAAGGTCACCCGGGTGGTGCCGGGCTTGGGCACCCGATCGCCGCGGGCGAAGATCCGGCTGGTGCCGTCGAGGTGCACCGGGACGACCGGGACCCCGGTGCGGATCGACAGGTAGGCGGCGCCGCCCCGGTGGCCCTGGCCCCACCCGTCGGGGCTGCGCCCGCCCTCGGGGAAGATGAGCAGGCTCCACCGGTCGGCCAGCAGCTCGGCCGCCCGGTCGGCCGACTCCCGGCTCACCCGTCCCCGGTCGATGGGGAAGGCGTTGATGGCCAGTGCCGAGGCCACCGAAGCCGCTCGGGTGGCGAAGAAGTAGTCGGCGGCCGCGGCTACCACCACGCGGTGGCGCCACCGGGCCGGGATCGAGGTCAGCAACAGGGGGGTGTCGAGGTGGCTGTGGTGGTTGGCGGCGAAGATGACCGGGCCCCGCAGCTCGGCCAACCGGTCGGCGCCGGCCCGGGTCGGCGCCGACAGTCCCCGCACCACCGCCCGCATCGGGCCCTCCACCAGCGCCGCCCGAGTCCAACGGGCAGGGCCGCGGCGGGCCCACGAGGTGTCGTAGTCGTGGCCCTTGTGGGCGGGGGCGGCGGGGACCTCGACGCCCACCGGAGCGGTCGGGGCCCGCAGCGGGAAGCCGGGGTCGGGGAGGCGGCGCGGCAGCTTCATCGACGCGGGTCGCTCGGTGTCGTCACTGGACCTCGGCCATGAGCAGCGGCGGGGCGTGGAGGTGGGTGATCGACGGGTGGGGGCCGACCACGTCGGTCGCCATCTCGAAGGCATCGTCGAAGGTCGAGGCCGGCTTGAAGCCGAGCCGGCGCACCGCGGCCGGGTCGCCGCCGACGACGATCACCCCGCCGAGGTGTTGGAGGGCGTGGGCGCACCAGTACCACATGTAGAAGGGGTGCACTCCGTGGTAGGCGTGGCTGGTTCGGTAGAGGTGGCGGTACCACTCGTCCTCGGCGTACTGCTGCTCCCAGCGCTTCTCGATCTCGAGGGGATCGGTGGTGTCGGCCAGGACCTGCTCGAAGAAGTCGATGTAGCTGGGGTGGTGCACCGGATGGAACTCCCAGGGGGTGGGGTGGCCCATGATCAGGACCCCGCCCTCCCGCACCAGCGGCTTGCCCCGGTACATGTTGAACAGGTACCCGAGACCCAGGCAGGCGACCAGGATCGGGTTCATGATCGAGTTGACGTTGTAGGGCGAGATGTAGGGCAGACCCATCGTCAGCACGTCGCTCTGGCCCTCGACGGTCACGGCCTGCTGCTCCAGCACCTTGGCGGTGGTAAGGGCGTGGACCGACTCGACCTCACCGGCGATGACCCCGGTCAGGTCGTGCGGCGCCTCGATCGAGTGGAAGAGCTTGCGTCGAGCCCGGTTGGGGAGGCGGTCGAGGCCCTTGGACGACGCCACGAACAGGGCACGGTCCCGGGCCCGCCACTCCCACTCCCGCTTCTGGAGGAAGTCGAAGGGGGCCGGGAAGGTGTCGTTGTTGAGGGTGGTCTCGATCTGGAAGACCTTGACCCCGGCGTCGCGGATGAGCCGGCCCATCCGCCAGTTGGCGCTGTGCAGCTCGGAGCGGTGCTGGTCCATGAACGACCGGCTGCGCTGCATCGTGGCCACGTTGTGGTGGTGGCGCAGGCTGCGGTAGCTGGCCAGCCCGGTGGCGACGGACTTGTGGCCGCCGTCCATGGTGACGAGGTTGATGTTGACGTAGACGAGGAGGTCGGATTCGGCGGCCCGACGGCTGATCTCGACCTCTTCGCCCTGGTCGGTCTCGCCCAGCAGGGCCATGGCCTCGGGGTCCTCGGCGTCGTGGTTGTAGAGCAGGCCCCGGGGCGCGAAGGCGTCGTAGACCCGGTCGCCGACCGCGTGGCGCAGCTCGGACTCGGTCATCCGCCGATGCAGGGCGAGGGCGGCGATGATCTCGACGTCGTCGACCCCGGCCTCGGCCGCGAGGTCGAGAACGGCCTCGATGACCCGCTGGCGGGCGTCGGGGCTGCGCATGGCCGGGAGCGGCAGCGAGACGTCGTCGAAGGCGATGGTGAGCTTCATCCCGGCGAACAGCTGGGCCGGCAGAGGGTCCGCGTTGACCGGGTTGAGCAGGGCATGGCGGATCGCGGTGTCGGGGTCGCGCAGGGTGGCCAGCGGCTCTCCCGGATAGACGACCCGGGTGCCGATCGGCATGCGCTGGAGGTGGAACCCCTCGCCGTGCATGAGGAGCAAGGGTGGTGTCGAGCGATCGACCTCGAGGACGAATCCGGGACGGGGGCTCATGGGTGCAGCCTCATGGGGTGGAGCCTCACAGACGGTCTCTCTCTCGTTCGGCGCGGAGGTCGAAGGCGACCTTGACCGTGCCCCGACGCCCCGCGTCGGCGGCGTGGGCCAGGGCGTCTCGGTAGCGGTCGAGGGCGTAGGTGGCGCCCACCAAGCGCCCGAGGCCAGCCTCGGCCACCAGTTCGAAGGCCAGGTCGAAGGTCCGGCGCTCGTCCACTGGGGTGCCGTCGCGGTCGAGGCGCTCGGTGCCGTAGGCGTAGGCCCCGGTCAGGCGGATCTCGCGCTGCCAGAGCGGGGTGAGGTCGACCGTGGTCTCGCCGGCCATACCCACCAGCACGATCTCGCCCTGGGGTCGGGTGATGGCCAGGGCCTGGGCCAGCGACTCGGCCGAGCCCACGCAGTCGAGAACGACGGCCGCCCCGCTGGCCAGGCGGTCGCCGACCACCATCGAGCCGGTGGCCCGGCGGACCGCTCGCAGCACCTCGCCCGGCTTGACCACCTGGTCGGCGCCCAGCTCGGTGGCCAGGCGACGTTGCTCGGGGTGCTTGGCGGTGGCGATGATCGTGGACCCGCGGGCGAGACCCAGCTTGCCCAGCGCCGCCAGCACGGCCAGGCCGATGGTTCCCGCCCCCAGCACGACGACGACATCGCCATCGAAGGTCGACACGGCATTCGCCGCGTGGAGGGCACAGGCCGCCGGTTCGACCATCACCGCCTGCTCGTCGGTCAGCTCGTCGGGCACCCGGTGCAGCTGAGACTCGTGGGCGTTGAGGGCGATCGACCAGCCCCCGCCGGTGTCGGCGCAGTAGCCGGTCTGGAGGCCGGGCCGAAGGTGGCCGTGGGTCAGGTGCTCGCAGGACTGGGTCTCGCCCACCTGGCACGCCGGACACGGCGGGTGGATGCCGCGGGCGGCGCAGGCCAGCACGGGCTCGACCACCACCCGGGTCCCGTCGTCGAGCTCGCCCACGATCTCGTGGCCGGGCACGAAGGGAAAGCTGACGAGGGGCTCGAACCAGCGCGACGACACCGCGTCGACGGTGGCCAGGTCGGAGCCGCAGATGCCAGCCAGCCGAGGTCGGACCCGCTGCCAGTCCGGTCCGGGCCGGGCGGGCGGGTCGATGTCGACCAGCGACAGGGGCCCCACGGCCGCGCCCCGACCGGGCACCAGTGCCCCGGCCACCCGAGCGGCCGCGAAGCGGGCCATCGACCGCTGGACCTGGAGCGCCTTCACCCCTCGCCCCTTCCCCCGGCGCGATCCCGGAGCGGGCCGGGACGGCTCCCGGCCCGCCGGCCGGTCGAGAACGAGGTCGCCCGGGTGCTGGGACCGATCGGCAGCAGGGGTCGGGTGTCACCCGGCGCCTTGGCCCAGTGCTCGACCAGCCAGCCCCGCTTGCGGGCGATGGCGGCGAGGCGGGTTTCGGGGTTGACCGCCACCGGGAAGCCGACGACATCGAGCATCGGGAGGTCGGAGGAGGAGTCGGCGTAGGCCACCGATTCCTCCAGGCGGTAGCCCTCGGCGGCCGCGAAGTCGGCCATGAGCAGGGCCCGGGCCTCGCCAGTGGGTGGCGCCTCGTCGAGCTCGCCGGTGTAGCGGCCGTGGCGGTCGGTGCCCATCCGGGCGCAGATGATGTCGTCGAAGAGGTGGGAGAGCGAGCGCTCGACCACGACGTCGAGGGCGCCGGTGATGAGGACCGTGCGGTGGCCCAGTCGCCGGTGCTCGCGCACCCGGCGGATGCCGGCGGGGAACGACTTGGCCAGGATCAGGTGGCTGAACAGGGCCTCGGCGTCCTCGGCCAGCCGCTCGACCGGTGCGTCCTCGTAGCGGCGGTAGAAGTGGCGGAGGAAGTCGCCCCGGTCCCGCCGGTCCAAGGCCAGCAGCGAGGGGCCCTCGGCGAGGGTCTTGGCCGCGAACCGCAGGCGGTCGACGGTGCCCAGCCGGCGGGTGGCGAGCCAGGCGTAGGACTCGACCACGTTCGACGCGATGAGGGTGTTCTCGAGGTCGAACACGGCCATGTGCCGGGCCGGGTCGAGCACCTGCCGGCGCAGCCGGGTCGAGCGACTGTCGGTGGTCCGGGCCCCGGCCGTGGTGCGGACCCGGGCGTGCTCGACCACCGAGGGGAGGTGGATCTGGCGAACGTAGGTCGGCCAGTCGATGACGCCCGGGTCGAAGCAGAAGTCGGCCTGGTCGTCGGCGTCGAGGGAGACCCAGCGCTCGAGGAGCCGGTCCACTCGGAAGCGGGCCTCGGTCTCGGCGTAGGCGCCGTAGAGCTCGACGTAGCCGAGGGCTCGGGCGGCGTCCGCTCGGCGCTCGGCCAGGGCGGCCGACCAGGTTGCCTGGTTGCCCCGCAGGGGAAGGGCGCCGAGGACTCGCTCGGCCCGGTCGAGCCAACCGACCGCCCGTTCGAGCTGGCCCTGCACCCGTCCTCGCCCCGGGAAGGTCCACTCGGGCACGACGATCGGCTGGCCCTTGGTGTCATAGAGCGGGTGCTCGGAGAACCAGCCTTGGACGAGGTCGACCAGGGCTCGGTACCGCAGCGGGTTGGCCGTGCCCGACGCCACCTGGACCACCGCGGGCTCGGGTTCGGGACCCCGGGCGGCGGCGTCGAGGACCGCGGCCACGACCAGATCGACGGGGATGACATCGACCACGCCCTCGGGCAGGCCGGGGAACTCGCGGAGCAGCCCCCGGGCGTAGCTGATGATGACCGGCTCGGCCATGCGGAAGCCGCGGATCCAGCCCGGACGGGGCTCGGCCAGGGCCGACTCGATGATCGACGGCCGCACGATGGTCACCGGCAGCGTCCCTCGGGTCTCGAGCAGAGCCTGCTCGCCGAGGGCCTTGGTGTAGGCGTAGGCGTCGGGCCACCCGAGCGACTGGGCCCGCTTGCGACCGGCGTCGACCAGCCGCTCGGCGACCCAGTCGTCGCGCAGCTTCTCGCCTCTCTCGGCCAACAGCGGGGTCCCGGCCGCGCCCAGCTCGCGGCGGGCCCCCTTGGCGAAGTCGGCCAGCCGGTCGGGGGTGCGGCTCTCGGCCTCGAGATCGGCCCGCAGGCGTCGGGCCGCCGCCACCTCGGCCCGCCAGTCGAGGTCGAGCGACAGGAGCTGGCCCGGCAGAGGCGCCTCGGGCGAGTCACCGCGGCGAACACCGGCGACGTAGCACGTCGACACCGCCACCAAGTGGGCCGAGGACCCGACGTCGCGCAGAGCGGTCGCGAGGCGCGACGGGCCGAGGAGGTTGACCTCCACGGCGGCGTCGAGCGGCGAGTCGAAGGCGACCGTGGCGGCCGAGTGGATGACCACGTCGCAGCTCGCCAGCAGGGCCCGACCTTCGTCGTCGAGACCCAGACCATCGACCCCCACGTCGCCGGCGATGACCTGCACCCGCCGGGCGACCATGGCCTCGAAGTCCTCGCCGGCGTCGCCGGCCGGACTGTGCTGTTGGCGCAAGCGGTCGAAGGCGTCGTTGCGCAGCACCTCGCGGCGCGCCCGCTCGGCCGCTGGAGTGCGTCGTCCGGGCCGGATCAGCAGGACCAGCTCGCAGTCGGGGGCACCCCGCAGGAGCCGTTCGACCAGGGCGGTGCCGAGGAACCCGGTCGAGCCGGTGACGAGGAGGCGTCGGCCGGCCAGCGCCTGGGGGATCACCGCCCCTCTCTACCATCCGACCGGCCCCCGGCCGCGCCCCTGGGGCGACCGACGGCACTCGGTCCGGTGGTGCTCAGCGTGTACGCCCGACGCGCCCGGCCCGCCGGGCGTGGCGCTCGAGGGCCAGGCCCACCAGGCGGTCGACCAGCTCGGGGTAGTCCAGCCCCGACTCGGCCCAGAGCCTCGGGTACATGGAGAAGGGGGTGAAGCCGGGGATCGTGTTGACCTCGTTGATCACCAGACCCCGGCCTCCCTCCTCGTAGAAGAGGTCGACCCGGGCCAGGCCCTCGACCCGCAGTAGATCGGCCGCGGCCAGGGCCAGGGCCCGCACCTGGTCGGCCAGGGCGCCGGAGATGGGCGCCGGCACCCGCAGCTCGGCGGCGCCGTCGAGGTACTTGTCCTCGAAGTCGTAGAAGTCGTGGGTGGGCACCACCTCGCCGACCGCCGAGGCGGCCAGTGCTCCGGTGTTGCCGAGGATGCCGCACTCGAGCTCGCGCCCGTTCACCGCCTCCTCGATGACCACCAGATCGTCGAACTTCGCGGCCAGGTCGATGGCCCCGGCCAGGGCTCCGGGCTCGGTGACCCGGCTCACGCCGATCGACGACCCGAGGTTGGCCGGCTTCACGAACACCGGCCAGCCCAGGGTCGCGCCGACCCGATCGGGCGTGGCCGCAGCCCGATCGTCGGCCGCGAAGCTCAGGTAGCGGACCTGGGGGAGGCCGTGGCCGGCCAGCACGTCCTTGGCCATGGCCTTGTCCATGCACAGCGCCGAGCCGAGGACCCCGGCGCCGACGTAGGCCACGCCCGCCAGTTCGAGCAGTCCCTGGATGGTCCCGTCCTCGCCCATCGGCCCGTGCAGCAGCGGGAGCACCACCGGTCGGTCGGCCAGCACCTCGCTCGGGGTGGTGGGGGCCCCGACGGCGGCCAGCGCCCCCTCGGCGTCAGGAGCCGCCCGGTGCCAGGTGCCGTCGTGGTCGATGCCGATCGTGGTCAGCCGGTAGCGGCTGGGGTCGAGGGCGGCGAGCACCGACGCCGCGGTCAAACAGGAGATCTCGTGCTCGGCCGAGCGTCCGCCGAAGAGCACCACCAGCGCCACCCGGTCAGGCAGCGGGGGCGCCGGAGGCAAGGCCACGGTGTGGCACGGTAGCCCCGTGCGGTTCAGCGCTGGCGACGTGGCGGCCGCGACCGGAGGCCGCCTTGTCGGGGCCACGGTCGAGGATGGACCGACCGTGGACGGCGCCGCCATCGACAGCCGACAGGTCGAGCCCGGGCAGCTCTTCGTGGCCGTGGTCGCCGAGCGCGACGGTCACGCCTTCGTCGCCGACGCGGCTCGCCGGGGCGCCGCGGCGGCGCTGGTGTCGCGGCCGGTCGAGGGGCTGGCGGCGGTGGTGGTGGGCGACACCTCGGTGGCGCTCGGTCGCCTGGGGGCGGCGGCCCGGGCCCGGATGCCGGGCCCGGTGGTCGGGGTCACCGGGTCGGTGGGCAAGACCACGGTGAAGGACCTGGTCGCGGCCGCGCTGTCGACGTCGAGGCGGACGGCGGCCAGCGTCGGCTCGCACAACAACGAGCTCGGGGTGCCCCTGACCCTGGTCGGCGCGCCCGACGACGTCGAGGTGGTGGTGGTCGAGATGGGGGCCCGGGCGGTCGGCGACATCGCCGCCCTGGCCGCGCTGGCCACCCCGACCGTGGGGGTCGTCACCGCGGTGTCGGCGGCTCACACCGAGACGTTCGGCGGTCTCGAGCAGGTGGCCCAGGCCAAGGGCGAGTTGGTGGAGGCGCTCGCCGCCGACGGGACCGCGGTGCTCAACGCCGAGGACCCCCGGGTGGCGGCGATGGCGACCCGAACCGCGGCTCGGGTGCTCACCTACGGCGTACACCACGGTGACGTGCGGGTGGCATCGCTGGTGCTCGACGACCGGCTGCGGCCCCGCTTCGAGCTCGAGACGCCGTGGGGCGTCGTCGAGGTCGCGCTCGAGCTGCGCGGCGCCCACATGGCGCTCAACGCGGCCGGCGCGGCTGCCGCCGCGCTCAGCCTGGGCGTGGACCTGGCCGGCGTCGGCGCTGGCCTGGGGGCCGCGGTGCCGGCGCCGGGGAGGATGCGGGTGCGGGAGCTGGCGGGTGGGGCGGTGGTGCTCGATGACAGCTACAACGCCAACCCGAGGTCGATGGCGGCCGCCCTCGATGCCTTGGCCGCCATGCCGGGAAGGCGGCGGGTGGCGGTGCTCGGCCAGATGGCGGAGCTGGGCGAGGGTCACGATGCCGGGCACCGAGAGGTGGCTGACCACGCCCGAGCGCGGGGCATCGACCTGGTGGTGGTGGGCGAGACGGCCTACGGCGAGCCCACGGTGCCCGGGCCGGTCGAAGCGTTGGGCGCCCTCGGCGCGCTGGGCCCGGGCGACGTCGTGCTGGTCAAGGCCAGCCGGGCGGTCGGCCTCGAGCGGGTCGTCGAGCTGCTGACCGACCCGCTGAGCTGAGGCCACCGCGATGGCCGCGATCCCGCTGAGCCACTACGAGGTCCTGGGGATCGACCGGCACTCCTCCCGGGCCGAGATCCGCATGGCCTACGTCGCGCTGGCCCGTGACCTGCACCCCGACCGCCTGGTCGGTGCCGACCCCGAGCTCCGTGCCGACAGCGCCCGGGCCATGCAGGCCGTGAACGACGCCTGGCGGGTACTCGGCGACCCGGCGCGGCGGATCGACTACGACCGTCAGCTGGCGGCCGCCAGCTCGCCCGCCTCCGACGGGTCCCGGACTGGTCCCTTGGTCGACGTCGACGTCGACGTCGACGTCGATCCTCGGGACGTCCCCCTTCGCCCGCCGCCCGACCTGGCCGCGTCGTTGGTCCGAAGCCTTCCGTGGGTGGCCATCCTCGGGGTGCTGGTGGCCATCTTCGTGTTCTCCGCGTTCGCTCGACGCTCGGAGTCGGGGCCGACCCCGGTGGCCGAGCTGCTCGGCCAGTGCGTGGCCACCGCCACCGGGGGCACGCTGGTTCCGGTGGCCTGCGACGAGGAGAACGACGGGCGGGTGGTGGCCTCGGTGGCCGAGGTGTCGGACTGCCCGCCCGGGAGCCGGCCTGTGGCCAACGGCTCGGGTCATCTCTGTCTCGAGCCCGCCGACTCGTCGGGTTCCGTCCGCTGACCGGCATCGTGGGGGCGCGTCGGTAGCGTTGCCGGCGTGGTCGCCCCGGTCGCTCCGTGGACCCTCACCGGTGAGGCGCTGGTGGGTCTGGTCCGAGGCGGCCGCTCCCTGGTGCATCGCCTCCCCCCCGAGGTCCGGCCGTTGCCCGGACCGACGCTGGTGATGGCCGCGGCCTACGAAGACTCGCCGGTGGGTCCCTACATCGAGCTGGTGGTTGGCCGTCCGGCCCGCCTCGGCCTGCGGGTCGGGTGGTGCATGACCGTGCTGGTCTGTGATTCGCCGGCCAGTCGCATGGGCGGAATCCTCAATTGGGGCTTCCCGGAGGAGCTCGGGAGCCTCACCTGGGAGATCGACGGCGACCGGCGCCAGCTGCGGTGGGCCGAGCGCGATCTGAGCCTCACCGGCGAGGCCCGGTCGCTGCGGCTGCCGGTGACGATGCCGGGACGCGCCATCCAGCGGCGCAGCGACGGGCCGGTGGTCGTGCCGGCCTCACTGCGAGGCCGGGCTCGCTTCGCCCGCCTCGACCTGGCCTGTCCGGACGCCGACCCGATGGCCGGGTTCCGCGGTCGCCACCTCGGCTGCCACATCGCCGGCGTGCGGGTGGTGCTGCGCCCGGCCCGCCACCCCTCGGGGCTGGTGGCGTCGTTCCTCGCCCCCCTGCGAGCGCCGGGGCCGGCGCTATCGTTCTCCGACCCCGGGCGATTGGCTCAGCGGTAGAGCGCTGCCTTCACACGGCAGAGGTCACTGGTTCGATCCCAGTATCGCCCACCGGGACAAGTGCCTCCGACGCCGGGATGCATGGGTGCCGGATTCCGGGAGGCCGGTATCCCGACCGGAGCGGGCCCGACGTCCAGTCGGGCCTGATCGGGCCCGATCGGCCGGCGTAGCCTGTGGTGGTGGCCGACCCGTCGTTGCTCGAGGTCGCTCGCTCGTTGCGGGGCGAGATCATCGACGCCTCGGCGACCATCGATCGCCAGCGCCGCCTGCCCGATCACGTGGTCGACACCATGAAGGCGTCGGGCGTGTTCCGCATGAACGTGCCGGCCGAGATCGGCGGCCTCCAGACCGATCCGTTCACGATGATGGACGTGGTCGAGGAGTACGCCTACGCCAACGGCTCGGCCGGGTGGATCGCCGGCATCGTCTCGGGCGTCGGTACCTGCAGCGCCTACCTGCCGCCCGAGGTTGGCCGCCTGGTCTTCGCCGATGACCCGTCGGCCATGTTCGCCGGCAACTTCGCGGCCTCGACCGGCAAGGCGGTGGCCGTCGCCGGTGGCTACCAGCTCACCGGCCGCTGGCCCTTCGGGAGCGGCTGCGAGTACGCCACCTGGTTCGCCGGCAACTCGATCGTCTACGACGGCGACCGCCCCCGGCTCGACGCCCACGGCAACCCGGTGCTCAAGATCTGCGCCTTTCCGGCGGCCGACGTCGCGATCCACCGAGACACCTGGGAGGTCTCGGGCTTGCGGGGGACCGGGTCCTACGACTTCTCGGTCTCCGACCTGTTCGTCCCCGACGACCGGGCCTTCTGGTGGAGCGACGGGGCCCGTTTCGAGTCGCCGCTGTATGCGGCGCGCTTCTTCCTGTTCAAGCACCCCCGCCACGTGCGGGGCATGGCCCGGCGGGCCTACGACAGCGTGGTCGAGCTCATCGGGGCCAAGACCCAGCAGCGCTCGAGCTCGCTGGTCCGCGACCGCTCGCTGGCCCGGATGGAGGTGGCCCAGGCCAAGGCCATCATCGACGGGTGCAAGAGCGCCATCGACGACGTGGCCGGCCGCACCCTGGAGGTGGCGGAGCGCACCGGGGAGGTCCCGCTCCCGCTCTGGACCGATGCCCGCATCGCCATCACCTACTGGACCCACGAGTGCACCCGGGCCATCGACCTGCTCTGGGACGTCGCCGGCGGCCACGCCCCTCAGGAGGCGTTGCCCATCGAGGCCGCCTGGCGCGACGCCCACGTCGCCACCCAGCACGGGATCATCGCCAACTACACCTACGACTGGTTCGGCAACGCGCTCCTCGACCCCGAGGGCGTGCCCGCCGACGTCGTGAACCGGATCCGCTGACGCGGGGGGAGAGACACACCATGCGCATCGTCCCGATGGCCGACGTCGTCGTGCCCGAGGTCCAGTATTCGCAGTTCCGCAAGGGAGGGATCCAGCTGACGCGGATCCTCGAGGGTGAGATGGGCAGCCCCAGCAACTACGTGTTCGACCTGGCCCGCTTCGAGCGCTACTACACCCCTCGCCACACCCACAACTACGAGCAGGTCCGGTACTGCCTGAAAGGCGAGTACCCGGTGACCATGAGCAAGGTCATCCCCCAGGGCTGGATCTCCTACCACCCCGAGGGCACCTATTACGGGCCCCAGGACGTCGACACCACCCTGGCGGAGGGGCCGGCGGTGCTGACCGTGCAGTGCGGAGGGCCGTCGGGACAAGGGTTCCGCACCGGCCGCCAGACTCGGGAGGCCATCGCCGCCATGGTCGCCGAGGGCAAGGGCCGTTTCGAGGACGGCGCCTACATCACGATCGGCGACGACGGCACCGAGCGGGTCCAGGACGGCTACGAGGCGATGTGGGAGGCCACCAACGGCCGTCCCCTGGTGTACCCGCCCCAGAAGTACGACGACATCATCCTCATGAACCCCGAGGCCTTCGCCTGGGTGCCTCGGGCCGACGAGCCCGGTGTCGACGAGCGCATCCTCGGCGCTTTCGGTGAGGGCCAGATCCGCATCGGCTTCTACCGCCTGGCCCCGGGCGCGACCCACACGTTCCCGACCCGCCCGGTGCCGACCGTGCTGTGGAGTCAGTCGGGCACGGTCGAGATCGACGGCCAGCAGTTCCCGCCCGAGACCTCGGTGGCCCTCGACGGCGGCGACGCCGCCCTGGCCGTGACCGCGGTCGACGAGGCCGTGCTCTACTTCGTCGAGTTGCCGGTCCCGGTGGGGGCGATGGCAGCCGTGGGGTGAGCGCCGGCTGGCGCCCGAGGACCGAACAGACCGAGCAGGGGGAAACGAGATGGGCCAGACCCGCACCGCCGAGGTGGACACCGCCGACGGCGCCATGAAGCTGTTCGACGCCGAGCCCGACGGCGAGGCCGTCGGCGCGGTGGTCGTGGTGCAGGACGCCTTCGGGGTCGGCGAGTACCTCGAAGGGGTGTGCACCACGCTGGCCGAATCGGGCTACCGGGCGGTGGCGCCCCACTTCTTCCACCGCAAGGGGCTGGTGGCGGTCGACCGGGAGCGGGGCATGGAGGCGGTCATGGAGGCGATGGAGGGCATCGCCGACCAGCAGATCCTCACCGACGTCGACGGGGCGCTCGCCTACCTGCGCGACCAGGGATTCGCCGACCGCCAAATCGGCCTCGTCGGCTTCTGCTTCGGCGGCCGGGTGAGCTTCCTGGTCGCCGCTCGCCGGCCGATCGGTGCGGCCGTCGGGTTCTACGGCGGCGGGATCGTCGAGAGCCGCTTCGACCACATGCCGGCCCTCATCGACGCCGCGCCGACCCTGCCCACACCGTGGCTCGGGCTCTTCGGCGACGACGACTTCTCGATCCCGGTGGAGCAGGTCGAGACCCTCCGGGCCCGGCTCGACGCCGAGGCGCCGGTCGACCACGACGTCGTCCGCTACGCCGGCGCCGGCCACGGGTTCCACTCCTCCGACGGCCCGGCGTACCACGCCGAAGCCGCGGCCGATGCTTGGGGTCGCACGCTCACGTGGTTCGGGGAGCACCTCCGCCCGACGAGCTGAGCATCGCGGACCCGACGGCCGGAGACCGGCTGCGCTAGAAGGGCGGCCGTGGAGCGCACCGAGGAGATCGCCGTGCCGGCGTCACCCCTGGCGGTCTTCGAGTGGGTCGACGACCTGGCCCGCTACCCGCGGTGGCTCGATCTGGTGCGCCGGGCCGAGCCCGAGCCGCCCGGCCCGGCACCGGCGGGTTGGACGGTCGAACTCCGGGCCCGAGTCGGGCCGCTGGCCCGATCGAAGCGGCTGCGGATGGTGCGCACCCTTCACGACGTGCCTCGGGCCGTTCGCTTCGAACGGGTCGAGCTCGACGGGCGGTCCCACTCGTCGTGGGTGCTCGACGTGTCGGTGGGCAGTGCCGACGGCGGGGGAGCGGTGGTGGCCTTTCGCCTCGACTACGGCGGGTCGCTCTTCGAGCCGCTGGTCGACCAGCTCCTGCGGGCCGCGGTCGACCGCGCCCGCCCCAAGCTCCTGGCCTGCGTCGCCGGCTGAGGTCGGCTTGTTCCTCGCTCCGACCGCCCGTAGCGTCTACGACACAATGTCGTATCTATCCTTCGGGAGGGCTTCGTGAGACGGATGTTCCGGCGCCTTGCATCTCTGCTGGTAGTGACGGTGATCGTGGCTGCGTGTAGCAGTGGCGGCGACGGTGGACAGAGCGCCTCGGACGAGCAGTTCAACGACGCCGACGTCGAGTTTGTCCAAGGCATGATCCCCCACCACGAGCAAGCGGTGGAGATGGCGCGTATGGCGAGCGACCGGGCCGAGAGCGCGGCGGTGCAGGACCTCGCCGAGCGCATCGAGGCGGCCCAGGGTCCGGAGATCGAGACGATGGAGGGATGGCTCGAGGACTGGGGTCAGTCGGCGTCCGACGAGATGTCCGGCATGGGCCACGGCGGGTCGGGCGGGATGATGAGCGATGGCGACATGGACGAGCTGGAGGGGATGAGCGGAGCATCGTTCGACGAGATGTTCCTCACGATGATGATCGAGCACCACGAAGGGGCGATCGAGATGGCTGACCGAGAGGTCGCCGACGGGCAGAACGAGGAGGCGGTGGCGTTGGCGGGGGCCATCATTGAAACCCAGGAGGCCGAAATCGAGGAGATGGACGGTCTCCTCGTGGGCGCCGGTGGCTGAGGTCGTGGTTTGAGCCGACGGCGCCCCGACGGTGCTCTGGAGGGTGAGGTCCTGGCCGTGCTCTGGAGCGCGGGGCGCCCGCTGACGCCGGGGGAGGTCAACGAGGCGCTGGGCAACTGTCTCGCCTACACCACGGTGATGACGGTGCTCGCACGCCTGTGGAAGAAGGGCTTGACCGAGCGAACCGATCGGGGTCGGGGCTTTGCTTACCTCCCGGTGCTCTCCGAGAGCGAGCTGGCAACTCGCCGGATGAGAGAGACGCTCGAGGGAGTCAGCGACCGGACCTCGACCCTGGCCGGTTTCGTGGGGTCGTTGTCCACGAGCGATGTGGCGCACCTCCGCCGTCTCCTCGATCGTCTGGACCCCTCATGATCGACTTCTTCGTCCCGTTGGCGGTGGCCTACGTGGCGATGTCCCTCGTGGTGTGGATGGGATGCCGGCTCCGGCCTGATCACGGGGCCTGGCTCACCGTCGCGGCACTCGCTTCGGTGTTCGTCATCGTGCTGGTCGTGTCGTGGGTCGTCGGCCTTGCGTTCCTTGCTCATGAGCCGCTCACCGCCAGGCTCTTCTGGTGGAGTCGGTGGCCACTCGGCGTTGACGAGGGTGTTCCCACCTGGGTCGGCGTCGCGGCGGTGGTCGGGGCGATTTGGAGCACCGCTCGTGGCTTCGACGTCGCCCGTGGCTGGTATCGCCAACGAGGACATCGTGTTGGTCCTGTGCAGGTGGTGGCCACCGACCGGCCACTGGCGTACGCCCAGACCGGTCGACGCGGCGGCATCGTGGTCTCGACCGGCATGTTGTCGGCTCTGGGGGTCGCTGAACGGCGAGCACTGTTTGCCCACGAGCAGGCCCACGTGCGGCACCGACACGACCGTTTCCTGCTGGTCGGCGGGGTGGCCGCGGGCGTCCCGCCCCTTGCCTTTGCGGTGAGGCAGCTTCGCCACGCGCTGGAGCGTTGGGCCGACGAGGACGCGGCGGCCGTTGTCGGCGACCGCCTGACGGTTGCCCGAGCTGTGACCCGGGCGGCGCTCGTGAGTCAAGGTTCGGAGCCCGAGCCGGCCTCGATCTCTGGAGCCGACGTACCGGCGCGAGTCGAGGCACTGCTGAGTCCTCTCGTGCTCCCCGAACACCTGCTGCGCTGGGCGAGGTTCGGGACGGGGGTAGTCGCGGCGGGCTTCGTCGCCGTACTCGTCCAGTTCCACCATCTCGCCACGGCGCTGTCCGCGGTGTGCCCCGCCTGACCACTCCAACCCGGCGTGCCGCGGGCGATGTACGTGGCGACCACGGCGGCGCCGGCCAGCACCGCGAGGGCCGGCTCCGCTGGTCTCACGCCGACAGCTTCACCCTGCGGAGGAGCTGTGCGTTGAGCGCCACCACGACCGTCGACGCGCTCATCAGCACCGCGGCCACCGCCGGCGGCATGCTGACGCCAAGGCTGGCAAACGCGCCGGCCGCCACCGGGATCGAGATCAGGTTGTAGCCGGCGGCCCAGGCCAGGTTCTGGATCATCTTTCGGTAGCTCGCCCGCGACAGGCGGATGACCCCGGCCACCCCCCGAGGGTCGCTCGAAGCCAGGACCACCCCGGCCGACTCGATGGCTACGTCGGTGCCGGCGCCGATGGCGATGCCGACGTCGGCTCGGGCCAGGGCGGGGGCGTCGTTGACTCCGTCGCCCACCATCGCCACCCGAAGTCCTCGGGCCTGGAGATCGGCGACGGCCTGGTCCTTGTCCTCGGGCAGGACCTCGGCCAACACCTCGTCCACGCCCACGTCGGCCCCGACGGCATCGGCCACCTGGCGGGCGTCGCCGGTGATGAGGACGATGGTGGCGACACCGAGCGCCCGTAGCTCGGCGATCGCCTGTCGGGCCTCGGGCCGGACCTCATCCTCGAGGGCCAGGGCGCCGACGACCGTGCCGTCCTGCACCAGATGGAGCACGGCGGCCCCTCGCGCCATCCAGCCCTCTACCGGCCCGGCCAGCTCGGCGGGGACCGAGGCGCCGATCTGGCGCAGCAGCGCCGGGCCGCCAACCGACCAGCGATGGCCGTCGAGCGCGGCCTCGACCCCCCGACCGGTGATCGAACGGAAGTCGGTGGCGACGGGGACCGGACCCTGGGCAGCCGCTGCCGCGGTGATGGCCCGAGCCAGCGGGTGCTCGCTGTCGGCCTCGATCGCACCGGCGATCCGGAGCACCTCGTGATCGGCGAGTCCGCTCCCTCCGGCGATGCCGACGACGGTGTGGGCCCCTCGGGTCAGGGTGCCGGTCTTGTCCAGTAGCACCGCGTCGACGGTGCGCATCCGTTCCAGCGCCAGACGGTCCTTGACCAGGATCCCGGCCCGGGCGGCTACCGCGGTGGAGAGGGCGATGACGAGGGGAATGGCCAGCCCGAGAGCGTGGGGGCAGGCGATGACCAGCACGGTCACGGTCCGGGTCACGGCCTCCTCGAGGTCGCCGGCGACCAGCCACCACCCCGTGAAGGTGATCACCCCGGCGGCCGCGGCGAGGTAGAAGAGCAGTGCCGCGAACCGGTCGGCGAGCGCCTGGGCCGTACCCCGGCTCGATTGGGCCTCGGCCACCAGGCGTTGGATGCCGGCGAGCGCGGTGTCGTCGCCCACGGCGTCGACCTCGACCCGGATCGACGAGTCGGTGGCCACGGTGCCGGCCACCACCCGGTCTCCGGGGCCCTTGGCCACTGGCCGGGATTCGCCGGTGATCATCGACTCGTCGACCTCGGCTTCTCCTTCGGTGATGCGGCCATCGGCCGGGACTCGGCCGCCCGGGCGCACCAGGACCACGTCGCCCGGGCGGAGGTCGTCGATCGCCACTCGGCGCACGGTCGCGTCCGGCGCCACCTGCTCGGCATCGTCGGGCAGCAGCTCGGCCAGCGCGGCCAGGGCCCCCTGGGCCTGGCCGATCGCCTTCATCTCCTGCCAGTGGCCGAGGAGCATGATGGTCACCAGCAGGGACAGCTCCCACCAGAAGTCGAGGTCGAACCGGTCGAGGCTGGTGGCCATCGACGCCACGTAGGCCACGACGATGGCCATCGAGATCAGGAGCATCATCCCCGGCTGGCGGTCGCGGACCTCCGCCACCCCGCCGGCCAGGAACGGCCAGCCGCCCCAGCCGAAGACGACGGTACCCAGCACCGGGCCGACCAGGTCGATGCCGTCGAAGTCGAGCGAGTAGCCGAACCACTCCATCACCATGTGGCTGGTCGCCACGATCGGCAGGGTGAGGAGCAGGCTCGACCAGAACCGGCGCTTGAACATCGCCGGGTCGTGTCCCGCGTGCTTGTCGTGTGCCGCGTGCGGGTCGTGTCCCGCGTGCGTGTCGGGGTGGTGGTTGTGTGTGGCGGCGGTCATGGCGGTTCAGGCCTTGACCAGGCGCTCGATGGCTCGGGTGGCCTCGGTGATCATCTCGTCGGCCCGCTGGGGGTCGTCGCCCAGGGCCGCGTCACGGACGCAGTGGCGGACGTGCTCGTCGAGCAGGCCCACGGCCACGCTCTGGAGCGCCTTGGTGGCCGCGCTCAGCTGGGTGAGGACGTCGATGCAGTAGGTGTCCTCCTCGACCATCCGAGCGAGGCCCCGGACCTGGCCCTCGATCCGGGCCAGACGCTTGAGGTAGTCGTCCTTGTTCATGGTGTAGCCGCGCATGCGTCCTCCGTGGGTTGGTGGTGGGTCTCAGTGGTAGGGGGACTGGAAGCGCCGCAGCCGCAGGCTGTTGGTCACGACGAACACGCTGGAGGACGCCATGGCCGCGCCCGCCACCATCGGGTTGAGCAACCCGGCGGCAGCCAGCGGGAGCGCGGCCAGGTTGTAGGCGAAGGCCCAGAAGAGGTTCGTCTTGATCGTCCGCAGGGTGCGGCGGGAGAGCCGGATGGCGTCGGCTGCGGCCCGAAGGTCGCCCCCGACCAAGGTGATGTCGCTGGCCTCGATGGCGACGTCGGTGCCGGTGCCCATCGCCAGCCCCAGATCGGCCTGCGCCAGGGCGGCGGCGTCGTTGACCCCATCGCCGGTCATGGCCACCACCCGCCCCTCACCCTGGAGGCGACGGATGACGGCCACCTTGTCCTCGGGCAGCACCTCGGCCACCACCTCGTCGATGCCGACCTGGTCGGCCACCGCCCGGGCCGCCCGTGGGTTGTCCCCGGTGAGCAGGATGGGACGCAGGCCGAGCATCCGCAGTGCGGCCACCGCCTCGGCCGAGGTGGGCTTCACCGTGTCGCTGACCACCAGCACGGCCCGAGCCGCGCCGTCCCAGCCGGCGAGGATCGGCGTGCGCCCGGCCGCCTCGGCCGCGTCTCGAGCGGCGGCCAGCTCGACCGGCAGCGGCATGGCCCAGTCGGCCAGGAGCGGGGCCCTCCCGGCGACCACGGCGTGCCCGTCGACCACACCCTGGACGCCGAGTCCGGAGACGGCCTCGAAGGAGCCCACCGCCAGCAGCGAGGCGTGCCGGAGGCGGGCGCCGGCCGCGATGGCTCGGGCCACCGGGTGCTCGGACGCATCCTCCAGTGACCCGACCAGGAGCAGGACCTCGTCCACCGTCGTCCCGGCCACCACCACCACCACCTCGTGGAGCGTCATCTCTCCGGTGGTCACGGTGCCGGTCTTGTCGAGCACGATGGTGTCGACCTGCCGGGTCGACTCGAGGATCTCGGGGCCCTTGATGAGGATCCCCAGCTGGGCCCCTCGACCGGTGCCGACCAGCAGCGCGGTGGGGGTGGCCAGGCCCAGGGCACAGGGGCAGGCGATGATCAGCACGGCGACCGCGGCGCTGAAGGCTGTGGTCGCGCCGCTGGTGGGGGCGGCGGCCAGCCAGAACCCGAGGGTGGCGACCGACAGGGCGATGACGGCCGGCACGAAGACGGCCGAGACACGGTCCGCCAGCCGTTGGACCGGGGCCTTGCCGGTCTGGGCGTCGACGACCAGTCGGGCGATCCGGGCCAGCGCGGTGTCGGCTCCCACCCGGGTCGCCTGCACCACCAGACGACCCCCGGCGTTGACGGTGGCGCCCGTCACCGCGTCACCCGGACCGACCTCGACCGGCACCGACTCGCCGGTGAGCAGCGAGGCGTCGATGGCCGAGGTGCCCTCGACGACAGTGCCGTCGGTGGCCACCTTCTCGCCGGGTCGGACGACGAAGTGATCACCGACGGCGAGATCCTCGAGTGGGATCCGCACCTCGAGCCCATCTCGGAGCACGCCCACGTCCTTGGCACCGAGAGCCAGAAGGGCACGGAGGGCCGCGCCCGAGCGCCGCTTGGCCCGGGCCTCGAACGAGCGACCGGCGAGGAGGAACACCGTCACGCCGGCCACCACCTCGAGGTAGATCTGGCTGGCGCCCGCTCCGCGCTCGGCGCGCAGCGAGAAGCCGTGGCTGCGCCCGATCTCGCCGGCGTCGCCCAGGAACAGGGCGTAGAGCGACCAGCCGAAGGCGGCCAGCACCCCGACCGAGATGAGCGTGTCCATCGTCGCCGCCGCGTGGCGGAGGTTGGCGTAGGCCGCTCGGTGGAAGGGCCACGCCCCCCAGACGGCCACCGGGGCGGCCAGGGTGAGTGAGAGCCACTGCCAGGCGTCGAACTGGAGGGCGGGGATCATCGCCAGCGCCACCACCGGGCCCGACAGGGCTGCCGAGATGACCAGGCGACGGCCGAGCGATCGCGCCTCGTCGTCGCTGCCCTCGTCGTCGCTGCGCCCGTCGTCCGCACTGCTCCCGGGGCCCCGCCCGCTGGTCGTCTCCACGGGGCGGGCCCGGTACCCGGCCGCTTCGACCTCGGCCACGAGCTGCTCGGTGTCGATCGGTTGATCCGAACTCACCCGGGCCTGGTCGGTGGCGTAGTTGACGGTGGCGGTGACGCCGTCGAGTGCGTTGAGCCGTCGTTCGATGCGGGCTGCGCACGACGTGCAGGTCATCCCCTCGATGGCGAGGTCAACCTGCTGGGTGCCACTGCTGACGGTGCGGGGTTCGGGCATCGGGGTTTCCTCAGTGACCGTGGTCGGCGAGGTCGTCGTCGTCGCCTGGCGTCTCGGCCACCTCGGTGATGGCCAGCGCGGCGCTGCGGACGACGCCCTCGTGGGAGAAGTCGAAGTACAGGGCGTAGTCGCCGGTCGACGGGACCTCGACGGCGAAGCGCACCGGCCCCGACGGGCGGTCGTCGAGCGGGTGGACGTGGAGGTAGGCGAGGTCACCGTCGCGGATGACGACCAGGTGACCGGCTGCTCCCAGGTAGGGGTCGGTACGGACCACCTGCCCGTCGCGGGTGACGGTGATCGTGATCTCGGCGGCCCGGCCGGCGATCAGCTCGCCGTCGACGTCGACCTGGTAGCCGTCGATCACACTCGACCGGTCGTCGACCAGCGGGGTCGGGGCGGTCGACGTCCCCGGCACGGTGAGGCCGATGCCGAGCGTCAGCGGGTCACCGCCCGCCGGCTGGAAGTCGGCGTAGGCCCGATAGGTCCCGGCGGGCTGGCCGGGCAGGTCGACCCGCCAGGTGCCCGTGGTGTCACGGGTGGGGTGGAGGTGGGAGTAGTGGGTGAGATCGCTGGACACGACGATGAGGTGCAACTCGCGGTCGTGCACCGTCACGTAGTCCTGGACCGGGGACCCTCCCGGACCTTCGATGGTGAAGGCCAGGGTGCTGGCCCGGTCGGCCTCGAGGACCCGGTCCTCGACCCGGAGGCGGTAGCCGTCCTGTGCCACCTGCAGCCCTCCGGCGGGAAGGCCGGTGTCGCCGGTCTCGGTCGCCGTGGTCTCCCCGGTGGCGCCGTGGCTGCCATCGGCGTCGAGGGCGATCGGCCCGGCGACGCGGCCGGCGAGGGCGCCGGCGCCCAGCGAGGTGGCCAGTACCAGCCCGAAGGCGCCCAGCCGCATCCCGGCCCTCACGGGGCGAGGGTGTAGCCGGCCGCGGCCACCGCCGCGGCCACCGCGTCGGTCGAGACCGCGGGAGCCGCGTCGAGGGTGACCGTCCCGGCGGCGAGATCGACGTCCACGTCGGTAACGCCCGGCAGCTTCTCGATCTCGGCGCGCACGGCCTCGACGCAGTGCTCGCAGGTCATGCCGATGACGGTGTGGGTGGTGGGCATGGGGGCGCTCCTCTCGGTGGGATCTCACTGTACCTGATACCCCTAGGGGGTACAAGGGTCCCGAGAGGACCCGCCGAAAGAGTCGGCCGCGGTCGGTCAGGGCGTGGCGGTCGCCCGCCACCGCCCGGCCTCGTCCCGATGCACCGAGATCGCCAGGCCGAAGGCGGCCGAGAGGGCACCGTCGTTGATCGTCTCGTCCAGCGGGCCGCACCCCTGCACCTGGCCGCCGGCCAGGACCAGGGCGTGGGTGAAGCCAGGCGGGATCTCCTCGACGTGATGGGTGACGAAGACGATCGGGGGAGTCACGGGGTCGGTGGCCAGCGTGGCCAACGACCCGAGTAGTCGCTCCCGGGCCCCCAGGTCGAGCCCGGCTGCGGGCTCGTCGAGCAGCAGCAGTCCGATGTCGGCCCGCAGCGCCCGGGCCAACAGGACGCGCTGGCGCTCGCCCGAGGACAACGTCCCGATGGCCCGGTCGGCGTGGGTGACCATCCCCACCCGGTCGAGCAGCTTGAGGCTCTGCGCCCGCTCGGAATCGTCGTAGCGGTGCCACCAGGGCTCCAGCGCGCCATGACGAGCGGTCAGCACGACCTCGAGCGCGCTGAGCTCGGGGCGCAGAGCGTCGCCCAAGGCGGCCGACGCCACGCCGATCCGGGGCCGCAGGGCGCGCCGATCCACGGAGCCGGCTCGGTGGCCGAGCACCTCGACGGTGCCCCGCGTCGGCCACAGGGCGAGCGAGGCCACCTGGACCAGGGTCGACTTGCCCGAGCCGTTGGGCCCGAGCACGACCCAGCGCTCTTGCGCTCGCACCGTGAGGTCGACCTCGTCGAGGATCCAACGAGGGCCCCGGCGCACCCCGACCCCCTCGAACCGGAGTGCGACCGGACCCTCGGTCCGTTGCGCCACGTGTCAGTGCACGGGGTCGCCGGCGGCTTGCTCCCAGGTGGCGTACATCGAGGCGTAGCGGCCACCCAGGGCGACCAGCTCGTCGTGGCTGCCGAGCTCGACGATCTCTCCCTGGTGGACGACCGCGATCCGGTCGGCCCGCATGGCGGTGGCCAGGCGGTGGGCGATGATGATCGAGGTCCGACCGTCGAGCACCACGTCGAGGGCCCGCTCGATGACCGACTCGGAGCGCAGGTCGAGGCTGGACGTCGCCTCATCGAGGACGAGCACCCGCGGTCGGGACAGGAACGCCCGAGCCAGGGCCAGCAGCTGGCGCTCACCCGACGACAGCGAGGAACCCCGCTCGTGGACCGGCGTGTCGATGCCCTGGGGTAGACGGGCCACCAGCTCGTCGATCCCGACGGCCCGGCAGGCTTCGTGGACCTCGTCGTCGGTGGCGTCGGGGCGGGCGAAGGCGATGTTGTCGCGGACCGACCCGGCGAACAGGAACGGCTCCTGGGGCACGACGCCGACCTGGCGGCGCAGCGAGTCGAAGGTGATCGATCGCAGGTCGTGGCCGTCGATGAGCACCCGGCCCTCGGTCGGGTCGTAGAACCGGGTGACGAGCTTGGCCAGGGTCGACTTGCCCGAGCCGGTCGCCCCCACCAGGGCGAAGGTCTCGCCCGGGCGGATCTCGAGGCTGACGTCGTGGAGCACCGGCTGGCCGGGGATGTACTCGAAGGTGACGTGCTCGACGGTGATGGCGCCCTCGATGGCCGGCAACGCCACGGCGTCGGGAGCCTCGGCCACGTCGGGCTCGAGCAGCAACAGCTCGCGGATCTTGGTGACCGCGGCCTGACCCTGCTGGTAGGTGTTGTAGAGCTGGGTGAGCTGCTGGATCGGGGCGAAGAAGCTCTGCAGGTACAGGACGAAGGCGATCAGGACGCCAGGGGTGATGTCGCCCCGCAGCGCCATGCGCCCGCCCACCAGCAGCAGCACGGCCTGGCCCAACACCGAGATGGCATCGGCCCCCGGGGCGAAGGCGGCGTTGACCTTGGCCGTGTAGAGGTTGGCGCCCCGGTAGCGGTCGGCGATCTCGGCGTGCTTGTTCGAGTTGTGGTCCTGGCGGTTCGAAGCCAGCACCAGGCGCATGCCGGCCAGGCTCTCCTGGAGGTCGGAGAGGACCTCGGCGACCCGGTCGCGCACTCGCAGGTAGCCCTTGTCCGAGGCGCTGCGGAACCACAGCGTGGCCGCGGTCATGGCCGGCACGATCACGAACAGCGTGATCGAGGCCAGCTGGGCGTCGTAGCTGTAGAGGGTGTAGGTGACGAAGGCCATCGTTCCGGCCTGCACCGCCATGTTCACCAGGCCGTCCTGGAACAGGGCGGTGAGCGAGTCGAGGTCGCTCGTCATGCGGGTCATGATCACCCCGCCCTTCTCCTTGGTGAAGAAGTCGAGGGACAGCCGCTGGAGGTGGGTGAAGATCTTGACCCGGAGGTCGTACATGAGGTTCTCGCCCATGCGCCCCGTCCACCGGGTCCGCAGGGTGGTGGTCACCGTGTTGACGACGATGGACGCCAGGTAGAGCCCGGCCATCAACACGATGAAGCCGTAGTCGCTCTTGCCGATGCCCTCGTCGATGGCCCGCTGGTAGAGCTTGGGGCCGATCTGGGCGGCGTAGGTCTCGACCACCACCAGCGCCAGCGCGCCGAGCAGGGCGACCTTGTAGGGCCGCAGGAAGCGCCGAAGGGTGAAGGGCCGCCGGTCCCAGTCGACCTGCGAGAACGCGATCTCGTCCTCGCCGATCACCGTCTCGGGCTCGTCCTTGGTCAGTTGCTGGACCTTGGGGAGGAGGTCGGGTGGGATGCCCGCGAACCGACCGCCGGGACCTGCCCCCATCGGGCCACCGCCGCGCATGGGGCCACCGCCGCCGAACATCATGGTCAGAAACCTCCGTTGGAGTCGGGGCCCATGCCGAAGCCACCCGGTCCGCCCGGGGGCGGGCCACCGAAGCCTCCGCCCATCCCCGGGGGGCCACCGGGACGCATGCCCATCCCCGGGGGACCCGGGAGGGGGGGCGGGGTGTCGTCGGCATCGTCGTCGGACTCGGCCGCCGCCAGCACCGCCGCATAACGGGGCTCGGTGGCCATCAGGCGGTTGTGGGTGCCGTCGGCCACGATCCGGCCGCCTTCGAGCAGCAGGACCCGGTCCGCCAGGCTGATGGTCGAGAGCCGGTGGGCGATGATCAGCGTCGTTCGGCCGGTCATCAGGGTGCGCAGGGCGTCGTGGATCTCGGCCTCCCGATGCACGTCGATGGCGCTGGTGGCGTCGTCGAGCAGGAGGATCCGGGGGTTCTGCACCAGCGTCCGGGCGATGGCGATGCGCTGGCGCTGCCCGCCCGAGAGGGTGTAGCCCCGCTCGCCGACCACCGTGTCGTAGCCGGCCGGGAGGCGCTCGATGAACTCGTGGGCACCGGCCGCCTTGGCGGCCTCGACGATGGTCTCGAACGAGGCGTCGGGGCGGGCGTAAGCGATGTTGTCGCCGAGGGAGTCGGAGAACAGGAACGGCTCGTCCTGGACGACCCCGACCGCGTCGCGGAGGCTGCGGATCTGGATGTTTCGGACGTCGACGCCGTCGATCAGCAGCGCGCCCCCCTCGATGTCGTAAAAGCGGGTCAGGAGCCGGGCCACGGTCGACTTGCCGCTGCCGGTGCGACCCACCAGGGCCACCGTCTCGCCCGGGGCGAGGTGGAGGTCGAGATGGTGGAGCACCGCCTGCTCGCCCTCGACGCTGCGTCGGGACGGGTAGGCGAAGGTCACGTCGCGGAACTCGACGTCGCCCTGGGGGTTCTCGAGGACGACCGCGCCGGGCTGGTCGACGATGTCGGGGTCCTCGTCGAGGATCTCGAAGATTCGTCGGGCCGAGGCCGCCGATTGCTGCGACATCGACATCAACATGCCGACCATCCGGAACGGGGCCTGGAGCATGACCACGTAGATGTTGAACTGCGCCAGCTGGCCCACGGTGATCTGCCCCTCGATGGCCAGCCAACCGCCGTAGAGGACGATGAGGGCCTGGCCGATCTTGGGCGTGTTCTCCATCAGGGAGAGCCACTTGGCTCGGATGTCGACGTTGAGGAAGCCGGCCCACCGCAGCCGCTGGGCGTCGGTCGCGAGCTTGGCGATCTGCTTGCGCTCACCGGCGAAGGACTTGATCACCCGGACGCCGGTGACGTTCTCCTCGACGTCGGTGGCGACGGTGGCGACCCGGGCCTGAACGAGGTAGTTGACCGGGAACATTAGGTGACGCAGGTGCATGCCGACCCAGTACACGGCAGGGAGCCCGACCACCGCCGCCAGGGTCAGGCCCACGTGGATGTTGAGCATGATGACGATGGCGACCAGGAAGGTCAGGCCCTGGACCGAGATGTTGGGCACGAAGGCCAGGTACATCTGCACGGCCCGGATGTCGCTGTTGGCCCGAGACACCAGGTCGCCGGTCTGGGCCCGGTCGTAGAACGAGAACGACAGCCGGGTCAGGTGCCGGTAGAGGATGGTGCGCAGGTCGTACTCGATCGAGTAGGCGACGTGCATGAGCCCGTAGCGGGACACGTAGCCGAGGGCGAAGCGGGCCACCGCCATCCCGGCGATGATCAGGACGTAGGGCTCGAGCGTCGAGGTCGGCGCTCCCCCGGTGGGCGAGGGCAGGGCGTTGTCGATCGCCCCCGACAGCACGCTCGGCACCGCCACCTGCAGCAGCGAGGTGACGATCGAGGCCACGATCGAGACGACGAAGACCCACTGGTGCTGGCGCACGATCGGCCACAGGCGCTTGATCCAGCCCTTGCTGGGATCGGGATCGATGACGGGCCCAGCGCCCCCGGGGGGCGGCGTCGGGGGACTCGTCGGCGCGCCGGGGCTGCGCTCGGCGGCACCGGTCTGGGGATCGTCGGCCAGGAGGGTCATCGAGGGGTCCGTTCCTTGCGGTGTGCGAAGCCGGCCTTGAGCGCGTCCTGCCAATCGGCGAGACCGCCCAGCGCCTGACGCCGGCGGGTGGGAGGGAGGAAAGACGCGAGCTCAACCAGGTGGGCGCCGGCGGCCTGGTCGCCCGCTTGCAGGGCGGCGAGGCCCGTCGGGGTCAGATCGTGGGCGATCCGACGGCGGTCGGCGGCGTCGTGGCGGCGTTCGACCAGCCCTCGCTCGACCAGCCCGTCGACCACCGCGGTGATGCTCGGGGGCGACACCGCCAGCCGGCCGGCCAGCACCCCGCCGGCCGAACTGCCCTCGGCCAGGAGCGACAGGAGCCGGTACTGGGGGAGTGTGAGGTCGACGTCGGCCAGGCTGCGCTCGAGCCCCCGGCTGAGGTGGGCCACCGTGCGGGCGCAGTGGGCGAGCTGGTCGTCGATCGGCTGGCCGGCATCGCCGGTGCGGGGAGCCGGGCCGGCGGCGGGAAGCTCGTTGACCACTCCTTCAGTGCTCACATCGTTAGTGTATCGAAAGGTTCGAGGCCGTCAGCGACTGGCAGTGCCGAATCGCGCATGACATCGGTCACAGGGGAGCGACCGGGGGCGGGCGGATTCCGGCGCGGCTTCGACGTGACGGTTCCATGACGGTACGGTGACGTGCTCATGCGTGTGCTCACCGCCGCGGTGGTCGCCGCCCTGCTCCTGGCCACGAGCGCGCCGGTGGGCGCGGCGCAGAGCGATGTCGACGCCGCCCAACGCAAGGCCAACCAGGCCGCCGCCGCCCTGTCGGCGGCCATGAGCGAGGCCGAGGAGCTCGCGGAGGAGGTGGCGCGGCTGGAGACCGAGGTGGCCGCGGCCGAGGCCTCCCTCGAGGGCCTGCGCCAGCGCGTCCGCACCCTGGCCGTCGAGGAGTACATGGCCGGGAGCTCGGCCGGCTCGGCCACGCCCCTGACCGGCAACATCGCCGATGCCACCAAGGCCGACACCCTCGCCGAACTGGCCATGTCGCAGTCGTCCGATGACGTGGAGCGCTACCGCCAGGCGAGTGGCGAGCTGGCCGACCAGCGAGCGGTGCTCGCCGAGCGCAAGGCGGCTCAGGAGGCGGCAGTGGCGGGCCTGCGAACGGCGCAGACCAAGGCGTTCGACGAGTTGGCCAAGGTCCAGAAGGCCGAGAGCGACCGCAAGGCCAAGGAGGCCGCCGATGCCGCCGCCGCCGAGCGAGCCCGCCAGCAGGCTGCCCAGCAGCAGCAGGCCAGCCGGCGCACGACCACCAACGCCCCGGCCCCGGCGGTCAACGTGGCCGTCGACTGGGTGTGCCCGGTGCAGGGCGGCCGCTCGTTCTCCAACGACTTCGGCGCCCCTCGCTCGGGTCACAGCCACCAGGGCAACGACGTGTTCGCCACCACCGGGACCCCGATCGTGGCGCCGGTGGCGGGCACGGTCCGCGACTACTCGAGCGGCTCGGGGGGCAACGGCTTCGCCCTCGACGGCGTCGACGGGAACACCTACGTCGGCTACCACATGAACACCCGGCTGGTGGTCACCGGGTCGGTGGCCAAGGGAACGCTGATCGGCTACGTCGGCTCGACCGGCAACGCCAGCGCCCCGCACCTCCACTTCGAGATCCACCCCGGCGGCGGCGGCGCGGTGAACCCCTACAGCACGCTCTCCCGCTACTGCTGAGTCACGCCCCCACGGCGTGGAAGCCGCCGTCGGCGTGGATGATCTCGCCGGTGGTGGCCGGGAGTAGGTCCGAGAGCAGGGCGACGCAGGTCCGCCCCACGGGGTCGGCGTCGTTGACGTCCCAGCCCAGCGGTGCCTGCTCGACCCACCGCGACTCGAAGCGGTCGAAGCCGGGGATGGCCTTGGCCGCGATGGTCCGCAGCGGTCCGGCCGCCACCAGGTTGCAGCGGATGCCCTGGGGCGCCAGGTCTCGGGCCAGGTAGCGAGCCAGCGACTCGTAGGTCGCCTTGGCCACGCCCATCCAGTCGTAGGCCGGCCAGGCCACGGTGGCGTCGAAGGTGAGACCGACCACCGACCCGCCCGGCCCCATGAGCGGCAGGGCCGCCTCGACCAGGGCCTTGAGCGAGTACGAGGAGATGTGCAGGGCGGTGGCTACGTCCTCCCAGGGCGACTCGAACATGCCCTGGCCCAGCGCCGACGGGGGGGCGTAGGCGATCGAGTGGAGGAGGCCGTCGAGGTGGTCCCAGCCGAGGGCGCGCAGCGCCGGCGCCAGCGCCGCCAGATGCTCGAGGTCGGTGACGTCGAGCTCGACCACCGCCGGCTCGGGGTCGAGTTTGCGGGCCACCCGTCGGGTCAGCGAAAGCGCCCGGCCGGCGTTGCTGAGGACGATCTCGCCGCCGTGCTCCTGGGCGTTGCGGGCCACCGCGAACGCGATCGAGTCGTCGGTGGTGACCCCGGTGACAAGGATCTTCTTCCCGTCGAGCAGTCCCATGGGTGTCCCTTCGAGCTGGCGGGCGGTGGGCAGACCGTAGCGGCGGTGTCGCTAGGGTGACCCGGTGCGCATTGGAGTTCTCGGGGGTACCGGTCCGGCCGGTCGGGCGCTGGCATCGCGGCTGGCGTCGGTCGACTTCGACGTCGTCATCGGGTCCCGGACGGCCGAGCGGGCCGTGGCCGCGGTCAACAAGGTGCACGAGCGCTGGCCCGACCGCAGCCTGCCCCTGACCGGCGACACCAACGAGGGAGCCGCCGCCGCCGACCTGGTGATCGTGGCCACACCCTGGGAGGCCGCGGCCGAGACGGCCCTGTCGGTACGCCACCACCTCGACGGGAAGGTCGTGGCCTGCATGGCCAACGCCTTGGCCCGGGTGGGCTTCGAGTTCCAGTCGGTCGTCCCGCCCCGGGGCTCGGTGGCCGCCAACGTCCAAGGGGCGGTGCCCGAGGCGCTGGTGGCCGCGGCCTTCCACCACCTGCCGGCCGGGGCCGTGGGCCGCCTCGACGACGAGGTCGACTCCGACGTGCTGGTGTGCTCCGACCACCGCGAGGCCGTCGAGGCGGTGTGTCAGGTGGCTCGCCGGATCCCCGGGGTCCGCCCCGTCCACGTCGGCTCGCTGTCGAACGCGGCGCCGCTCGAGACCTTCGTGTCGGTGCTGCTCGAGGTCAACGCCCGCTACGACGCCCGGGTGGCGATCCGTCTCACCGGCCTCGACGTCGAGGCCGATCACTTCGTGCCCACCCTCCGTTGATTTCCCCGGCCGAGGCCCCCCGATGACGATGCGCGTGTTCGACACCGCCCGCGACGACGTCGTCGCCTTCGAGCCGGGGCCGCGGGTGACGATGTACACCTGCGGCATCACCCCCTACGACTCGACCCACATCGGCCACGCCGCCACATTCCTGGCCTACGACGTGCTCCAGCGCCGGCTGCGTGACCTCGGCCACGAGACCCGCTGCGTCCGCAATATCACCGACGTCGATGACCCCTTGCTGGCCAAGGCCCGCGAGCTGGGCGTGCACTACCTCGACCTGGCCGCGGCCGAGACCTCTCGCTTCCGCAGCGACATGGACGCCCTCGGGATGCTGGCCTGCTTCTCCGAGCCCCGGGCCACCTCGGCGATCGCCGACATCCGGGGTTACATCGGCATGCTGCTCGACACCGGCCACGCCTACCAGGCCGGCGGCGGCGTGTACTTCGACATCGCCACCTTCGCCGACTTCGGCAAGGTCAGCCACCTGGACGAGGCGACCATGCTGGCCTATGCCGCCGAGCGGGGCGGCAACCTCGAGGACCCCCACAAGCGCCAGCCGCTCGACTTCGTGCTCTGGCAGCCGTCGGGCCCCGACGAGCCGGCCTGGGACTCGCTCTGGGGCTCGGGGCGGCCGGGGTGGCACATCGAGTGCTCGGCGCTGGCCATGCGCGACCTCGGTCCCACCATCGACCTGCACGGCGGGGGCAGCGACCTGATCTTCCCGCACCACGAGTGCGAGACGGCCCAGTCCGAATCGGCCACCGGCGAGCCGTTCGTGCGCCACTGGATGCACGTGGGCATGGTCCGGCTGGGGGGCGAGAAGATGTCCAAGAGCCTCGGCAACCTGGTCTTCGTGTCCGATTTGCTGAAGGACTGGGACCCGATGGCGATCCGCCTCGCCATCCTCGAGCACCGCTACCGCGACTCGTGGGAGTGGACCGACGACCTGCTCGACACGGCCGCGGCCCGACTTGACCGCTGGCGGGGCGCGGGGGAGGGGTCGGCCGGTCTGGCCGACGTCCGAGCCGCCCTCGACGACGACCTCGACACCCCGTCGGCCCTGGCCGCCATCGACGCCGCCGCCGGTCCGGGACGCTCCTCCGACGGCGGGGTCGGCCAGGCGGCCGCCCTCCTCGGCATCCTCCTCTGACCCCCGGCGCTCCCACCCCCCCCAACGTTCTCGGCGCGCCTGGGCCGCAATGCCGTACGGAGCGCGCCGAGAACGGCAGAGCTCAGTCGAGGAGGGGCATGACCTCGGCGATGAAGCGGTCGGCCATGGTCGGCTCCCCCGGGTCGCGGGTGCCCTTGGTGTCGATGCCGACGTCCATGCCCACCAGCAGCTCCTGGAGGCCGAGGGCCTGGTAGTCGCGGAGACCGGCGGCGACCTGCTCGGGGGTGCCCATGCTCGTCCCCTTGGGCACCTCGCCGCCGGGGCCCGGACCGAACGGCGGGGGGCCGGCGTGCTCGTCGCCGCCGCCGCCGCCGTCGGGGCTGTCGTGGCCGGCGGAAGCCGCGGCCTCGTCGGAGCCGTCGCCGCTGCCCGAACCCACGCCCGTCCGGTTCAGGCGCTCGGCCACCGGGTTGCGACCGAGGAAGCGCTGCTCGAGGGCGAGCTGCTTGTTCACCCACTCCATGTAGTCGGGGCCGACCGGGCCGCCGAAGGTGGCGAACGCCGCTTCTCGTGACTCCGCGATGTTCACCGTGGTCTGGGCGCTGGTCCAGCGCAGGGCCCGCTCGATGGTCTCGTCGTCGTGGCCGGCGGCGTCGAGCTCGCTGCGGTATAGGTCCCACCACTTGACGGTGTTCTCCCACGGGTTGCCGGGCACGAACGCCGGGAAGATGTGGGCCGCCCAGCCCTGGGCGGCGGCGTAGCGAATGCCGCCCTCCGACTGGCAGGCCCGCTTGACCACAGGACCGCCGGGGGTGAAGGCCGCCGGCATGATCCGCTCGTAGAGCGTTCCTCGGTACTGGTCGGTCTCGAACGAGAGAGGCTCGTCGTCGGGGGTGTGGGCCCAGGCCTGGGCGACGATCTCCATCAGCTCGTTCATGCGGGCCGGGTGCTCGCCGTCGGGCACCTGCCCGAACCCGAGGCCCTCGAAGGGGATGCCCCCGGAGCCGACGCCGAATACGAAGCGGCCCTGGGTGAGCTGGTCGAGCAGGTTGGCCTGCTCGGCCAGCCGGAACGGGTGGTGCAGCGGCACCACCGACACCAAGAAGCCGACGTGGATCTGCTCGGTGGCCGCCGCCAGATAGCTGCCGAGCATGAAGTTGTTGCCATAGGTGCTGTAGCCGGTGAAGTGGTGCTCGGCCAGGTAGAAGGCCCCGAAGCCGCCGGCGTCGAGCGTCTTGGCCGCGTCGATCACGTTCCGGATGATCCGGCTGTCGTGCTCTGGCCCTGGGCTGATCGGGGTCTGGAAGGTCGAGAACTTCATCGGGCCACCACCGTTCGGAAGAGGGGATCTGGCCGCAGAAACGAAATCAGATTCCGAATAGCAGGGCAAGCCGTGCCTGCCGCGACGACGCAACGCCGGGCGGCCGGGGGGCCGCCTCTACCATCGGCCACGCCATGACCGACACCATCTCCGTCACGCTGCCCGATGGCTCCGCGCGCCAGCTCGAGGTCGGCGCCACCGGTGCCGACCTGGCGGCCGCCATCGGTCGACGGTTGGCGGCCGACGCGGTGGCCGTGGTGGTCGACGGCGAGGAGCGAGACCTCACCGGTCCGTTGCCCGATGGGGCCACGGTGAGCGTGGTCACGGCCAACAGCCCCGAGGGCCGCCACGTGCTGCGCCACTCGACCGCCCACGTGCTGGCCCAGGCGGTACTGCAGCTGTTCCCGGGGGCCACCTTCTCCATCGGGCCCGCGATCGAGAACGGCTTCTACTACGACTTCGAGCTTCCCGGCGGCGTGACCTTCTCCGAGGACGACCTCGAGCGGATCGAGGCCCGGATGAGCCAGATCGTCGCCGCCGACCAGCCCTTCGTGCGTCAGGAGCTGACCGCGGCCGAGGCCCTCGATCTCTTCGCGGCCCACCCCTACAAGCGCGAGATCATCGAGCGGGTCGACGCCAGCGAGGTGACCGGGGGCGACGTGGTGTCGATCTACCGCATCAGCCCCGAGTTCGTCGACCTGTGCCGCGGTCCCCACGTTCCGTCGACTGGCCGGCTCGGCCAGTTCAAGCTCCAGAAGGTGGCCGGCGCCTACTGGCGGGGGGACGAGCACGGGCCGATGCTCCAGCGCATCTACGGCACCGCCTGGGAGTCGAAGGCGGCGCTGGAGGCCCACCTCCTCCAGCTGGAGGAGGCCGAGCGTCGCGACCACCGTCGCCTCGGCGCCGAGCTCGACCTGTTCAGCTTTCCGTCCGAGATCGGTGGCGGCCTGCCCGTGTTCCACCCCAAGGGCGCGCTGGTGCGCAAGCTCATGGAGGACTACTCCCGGGCCGAGCACGACCGGGCCGGGTACGACTTCGTACACACCCCGCACCTGGCCAAGTCGTCGCTGTTCGAGACCTCGGGCCACCTCGAGTGGTACGCCGAGGGCATGTACCCCCCCATGGAGATGGAGGGCGCGACCTACTACCCGAAGCCGATGAACTGCCCGATGCACATGCTCATCTACCGGTCGCAGCAGCGCTCGTACCGCGAACTCCCGTTGCGCCTCTTCGAGTTGGGCACCGTCTACCGCTACGAGAAATCCGGCGTCCTCCACGGCCTGATGCGGGCCCGGGGCTTCACCCAGGACGACTCCCACATCTTCTGCACCCCCGAGCAGTTGGGCGACGAACTGGCCTCGCTGCTGGTGTTCGTGGTCGACGTGCTGCGGGCCTTCGGCTTCGAGGAGTTCAGCGCCGATCTCTCGACCCGTCCGGAGAAGTTCGTGGGGGAGCCAGCCGATTGGGACGAGGCCGAGGCCGCGCTGGCCGCGGCGCTCGAGCGAGCCGGCATCGCCTACCAGGTGGCGGAGGGCGAGGGCGCCTTCTACGCCCCGAAGATCGACGTCCACATCCGCGATGCCATCGGCCGGCCCTGGCAGGTCTCGACCCTCCAGGTCGACTTCCAGCTGCCCGACCGCTTCGACCTGGAGTACGTCGGCGCCGACAACCAGCGCCACCGGCCCCGAGTGATCCACCGGGCCCTGTTCGGCTCGGTCGAGCGGTTCCTCGGGATCCTGGTCGAACACCACGCCGGCGCCTTCCCGCTCTGGCTGGCGCCCGTGCAGGTCCGGGTCCTGCCGGTGCGCGACGACCACCACGACTACGCCCAGTCGGTGGTCGCCCGCTTGCGGTCGGCCGGGTTCCGGGTCGACCTGGTCGACGCCTCCGAGAAGCTGGGGGCTCGCATCCGCGACGCCAAGGTGACCAAGCTGCCCTACGTCCTGGTGGTGGGCGACGACGACGTCGCCTCGAACACGGTCGGGGTGAACAGCCGCGACGCCGAGGTCGAGCGGGGGGTGACGGTCGAGGAACTGGTCGATCGCCTCACCGTCGAGGCCGTACCCGGGTCGGTGACTCCTCTGGTCGACCCACCGGCCGGGCGGGCGGGCTGACGGTGGCCCTCGAGCACCTGTGGGCCGCCTGGCGGGCCGACTACATGGCCGGGACGACCAAGGCGCCCACCCCCACCGACGGTCAGGGTTGCGTGTTCTGCCGGATCCTGGCCGGGGGCGAGGACGACGAGGAGCGCCTCGTCCTCTGGCGGGGCCGGCACGTGTTCGCCCTCCTCAATCTCTTCCCCTACACCAGCGGGCACCTCATGGTCCTGCCCTACCGCCACGTGGGGGAGATCGAGGAGCTCGAGTCCGACGAGGCCGCCGAGCTGTGGTCGGGCGTGACCGACGCAGTGGTCGCCCTCAAGGCCGCCTATGGGCCCGAGGGCCTGAACCTGGGGGCCAACCTGGGGCGGGCGGCGGGGGCGGGGGTGCTCGGACACCTCCATGTCCACGTGCTGCCCCGGTGGTTCGGTGACTCGAACTTCATGACCCCGGTGGCCGAGGCCCGGGTCGTCCCCGAAGAGCTCAGCGCGACCGCGCGTCGACTTCGCGCCGCGTGGCCGGCGCCGGGCTGAGCGAGGGAGCCGGCTCCGGCGTCGGCTCCGGCAGGTCGAAGCCGAGGATCGCCCCGCCGTCGGGTGCGTCCTGCACCACCAGCGTCCCGTGCTCGGCCAACACCGCCTGTCGCACGATGGCCAGGCCGAGGCCCGATCCCGGCCGGGTCCGGTCGGCGGCGCCCCGGTAGAAGCGGTCGAAGACCCGTTCGCGATCGTCGGGAGCGATGCCGGGGCCGTGGTCTCGGACCCGCACCCTGGTCCCCGTCACCCGGAGCTCGACCGAGGTGTCGGGGGCACTGAACTTCAGGGCGTTGTCGACCAGGTTCGAGACCGCCCGCTCGAGCATCGTGGGATGCGCGTCGACCGTCGCCGGACGGTCGGTTGCGACCACGATGCTGCGACCGGTGCGGCGCCGGAAGCGGCTGGCGACGGTGTCGACCAGCCCCGCGAGTTCGACCGGCTGCACGGGCTCGTCGATCCGGCCCTCGGTGGCCAGGTCGACCAGCTCGTTGGCCAGGTGGGTCAGCTCTCCCAGCTCGAGCTCGATGTCGGCGACGAGCCGGTGGTGCTCGTCGGCGTCGAGGTCCTCGGTGCGGGCCAGCACCTCGATGTTGGTCCGCAGGCTGGTCAGAGGTGTCCGTAGCTCGTGGCTGGCGTCTTGGACCAGGCGGTGCTGCTGCTCCCTCGAGGTGGCCAGCGCCGCCAGCATGGCGTTGAAGCTGGTGGCCAGCCGACCGACCTCGTCGGTGCGGTCGACCAGGATCGGCGAGGCCAGATCCTCGGTCGCGGCCACGTGCTCGGCGGTGGCGGTCAGGCGGCGGATGGGTCGGGTGGCCCGCCGGGCGAGGACCAGCGAGGCCCCGGCGGCGACCGCGGCCACCGCGGCCCCGATGGCCGCCAGCCGGATGCCTAGCCCGGCCAGCACGTCGTCGGTCTCGGTCATGTCCCGGGCGACCTGCACCGCGCCGCCGCCCTCGACCGGGAAGGTCAGGAGGCGGTGGTGGACGCCGTCGATGTCGACGTCACGGAAGATCTCCTGACCCCCCGAGCGGGCCAGCTCGGCCTCGGCGTCGGCGATCGGCAGCGGGGGTTGGCCGGCGACCTCGAAGAGCGGGACCGCGTCCTCGTCGAGGACCTGGATGGCGGCATCGGATTGGAAGAAGCTCATGGGCGGCCGGCCCTCGGGGACGTCGGTGATGACGATGTCGCCCGGCACCGGGCCCCGCTGCCCGCCGGCGATGCTGGTGGCCCGCTGGAGCAGGAAGGTGTCGGCCTCGGCCCGCAGCTCGTGCTCGGTGACCACGAATGCCGCCCAGGCTGCGGCCGCCACCCCTGCCGTCACCAACGCCAGCACCAGTAACGACAGGCGGAGCTGGAGGCTCACGTGGTCGGCATCCGCAGGCTGTAGCCGACACCCCGCACGGTGTGGAGCAGCCGGACCTCGCCCCCGGCCTCGGTCTTGCGCCGGAGGTACCCGACGTAGACGTCGAGGGAGCGGGAGGTGGTCTCGAAGTCGAATCCCCAGATCCGGTCGTAGATGACGTCACGGGTGAGCACGATGCCGACGTTGTCGGTGAGCAGCTCGAGCAGATCGAACTCGGTCTTGGTCAGCTCGAGCGCCCGGTCGCCCCGGCGGGCGGTCCGGGCCAGGGGGTCGACCACGAGGTCGGCCACCGTGAGTACCGAGGTGGCCCGAGCCAGGCTGGTCCGCCGCAGCAGCGCTCGTAGCCGGGCGAGCAGCTCGTCCAACGCGAACGGCTTGACCAGGTAGTCGTCCGCTCCCGCATCCAGGCCGGCCACCCGGTCGGCCACCTCGTGGCGGGCGGTGAGGATCAGGATTGGGGTCCGGAGGTCGAGCCGGCGGACGCAGCGGCAGACCTCGAGTCCGTCGATGCCGGGCAGCATGATGTCGAGCACCAGCACGTCGTGGCTGCCGGCGGCCGCGCTGGCCAGCCCGTCGGGTCCGGTGGCGGCCGTCTCGACCTCGAACCCGTTGAGGCGTAGAGCCCGCTGCAACGACTCCCGCACGCCGCGGTCATCTTCCACCACGAGCACGCGATTGCCTGGAGGCAGCGGCTCGACCACGGTCACCACCCTACGGAACGATGATCAGAGCTCGGTAAGACTCGCAGGTCGGGCCACATTCTTACCTTCCTCTTGCGCGCTTCTGGGACCCTGCTCACCTCGATCCGGCACCATCGGTTCCGACCGCGAGCGACGAGGGGCGCGATGACGACGGTGGCCGAGCCAGACGGCGGCGCACGCCAGGCCCGCCACCTCGCGGCCGTGGACAGCACGAGCGACGCCAGGGTGCCACCGGCCGCGGCGGGTTGCGACGTCGAGATCGTCGTCCCGGTTCACAACGAGGAGGCGGACCTGTCCGACAGCGTGCGCCGGTTGCACGCCTACCTGGACGAGCGCTTTCCCTTCTCGTGGCGGATCACGGTGGTCGACAATGCCAGCACCGACGCCACCTGGGGCATCGCCTGCCGGCTGGTCGACGAGCTGGCCGGGGTGGGCGCCGTCCACCTCGAGCGCAAGGGCCGGGGACGGGCACTGCGGGCCGCGTGGTCGGCCAGCGATGCCGCCGTGGTGGCCTACATGGACGTCGACCTCTCGACCGATCTCGACGCCCTCCTGCCGCTGGTGTCGCCCCTGCTCTCGGGTCACTCCGAGGTGGCGATCGGCTCCCGGCTCGTCCCTGGGGCCCGGGTCCGCCGGGGTCCGAAGCGGGAGGTGCTCTCCCGGGGCTACAACCTCCTGCTCCGGTCGGTGTTCCGGGCCGGGTTCCGCGACGCGCAATGCGGCTTCAAGGCGCTGCGGACCGACGTCGCCCGCCAGCTCCTGCCGCTGGTCGAGAACGACAACTGGTTCTTCGACACCGAGCTCCTCCTGCTGACCCGCCGCCTGGGCCTGCGCGTCTTCGAGGTGCCCGTCGACTGGGTGGATGACCCCGACAGCCGGGTGAACATCCGGGCCACGGTCATGGAGGACCTGCGGGGCATGGCGCGCATGGCTCGGCGGTTCGTGACTGCCAGCGTGCCCTCGCCGGCCGACCGGCCCGACGACCTCGCCCGCCACGCGACCCGATTCGCTCTGGTCGGGGCGTTCTCGACGGTCGGCCACCTGGCGGGATTCGCGGCGTTGCGCCCGTCGTTGGGCCCGGTGGGCGCCAACCTGGTCGCACTCGGTGTCGCCACCGTCGCCAACACCGTCGCCCATCGGCGCTTCACCTTCGGGCTGGTGGGTCCCGAGGACCGCCTCCGCCAGTCGGCCGCCTCCTTCACCATCTTCCTGGCCACCGCCGCGCTGTCGAGCGCGGCCCTGGTGGCGGCGTCGGTTCTGGTCTCGGATTCGACGCTGGTCCTGGGCGCGGTGCTGGTCGGGGTCCAGGCGTCGGCCACCGCGGCTCGCTTCGCGGCCATGCGATCGTGGGTGTTCGCCAGCGGGCCAGACCGCGGAGGGGACCAGCGATGACGACGACCGAGCAGCCACCCACCCCGATCGAGTTCCCGCTCGACGACATCGTGTCGGGCTCGGCCGGCGGCGACGGCGCCAACGCACCGGCGGCCGAGGATCCGTCGGACGATCCCTGGGTCCAGCGCCACTGGTCCCGCCTGGCCCTGGTCGCGGTGGTGCTGGTGTCCTTCGGGGTGAACGCGTGGGCGCTGTCGAGTGCCGGGCTGGGCAACACCTTCTACGCCGCCGCCGTCCGGAGCATGACCACCAGCTGGTCGAACTTCTTCTACGGCGCCTTCGACCCGGGCGGCTACATCACCGTTGACAAGCCCCCCCTCGCCCTGTGGTGCATGGCACTGTCGGCCCGGGTGTTCGGGTACTCGAGCTGGAGCATGCTCCTGCCCAGCGCACTGGCCGGGGCGGGCGCGGTTGCCGTCCTGTGGTCGACCGTTCGTCGGCAGTTCGGGCCGGTGGCCGCCACCGTGGCCGGGCTCGTCCTCGCCCTCAGCCCGATCAACGTCGCCATCAACCGGCTCAACCTGCCGGATTCGTTCCTCGTCCTGCTCATGGTGTCCGCGGCTTGGGCCGTGGTCCGCTCGTTCGAGTCCCCCCGCCCTTGGCGCTGGGTGGTGCTGGCCGGTGCCTTCGTGGGCATGGGCTTCAACACCAAGATGCTGGCCGCGTACCTGATCGGCCCGGCCCTGGCGGTCGCCGTCCTGGTCGGCGGCCGGGGTGGCTGGAAGTCGCAGCTGGCCCGTCCCGCGGTGCTGCTGGTGGCCACCCTGGCCTTCTCCTCGCCGTGGGTGATCGTCACCGACCACCTGGTCTCGGCTGACAGCCGCCCCTACATCGGCGGCTCCACCGACAACACCGTGACCGACCTCGTGCTCGGGTACAACGGCCTCGGGCGGGTCGACGGCGAGGGCCAGGGCGGCGGCGGCGGCTTCGGGGGCGGGCTCGGTGGGGCCGGCGGGGTCTTCGGCGGCGCGCCCGGTCTGACCCGACTGTTCAACGACGCCGTCGGTGGTCAGATCTCCTGGTTGCTCCCGGCGACCGGGGTCGCGGCGCTGGTCGCGCTCTGGGTCTACCGGAGCCAGCGCCACCGGCTGGCTCAGGTGTTGCTGTGGGGAGGCTGGCTGGCGGTGCACGCGGTCGTCTTCAGCTATTCCGAGGGCACGTTCCACAGCTACTACACGAGTGCCATGGCCCCGGCGATCGGTGCCCTGGTCGGCATCGGGGGCGTCGCCCTGACCCGAGCGGTGCTGCGCCAGCGGGCCTGGCTGCTGGCGGTGATGGCGGCGTTCGCGGCCACCGTCGCCGTCCAGTGGGAGCTGGCCGGCCGGGCCATCGGCTACTACGACTGGCTGCGCCCGATCATGATCGGGACCCTGTTGGTGGCGGCCGTCGCGGTGGCGGTGGCGACCGTCGGGCGGCATCGGCAAGCCGCGTTCTCGGCCATGGCACTCGGACTGGCCGGGATGCTCGTGATCCCGGCCGCCTGGGCCACCAGCCAGACCACCAACCCCCCGACCAACGCCACCCTGCCCCAAGCCGGGCCGGGGGGTGGGACGTCGGGAACGACCTTCGGCTCCACCGCCTTCGAAGGTGACGACCAGGGCGAGCTCGCCCGCTGGCTCGAGTCCAGCACCGAGGACGACGCCCGGTGGCAGCTGGTGGTGACCAGTTCGCAGAACGGGTCGACGTTGGTGGCCGAGCACGGCATCTCGGTCCTGTCGATCGGCGGCTTCTTGGGCTCCGACGACACGACCACGGTGGCCGAGATGGGGGCTCGGGTGACCGAGGGCGAGGTTCAGTACTTCCTGGTCAGCGGCGGGTTCGGGGGTGGCGGTGGCTTCGGTGGCGGTGGATTCGGCGGCGGTGCGGGCGGGGGCCTGGGTGGGGGAGCCCCCACCGACAGCTCGACGACCACGCCGACGCCGATGGGCGGCGGCATGACCGGACAGCGGCCGACCATCACCGACGGCAAGATCACCCTGCCGGACGGCACCACGGTCGACGTCGACGACTTCCAGATGCCCGACGGCATGGGCGGCGGCCAGCTCCCCGACGGTTTCACGGTCCCGGACGGGCTCGACGGCGGGACCGGCCAGGTCCCGAACGTCGACGGTGGGACCGGCCAGGTCCCGAACTTCGGCGGCGGCGGCGGTGGGTTCGGCGGCGGCCAGTCCTCGGCCGCCAACCAGGTCATGCAGGCGGTCCGGGAGGTCTGCACGGCCGTGACCACCGAGACCGATCCCACCGTGCCCAGCGGCTACAGCGGCCAGATCTACGACTGCGCGGGCCAGGGCGACGCCCTCACACGCTGGACGGCGTCCTAGCGGCGCCACGGTCCGGCCGCCCAATGAAGGAACCCCTCACCTTCTGGCGGCCGAGAGGGAGGTGCGGCGGGGACCTCGACCCGGTCCCCGCCCACCTCTCGCCCTACCATCCGCCCTGTGGTGGACGACGACGGCGACCCGGCCGAAGCGGTCGAGGTCGGCGAAGCGGTCGAGATCGGCGACGAGCTTCCGGCCGATCTCGACGTCACCGCCTTCGTCGGGCCGTACACCTTCCCCGACAATGCCCGCCGGCGAGTCCAGGGGGCCCTGTACCTGGCCCTGGCCCTGGGTTGTGTGGTCATCCGGTGGGTGGCCGGGCCCGAGGCGGTGCTGGTCAACGACGGCTACCTGGTCGTCGCCGCCGCCCTGACCGCCTGGGGCCTCTACTGCCTGGTCGCCGGCACCCGTCTGGCCTTCGACGAGACGGCCGCGCTGACGGCGGCCGTGCACCATGTGGGCTTCCCCGTCGGTCACGCGTCGGCCCAGCTGGGCTGGCGGGGGCTGCGCAGCCGCCCGACCTGGCGCATCCTGCTCTACTCGGCCGATCAGCCGCCGTCGAAGCGGGGCTTCCTGCTCATCGACGGGAGCGACGGCGAGGTGCTGGCCGATTTCGTCGAGGACAACCCCGAGGACTGGTCCACCCTGACCTGAGGTGGCGGTGTCCGGACGGTGTCGGGTCCCCGGCCGTCCACGACGGCGGCGCTCGGGTCAAGCCGACACGGGGGTGCCGACCCGGTCGGCGAGGTGGTCGGGCACGACGCCGTAGTGGTCGTGGTGTTCTTCGAAGCGGCCCCGTCCGCCGGTGAGCGACCGCAGGTCGACGGCGTAGCGCGCCAGCTCGACGGTCGGCACCAGAGCCGTGATCCGCTGGCGCCCCCGGCCCTCCGCCTCGGTTCCCTGCACCCGTCCCCGCCGGGCGTTGAGGTCGCCGAGGACATCACCCTGGAGGGCACCGGGCACCACCACCTCCACCCGCGACACGGGCTCCAGCACGACCGATCGGGCCTGCTCGAATGCGGCTCGGAAGGCCATCGCTCCGGCCATCCGGAAGCTGCCCTCCGACGAGTCCACGGCATGGGCCCGGCCGTCGACGCAGCGGACGCGGACGTCCACCACCGGGTGGCCGTGGCGGCCACCGGTCGCCATCGCGTCGAGCACGCCCCGCTCGACGGCGGCAACGAACGAGCGGGGGATCGCGCCGCCCACCACCGCGTCGACCCACTCGAAGCCGCCGCCCCGTTCGAGCGGCTCGATCTCGACGACGGCCACCCCGAACTGTCCGTGGCCGCCCGTCTGCTTCTTGTAGCGACCCTCGCCCCGGGCCCCGGCGGTGATCGTCTCGCGGTAGGGGAGGTGCACGGCGTCGGTCTCCAACTCGACGCCGAACTTGCGGGCCAATCGTTCCAGCGACACCGCCAGGTGGGTCTCGCCCAGGCCGTGGAGGACCGTCTGGTGGGTGTCGTCGTCGCGGCTGACCCGAAGCGACGGGTCCTCCTCCACCAGGCGGTGCAGCGCGGTGACCAGCTTGTCGTCGTCGTGCTGGCTCCGGGGCCGCACGGCGATGGCGAGCGGGGCCGGTGGCGGCTCCGACCAGGGCACCACCACCGGCCGCCCTCGGGGGGCCAGCGTGTCGCCCGTGAGGGTGGCCGCCAGCTTGGCCACACCCCCGATGTCGCCGGCGGCCAGCTGGTCGACCGGGAGCTGCTGGTGGCCGCGGCGGGTGACCAGTTGGTGGAGGCGCTCCTCGGCGCCGGTCCGGGTGTTGACCAGGTGGCGGTCGGGCCGGATCGTGCCCGACAGCACCTTGAAGACCGAGATCCGCCCCACGTAGGGGTCGGCGATGGTGTCGAAGACCACGGCCAGCGCGTCGCCGTCGGGATCGCAGGCCACGTCGACGGTGGTGTCACCGGCCAGGACCGTCACCGGCCGATCGACCGGTGACGGTCCGACCTCGCACACCAGTGCCAGGAGCCGGTCGATGCCGACGGCGGTGGTGGCCGAGCCGCACACGACGGGGAACACCGTGGCCGACCGGACACCGTCGGCGAGCACCGCCTCGAGCTCGTCGTAGCCGGGTGGATCCCCGTCGAGGTAGCGCTCGAGGAGGCCGTCGTCGGCCACGACGATGCCCTCCACCAGGGAGTCGTGGATCGCGTGCTCGCGGGCGTCGAGCTCGTCGGGGATGGCGCCCGCCCGCGCCCTTCCATCCCCCTCGTCGTAGAAGTAGGCGGTGTCGCTGAGCAGGTCGACGACGCCCCGGAAGCCCGACTCGCGGCCGATGGGCAGCTCGAGAGGCGCGACGCCGGCTCCGAAGGCTGAACGCAGCTGGTCCAGCGTGCGGTCGAAGTCGGCCCGCTCCCGGTCGAGCTTGTTGACGAACACCATGCGGGGAACGCCCCGGTCGGCGGCCGCCTCCCACAGGGCCTCGGTCTGGACCTCGACCCCCTCCACCGCGCTGAGCACGAAGACGGCCAGGTCGCACACGGCCAGAGCGGCGTGGGCCTCGGCCACGAAGTCGGCGTCGCCGGGGGTGTCGAGCAGGTGGATCCGGAACCGTGTCCCCGCGGTCGGACCCGCCTGCGGCGCGTGCTCGAAGGTGGCCACCGCCAGCGAGAGGGAGATCCGGCGACGCACCTCCTCGGGCTCGGTGTCGGTGACGGTGGTGCCGTCCTCCACCCGACCGGGGCGCCCGACGACGCCGGCCCGGTGGAGTAGGGCTTCGGCCAGGGTCGTCTTGCCGGCGCCCCCGTGGCCGACCAGGGCCACGGTGCGGACCCTGCTGGGCGGGATGACCTCCATGAGCCCCCCTCTCGCGCCGCCCCCCGGGGGCGCTCGGTCCTGCGAGCCTACCGATCCCGCTGGCTCCGGCTCCCGGGGGCCTCGGGGGCCGGCTGGTACCGTAAGGAGTTCGATCCCGCGCCCCCGAGGCGCCTTCTGCACGAGGGTCTTCCATGCTCGATGGACGCTGGCGCGGCGAGTTCGAGCGTCGCATCCGGCCCGTCGCCGCCAACCTCCGCGACGTGGGCCTCACCGCCGACGGCCTGACCGTCGTCGGTCTGGTCATGGCCGGTGCCACGGCCGTGGCCATCGGTGCCGGCGCGTTGCGGGCCGCCGTCCTCCTGCTCCTGCTGACCGCGCTGCCCGACGTCCTCGACGGGGCGGTGGCCAAGGCCTCGGGCACGGCGTCGCCTCGCGGGGCCTTCTTCGACTCGGTGATCGACCGGGTCGCCGACGCCCTGATCCTCGGCGGCGTGGCCTGGTTCCTGGTCGGGTCGGCCAGTCCCTACGTGGTGCTCCTCCCCTTCGCGGTGCTGGCCACCACGATGCTCATCTCCTACGAGCGGGCCAAGGCCGAGTCGCTCGGCTTCCAGGCGCGGGGCGGGCTCATGGAGCGGGCCGAGCGGATGATCTTGCTCGGCCTCGGGCTGCTCTTCGACTCGCTGCTGGTGCCGGTCCTGTGGCTGCTCCTGGCGCTCACGCTGGTCACCGCCGTCCAGCGCTTCGCCCGGGTATGGCGGCAGGCCAGCCACCCGGTCACCTCGCCGTCGCCCGTCCTCGACCGCTGGCGCCAGCGTCGGCGCCTGACCCGCACGACGTCGGCTCGGGCCTGGCGGGTGGGGTCGCGGGCCCGGGCCGCCGAGCGTCGTCGCCCGCCTCGGGCGTGAGCGCCCGGGGCGCCATCTGATCCGCATCCCCGACCGGCTGGTCGTCGCCGGGTACCGGGCGGGCGCGGTGGTCGCCGGGTCGATGCCCGCGCCCGCGGCCCGAGCCGCGGCCCACGTCGGCGGGCGGTGCGCGTCCGTCCTGCTCGGAGACCGGCGCCGCATGCTCCTGCGCCACCAGCGCCGGGTGCGGGGCACGGCGCTGGGCGGGGTTTCCGAGGCTCGGGTGGTGGGCGAGGTGATCGACTCCTACGCCCGGCACTGGGTCGAGTCGTTCCGGCTCCAGTCGGGGGACGCCGAGGCGCTGCTGGCCGACACCGTGACCGAGGGACGGGATCATCTCGACGCCGCCGCCGACGCCGGGCGGGGGGTGGTGCTGGCGTTGCCCCACATGGGGAGCTGGGACGCGGCCGCAGTCTGGTACTCGGCCGCCACCGGACGCTCGGTCACCACCGTGGCCGAGCCGCTCGAGCCCCCGGCGCTCTTCGAGTGGTTCGTGGAGCAGCGCCGGCACCTGGGTATGGAGGTGTTGGCCCTGGGTCCGGCGGCCGGCCCGGTGCTGCTGCGGGCGCTGCGAGCGGGCCAGACGGTGGCGTTGGTGTGCGACCGCGACATCGAGGGCGACGGGGTGTCGGTCGAGTTCTTCGACGAGCGCACCACCCTGCCGGCCGGACCCGCGACCCTGGCTCTGCGCACCGGGGCCGTGCTGCTGCCCTGCGCCTACCTCTTCGACGGTCGCCGGGGCCACCGGGCGGTCGTCCTCCCCCCGCTCGACGTCAGGCGCTCCGGGGGCGGACTGCGGGCCGACGTGGCTCGGGTCACCCAGGATCTGGCCCGGGCGTTCGAGGGCCTGGTCCGTCGGGCTCCCGAGCAGTGGCACCTCCTCCAACCCAACTGGCCGAGCGACGCGATGGCGGCTCCGGCACCCTCGTGACCGACGGGCGCGGCACCCCTACGCTCCCGACGGTGCGGATCGGCATAGTGAGCCCCTACTCCCTGTCGATCCCCGGCGGCGTCCAGAGCCAGGTCCTCGGTCTGGCCCGGTCGCTGCGGTCGCTCGGTCACCACGTGCGGGTGCTGGGGCCCTGCGACGGCCCGCCGCCCGACGCCGGGGTGACGCCGTTGGGCAACTCGATTCCGTTTGCCACCAACGGTTCGGTGGCCCCGATCGCCCCCGACATCGCCTGCGCCTTGCGCACCATGCGCGCCCTGCGAGATGAAGACTTCGACGTCGTCCACCTACACGAGCCGCTGGTCCCCGGCCCGTGCATGACCACCGCGGTGGTGGCCACCACGCCACTGGTGGGCACCTTCCACGCCACCGGAGCAAGCACGCCCTACTGGCTCAGCCGGCGGCCGCTGCGCTGGCTGGCCGACCACCTCGACGATCGGGTGGCGGTGTCGGTCGACGCCCAGCGCTACGCCATCGACCACGTCGGGGGCGAGTACCACGTGATCCCGAACGGGATCGAGGTCGAGCGCTTCGCCAAGGCGTCACCCGAGCCGTCGGACCACCCGACGATCTTCTTCATCGGTCGCCACGAGCCCCGCAAGGGCCTCGAACTGCTCCTCCACGCCTTCCGCCGGCTCCCCGCCGACATTCGCCTGTGGGTGGCCGGAATAGGTCCCGACACCGACCGGCTGCAGAGCGAGTTCGCCGGTGATGGCCGGATCTCCTGGCTCGGTCGCATCGACGAGGGGGAGAAGGCCCGACGCATCCGGGGTGCCGACGTGGTGTGTGCGCCGTCGACCGGCAGCGAGTCCTTCGGGGTCGTGCTGCTCGAGCCGATGGCCGCCGGCACCCCGGTGGTGGCGAGCGACCTGCCCGGGTATCGGCGGGTGGCTCGCGACGGCGTCGAGGCGCTGCTCGTGCCACCCGGCGATGTCGATGCCCTGGCGGCCGCGCTGGCCCGGGTGCTGGCCGACGGGGCCCTGGCCGAGACGCTCAGCATCGGCGGATCGGCCCGGGCCGACGACTACTCGATGGACAAGGTGGCCTCCGCCTACCTCGACCGCTACCTGGCCCTCGGGTGAGACGCCACCCCGCCCGCCGGCTCCATGACGCCCTGGGTCGCCTGCTGGCCCGCATCGCGGTGGGGCTCGACCGGCGGGGGAGCGTGGCGGTACGGGACCTCCCCGGCGGGGTCAGGGTGCTGGAGGGGAGCTGGCTGGTGCCGCCCGGCGCCGGTGCCTGGACGGTCGGCCACACCATCGTCGGCCGGGGACCGGTCCGGGGCCGGCTGCTCGACCACGAGCTGGTGCACGTCGAGCAGCTCGACGACGACGCCTGGTTCGGCCCCCGCTACCTGTGGGAGTCGGTGCGGCGTGGCTCGTACCGTCGCAACCGGTACGAGGTCGCCGCCCGTGAGCGGGTGGCCAGGGGCGACGCCGCCCGTGAGCGGGTGGCCAGGGGCGACGCCGGCCCGTCACTACACTCGCCAACATGACTGGACTGCTGATCGTGCTAGCGGTCGTCGCGCTGGTGGTGGTCTTCGCCGTCTTCTCCTACAACGGCCTCGTCCGCCTGAAGAACCGGGTCGAGAACGCCTGGGCCCAGATCGACGTCCAGCTCCGACGTCGCTACGACCTCATCCCCAACCTCGTCGAGACGGTGAAGGGCTACGCGGCCCACGAGCGCGAGACCCTCGAAGCCGTCACCGCGGCCCGCACCGCGGGCATGAACGCCCAGGGCCCGGCCGACCAGGCCCAAGCCGAGAACATGCTCACCGGCGCCCTGCGCTCGCTCTTCGCGGTCAGCGAGGCTTATCCCGACCTCAAGGCCAACCAGAACTTCCTCAACCTGCAGGAGGAGCTGACCGCCACCGAGGGTCGGATCAGCTACGCCCGGCAGTTCTACAACGACGCCGTGACCAGCTACAACACCAAGATCCAGTCGTTCCCGCCGATGCTCTTCGCCCGGGCCTTCAACTTCACCGAGCGGGAGTACTTCGAGGCCGACGACACCTCCCGAGGGCCGGTGCAGGTCCAGTTCTGACCTGACGCCGACCGCTTCTCTCGAGCCTCCGAGCACCGTCCTGTACGAACAGATCACCTCCAACAAGCGGCGCAGCGCGCTCTTGGTCGTGGGCTTCGTGGTCCTCGTGGTGGCCGTCGCCTGGGCCTTCGACCTCCTCCTCGGCTACGGCGTCGCCGGGCTCGTGGTGGCACTGGTGGTGGCCCTCCTCAGCAGCGTGGCCGCCTACTGGAAGAGCGACAGCGTGGCCCTGGCCATGAGCCGAGCCCACCCGGCCGACCCCGTGACCTACGCCCGGCTCCACAACCTCGTCGAAGGACTGTGTATCGCCGGCGGCCTGCCCAAGCCCCGGGTATACGTGATCGACGACCCCGCGCCGAACGCGTTCGCCACCGGCCGCAACCCGCAGCACGCGGCGATCGCGGTGACCACCGGGTTGCTCGAGCGGATGAACCGGGTCGAGCTCGAAGGCGTCCTCGCCCATGAGCTCTCGCACATCAAGAACTACGACATCCTCGTGTCGACCATGGCCGTGACCCTGGTGGGTGTGGTCGCACTGCTCTCCGACTTCGGCCTCCGGTTCTGGATCTTCGGCGGCGGCCGGCGCCGCGACAACGACAACAACGGGGGCGGCGCCGGAGCCGCGTTGGCCCTCGTCGGCTTCGCCCTGCTGCTGCTGGCGCCGCTCGTGGCCCGGGTCATGCAGCTCTCCATCAGCCGGCGGCGCGAGGCGCTGGCCGACGTCAGCGGCGTCGCCCTGACCCGCTACCCCCCCGGCCTGATCGCTGCCCTCAAGAAGCTCCAGGAGGACCAGACGGTGGTCGGCACGGCGTCGAAGGCCACCGCCCACCTCTGGATCGAGTCGCCGTTGGCTCGGCGCCCCGAGGAGGGGTCGTGGTCGCGGATGAATCGCCTGTTCGACACCCACCCGCCGCTGGAGGAGCGCATCGCCGCCCTCGAGGAGCTGTGATCGATGACCGACATCCCCCCGTCGTCCGGAGCGCCGGAGCCTGATCCCTCGGTCCCGCCGTCGTCTGAGCCGCCCCCCACCGAGGCGGTACCGGTGAGCGAGTTCGACCCGACGACGAGCGCGGTACCCGCCACCGAGTCGGGCGATCCGACGACCGCGGTGCCGGCTACCGAGTCGGGTGACCCGACGACCGCGGTGCCCGTGGCCTCCGGTGGGGCCGGTGGGGTAGATGGTCCGCCGCCCGAGGGGGTAGCCGGCGGTGTCCCGCCCGGTGGGGGCTCCCGCCGCCGCAACCTGATCGTGGCCGGCGTCGTTGTCGTCGCGCTGCTGGTCGCCGGAGGGGTGGCGGTCGCCCTCGGCGGGGGCGACGGCGACGACCCCGAGCCGGTGGCCACCCCCAGGCCCTCGACCACCACCACCACCGAGAAGCCCGTTCTGGCCCCGTTGACCGGCCTGCCCTACGAGCAGGCGGTCGACCCCGACCGACCGGCCCTGGTGGTCAAGATCGACGACAGCCCGACGGCCCTCGGTCGCCAGTCCGGCATCAACCAGGCCGACATCGTCTACGTCGAGCAGGTCGAGGGCGGCTACGTCCGCCTGGCTGCCGTCTTCCAGTCGACCGACGCCACCGCCGGCCCGATCCGCTCGGCTCGCACCACCGACGTCGACCTGACGGCCAACCTCAATGGGGCCCTCTTCGCCTACTCGGGGGCCAACGGCGGGGTCCTGAACTCGATCCGATCGGCCAACCTGGTCGACGTCGGGGTGTCGGCCCAGCCCCAGCTCTATGAGTCCCGCAACAACACCGTCCTGCGGTACTTCGCCGACACCAACGACCTGTGGTCGGCGGCGCTGCCCGAGTCGTCGGCCCCCGCCGCCCTCTTCACCTACCGCCAGCCGGGCCAGCTGCTGCCCACCACGGCCGAGGACAGTGGCGGCATCCACGTCGACTACGGCATCGAGGTCGACTACGTCCCCCGGCTCCAGGCCGATCTCAGCGTGACCTACGACCGCACCCAAGGGGGCACGGCCCATCTGGACGACCAGGGCGAGCGGGTCTCGCCCGACAACGTCGTGGTGCTGTCGGTGCAGTACCGCGATTCGGGCTACGTCGACGCCGCCGGCGGCCGTTCGCCCGAGGCAGTGACCATCGGCCAGGGCGAGGCGTGGGTCCTGACCGGCGGGAAGTTGGTGCGGGGGACCTGGTCGCGGCCGACGCCCGAGGCCACCTTCGAGCTCCTCGACGCCACTGGCGCTCCCCTTGCCCTCACCCCCGGTCAGACCTGGGTCGAGCTGGCCCCGATCGGTGGCGTCACGCCCGTGCCCCCGGCGCCTGCCTCGTAGACTCGCAGCGATGACCAGCACGTCCAGCCTCTCCGACCCGCCCGACCCCGCCGCTGCCGCCACCGGCACCTTCCGGGTCAAGCGGGGCCTGGCCGAGATGCTCAAGGGCGGCGTGATCATGGACGTGGTCGACGCCGAGCAGGCCAAGATCGCCGAGGACGCCGGCGCCACCGCGGTGATGGCCCTCGAGCGGGTCCCGTCCGACATCCGGCGAGACGGCGGGGTCGCCCGGATGAGCGACCCGGCGCTGATCGAGGCCATCAAGGCGGTGGTCACCGTCCCGGTCATGGCCAAGGCCCGCATCGGGCACTTCGCCGAGGCCCAGGTGCTCGAGTCGCTCGGGGTCGACTTCGTCGACGAGTCCGAGGTCCTCACCCCGGCCGACGAGGCTCACCACATCGACAAGTGGCGCTTCACCGTCCCGTTCGTGTGCGGGGCCACCAACCTCGGCGAGGCCCTGCGCCGCATCAGCGAGGGGGCGGCGATGATCCGCTCCAAGGGCGAGGCCGGCACCGGCGACATCGTCGAGGCGGTCCGCCATCTCCGCTCGATCCTGGGCGACATCCGCCGCATCGGGGTGGCCGACTCGGCCGAGATCTACGACTGGGCCAAGCGCCTCCAAGCCCCGGTGGCCCTGGTGCAAGAGGTGGCCGAGACCGGGACCCTCCCCGTGCCCCTGTTCTGTGCCGGGGGCATTGCCACCCCGGCCGATGCCTCTCTGGTCATGCAGCTCGGCGCCCAGGCGGTCTTCGTGGGGTCGGGCATCTTCAAGTCGGAGGACCCGGCTCGTACCGCGCGCGCCGTGGTCGAGGCGACCACGCATCACCGAGATCCGGCCATCGTGGCCAAGGTCAGTCGGGGCCTGGGCCAGGCGATGCGCGGCATCCAGGCATCGACGGCCGAGACCAAGCTGGCCGAACGGGGCTGGTGACGTGCGCCGGCCGGGCGGCACCGGCGGCCCGAGGCCTCCAGGTGCGAGCACGGTCGGTCGGGGTCCTGGCCCTGCAGGGCGCCTACGCCCGTCACGCCCAGGTCCTGGCTGAACTGGGCGTCCAACCGGTCGACGTCCGCACCCCCGACGACTTGGTCGAGCTCGATGCCCTGGTGCTGCCGGGCGGCGAGTCGACCACCATGTCGCTCCTGCTCGATTCGTCGGGGCTGCGCCCGGCGCTGGTCGAGCGCCTGGCCGGCGGTCTGGCCACCTTCGGGACCTGTGCCGGAGCCATCCTGCTCGCCACCGAGGTGCTCGACGGTCGACCCGACCAGCGCAGCCTGGGGCTGCTCGACGTGTCGGTGCGGCGCAACGGCTACGGCCGCCAGCGCGAGTCCTTCGAGGCGTCGGTCGAGGTCGAGGGCCTGGCCGACGGCCCGTTCCCGGCGGTGTTCATCCGGGCCCCGGTCATCGAGCGGATCGGTCCGGCGGTCGAGGTCCTGGCCTCGGTCGGGGGCCATCCGGTGCTCGTGCGCGCCGGCACCATCACGGCATCTACGTTCCATCCCGAGCTGAGCGGCGATCCCCGCCTCCATGCCCGGTTCCTCGAGGAGGTCTGAATGTCCGGTCACTCCAAGTGGGCGACGATCAAGCACCAGAAGGGCGCCAAGGATGCGGCCCGGGGCAAGCTGTTCGCCAAGCTCATCCGCCAGGTCGAGGTCGCGGCCCGCGAGGGCGGGGGCGAGCTCGAGTCGAACGCCACCTTGCGCACGATGTTCCAGAAGGCCCGTGACGCCTCGGTGCCCATGGACACCATCGAGCGGGCGGTCAAGCGGGGGACGGGCGAGCTCGAGGGGGTCCGCTACGAGCCCGCCAGCTACGAGGGCTACGCCCCGAGCGGGGTGGCGGTGCTGGTCGAGGTGCTGACCGACAACCGCAACCGCACCGGCGCCGAGGTGCGCAACATTTTCTCCAAGCTCGGCGGCTCCCTGGCCGAACCCGGGGCCGTGGCCTGGCAGTTCGAGCGCAAGGGGGTCGTCGTGGTGGCGGCCACGGCCGCGGAGGACGCAGTGATGGAGGCTGCGCTGGAGGCCGGCGCCGACGACATCGTCAACGACGGCGACCAGTGGCGCATCACCTCCGACCCCTCGTTGGTCGGCGGGGTCCGCCAGGCGCTCGAGGCGGCCGGGATCGTGGTCGACTCGGCTGAGGCGACGATGGTGCCGACCTCGACGGTCGCTCTCGATTCAGCCGACGACGTCCGCAAGGTCCTCAAGCTGGTAGACGCCCTCGAGGAGCACGACGACGTGCAGGACGTGTTCGCCAACTTCGACGTGCCCGACGAGGTCCTGGCCTCGATCTGACGGTCCCCCTCCTGGGGCCACCGGGGCGGCTACCGTGCGAACTCATGTTCGTGCTGGGCATCGACCCGGGGCTCACCCGCTGCGGCTACGGGGCGATCCGGCGCACGGGCTCGTCGCTGCGAGCCGAGGCCGCCGGCGTGCTCAGCACCCGGGCGACGGTTGCTCTGCCCCAGCGGCTGGCCCAGCTCCAGGCCGCGCTGCGGAGCTTGCTCGACGATCTCCAGCCCGACGTGGTGGCGGTCGAGCGGGTCTTCTTCCAGACCAACGTGCGCACCGCCATGTCGGTGGGCCAGGCCAGTGGGCTGGCGTTGGCCGAGGCCGCAGCCCGGGGGTGCGTGGTGGCGCAGTACACGCCCAACGAGGTCAAGCAGGCGGTGGCCGGTACCGGCTCGGCGCCCAAGGAACAGGTCCAGCGCATGGTCCAGGCTCAGCTGCACCTCGACCAGCTGCCCCGGCCGGCGGACGCCGCCGACGCCCTGGCCCTGGCCCTGTGCCACCACGCGGTGGCGCCGTTGCAGCAGGCGGTGGCCGCGGCCTCGGCCCGGGCGGGGGCGAGGTGATCGGGTCACTGCGGGGCGTGCTCACGGCCCGGCTCTCGCCTGGCGAGGTGCTGGTCGAGGTCAACGGCGTCGGGTACCGGGCGTTGGTGTCGCCGGCCACGGTGGTGGCTCTGGGGTCGGTCGGCCGCGAGGTGGTGGTCCACACCCATCTCCACGTGCGGGAGGACGCGCTCAGCCTCTACGGCTTCGCCACCCCCGAGGAGCGGACCTGCTTCGAGGCGCTCATCGGGGCCCACGGCGTCGGGCCGGCCCTGGCCCTGGCCATCCTGTCGGTCCACCAGCCGACCGCCCTGCGGATGGCGCTGGCCGACGACGACGTCGACGCCTTGTGCCTGGTGCCAGGGGTGGGCAAGAAGACCGCGCTGCGGCTCCTGGTCGAGTTGAAGGCCCGCTTCGCGCTGGCCGAGGCGACGATCGACCTGATCGCCGGCGGGGGAGCCGACACCGGTCCGCCGTCGGCCCGGACCGATGTCCGCGAGGCGCTGGTGGCCCTGGGCTACGGCGCCGAGGAGGTGCGGGAGGCGCTGCGGGACCTGCCCCCCGATCTCGACGCGGCCGACGGGCTCAAGCTGGCTCTCAGCCGCCTGGCGATGGCGTCATGACCATGGCCGTCGAGCGCACCGCGGCGGCGGGATGAGCACCGCCGTCGAGCACCGCTCGGAGGCGGGATGAGCACCGCCGAGCGGGACGAGATCCTGGTCGGGTCCCGGCTGGGGGACGATGAGGCGGTCGAGGTCGGCCTCCGCCCCCGGACGCTGGCCGAGTTCGTCGGGCAGGCCGAGCTCAAGGAACACCTCGCGATCGTGCTGGAGGCGGCGCGGCGCCGGGGCCAGGCTGCCGACCACGTGCTCTTCGCCGGCCCCCCGGGCCTCGGGAAGACGACGCTGGCCGGGGTGGTGGCCACCGAGATGGGCGTGGGCCTGCGGGTCACGTCGGGTCCGGCCCTGACCCGGCCGGGCGACCTGGCCGCCATCCTGACCAACCTCGAGGTCGGCGAGGTCCTCTTCATCGACGAGATCCACCGGTTGCCCCGCGCCGTCGAGGAGGTGCTCTACCCGGCCATGGAGGACTTCCAGCTCGACATCGTGATCGGGCAGGGTCCGGCGGCCCGCTCGATCCGCCTCGAGCTGCCGTCGTTCACCCTGGTGGGGGCGACCACCCGGACGGGTCTCATCACCGGGCCGCTGCGCGATCGGTTCGGCCTGGTCGAGCGGCTCGACCACTACCCGCCCGACGATCTACAGGCGATCCTGACCCGGGCCGCCGACATCCTCGGCGTGGCCCTGGCCACCGACGGGGCGACCGAGATCGCCCGACGGTCGCGGGGCACGCCCCGCATCGCCAACCGCCTCCTGCGCCGGGTGCGCGACTTCGCCGAGGTCAGGGGCGACGGGACGGTGTCGATCCAGGTGGCCCGCGACGGCCTGGCCACCTTCGGGGTCGACCAACGGGGACTCGACAAGATCGACCGGGCCATCCTCGACGTGCTCTGCCGACGCTTCGGGGGTGCGCCGGTGGGTCTGTCGACCCTGGCCATCTCGGTCAACGAACCGCCCGAGACGGTCGAGGACGTCTACGAGCCGTTCCTCATCCAGCAGGGCCTGCTCCTGCGCACTCCCCGAGGCCGGGTGGCGACCTCCGGGGCCTACGCCCACCTGGGTGTCGAGCCCCCGGCCACCGGGGTCCTCCCACCCGAGGCCGACGTCAGCCTCTTCGACTGACCCGCCCGCCGCCCCCGCCACCCCCCATGTGGGGACGTCGCGTCACGGCCTCACGGACGGAACGTCCCCACGTCGCCCCCGCCCGATGGGTCACCCGCCACCTGGGGACGTCGCGTCACGGCCTCACGGACGGAACGTCCCCACGTCGGCCACGCCCCGCCCCTTCGCCGTCAGCGCCACGTGGGGACGTCGCGTCACGGTTGGACGGACGGAGCGTCCCCACGTCGACCACCCCCGGGCGGTCACCCGCCACGTGGGGACCTCGCGTCACGGCCTAACGGACGGAACGTCCCCACGTCGACCGAGCACCGACGTCGACCGAGCCGAGCCGAGCGGCGCCGGGGGCGGGGCGATCAGCGGCCGAGATCGTCGCGGGTGTAGCGGACGACCTCGGCGATCTGCTCGTCGCTGAGGGTGCCCTCGAAGGCGGGCATGGAGCCCCGCCCCTCGGTGACCACGGCGACCTGGTCGGCCTCGTCGGGGTACGACTCGACCACCGCCCCGTCGCCCAACGCCGGGCCGACGCCGCCACCACCGGTCACCCCGTGGCACGAGGCGCAGCTGTCGCGGTAGATGGCCGACCCGGCGGAGGCGTCGCTTCCGCTGGGCCCGCCGCACGCGCCGAGCACGCCTGCCGCGGCCAGGCTGACGACAGCGACCACGGCTCGGCGCACGCCGATTCCTACCACCCACGCCCAATCGACCCGGCGCCGGGTCGAGTGAGGGCCCCACGTCACGCTCGAGGTGAACGCCGTCTGGACACGAGTTGGAGGGGTGTCCGTCAATTCGGCGTCGTGACCCGGTCGTGTCCACCGGTTCCGCTAGGTTCACCGGCCCGTCATGGCCGTGATCCAGATCTTCGTCCTGGCCGCTGGCGCGGCACTGGCCGTGTGGTTCGCCCGGGGCGTCCGCCGAGGGCGCGCGGGGCGAGCAGGTGCATCGCAGCTCGAGGTCGGCGACACCGTCGTGCTGACCACCGGCCGCTCGGGCGAGGTGATCGCGGTGAATCCGAAGATGATGGGCAGCGTCGCCACCTACCGGGTCCGCTTCGCCGAGGGCTACGAGTCGCTGGTGCAGGCCCACGACATCGCCGACTGGGACGGTCCGGGCTGGGAGGTCGTGCCCGACGACGACGAGGACGGCCGCTGATGCGCCGCTTCCTCAGTCCCATCGCCTTCCTGGTCGTCCTCGCGGTCGGCGCCCTGGTGGCCACGCTGGTGGTGGGCAACTCCCCGCAACTGGGCCTCGACCTCCAAGGGGGGGTGTCGATCGTGCTCAGCCCCCCGGCCGATGTGGCTGACGACGGGGTGATCGACCAGGCCATCGAGATCATCCGCTCCCGAGTCGACGCCCTCGGGGTGGCCGAGCCGAACATCACCCGCCAGGGCGACAACGTCGTGGTCGAGCTCCCGGGGGTGACCGACCAGGAGCAGGCCATCGCCATCGTGGGCGACACCGCCGAGCTGCAGTTCCGTCCCGTGATCCAGGGCCTGGGCCCGGAGGACACGTCCTCGACGACGACCACCGCGACCACCACCGCCACCGACCCGGCGGCCGAGACCACCACCACGACCGAGGCGACCACGACCACCACCACCTCGACCGAGGACACCACCTCGAGCACGGTCACCGACACCAGCGCCACCACCGTTCCCGAGAGCCCGACGTCGGCGACCCCCACCACCGAGCCCGAGGACGCGGTGGCCGAAGTCTCGGTGGTGCTGCCGGTGAAGGAGGGGGGCGACCAGACCTATTCCCGCTACCACCTCGGCGCTGCCGCGATTCTGGGCAAGGAGGTCGACGACGCCCAGGCCCGGGTCGACACCAACTCGGGGGAGTGGAGCGTCGAGCTCGACTTCAACGACACCGGCGCCACCGCCATCAACACCCTGGCGGCCCAGTGCTACGCCCAGGAGGCCAACTGCCCGACCAACCAGATGGCGATCGTCCTCGACGGCGTCGTCTACTCGGCTCCGCAGTTCGAGACCTCCAGCTTCGACGGTGGCATCGTGAACATCACCGGCGACTTCTCCGAGTCCGAGGCCAAGGACCTGGCCCTGGTGCTGCGCTACGGCGCCCTGCCGGTCCAGCTCGAGCAGGACACGGTGTCGAGCGTGTCGCCCACCCTCGGCCGTGATTCGCTGCGGGCCGGTGTGGTGGCCGGGGCCATCGGTGCCCTCCTGGTGCTCACCTACATCGTCGCCTACTACCGCTCCCTCGGGCTGGTAGTGGTGCTCGGGATGGGCATCTGGGGCGCCCTGCAGTGGTCGATCATCAGCTACCTGGGCGCCAACAACGGACTGGCCCTGAGCCTCGCCGGGGTGACCGGTCTGGTGGTCTCGGTGGGCGTGACGGTCGACTCCTACGTCGTCTACTTCGAGCGCATCAAGGACGAGATCCAGGCCGGGCGCACGGTCCGCTCGGCCGCCGAGCGGGGCTACCAGCGGGCTTTCCGCACGATCCTGGCCGCCGACTTCTCGGCCCTCATCGGTGCCGGCCTCCTGTGGTGGCTGTCGGTCGGGGCGGTCCGGGGCTTCGCCTTCTTCCTCGGGCTCTCGACCGCGCTCGACATCGTGGTCAGCTGGTTCTACGCCCGGCCGATGGTCAACTTGCTGGCCACCCGGCCGGGCTTCGGCCGCGGTCGGTTCCTGCGCAGCCGCAAGGCGCGCCCCACCCAACCCAGCGATGCCGGTGGCCTCGCGGTCAACCCCGTTTTGGCCGGGAGGCAACCGTGAGCGACACCGGCGCCTCGACGGAAGGACGGTCGGGCCTCTTCCGTCGGCTCTACGACGGGGAGACCACCTTCCGCTTCGTGCCCCGATGGCGGCTGTGGTTCGCCATCTCGGGCACCGTGATCGTCATCGGCCTGGTGTCGCTCGGGTGGCGGGGGCTCAACCTCGGCATCGAGTTCGAGGGTGGCACCCAGTGGGACCTGCCGGCCGGCGACGCCAGCGTGGCCGACGCCCGCGAGGCCTTGGCCTCGATCGGTTTGCCCGAGGCCACCGTGGTGCGCCTGCGCGACCAGCAGAACGGCACCGAGCGCCTCCGCATCCAGGCCGAGAGCAGCGAGGTCGAGGAGTCCGAGGCCCGCCAGGCGTTGGCCGAGGCGGCCGGCATCGAGTCCAACGAGGTCAGCGTCCAGCAGGTCGGGCCATCCTGGGGCGAGCAGGTGAGCAACTCGGCCGAGAAGGCCCTGTTCTTCTTCCTGATCGCCATCGCCCTCTACATCACCCTGCGCTTCGAGTGGAAGATGGCCGTGGCCACGATGGTCGCCCTCTTCCACGACCTCCTGGTGACCATCGGCGTGTACTCGCTGTCTGGCCTACCGGTGACCCCGGCCACCGTGGTCGCCATCCTCACCATCCTCGGCTTCTCGATCTACGACGGCATCGTCGTGTTCGACAAGGTCGACGAGAACGCGCAGCGGCTGTCGCTGTCGGGTACCCGGACGTACAGCGACATGGTCGACGAGTCCATGAACGAGGTGCTGATGCGCACCTTGAACACCTCCATCACCGCGCTGCTGCCGATCCTCTCCCTGTTGCTGGTCGGGACCTTCCTGCTGGGGGCGACCACGCTCCGCGAGTTCGGCTTGGCCCTGTTCATCGGCCTGGCGTCGGGCGCCTACTCGTCGATCTTCGTGGCCTCGCCGACGCTCGCCCTGCTCAAGGAGCGGGAGCCCCGCTACACCTCGCTGCGTGACCGCATCGCCAGCGGCCGGTCTCCGCTGGTGGCGACCGGCGGGGGAGCGGCGGCCCTGGCCACCGGCGCCGATGCCGGTCCCGCCGGACCGCTGAGCCCGGAACGGGGGACAGCACCGGGCGACGGGCGCCCACCGATCATCGAGCCCCGGGCCCGTCGCCAGCGTCGACGCTGACGCCGGTAGCCTCGGCCCTCATGCCCACCGCGACCCGGGTCCTGCCGTGGCGGCGCACGGCGACGCCGGCCGAGGAGCTGGCGCCACTGGTCGTAGCGTTCCGGGAGCGCCACCCCAAGGCCAACCCGGCCCTCATCACCAAGGCCTACGCCGAGGCCGTCCAGGCCCATGCCGGCCAGGTCCGGGCATCGGGTGAGCCCTACGTCAGCCACCCGGTGGCGGTGGCCACGGTCGTGGCTCAGCTCGGGCTCGACGAGGTGTCGATCATCTCGGCCCTGCTCCACGACGCGGTGGAGGACACCGCCCTCGCCCTCGACGACATTCGGGGCCCGTTCGGCAGCGAGGTCGCCGACCTGGTCGACGGGCTGACCAAGCTCGACCGCCTGGCCTTCGACTCCAAGGAGGCCCAGCAGGCCGCTTCCATGCGCAAGCTGCTGGTGGCGGTGGCCAAGGACCTCCGTGTCCTCATCATCAAGCTGGCCGACCGGCTCGACAACATGCGCACGATCGCCGTGCTGCCGGAGTGGAAGCAGCAGCGGACGGCCCAGGAGACGCTCGACATCTATGCGCCGCTGGCTCACCGCCTCGGCATGCAGGAGCTCAAGCAGCAGCTCGAGGACCTGTGCTTCGCCACGCTCCACCCCAAGCGCTACGCCGAGATCGAGCACATGGTGCTGGTCCGCGAGCCCGAGCGCGAGCTGCACCTCGAGCGGGTGGTGTCGATCGTGCGCCAGCGGCTGGCCGCCCTGCGCATCCACGCCGAGGTCGGGGGCCGCCCGAAGCACCTCTGGTCCATCTACGAGAAGATGGTGGTCAAGGGCCGCGAGTTCGACGAGATCTTCGACCTGGTCGGCATCCGCATCGTGGTCGACCGGGTAGAGGACTGCTACGCCGCCCTGGGCTCGGTCCACGCCATCTGGAAGCCGGTCCAGGGTCGGTTCAAGGACTACATCGCGATGCCCAAGTTCAACCTCTACCAGTCGTTGCACACGACGGTGGTGGGGCCGCTGGGCAAGCCGGTGGAGGTCCAGATCCGCACCCGGGAGATGCACCGACGGGCCGAGTCGGGTGTCGCCGCCCATTGGGCCTACAAGGACGAGCTCAGCGCGGACGACCTGGCCTGGTTGGGTCGCATCGTCGACTGGCAGAGCGAGACCAGCGACCCCGACGAGTTCATGCGGACCCTGAAGGGAGACCTCGAACAGGACGAGGTCTTCGTGTTCACCCCCAAGGGCAAGGTGGTCGGCCTGGCCGAGGGGGCCACGCCCATCGACTTCGCCTACGCCATCCACACCGAGGTCGGCCATGCCTGCATCGGTGCCCGGGTCAATGGTCGGCTGGTGCCGATCGACTCGAAGCTGGCCTCGGGCGACACCGTCGAGATCCTCACCTCCAAGGTGCAGTCCGGTCCCTCCCAGGACTGGCTCCGCATCGTCGCCACCCCGAGGGCCCGCAACAAGATCCGCCAGTGGTTCTCCCGCGAGCGCCGCGACGACGCCCTGGAGACCGGCCGCGAGGCGCTGCTGGCCTCGTTGCGGCGCGAGGGCCTTCCCGTGCAGCGGCTGCAGTCGGGTCCGGTGCTGGGCGAGGTGGCGGTCGAGCTGGGCTACGCCGATCTCGACGGGCTCGTGGTGGCCATCGGCGAAGGGCGGGTGTCGAGCTCCTCGGTCGCCCAGCGGGTGGGTCGGGTCCTGCGCACGGGCGAGTCGGAGGAGCAGCTCTCGGCCACCACCACCCGGCCCCCCCGGAGTCGCTCGAGTGCCTCGGGGGTCCATGTCGAAGGCCTCGACGACCTCATGGTCCGCCTGTCGCGGTGCTGCACGCCGGTGCCGGGCGACGAGATCATGGGCTTCGTGACCCGGGGCCGGGGGGTGTCGGTCCATCGCGCCGACTGCGCCAACGCCCTGTCGCTGGCCGAGGGCGGGGGCGAGCGGGTGATCGAGGTCGAGTGGGACCACGACCGCTCCGAAGCCGTCTACGTGGTCTCGGTCGAGGTCAAGGCGCTCGACCGGACCCGACTGCTGCGCGACGTGTCGGCGGTGATGGCCGACCACAAGGTGAACATCCTCTCGTGCTCGACCCAGACCGGCTCCGACCGCATCAGCCGCATGCGGTTCGACTTCGAGCTGGCCGACCCGGCCCACCTGGATTCGCTGGTCTCGGCCATCCGTCGCATCGACAGCGTCTATGACGCCTACCGGGTGCTCCCCGGCCACGGGGGCTAGCCCGACGTTGCTGTTCAGTCGCTGCGGATCGGTCGCCGGTGGCGGGTCGCGCCCCTGGTCGGCTCGGGTCTCGACCCGAGTCCTGGCCGTGGCCGTCTTGCTTGCCGGCTCCCTGGCCACCTCGGGGGTGGCCTCTGCCCAGGCGGAGATCGGGGCCGCGGCCTCGATCGAGGCCGGCGGACCGGAGAGCTCGGCCGGCGGCTCGGTCAGCGCCGCCGCGGTCGGTGAGGCGCCGATCACCTACTGGGTGGCGACGGCCGACGGCGGGGTCTACGGGGTGGGGGCCGCCCCCTTCCACGGCTCGTTGGCCGGGACCCCGCTGGCCCGCCCCATCGTCAGCATGGAGGAGGCGGCCAACGCCAACGGCTACTGGTTGGTGGCGTCCGACGGTGGGGTGTTCTCCTTCGGCGACGCCCGGTTCTTCGGGTCGACCGGGGGCATCGCGCTGAACCAGCCGATCGTGGGGATGGCGGCCACGCCCAGCGGCAACGGCTACTGGTTGGTGGCGTCCGACGGTGGGGTGTTCTCCTTCGGCGACGCCCGGTTCTTCGGGTCGACCGGGGGCATCGCGCTGAACCAGCCGATCGTGGGGATGGCGGCCACGCCCAGCG
>JANNNX010000080.1:0-2318 GCA_031398745.1 Actinomycetes bacterium
AGCGGCCCCGCTCGTCTTGTCGAGCTGGGCGGCGAGCTCGTCGATGGCCTCCCGACCGCCACCGGACACCGCCTGGTAGCTCGAGACCACCAACCGGGTCAGCCCGGCTTCGGCGTGCAGCGGCGCCAGCACGGGCATGGCCACCATGGTCGTGCAGTTCGGGTTGGCGACGATCCCCTTGGGCAGGGCCGCCAGCGCCTCGGGGTTCACCTCGGCGACCACCAGGGGCACGTCGGGATCCATCCGCCACGCCGAGGAGTTGTCGATGACCCGCACCCCGGCGGCCGCGAAGCGGGGGGCCTGGGCCCGTGACGTGGTGGCTCCGGCCGAGAACAGGGCCAGGTCGAGCCCGCTCGGATCGGCCGTGGCCGCGTCCTCCACCTCGATCTCCTGGTCTCGCCAGGCCAGGCGCTGCCCCGCCGACCGGGACGAGGCGAAGAAGCGGATCTCGTCGACCGGGAAGTCCCGCTCGGCCAGCAGCCGGCGCATCACGCCCCCCACCAGCCCGGTGGCACCGACCACGCCCACACGCACACCCATGCTGCGCAACCGTACCGGCGCCTAGGAAGGGACCTGGTCGAGGTGGAAGGCGGTGTGGAGCACCTGCACCGCCTCCTCCACCTGGGCCTCGGCAACCACGCAGGTGATCCGGATCGACGAGGTCGAGATCATCTCGATATTGATGCCGGCGCCGGCCAGGATCTCGAACATCTCGGCGGACACCCCGGGGTTGGTCCGCATCCCCGCCCCCACCAGCGACACCTTGGCGATGTCGCGATCCGACGTCACCTCCCGGGCGCCGATCTGGCCCGCCAGCTCTGCGCACACGCCCAGGGCGACGTCGAGGTCACCCCGGGGGACGGTGAAGGAGATGTCGGTCGCCCCGTGGTCGGACACGTTCTGCACGATCATGTCGACGTTCACGTTGCGGTCGGCCAGCGCCCGGAACAGTCGGGCCGCGATGCCGGGCTGATCGGGGACCCCGAGGACGGTGACCTTGGCCTCGCTGGTGTCGTGGGTGACGGCGGTGACCACCGCTTGCTCCATCGAAGGATCCTCCTGGGTGACCCACGTGCCCGGCTCCCAGGTGAAGCTCGAGCGGACGTGGAGGGCGACGCCGTGGCGTCGGGCGAACTCGACCGAGCGCATGGCCGGCTTGGGACAGCCGGTGGCCGTCATCTCGAGCATCTCCTCGAAGGAGATCGAGGGCATCCGGCGGGCCGCGGGTACCACCTGGGGGTCGGCCGTGAACACCCCACTGACGTCGGTGTAGAGCTCGCAGGCGTCGGCGTCGAGAGCGCGGGCAAGCGCCACCGCGGTGGTGTCCGACCCGCCCCGGCCCAAAAAGGTCACGTCGTGGGCGGTGCTCACCCCCTGTGAACCACCGACCACGGGGACCCGGCCCGCAGCCAGTGCGGCCTGCACCCGGTCGGGCCGGATCTCGAGGATCTTGGCGTCGGTGTGCACGGTGTCGGTGACGAAGCCGGCCTGGCTGCCGGTGAAGCTGTCGGCCGCCACCCCCTTGTCGTGGAGGGCCATGCACAGCAGCGCCATGGCCTTGCGCTCACCCGCGGTGACCAGCATGTCCATCTCCCGGCCGGGCCGGGTGGACGACACCGCCATGGCCAGCCGCAGCAGTTCGTCGGTCTCCTTGCCCATGGCGCTGACAACCACCACCACCTGGTCACCCCGACGGCGGGTACGGGCGACGTGGTCGGCGACCGCTCGCATGCGCTCCGGGTCGGCGACCGACGACCCTCCGTACTTCTGGACGATGAGCCCCATCAGCGCCTGACGCTATCGGCGGGGGGCGATGCCCTTTGCGCCGGTGGCCTCGTTACCGTTTCGCCCCGATGAGCTACACCAGCGGTAACCAACGACGCAAAGAGACCCGCTGGGCCCGGATCGAGGCCCAGCGGCGGCTCGACGAGCAGCGACGCCGACGCAACCGGGTCGGCATCGCCACGGTCGTGGTGGTCGGCCTGATCCTGGTCGGCTTCGGCGTCACCCAGCTGGCCGGAGCGGTGCTGCCGGGCGGCGGCGTCCCCGGGGGCGGTGACCTGAGCCAGTTCGGCGACCTGGCTGCGTCGAGCGAGACCACCACGGCCACCACCGTCTTCACCGAGAACACCGGCTTCGCCTACGGCAGCGGCGAGTGCCCGACCAACGCCAAGCCCCTCGACCCCAAGCGGAGCTTCTACGACGCTCCCCAGAAGTGCATCGACGACGAGACCACCGACTACGGGGCCGTGGTCCACACCTCCGAGGGCGATTTCACCATCGACCTGAACGAGAACGGCACCCCGGGCACCGTGAAC
>JANNNX010000033.1:0-2841 GCA_031398745.1 Actinomycetes bacterium
CGTCGAGGTGGTCGGCACCGGTCGCTCCCACCAACTCGGTCGGTTCGTCGAAGCCATGCTCGACACCATCGCCGCCACCGGCACGGTCGCCCTGCGGACCGACGAGGCCGAGGCCCTGTCCGCGTTCCGGGCCTTCAACTACCAGCGCATCTACCTGCGCCCGGAGGCCGTGCGCCAGGCCGAGCGGGTCATCGCCCTGCTCCGCTCGCTCACCGAGTGGTTCGTCGAGCACCCCCGAGCGATCGGCGAGGGCGCCGTCGCGGTAGGGGCCGGATCCGCCGAGGCAGTCGACGCGGCGGTCCGCTACGTCAGTGGCATGACCGATCGGTTCGCGCTCAACCTGGCCGTCGAGCACTTGGCCTGGGATCCGGCGGCCCTGCCCCGAGGGGTGTGAACGGGTCAGCGCCCGATGTCGGGCGGTTCAGGCGCTGGCGGGGACGACCGGAAGGACGTCGACCAGCTTGCGGCCCTTGCGGGCGCCGAACTTCACCCGGCCCTCGGTGAGAGCGAAGAGCGTGTCGTCGCCGCCCCGTCCGACGTTCTCGCCGGGGTGGAAACGGGTACCCCGCTGACGGACGATGATCTGCCCACCCTTGACCAGGTGGCCGTCGAAGGTCTTGACCCCCAGGCGCTGGGCGTTGGAGTCCCGGCCGTTGCGGGTGGAACCGCCACCCTTGGTCTTCGACATGGCTAGGCCTCCGTTCGAACCGCGGTGATCTCGATCACCGAGTAGTGCTGGCGGTGACCCCACCGGCGGCGCTGGTTGGACTTGGGCTTGTAGGTGAAGCCCCGGACCTTGGGGCCCTTGGCCTCGCCGACCACCCGAGCGGTCACCGACGCGCCCTCGAGGTCACGGGCCGTGGCCCGGACCTGGTCGCCGTCGACCACCAGCACGGGGGCGAAGGTCACCTCGTCGCCATCGGCACCGAGAAGCTCGACCGACAGGCGGTCGCCCTCGTTCACCCGATACTGCTTGCCGCCGGTCTTGATCACTGCGTACATAAGTCGTGCGATCCTACCGGTCGGCCACCGGGCCCGGAAACCCGGTGCTCACTCCCCCAGCAGCTCGTGGTCGAAGACCAGGCCCCGACCCTCGCAGGTCGGGCAGCCATTCGACATCGACTCGATCAGACCCTCCCCGATGCGCTTGCGGGTCATCTCGACCAGACCCAGCTCGGAGATGTCGAAGACCTGGGTCCGGGTCTTGTCCCGGGCCAGGGCCTCGCGGAACACCCGGATGACCTCGTCGCGGTTGGACCGGATCTCCATGTCGATGAAGTCGATGACGATGATCCCGCCGATGTCACGCAGCCGGAGCTGTCGGGCGACCTCCTCGGCAGCCTCCAGGTTGTTGCGAAAGACGGTCTCCTCGAGGCTCGACGAGCCCACGTTCTTGCCGGTGTTGACGTCGATGACGGTCAGCGCCTCGGTCCGCTCGATGATCAGCGAACCCCCCGAGGGCAACCAGACCTTGCGGTCGAGGGCCCGGTGGAGCTGTTCGTGGACGTGGAACCGCTCGTAGAGGGGAAGCGGCTCGATCGACTGGTCGTGCAGCTCGACCCGGTCGGCCAGCGCCGGACTGATGCTGCCCACGTACTCGCGCACGTCGTGGTACAGGTCAGGGTCGTCGATGACCACGGCCCGGTAGGTGGCGTTGAACTCCTCGCGGATGATGCGGACCGCCATCGGCGGTTCCCGATAGAGGAGGGTCGGGGTGTTGGCCCGTCGAGCCAGTTCGTCGATCCGCTCCCACTGGCCGAGCAGCCGGGTCACGTCGGCGACCAGCTCCTCGGCGGTGGCCCCCTCGGCCGCGGTCCGCACGATCAGGCCGTGGCCGGCCGGGCGGATGCCGTCGAGGATCGACCGGAGGCGCTTGCGCTCGTTGTCGGCCAGGCGCTTGGAGATGCCGTAGGTCTGCGAGTTGGGCACCAGCACCACGAACCGGCCGGGGAGCGACACCTCCTGGGTGAGCCGGGCGCCCTTGGCCCCGATCGGGTTCTTGGTCACCTGACAGACGATGGTCTGGCGGGGGCGCAGGATCTGCTCGATGCGAGCCGAGCCGCTGCCGGCATCGATGTCTTCCCGGTCGTACTGCACGTCGCCCCGGTACAGCACCGCGTTCTTCGGGGTGCCGATGTCGACGAAGGCGGCCTCCATCCCGGGCAGCACGTTCTGGACACGACCGAGGTAGATGTTGCCGTGGATCTCGGTGACGTCGTCCTGGGGTCGCGAGACGGAGTGCTCGAGGAGCGAGCGGCCCTCGAGCACCGCGATCTGAGTGGCGCGGGAGCCGACCGATACGGCCATCGTGTAGCGACCAACGGCTCGACCGTTGCGCTCGCGTCCACGCCGGCGCTCGAACGTCTCCTCGTCGAGCTCGAGGGCGTCGCCACCCCCGCCGAGGTCGGCTTCTACCGGCCGGACGCCACCCCCGCGACGACCTCCGGTGTCGGGGGCCTCGCTTCGACCCTCGCCCCGGGCACGGCCCCGGCCGCTCCGCCGACGCCGGCGGCGACCGGCCTCGGCCCCCTCGTCGCCCGCTCCGCCAGCGTGCGACGCGGCCCGACGCCCTCCAGAGGCAGGCTCGGGGTCGGCCTCGTCGGCGGCCAGAGGGGGCGCCGGCATCGTGTCGCCGATCTGGGGCTTGCGACGGACCAGGGCCCGGGCCGCGGCCTCGGGCGAAGGCCGGTTCTCCGACGCCCGGTCGGGAAGCTCCGGCAGGTCGTCGGTCGACGACCGGTGGTCGCCACGGTCGTCGTTGTCGAACTCGCCCGCGCCGGGGGTGCCGGCCCGCCCGGCGCCACCGCGGCCCCGGCCCCGGGAGCCGCGCCGTCGGCGCCG
>JANNNX010000044.1:0-61199 GCA_031398745.1 Actinomycetes bacterium
CTGCTCGAGGCCGAAGGCCACCCTCCTGACGTCGTCGAGAAGGCCATGGAGTGGACCTCGGCCAGCGCCATCGTCCACATCGCCCCTACCGACGACCAGGCCCGGGAGTGGGCCCTGCAGGGCCAGCAGATGCGGGCGGCCAAGCTCGACCACCACTTCGCGCTCACCGACCAGTACCTGGGCTGGATGCGCCAGCGGGAAATGCCCCAGTTCGCGCCGGGCGCCGGCCCGAACCTCGGTGGCGACGGCGAGGTGTCGTCGCGCACCGTGTGGGGCAGCCCCGAGACCGTGATCGAGAAGCTCAAGGACACCGTCGATCTCGGCATCCCCGAGATCTCCATCGGCTTCGACAACGGGGCCATGGAGGCCCCGTTGTGGGAGCACACCCACGAGTCGGTGCGGCTGTTCTGCGACGAGGTACTTCCGTACTTCGCCGAGTACGAGCCCGACCTGGATCGCGGCCGTGAGCTACTGGCAGCGATGCCGGTCGGGCCCTTCGGCCCGCCGCCCTCAGCCGATGATGGCGGGTCCGCCCGCTGACGGAGCCGGCTGCTCCTGGGCCCGAGCTCGCATCATCGCCAGCATCGGGTCATTCGCCAGGAGTTCCTTACCCCGCTCGAGGTCAGGCTCGTAGGTCTTGAAGAACGGCAGGACCTCGTCGCAGAAGAGGCGGACCGAGGCGTGCATCCGGCCCCGCAGCTCCCGGTTCATGGCGCCGTTGTCGAAGCCCACCGAGATCTCCGGCACGCCCATGTCGACCTTGTCCCGGAGCTTCTCGATGACGGTCTCCGGGCTGCCCCAGACCGAGAACCGCAACGCCATCTCCTCGGTCGAGGGCATCCCACCGGGGCCACCCGGGCCGCCGGGAGGAGGACCACCGGCCGGGCCACCGGGGCCGCCGGGAGGAGGACCGCCCGGGGGAGGACCACCGGCCGGGCCGCCCGGAGGCGGGCCGCCGGGGCCACCCGGGCCACCGCCACCCGGCATCGCCCGCTGGCGCATCCAGGGCAGAGCCTCGGCGGCCAGGGGCACGTCCTGGCTGAGGGTCGACGATCGCATGGCCATCCCGTCGATGGCTGCCTGACGAGCCTCGTCGTCGGTCGGGGCGACGTGGACGATCTCGGTGGCCGACGACCAGGCCATGGCCCGGTCGATGACCTCCTGAGGGTGACCGTAGCCCTCGAGCAGGGCTCGGTAGCCGGGGATCATGGCCGCCTGGGAGAAGATCGACCAGCCGTAGCGGGCGGCCTTGTCCTGACGGGACGGGCTGGCCGCGGCCAGCTTCACGTGAGGCACCCGGCCCCGGTAGGGCGAGGGGACCGACCGCTTGATCACGGTGCCGGTGTAGGGACCGGCGCTGATCTCCACCGGCGGGTCCTCGGGCTTCTTGTTCCACAGGGTCATCACCGCGTCGAAGACCTCGTCGTGGAGCTGGGTCGAGTCGGCGGCGTGGACACCGAAGTGGGCGAACTCGAGGGGCAGGCCTCCGCCGCCGATCCCGAACACGAAGCGACCCTCGGAGAGGTGGTCGAGCAGCGTGGCCATCTCGGCCAGTCGGGCCGGGTGGTGCAGCGGCACCACGCAGATGCAGAAGCCGACGTGGGCCTGGGTGACCTTGGCCGCCAGGTACGACGCCAACATGAAGGCGTTACCGGGGTGGGTGCCGTGGTGCTCGGTGATGTAGATCGCGGCCATGCCGGCCGCGTCGGCGTAGAGCCCGTCGTCGATGATCCCCTTGATCAGCTCCTCGTCGTCCTCCGGGAGGTCGGAGTAGGGGTTGATCTGGATCGAGAACCTGGTCGGAGCCATGCCACCGTCGCCTCTCTGCGTGCTGTCGGGGCTTCGACTGTAACAGTGTCTTAGCTCGGCGTCCCAGCCACGCCGAGGCCTCGGCCCCGCCTTGCGTTGTCACGGTGTTGCACTACCTTGTGACGTCGTTACAACCCCGAGCTCCCCCCGCTCGAGCGGACTCCCCACCCCCCGAATGGACCTGCCATGCATCGCCTCGCGTCTCGATCGCGCTTTCGGTTGGCGCTGAGCGCCCTCTTCGTCGTCCTCACCCTGCTCGGCACCGCCTGCAGTAGCGACGACAGCGACGACGGTGCCGACAGCGGCGACAGCGGGCAGGTCAGCGACGGCCCCCGCGGGGAGCTCCGGGTCCCAGGCGACACGCCGTCGTCACTCGATCCGACCGCCGCGGCGGCCTCGCTCCAGTACCTCCAGCCCCTCTTCGAGAGCCTGACCTACTCGAGCACCTCCGACGGGACCATCCAGCCCGGACTGGCCGAGACCTGGGAGGTCGATGGCCTGGTCAACACATTCCACCTGAAGGCCGGTCGGACCTTCACCGACGGCACGCCGATCGACTCGGCGGCGGTCAAGACCAGCCTGGACAAGAAGGCCCAGCTGCAGGGCGTGGTCATCGACACCCCCGACGACCTCACCGTGGTACTGACCACCACCCGGGTCGACCAGGTCTTCCTCGACATCCTGGGTGGCACCGCCGGCATGGTGGCCAGCCCGGCCCAGTTCGAGGACGACCCCGACAACAACCCGATCGGCTCGGGTCCGTACCTGCTCACCTCGAGCTCGGCGTCGAGCTACGTGTACGAGCCCAACCCCGACTACGACGGTGACCACCCGGCCAAGGTCGAGCGCTACGAGATCGTGAACAACCTGGCCGATAGCGGCGCCAAGCTCAACGCCCTGCGCAGCGACCAGATCGACCTGGCCACTCTCGACGCGGCCACCGCCAGCCAGATCCCCGACGACGAGAACTTCACCTTCGTCACGACGCCGACGACGGCCTACGGCCTGGTGATCCAGGACCGGGAGGGTCGCGACGTCCCCGCCTTCACCGACCCTGACGTGCGCAAGGCCATGGCTCTCGCGCTCGACCGCGACGCCATCGCCGATGCGCTGCTGTTCGGCTTCGGCACGGTGGCCGCCCAACCCACGCCCGAGGGTCGCAGCGGCTACGACGCGGCCTACGAGGACGAGTTCGCCTACGACCTCGACGCCGCCCAGGAGCTCATGGATGGCTCAGACCATCCCGACGGCTTCTCGTTCGCAGTGGGGGTCGACACCAACACCCAGACCTTCGCCCAGGCGGTCCAGGGTCAGCTGTCGGAGATCGGCATCACCATGGAGATCGAACTGATCGACAGCGCCTCGTCGTTCCAGATCCGCCAGAGCGACGAGTACCCGGCGTCGATCGGCACGATCCAGATCGGCGACATCTTCGCCACCACCGCCCTGTACCAAGGTGACGGTCTGTTCAACACCTTCAAGCTGGTTGAGCCCGAGCTCAACGGGCTGATGAACGAGGCCTCGGGGACCACCGACGAGGCGCGCTACGAGGAGCTCAGCGCGGAGATCGCCGACATCATGGTGGGCGAGCAGTACTTCATCACCGTGGCCCTGGCCGACGCCATCGCGGTCAAGAACGACAAGGTGGAGGACATGGCCTTCACCCAGGTGAACCCGGGCCTGATCTACCTCGACGTCACTGTGAAGTGACGTCGAGGTAGCCGGGTCAGATCAGCGGCATGACCTCTTCGATGAAGCGGTCGAGGTCGGTGTGCTCACCGGTCCGATCCCGGTCGGTGCCGATGCCGGCATCGAGCCCACCCAACATCAGCTCGGAGAACCCGAGTTCGGCGTAGTCGGCCAGGCCTTCGGCCACCATCTCGGGCGTGCCCATGCACACCCCCTTCTCGTGGGGGCCGGCGAAGGGGTCGACCATCGGCGGCGGCCCTCCCCCGCCCGGCCCGCCGTGGCCGGCGGCCGGGTCGCGGCCGAGGTAGCGCTCCTCGATGGCCAGCTGCTTGCGGACCCAGTCGAGGTAGCCGGCCCCAGGACCGCCGCCCCCGGCCATGCGCTGGGCGGTGATCTCCTCCATCGAGTTGCCGATGGCCACTGTGGCCCGGGGACAGCTCCAGCGCAGGCACCGCTCCACGGTCTCGTCGTCGTGGCCGGCGGCGTCGAGCTCGCTGCGGTAGATGTCCCACCACCGCACGAGGTTGTCCCAGCCGTCGGCCTCACCGAAGAACGGGGTGATGAAGACGGCCCACCCTCGCCGGGCGGCGTTGCGAACGCTGGCCTCCCGGCTGCCGGCCTGCTTGACGATGGGGTGGGGCTGGGTGTGGGACCGGGGCATGATCCGCTGGTAGAGCGTCCCCTTGAAGTGCTCGGTGGCGAACTCGTAGGGCGGATCATCGTCGGTGTGGGCCCACAGGGCCTCCACGATGTCCATCGTCTCCATCATCCGATCGTGGTGTCGGCCGTCGGGTTCGATACCGAGCCCGACCGACTCCAGCGGGATCCCCCCCGAGCCGATCCCGAAGAGGAACCGCCCCTTGGCCAGCAGGTCGAGGAGGTTGGCCTGCTCGGCCAGGCGCGCCGGGTGGTGCAGCGGCACCACCGCCACCCCGAAGCCGATGTGGAGCTGGGTGGTGGCGGCGGCCAGGTAGCTCCCCAGCATGAAGTTGTTGCCGTAGGTCGAGTAGCCGCTGAAGTGGTGCTCGGCCAGGTAGAGGGTGGCGAAGCCGGCCCGGTCCATCTTGGCGCCGAGGCGGATCATGTCGTCGACGATGCGCTCGTCGTGCTCCGGCCCGGGGCTGACGGGGGTCTCGAACAGCGAGAAGCGAAGGGTCACGGCGTCCTCCCGGAGCGGGTCGTGGGCGCCCGGCGGGCGGTCGGCCGGGAGTGAACTGAACGTTCAGTCCACCCTAACGGGGCCCAGCGCGCCGTGCAGGAACATCTCGGTGACCTCGTCGAGGGGCAACCGGTCGGTGGCGGCATGACGGCGTCGGCCATAGCCCTCGGCCAGGTGCAACCCCACGTAGACCCGAGCCACTAACGAAGCCGGGTGACGAAGTCGCGCCGCGTCGTCGGCCTCCCCCACGACTCCGGCCAGCCGCCCGATCAGCCTCTCCATCGAGGCCGCGAACCGCTGCTGGGGCTCGGCGTTGGATCCCTGGTCGAGCGCCGAGATCACCGGGAGCACGGTCGCCAGATGCGAGCCGACGGCGTCGCCGACCGCCCGCAGGCGCTCCTCCACCGACCCCAGCCGACCGACCGCCACCAGGTGGCGGTCGAGGTCGGTGGGGTCGAGGACATGATCGACCACGGCCCCCAGCAACGCCGCCTTGCCCCCGAAGACCCGGAACGCGGTGGCGGTGGCCACGCCGGCGGCCGCCGCGATCTGCTGGATCGTCACCGCCTCCCCGTGGTGCGCGATCAGGGGGACGGCGGCCTCGACGACCGCCCGGCGACGGTCGGCCGCCAGCATCGGCGCGGCTCGAACCCGACCCGGAGCGACAGCAGGTGAAGCGATGGCCGACAGTGTGGGAGGGCGTCTGTGCAGGGTCAAGGACAGCCGACCGCAGCCGGGCCGTCCGGGCCCTACAGCAGGGGCATGACCTCCTCGATGAAGCGGTCGGCGTTCTGGTGCACCCGCTGGCGCTGGTCGACCGTCCCGAGACCCATGTCCATGTTGAGCATGAGGTTGGGGATACCCAGCTCCTCGTACTCCTTGACGCCCTGGGCCACGAGCTCGGGCGGGCCCATGAGCATGCCCTTGCGGGGCACGCTCGGGCCACCCCCGGTGGGGCCGCCGAAGCCGCCGGGCTCGGTGCCGCCGTGAGCCGGCTCGTCGGCCGGCGCCTCGTGGTCGCCGACCCGCTCGGCCACCGGATTGGTCCCGAGGTACTTCATCTCCAGGGCCATCTGGGCCTGGACGAAGTTCATGTAGCCCTCGCCGTTCATCCGGCTGTACTCCATGGCGTCCTCGACCGAGTCGGCCACCGCGGTGCCGGCCACCGCCGAGGTCCACTCCATGGCGGTGGCGATGGTCTCCTTGTCGTGGCCGGCGTTGTGGAGCTCCTCCTGGTAGATGTCCCACCAGCGCTTGAGGTTCTCGTACGGGTCACCGGGCATGAACATCGGGAACAACAGGGCCGACCAGCCCCGGCGAGCCGCATCGCGGACGCTGTCGTCACTCGACTGGCAGGCCCGCATGAGCAGGGGATGACCCTCGCGGTAGGAGCTGGGCATGATCCGCTGGTAGAGGGTGCCCGAGTAGCCGTGGGCGTCGAACGAATAGGGCTCGTCCTCCTCGGTGTGGGCCCACAGGTTCTGCACGATCTCGAGGAGGTCGTTCATCCGCTCGGAGTGCCGGCCGTCCGACGGCACCCCCAAACCGATCGACTCGAACGGGATTCCACCCGAGCCGAGACCCAGGATCACCCGACCGTCGCCCAGCTGGTCCAGCAGGTTGGCCATCTCGGCCAGTCGCGCCGGGTGGTGCAGCGGCACCACGGCGACGGCGAAGCCGACGTGGATCTGCTCGGTCCGGCCCAGGATGTGCGCCGCCATCAGGAAGCTGTTGCCGTAGGTGTTGTAGCCCGAGAAGTGGTGCTCGGCCAGGAAGAACGAGGCGAATCCCGCCTGATCCAGGCGCACCGCCCAGTCCGACACGTCCTTGATGATCCGATGGTCGTGCTCGGCCCCGGGCGAGACCGGGAGGGAGAAGGTGGAGAACTTCACGGCTGGCTCCTCGTGTCGGGATCGATCGAAACGAGACTATCGTTTCGGTGCCAGGCCGGGTCAAGCCCCCGCCCTAGGCTGGCCCAGTGCCCTCCCGCGCCGCCCCTCGCCCGTCAGTGGGCGCAGAGACCGTGGGAGTCCGCAAGGACGTGGTCCGCAACCGGCGCCGCATCATCGACGCCGCGGTGGCCAGCTTCCGCGAGCTGGGATCCGATGCCCAGATGGACGACATCGCCCGCCGGGCCGGGCTCGGCGTGGCCACCATCTACCGCTACTTCGCCAATCGCGAGGAGCTCCTACGCCAGGTGTCGGAGGAGGTGTCGGGCTCGTTGCTCGACGCCGCCCACCACGCCCTCGAGCTGGACGACCCGTGGGAGGGGGTGGTCGCGGTGGTGACCCGCTTCGTCGAGGTCAACCAGGAGTACCGCCAGCTCATGAACACCACCCGAGCGCTGTCGACTCCGTTGGTGGCTTCGCCACCACCGTCCTTCGGCACCATGCAGTCCTCGGTCGAGGCTGTACTCGAACGGGCCAAGGCGGCCGGGGTGCTGCGGGCCGACATCGACGGGCGCCACATCTCCTGGCTGACGTCGTCGGTGACCGCCATCCCCGCCACCAGCGGGCGAGAGCTCCGCCACCACACCCAGATCCTCCAGCAGCTGATCCTCGACGCCCTCCGGTCGCCTTCAGTTGGTTAGCGACACTAAGCTTCCCCGGTGGCTGCCCCCTCCCGTGCTCGACGGACCTTCGCCGCCCTGGCCGTCCGCAACTACCGCTGGTATCTCGGGGCCCAGACGCTTTCTCAGATCGGTACCTGGTTCCAGATGCTGGCCCAGGTCTGGCTGGTGGCCGAGCTCACCGGCAGCGGGATTGCTCTCGGGCTGACCACCGCCCTCCAAGCCCTGCCAGTCCTGCTGCTGGCCAGCTATGGCGGGGTGCTGGCCGACCGCCACGGCGCCCGCCGCATCCTGCTGGTCACCCAACTGGCGCTGGCCTCGGTCGCCCTCGGCCTCGCCCTGCTGGCGGCCACCGACCAACTCACCGTGCAGTGGATCTACCTCGGCGCCTTCCTGGCCGGGACGGTCAACGCCTTCGATCGCCCGGCCGCCCAGGCCTTCCTCTACGAGCTCGTGGGCCCGGAGCACCTGGGCTCGGCGGTCGCCCTCAACAGCGTGCAGATGTCGTCGGGTCGCCTGGTCGGCCCGGCCTTCGCCGGCCTCCTGCTGGCCTGGGTGGGGGCGGCGGCCTGCTTCTTCGTGAACGCCACCTCGTTCCTACTGGTGGTGGTGGCGCTGCTGGTGATCCGCCAGTCCGAGCTCATCCCCCGAGTCCGCAGCACCCGGGCCAAGGCCCGCATCATCGAAGGCATCCGCTACGTGCGGGGCATCCCCGAGTTGCGCCGACCTCTGCTCGCGTCCGCCATCGTCGGCTGCCTGGCCTTCAACTTCGTGACCGTGATGGCGGCCATGGTCCAGTTCGAGTTCGACGCCGGGAGCGAGGCCCTGGGGGCGGTCGAGTCGCTCAACGCCGCCTTCGCCGTGCTCGGCGGTCTCTTCATCGCCGGGGTCCGCCGACCCAGCATCCGCTTCCTGGGCGGGGTGTGCCTGGCCTTCAGCGCGGCCATGGCCCTGAACTCGTTGGCCCCCACCCTCGGGTGGTACCTGGCCGCGATGCCCTTCTTCGGCTTCACCGTGGCCTGCTTCTCGGCCACCGCCCAGACCGTCGTCCAGCGCAACGCGGCGCCCGAGATGCAGGGCCGGGTAGCCGCCCTCTACACCCTCGCCATCCAGGGGACCTCGCCGGTGGGGGCCCTGCTGGCGGGGCTGCTGATCGACGTGTCGCCCCGGGCCGCCATGGGCATGGGCGCAGTCGGCGCGCTGGTGAGTGGGGTCATGCTGCTGGTGGTCACCTCGGGCCGGCGGAACCCGGCGGCGCCGGCCGTGGGGGACCCGGCCATCGACCTCAGTGCAGATCCGGCGCCCGTGGCCGCAGGGGCTGGGGCCGGGTGAGCGACGCCGGGTCGAGCAAAGCTTCGACCTCGGCCGGGCCGAGGAGCCCGCGCTCGATCACCAGCTCGGGCACGCTGCGGCCACTGCGGTGGGCTTCGATGGCGATGGCCGAGGCCGCCTCGTAACCGATCACCGGGGTGAGGGCGGTGGCCAGGCCGACCGAGTGCTCGACGTCGGAGCGGGCCTTGTCGACGTTGGCGGTGATGCCAGCCACGCAGCGCTCGGCCAGCGTCGAGCACGCCTGGCGCAGGTGGGTGACGCTCTTGAACAGCGAGTGGGCGATGATCGGCTCGAAGGCGTTGAGCTGGAGCTGGCCGGCCTCGGCGGCCATGGTGACGGTCACGTCGTTGCCGATGACCTCGAACGCCACCTGGTTCACGACCTCGGGAATCACCGGGTTGACCTTGCCGGGCATGATGCTCGAGCCGGCCTGCACGGCCGGCAGGTTGATCTCGTTGAAGCCGGCCCGGGGACCCGACGAGAGCAGCCGAAGGTCGTTACAGGCTTTCGAGACCTTCACCGCGATGCGCTTGAGCACGCCCGACAGCTGCACGTAGGCGCCGGTGTCCTGGGTGGCCTCGACCAGATTGGGGGCTGTCACCACCGGGACGCCCGACAGCCGCTCGAGGTGGGTGCGGACCAGCGGGGCGTAGCCCGGGTCGGCGTTGATCCCGGTGCCGATGGCGGTGGCCCCCAGGCTGATCTCGCACAGCATCGTCGCCGCGTCGCGCAGCTGCGTCTCGTCCTCGGCCAGGGCCGAGGCGTAGGTCGACAGCTCCTGGCCCAGGGTCATGGGCACCGCGTCCTGGAGCTGGGTGCGGCCCATCTTGAGGACCCCCTCGAACTCCACGGTCTTGGCCTCGAAGGCCACCCGGAGCTCGGCCAATGCCGCCAACAGCCCCTCGACCTGCCACCACAGGGCGAGCTTGACCGCAGTCGGGTAGACGTCGTTGGTGCTCTGACTGAGGTTGACGTCGTCGAGCGGGTGGAGGTGGCGGTACTCGCCCTTTGGGTGGCCGAGCAGCTCGAGGCCCCGGTTGGCCACCACCTCGTTGGCGTTCATGTTGGTCGAGGTTCCCGCCCCGCCTTGGATGGCCCCGACCACGAACTGGTCGGCCAGCGCACCGGCCCGGATCTCGGCGCAGGCGGCGTCGATGGCGCCGGCCCGGGCCGGGTCGAGCAGGCCGAGCTCGAGGTTGGCCGCCGCCGCCGCCTGCTTGATGACGGCCAGCGCCCCCACCAGCTCTGGGTAGTGGCCGATGGGCACGGTGGTGATGGGGAAATTCTCCACCGCCCGCAGCGTGTGGATGCCGTAGTAGGCGTCGGTCGGCACCTCCCGCTCGCCGAGGAGGTCGTGCTCGGTGCGGGTGGGGGTGGGTGCGGGCATGGTCGGCCCAGCATTCCAGGCCCAGTCGGGCCGGGGTGCGTCGAGAGCACAGCCGGGGCTGGAATGCTGCGCCGGTGCGCCTGGCCACCTACAACATCCGCCACGGTCGGGTGACCGGCGGGCACTGGCGGGGGACGGGACGACTGGTGAGGTCGTGCGCCGAACTGGAGGCCGACATCCTGGCCCTGCAGGAGCTCGACGTGCGGTCGATCCGCAGCGGGTTCGCCCACCAGCCCCGCCGCATCGCCCGGGCGTTGGGGGCGGAGTGGGAGTTCAGCGCCACCCGGCACATCGCCGGCGCCCCCTACGGGATCGCCTTGCTGGTGCGGGGGTCGCTGACCGACGTCGAGGTGCTCGAACTCCCGGGGGGCGTCGCCGATGAGCCCCGCCGAGCGATCGTGGCCACGGTGACAATCGCCGGCGGTGACGGTGGCTCGAGCCGCGGGACACTGGCCGTGGCCGCCACCCACCTGACCCTGCACCGAGCTGACGCCGAGGTGCAGCTGGCCCACGTCGCCGCGGCCCTGAGCTGGCGCGGCCCGGGCCCCCGGGTGCTCCTCGGCGACCTCAACCTCGGCGTGGAGGCGGTGCGCCCGATCGTCGAGGCCGCCGCCCTCGAACTGGTCGCCACCGGGCCGACCTTCCCGGCCGAAGCCCCCACCAAGTGCATCGACCACATCGCCGTGGCCGGGCTGGCGGTGGTCGACGCCACCGTGCTCGCCACCGGCATCAGCGACCACCGAGCCGTCGTCGCCACCGTGCGCTAGCTCCCGGGCACCCGGATCGACCCGCGGCGGTCCTCCCCTCCCCTCCCCTCCCGATCTGGGGACGCCACGTCACCCTCTCGAGGACGCCACGTCCCCACGTCCGACGGGCGACTCCACGTGGGGACGCCGGGTCACGCTCTCGAGGACGCGACGTCCCCACGTTGGCGGGCACCCCTCCCCGGAAGCTCGACGCGTGCGATCGGAGGCCGGCCTCGCCACACTGGCCCGATGCTTCCCCGGGTCCGACGGTCGCTGGCCGCCGCCCTGGCCGCGGCAACGCTCGCCGCCCTCGCCCTGGCCGCGCCGCCCAGCCCGGCGAGCGCCACACCCTTCGACGAGGTGCACTTCCGTGACATCGTCTTCCCGGTCGAGGGTGGTGCCCGCTATGTCAACGACTTCGGTTTCGCCCGTGGCGATCGGGTCCATGAGGGCAACGACCTCTTCGCCCCGAAGCTGACCAACCTGCTGGCCACGACCGACGGCACCGTGGTCCTGGCCCGGACCGACGACGGCGTGTCGACCTCGGGCAACATCATCACCCTCCGCGACGCCGACGGCTGGCTCTACCTCTACATCCACGTCAACAACGACTCCCCGGGCACCGACGACGGAGCCAACCCGCCGGAGTGGCGCTTCGCCCCCGGCCTCGAGGTGGGCTCGAAGGTGACCCGGGGACAGACCATCGCCTTCCTGGGCGACTCGGGCAACGCCGAGGCGACTTCGCCCCACCTCCACTTCGAGATCCGGACCCCCGAGGGCAGCCCCACCAACCCCTACTGGAGCCTTCGCCTGTCGCAGGGCTACTCCAGCTTCGGGCGCTGCGCGTTCGACCAGAACCCGAAGCGCACGCCGTCGAACGCGGCCGGACCCGGCTTCTGGACCGCCACCACCGACGGCGGCGTGTACTCCTTCGGCCAGGCGCCCTTCCACGGGTCGATGGGCGGCCAGACCCTCAACCGGGGCGTCACCGCCATCCGGGCGACCGCCACAGGCAACGGCTACTACCAGCTGGCCCTCGACGGCGGCGTCTTCAGCTTCGGCGACGCCCGGTTCCACGGGTCGACCGCCGACATCCCGCTGAACCAGCCGGTGGTCGACATGGCGGCCACCACCACGGGCGCCGGGTACTGGCTGGTGGCGTCGGACGGCGGGGTCTTCGCCTTCGGCGACGCCACCTTCTACGGCTCGATGGGCGGCCAGGCGCTGAACGCGCCGGTGGTGGGCCTCGTGCCGACGCCGACCGGGGCCGGGTACTGGCTGGTGGCGTCGGACGGCGGAGTCTTCGCTTTCGGCGACGCCGCCTTCGCCGGGTCGACCGGTGGGGCGCCGCCGTCGACCGCGGTGTCGTCGTTGGCGGCCGCACCCGACGGTCAGGGCTACTGGCTCTTGACCCGGGGCGGGCAGGTGGTGGCCTTCGGCGGCGCCCGGTGGAGGGGCGACGTGGCCTCGATCGGGCTGTGCTCGTCGGCCGAGGCCATCGGGCTGGCCCCCACCTCCACCGGAGGCGGGTACTGGGTCCAGCTGGCCGACGGCGAGACCTGGGCGCTGGGCGACGCCGTCGACCACGGCTCGATCCGTGACGCCGGTCTGCGCACCCCCCCGGCCGTCGGCATCGCCGCCTGGCAATAGCTGCCGTCCGGGGACACACCCCGGGGGACTCAAGTCGGACATTGGTGTCGTCGATAGCTCTCGGACGACACGACCTCCCGGCCTGGCCGGGATGTCGCATCGCCGGTGAACAGGCGCACCTGCGTCGACGAGGGCCCCTTCGGGTGCCACTCGATCGGACGGGCACGCCATGCCGGTGCCGGGGCTTGCCCCGGTGCCGGCGTGGTTGCTCGAAACGATCGAGATCGGCCCCAGAGGATCGCCTTCGTCGACCCGGGACAGACCACCTTCGTCGGCGGTGCGACTCCCCAGCCAGGCCAGGAGCCCGACCCCAGGACGATCGGCCATGGCCACCGAGACCCGACGACGGGCCCACCGCAGCGTCGATCGGCGCGCCTTCCTGAGCCTGGCCGGCGCGTCGGTCGCCGGTACCGTCCTGCTCGGACCGGCCGCAGCCTCCGGCGCGGCCGCCGCCGGGTCGGCGAGCGAGGCGGTCTGGGTGCTCGACGCCGACTGGGGCTACCCGGTCGGGGCCAAGCAGCGGACCCGTTGCCGGTGCCGGGCCTGTCACGCCCACGCCGCCAACAAGCTCTTCCGGTCCGAGGCCGACGCACAGGCCGGCCGCATCCACCCGTGCTGCCTGTGCCAGCCGGCGGTGCTGCCGCTCGACTCGTCGTTCGACACCGGTGCCCTCTTCGATGCCGGCGGCAGCCTCACCTCGATCGACCGCCGCGACCCCGCGGTGGCCGTCCTCCTCGCCCTCGATACCGACCCGGCCACCACTGCGGCCCGGGCCACCGCCACCGACCCAGCTGCCGCCACCGACCCGGCCGCGGCCGGTGCTGGCGGGCGGCTCCTGGCGTCGACTGGCCATGACACCGGCCCGCTGGCGATCTTGGGTGGGGCCGCCATCCTCTCGGGGGTGGCCCTCTCCGCGCTGGGCAACCGCCGCCAGCGGGTGACGCAGGCTGCGTTGGCCCCGATCCGGGCGACACCGGCGGCCAGCCGTCGGGTCCGAGCGCCCGTCGACTGAACCTCGGGCTCCTGCCGTGGGCCGGTACGGTCCCGGCGATGCTGCTCGGATCGTTCCCCAGCCCGGCCCAGGGCTCGATCGAGCTCGGGCCGCTGCGGCTGAACGGCTACGGCATGGTCATCGGGCTCGGGATCGTGGTCGCGGTGCAGGTGGCCGAGCGGCGCTGGGAGCGTCGGGGCGGTGCGCCCGGCACCATCTCCGGCATCGCCGCCTGGGTCGTGGTCGCCGGGCTCGTGGGCGCCCGGGCCTACCACGTGGCCACCGACCACACGAGCTATGCCGGTCGCTGGCTCGATGCCCTCAAGATCTGGGAGGGCGGGCTCGGCATCTGGGGCGCGGTGGCGGCCGGAGCGCTGGCTACGGTCGTGCTGGCCCGGCGCCGCCACCTCGACGCCGTAGCCCTGCTCGACACCCTTGCCCCGGCGGTGGTGCTGGCCCAGGCCATCGGACGGTGGGGCAACTACCTCAACCAGGAGCTCTTCGGGCGTCCGACCACGCTGCCCTGGGCAGTGGAGATCGATCCCTCGCACCGACCGGCGGCCTCGCCCGAGATCGCCACCTACCACCCGACCTTCCTCTACGAGTCGCTGTGGAACCTCGCCGTGTTCGTCGTGCTCGTCCGCCTCGACGCCCGCGGCCGCCTGCGACGGGGCCAAGTTGCCGCCCTCTACGTGGCCCTTTACACCTTCGGTCGCTTCTGGTTCGAGCTCCTGCGGGTCGACACCGCCAGCCTCTTGGCCGGGGTCCGGGTCAACGTGTGGGTCAGCGGGGCCCTCTTCGTCGCCGCCACGATCACCTTCGTGATCGCCGGACGGCGGGCCCGGGTCAACCCGTCCGAGCTGGTCGAGGGCGTCTAGGGAAGCTCGATCACGGCCCGGCGGCTGGCAGCCGGGTCACCGGAGGTGTCGACACCGCCGGGGCCGATGCTGAAGGTGACCGTGGTGTCGCCCACCGCCGCTACCAGGGCGTCGCGGACGGCGGCCGCCCGCCGCTCGGCCAGCGCCTCGTTGGTGGTCGGGTTGCCGACGCCGTCGGTGTAGCCGGTGATGGTCACCGTGCCGCTCGAGCGTGTCGCCCGGATCTGCTCGGCGGCCGCCTCGATCACCTCCTGGCCCTCGGGGCCGACGGTGCTGCTGCCGCTGTCGAAGTAGACGACGTGGTCGCCGGCCGCCGACTGGTCGGCGTCGATGAGCACCGCGCCGAGCACGTGAACGGTGCCGTTGTCGGCCTCGATGTCGCCCCGCAGAACGACGGCCCCGCCCACGGTGACCGTGTCGCCGTCGACCTGGATGTCGAGCGGGGTGCCGGCCAGCGACGTCGTCCCGCCGCCGTCGAAGCTGGCCAGGGCGTACGAGCCCTCGATCACGTGGCCCGACAGCAGCTGCGACAGCCCGGCGGGGTCGGCCCGGAGGGCGTCGAGGGTGGCCGTTCCCAGCTCGGCGAAGGCGGCGTTGCTGGGCGCGAACACCGTGTACGGACCACCCTCTCCGAGGGTGGAGGCCAATCCCGCGTCTTCCAGGAGCGACGTGAAGGTCGAGAGGTCGTCGTTCTTCCCGGCGGCCTCGACCACCGAGGCGTCGTCGGCGGGGGCCGCATCGCCATCGTCGTCCCCCCCACCGGCGCAGCGGGAGAGCACCGCGGCCAGGGCGACCAGGCTGAGCACCACCACCAGCACCACCGGCCAGTTCAGGCGCTGCCACCACGGTCCGGGAAGCCCGGCCGACGGCCGGCGGCGGCGGATACGTCGTCCCGACGGAGGCGGGCGGTTCCGGCCCCGAGCCGGGTCGGCGGCCGAGACCGTGCGCTCGACCCAGCCGTGGTCACCCTCCTCGAGGCGTCGCCCCAGCTCGCGATAGGTGTCGGCACCGAGCACCGGAACGAGCCAGCGCAGGCGCCCCCCGTGGTAGTTGGCCGCCACCCGGTCGAGATCGCCGACCGCCACCTGGCGCCGGAGTCGCCGGTACCGCTCGCCGAGCGCCTGGGGGTCGCTCATCGGCTCACCGGAAGGCCGCGATCCGGGTGCCGAGATCGCGCAGGGCGTCGTCGACCTCATCCGCGCTGCGCACGAAGCCCCGCACCCCCACACCCACCACCGTGGTGCCGGCCGCGGCCCAGGTCGGCAGCCGCTCGAGGGTCCGGTCGAGGTCGACCTCAGGACGGTCGGGCGAGAAGATCGGGATGGGCTGGCCCTCGGCATCGAGGGGGTTGAGGTTGCGCAGCAGGTAGAGCTCGTCCGGGTCGCGGCCGGCGTCGGCCACCGCCTGGCGGACGGCGGCGTACTCGTCGCGGTAGTCGCTGGTGGTCGGCGAGTTCGGCAGCCACCCGGCGCCCATGGTCACGATGCGACGGACGTTGCGGGGCGAGAACTTGCCGGCGAAGGCCACCGGAGGCCCGCCCGGCTGCACCGGAGGCGGATCCACCGAGATCTCGTCGAAGGTGACGGTCGGCGACGAGAAGCTGGTCAATCCGCCCCGCCACAGGGCCTGGCAGGCGGCAATGGTGTCGTCGAGGACCTGCCCCCGGGCCTCGAAGTCGACGCCCAGGGCGTCGTATTCCTCGCGGTGCCAGCTGGCGCCGACCGACAGGGAGAGACGTCCGGCGCTGAGCTGGTCGACGTTGGCCGCCATCTTGGCCAGGAGGGCCGCCGGTCGCAGAGGGGCGATGAGGATGCCGGTGTTGAGCCGGATCCGCTCGGTGACCGCCCCGATGGCGGCCAGGGTGGTCAACGGCTCGAACCACGGCGAGAAGCTGCCGTCGGGGCGCTGCAGCGGGTGCGCCGCCTCCTCGGGCCGGCGGGACACGGCCTGGACCACGTGCTCGGAGATCGAGATCTCATCGAAGCCGGCGTCCTCGGCCACCTGGGCGTGACGGAGCACGTCGCGATACGAGCCCGGGGTGTAGCCCGCCGGGTTGAAATTCACCGAGAAGCGCAGACCCACCGGAGACCCCCAGGCCAGGCACCGGCAACCGCGCCGACGCGTCGGGCCCGGACTGTAGGGCGGCTTGGTGGCAGGCGGTGGCCGCAGGGGGCGCTGGGCGTTGCATCCTGGTGGGGTCGGACGAGAGGAGCGGTCGTGCAGCTCGGGATGATCGGGGTCGGGCGCATGGGCGCCAACATCGTCCGGCGGCTGGTGGCCGACGGCCACCGCTGCGTGGTCCACGACGTCGACGCCGGGGCTGCCGCCCGCTTGGCCAGCGAGAGCTCGTCGATCGCGGCCGACGACCTCGACGGGCTGGTGGCCGCCCTCGACGCACCCCGGGCGGTGTGGGTGATGGTCCCGGCGGCGGTGGCCGGCGCCACCATCGCCGCCCTCGGCGAGCGCCTCGACCCCGGCGACACCATCATCGACGGGGGCAACTCGTACTACCGCGACGACATCGACCGCTCGGCGGTGCTGGCCGCCAAAGGCATCGACCTGGTCGACGTGGGCACCTCGGGGGGCGTCCACGGGCTCGACCGGGGCTACTGCCTCATGGTCGGGGGGCCCGAGGAGGCCTACCGGCGGCTCGAGCCGATCTTCGCCACCCTCGCCCCGGGGCTGGACGCCGCCCCCCGCACCGACCCCGACGCCGAGCCGTCGACGGCCGAGCTCGGCTATCTGCACTGCGGCCCGACCGGCGCCGGCCACTTCGTGAAGATGGTCCACAACGGCATCGAGTACGGCCTGATGGCCGCCTACGCCGAGGGCATCGCCATCCTCCGGGGGGCCGGCGCCGGGCGCCAGGAGCGAGCCGCGGACGCCGAGACCTCGCCCCTGCGCGAGCCGCAGTACTACCAGTACGACCTCGACGTGGCCGCGGTGACCGAGGTCTGGCGCCGGGGTTCGGTGGTGGCGTCGTGGCTGCTGGACCTGACCGCCCACGCCCTGGCCGCCGACCCCGAGCTCGAGGGGTTCAGCGGCCGGGTCTCGGATTCGGGCGAGGGCCGCTGGACGGTGCAGGCCGCGGTCGACGAGGGCGTGCCGGCCCACGTGCTCACCGCCGCCCTCTACGAGCGCTTCAGCTCCCGGGGCCACGCCGACTTCGCCGACCGGGTGCTCTCCGCCCTGCGCCACGAGTTCGGTGGCCACCGGGAGGTGCCGTTGGTGCCCGACGTGGCCGAGCCCTGGACCTCGGACTCGTGACCCCGCTCACCGACCGCCCCGAGTGGCACGCCTTGGCCGCGCACCACCCGACGGTGGCCGACGTCCACCTCCGCGACCTCTTCGCCGACGACCCCGACCGGGCCGTCCGCTTCACCACCACCGTCGGCGACCTGCAGATCGACTGGTCGAAGCACCGGGTGACCGACGAGACGCTGCGGCTGCTGGTGGCGCTGGCCGAGGTGGTCGGCCTGCCGGCGCAGATCGAGGCCCTGTACCGGGGCGAGCACGTGAACACCACCGAGGACCGTCCGGCGCTGCACGTGGCTCTGCGAATGCCCCGTGACCGATCGCTCGTGGTGGACGGCGTCGACGTCGTGGACGAGGTCCACCAGGTGCTCGATCGGATGGCCGACCTGGCCACCCGCGTCCGCTCCGGGGCGTGGACGGGTGCGACCGGCCGGCGCATCTCGGCGGTGGTCAACATCGGCATCGGCGGCTCCGACCTCGGCCCGGCCATGGCCTGTGACGCCCTCCGGCCGTTCGCCGATCCGGCGATCACGGTCCGCTTCGTGGCCAACATCGACGGCGACGAGCTGTGGGACGCGCTGGCCGACCTCGACCCGGCCGAGACCCTCTTCGTGGTGGCCTCCAAGACGTTCAGCACGCTCGAGACGCTGACCAACGCCCGGTCGGCCAAGCGCTGGCTGCTCGACGGGCTCGGCACGACCGGCGACGACGCGGTCGCCCGACACTTCGTGGCCGTGTCGACCAACGCCGAGGCGGTCGCCGACTTCGGGATCGATCCGGCCAACATGTTCGGCTTCTGGGAGTGGGTCGGGGGGCGCTACTCGGTCGGCTCGGCCATCGGCCTCTCGCTCATGGTGTCCATCGGCCCCGACGCATTCCGCTCCTTCCTCGATGGCTTCCACCTGGTCGACGAGCACTATCGCTCGACCCCCCTGGCCGCCAACGGGCCCGCCCTGCTGGGGCTGCTCGGCATCTGGTACCGGAACCTGTTCGGCGCCGAGACCCAGGCCGTGATCCCCTACAGCCACCACCTCCGCCTCCTGCCGTCCTACCTCCAGCAGCTCGACATGGAGAGCAACGGCAAGTCGGTCGGCATCGACGGAGCGCCGGTGGCGGTGGCCACCGGGCCGATCGTGTGGGGCACGCCCGGCACCAACGGCCAGCACGCCTACTTCCAGCTGCTCCACCAAGGCACCGCCCTGGTGCCGGTCGACCTCATCGGCATGGCCCAGCCGGCGCATGACCTCGGCGACCACCACGACCTGCTGCTGGCCAACCTGGTGGCCCAAGGCGAGGCGCTGGCCTTCGGGCGGAGCGCCGAGGAGGTGGCGGCCGAAGGGGTGGCGCCCGAGCTGGTGGCGCATCGGACCTTCCCCGGGAACCGGCCGACGACCACCATCCTGGCCCCCCGGCTGACCCCGTCGGTGCTCGGCCAACTCCTCGCCCTGTACGAGCACAAGGTGCACACCCAGGGCGTGGTGTGGGGCATCGACAGCTTCGACCAGTGGGGGGTTGAGCTGGGCAAGGTCCTCGCCGGTCGGGTGGCCGGCGAGCTCACGGCCACCGAGCCGCCGGCCCTCGATCACGACCCGTCGACCAACCGCCTCGTGGCCCGCCTCCGGGCGGCCCGCGGTCGGGCCTGACCGGAGGAGGCCGCGATGCACGTCGATGTCAGCGACGACGCCCGAGGCGCGGCCGCCCGAGCCGCCGAGCACCTGGCCGCGGCCATCGGCCGGGCGGTCGCCGAGCGGGGGCGGGCCGTGATCGCCCTCTCCGGCGGCTCGTCGCCGGCCAAGATGCTCGGGGCGCTGGCCACCCTCGACGTGCCCTGGAACGCCGTCGACATCCTCCAGGTCGACGAGCGGGTGGCGCCCGACGGCGACCCGGCCCGCAACGCCACGCTGCTCACCCGGGTCGGGCTGCCGGCGACGCTGCACCTGATGGAGGTGACCGAGCCCAACCTGGCGATGGCCGCCGAGCGCTACGCCGAGGTGCTGGCCGACGTGGCCGGTGTCCGCCCGCAGATCGACGTGGTCCACCTCGGGTTGGGCGACGACGGCCACACCGCCTCGTGGCCGCCCGGCGACCCGGTGATCGACGTCGTCGACCGGGACGTGGCGGCGGTCGACGAGTTCCGTGGCCACCAGCGCCTGACCCTGACCCTGCCGGTGGTCAACCGGGCCCGGGAGGTGGTGTGGCTGATCACCGGCGTCGAGAAGGCCATGGCCCTGCGCCAGCTGCTGGCCGGCGACGCCACCATCCCGGCCACCCACGTCGCGGTCGACCTCACCACCATCTACGCCGACCGAGCCGCCGCCGACCTCACCTGACGGGGTCAGCACCAGGGGCCGGTCGTCTGCTCATTCCACCGTCCGGCGATGAGGGTCTGGATGAGCACGTCCCAGACGCAGAACCCGATGATGATCAGTACTGGCACCGCGAAGAGTGCAGCCCACCAGCGATGTCGGCGGACCAGTACCGCCGACATCGCAGGCCCGAGGGACAAGAAACCTGCGGCCAGCAGCAGGTACGTCGCGTTGTCGCCATACGTAGCGCAGCCGAGAGTGCTGATGGCACCGAAGAGCACCGAGACCCACACGCCGTAGAGGCCGACGACCCAGGCAATCATGGCCACCAGGACCGCCGCCCACGGAGGGAGCCACCTCCGAGAGCGTGGCTTGGTCGGCGTGGTCACGACGGGGCGGGGGCTGAGCAAGGGAGCGACATTTCTCGACACCATCGGTGCACGTTGCTCCTCGCTTGAGGGGCGGGCTTCCGCTGCGCGGACCCGCGAAGCGGAGGGCGCCTAGCGTCCCGGCCGCCACGGATCGGGGAGGGCGCATGGACATCAGCACCGACGACGTCGAGGTCAGCTTCACGGCCGGCGCGTGGAGCGCCCACTGGCCGGCGACCGGGGTGCGGGTCGGGCCGATGGTGGCCGGCGCCGAGCTCGACACCGGCGAGGTCACCAGCGCCGGTGCCCGGGGTCAGTGGACCACCGAGGCCGAGGTGATCGACGGCCGCCCGGGCACCACCGCCCGCTGGACGCCCGAGCGGGCCGAGGGCATCTCCGTCACCCTGCACGTCGCCGACCGGGGCGGGCTGCTGACCGTCACCGCCGGCATCACCCGGGCCGCCCGCCTGCGCCGGCTCCGGCCCTTCACCGGCGGGTTCACCGTCCCCGGCGACGGGCCGGTCCAGAGCCTCGTCTCGGGCTACGACTCGTGGGACTGGGCCGGCGTTCAGCTGGCCGAGGGGGCGTCGCGGTCGTGGTGGAGCGGTCTGTGGACCCGGGGCCCCGACCAGCCGGCGCTGGCCGTGCACGCGACTCCGTCCCGGCGGCTCACCACCTCCTACACCACCAGCCAGAACGCCATGCGGACGCTGTCGGTCGGGGCGGTCGCCGGCGGCACGCCGGGGATGTGGTTCGAGGGGCCCATGCGCTTCGGCCACGGCGACCCCGAGCCGCTCGACCTCGATGCTGCCGGCGGGGTCAGCAGCGAGCCGGTGGTGCTGGCCAGCGCCGCCGACCCGTTCGACGCCCTCGAGTCGGTGGCGGCCGCGTCGGGCCTCCGCCGGGCGTGGCCCGAGCCGGTGCTGCACGGCTGGGCGTCGTGGTACCACTTCGGCTCGAAGGTGACCCCCGACGACGTGCTGCGCCACGTCGGCTACACCCCGCCCGGCTCGGTGGTGCAGATCGACGACGGCTGGGAGGTGTCGGTCGGCGACTGGCAGGCCAACGAGCGCTTCGCCGAGATCACCATGGCCGGCCTGGCCCGGGCGATCACCGACGCCGGGCGCCGCCCCGGCCTGTGGCTGGCCCCGTTCCGGGTGGCGGCCGAATCCCCGCTGGCCACCGAGCACCCCGACTGGCTGCTCGAGGGCGGCTTCGGTCCGATGCCCGACCTCTCCCTCGACGCCTCCCACCCCGACGCCCGGGCCTGGTTGCGCCAGCTCGGAGAGACCGTCCGGGGCTGGGGCTACGACATGGTCAAGCTCGACTTCCTCTCCCTCGGCGCCACCGAGTCGACCGCTCGCCACGACCCGACCGTCACCGGATTGGAGGCGCTCCGCCTCGGCCTCGAGGCGATGGTCGAGGGTCTCGGGCCCGACGTCTACGTGCTCGGCTGCGGCATGCCCCTCGGGGTCGCCCCCGGTCTGGTCCACGCCAACCGCATCGGCATGGACCTCGACGGCCCGGTGGCCGACGACGGCTTTCGGCCCTTCCCCGCCGGTGAGGTGATGACGGGCATCCGTCCGGTGGTGCGCAACACCGCGGCTCGCTGGTTCACCGCCGCCCTCTTCGCCCCCGACCCCGACGTGGTCATGGCCTATGCCCCCTGGTACTCCCTCGACCAGGCCCGGCTCCTGGCCGTCATCGCGGCGGTGGCCGGCGGGCCCTACCTGCTGGGCGACGACTTCGACGTACTGCCGCCCGAGCAGCGAGCCGTCCTGGAGGACGCCCGGACGCTGGCCCAGGGCGCGCCCTTCCGCCCGCTCGACCTGTTCTCGGGCGCCACCCTCGACGAGGCCGGGCACCGGGGCTTCTACCAACCGGGGGCCGATCCACCCTCGGTGTGGGCCCTGACCCAGCCCGACGGGACCTCTGTGGTCGCCCTGTGCAACTGGTCGGACGAGACCCGCAGGATCGAGGTGGCCGTACCGCCCGGCACCGCCACCGAGTTGTGGACCGGCGACCACCTCGACGTCACCGGGGCCGCGGTGGCGCTCGAGGTGCCGGCCACCGGCGTACGGGTGGTGCGCGTCGCCCCCTGACGTCCCGGACCGGCGCCGAGGCGAGGTCTACCCTCCCCGGTCCGGCGCCCGCCCCGAGGAAGGACGCACCCCACGATGACGCCACTGCACCGCCGCGCCCGGCGACCCGCTCCCCTCACCGCCCTTGCGCTGGCGGTGGCCCTGGCCCTGGTGGCCGGGGCCTGCTCGAGCGACAGCGACGACGGCGCCACCAGCGACTCCACCACCGCCACCACCACCAGCCTCGACACCACCTCGACCACCGCCGGGATCGACGTGGTGGAGGGCATGCCCGCCGTCGTCGACCCGTCGAACCTCTACAGCGAGACCGGCGCCGACGACCTCGACCCGGCCCGGGCCGGGCTCAGCCCCCGGGTCTACGTGCCCAACGGCCTGTCGAACACGGTGTCGGTCATCGACCCCTCGACCAAGCAGATCATCGCCACCTTCGAGACGTCGAGCGAGCCCCAGCACATCGTCCCCTCCTACGACGGCAAGACCCTGTGGGTGCTCGACAACCAGGGCTACGACGTCATCCCGATCGACGCCGTGACCGGCGCGGTGGGTGAGCCGATCCCGGTGGAGGACCCCTACAACCTGTACTTCACGCCGGACGGCAAGGACGCCATCGTGGTGGCCGAGGCCAAGGTCCGCCTCGACTTCCGCGACCCCCAGACCATGGAGCTGCGCGACACCCTGGCCGTGCCCGGCTGCGACGGGATCAACCACATCGACTTCTCGATCGACGGCAGTTACCTACTCGCCACCTGCGAGTTCGCCGGCAAGGTGGCCAAGATCGACTGGCGCCAGCGGGTCGTGGTCGGCCTGCTCGACCTGTCGGGGCCGAGCGGCATGCCCCAGGACATCCGGGTGTCGGCCGACGGGAGCCGCTTCTACGTGGCCGATATGCGCGAGGGGGGCATCCATGTGGTCGACGGCGAGGCGTTCACCAAGATCGGGTTCATCGCCACCGGGGTCGGGGCCCACGGCCTCTACCCGAGCCGCGACGGCACCCAGCTCTACGTCGCCAACCGGGGCTCGTCGACCATCGGCGCCCCGCCCGGCGGGGCCGGCAGCGTGTCGGTGGTCGACTTCGCCACCGACACCGTGGTCGCCAACTGGCCGGTGCCCGACGGCGGGAGCCCGGACATGGGCAACGTCAGCGCGGATGGGACCGAGCTGTGGCTGGCCGGCCGCTACGACAGCGAGGTCTACGTCTTCGACACCGTCAGCGGGGCGTTGAAGTCTCGTATCCCCGTCGGCAACGGGCCCCACGGCCTCACCTGGTGGCCCCAGCCCGGCCGCTACTCGTTGGGCCACACCGGCAACATGCGCTGACGTTCCGAGACCAGTACCGGCACGGGTACCGGACCCGAACCGAGCGGATCAGGGGTCGCCTACGACGGGGACCCGGTTCCCCCGCTGCAGCTGGCATTCGGCTCCGGCGCGTCCGGGCCTTGGCGGAAGGCGTCGATGAACACCTCCAGGCGGGCGTCGGTGGCCGAGTCGAGGGAGATCTGACGTCCCCAGGCGCTGGCCACCACGGGCGAGCCGAGCCCTTCGAAGGGGGACCCGAGGAGGTAGGTCTGGCTGTCGACCACGTCCTTGATCTCGTCGATCTGGTCCTCGGGCAGGTCGGGCTGGAAGGTGATCCACACCGCACCGTGCTCGAGGGAGTGGACCGCGTTCTCGCTGTTGATGGGCTCGTCGTAGAAGCCGCAGTTCTGCCAGACGGAGTTGTGGGGGCCGCCCATCGGCGGAGTGTGCTCGTAGTCGACGACGCCCTCGACGTGGTCGCTCGCCAACCCGTCGACGATGACCAGACCGGTCAGGGAGACTTCGTCGTCGCCTCCGCCGTCAGTACCTCCTCCGCCACAGGCGACGAGGGCCACAGCCAGGACCACCAGGACGGACAGAGAGCGGGCTCGGCGCACAACAGGACCTCTCGGGCTCGGGAAGGGCTCAGGATGCCAGGAGAGCATCGAGTCGGCGGGGCACCAGCCCCCGGTCGGCAAGGTCGGCTGCGATCGAAGCCAACGCGTCGATGGTCCCCTGGTGGCCCAGATGGAGGCTGACGATCGACCCACCCCGCACCGCTCGGGCCACCCCGGCGGCCACCGCGACCGCGCCGGGATCCTCGTAGTCGAGCGGGTCGACGTCGTAGCCAACCGAGGTCGGGTATCCGGCCGCGCCCGCCTGCTCGAGGATGCGGGCGGTGGGCACATCGATGCCCGAGGGGCGGAACCACCGGGTCTGGTCGCCGGTCACCGCTCGCAGCGCGTCGGCGCAGCGCCGGATCTCGTCGGCCACCGAGGCGGCGTCGAGCTCACCCAGCGACGGGTGGGTGAAGGTGTGGTTGCCGAGTTCGTGACCCTGGTCGAGCATGCGTTCGACCAGCGCCCGGTTGGGCTCGATCCACGACCCGACCAGAAACACTGTGATGGGCAGGCCCAGCCGGTCGACCTCGTCGAGAAGGCGGGCGGCCAGCGCTGGATCGCCGTTGCCGTGGAAGGTGAGGGCCACGCCGTCGGCCCCTCGTGGACCGCTGGACAGGTAGGTGGCCGGGCCCGTGGGAGGGGTGGCGGTCGGGGAGGTCGTGGCAGTGGTCGATGTCGCCACCGTGGCCCCGGTCGAATCGCTCGACGCCCGCGACGCCGAGCGCCCGCAGGCCGCCAGCACCACCCCGACGCCGGCCAGGAGCAGCGAGCGGCGGGTCAGCCGGGCCATGCCTGCCCCCGCCCCCGCCTCCCCCCCGGCCGGGATACCCGCCTCCCGGAATCCGGCACTCATGCATCCCGGCCGGGGGGTGGGGCGGGGCTGCGGAGGGGGGCGAGGCGCGCGAGGGTGACGGCATCCCAGCCCTCGAGGCGGTCGAGGACGTCGACCCCCCAGTCCTCGTAGTCCTTCCCCCTGACCGTGGGCCACTGACCGTGCAGCAAGCCGCTGAGCACCAGGGCCCCGTGGGGAGCCACCGCCCGCCGGAGGACGTGCGACAGCTCCCGCAGGGTCGGGGCCAGCAGGTTGGCCAGCACCAGGTCGAAGTGCTCCTCGGGGTCGACCTGGTCGCCGACGGTCACCGCCACGTGGTTGCGTTCGGCGTTCTCGGCGGTCGCCCGCCGAGCCTCGGGGTCGATATCGACCCCGACCACCCGAGCCGCGCCCAGCCGGGCCGCCGACACCGCCAGCACCCCGCTCCCGCAGCCGACGTCGAGCACCGAAGCACCCGGCCGGACCAAGCGCTCGACCTCGGCCAGCACCAGGCGGGTGGTGGGGTGCATCCCGCTGCCGAAGGCCCGGCCAGGATCGATCGACACCCGCACCTCGTCCGGTCTCGGCGCCAGGGGTGGTGCGACCTCGAGGCCGGGGGGATCGTCGAGCCAGGCCGGGAGGATGACCACCCGTCCGACCCGCACCGCTCGCGCGTGGTCGCGCCAACGGTCGGCCCAGCCGTCATCGGCCACCGCCTCGACCTGGCCCCGACCGATGCCGTCCACCGCGCCGAAGGCAGCCGCCTCGGACTCGAAGCCGGCCACCAGCGCGGCCACCGCCTCGGGGTCGCCGCCGGTCGAGGGCTCCTCGAGCACGGCCCGGGCGCCGAACGACCACAGGCGATCGGCCACCAGCTCGGCCTCGACGCGTCCGGGCGACTCGAGCACCACCCGGACGGTCCACTGCGGCTCCTGCACCCCGAGATGCTGCCAGCACCGGGCCTGCGAGACTGCCCCGATGATCGTGTACGAGGTGGCCCTCGATGTCCGACCCGATCTGGAGGCGGCGGTGGTCGCCTACTTCCGGGACCGGCACCTGCCCGACATGTTCGACACCGGCTGCTTCCGGGCGATCGACTTCGAGCGGCTGGGCCCGGGTCAGCTCCGGTCGCGCTACCAATGCGACGACCAGGCTGACCTCGATCGCTACCTGGCGGACCACGCGGCCAGCATGCGCGACGACTTCGCCCGGCACTTCCCGGATGGAGCCACGCCGAGCCGGACGGTCTGGGAGATCCTCCAGTCCTGGGGCTGAGCCCGGCGTGGCCGGGGCATGCTTGAGCCATGGAGAGCAACCAGGCATGGTCCGAGGTCGGTCAGCACTTCAGCGACCTCGGTCAACGACTCAAGCACCACTACCAGCAGCCCGGGTCGAGCGACAAGGGCGACAAGGTCGACGAGGCCCTCCGGGGCCTGGCCGACTCGCTCGGGAGAGCGCTCGACGCGGTGGGCACCGCCGCCCGCGACCCGGAGCTGGCCCAGCAGTCGAAGGCCACCGCCCGATCACTGGCTCAGGCCGTAGGCGTCACCTTCGGCGAGGTCAGCGACCAGCTGGGCCGCCGGTTCCGACCCGGCGACGACCGTCCCGAGGAATCCGACGGACCGACGCCCCCGAACGACCCTGCCTAGCTGGCCGGCGCCCCCGCCGGAAGGACCGCTTCGATGGCGGCCACCACCGACGGGTCGTCGGGCGCGACCGGCGGCTTGAACCGGGCGACCACCGAGCCGTCGGGACCGACCAGGAACTTCTCGAAGTTCCACTCGACATCCCCGGTGGGCTCGGCGCTCGAGGTGAGTTCGGCATAGAGCGGGTGGCGGTCCTCCCCATTGACGTCGACCTTCGCCGCCAGGGGGAAGGTGACGCCGTAGTTCACGTCGCAGAACTCGGCGATTTCCTCAGCCGTACCCGGCTCCTGACCCCGGAACTGGTTGCAGGGGACGCCGACTACCGAGAAGCCGCGCTCGGCGTAGCGCTCGTGCAGCGCCTGGAGGGCGCCGTACTGGGGCGTGAGGCCGCAGCGGGACGCGACGTTCACCACCAGCACTGCGTTCCCGGCCAGTGGACCGAGTACATCGGGGGTGCCGTCGAGGGCATCGAGTTCGATGTCGAACAAGGACATGGGGGGCCTCCTGGGTTCCGGGCGAGACTACGGGCCCGCCCACCCGCCGCCAGCACCCGACGGAAGGCCCCGAGCAGCCGATGACGATCGTGAGACCGATCCTCCGCCGCTTCGCACCGCTGGCTCTCTCATCGGTGGTGGTGGGCGTGGTCTTCCTGTGGGTGTTGCCCAGCATCGCCGACTACGGGGAGGTGTGGCGCCAGGTCCAGGCCATGAGCTGGGTCGACCTCGCCCTGCTGGTCGTCGCCGATGGGATCAACCTCGCCACCTACGGCCCGACCTGGATGGCCGCCCTGCCCGGCATCACCTACCGACAGGGGACCGAGCTGTCGATGGCCAGCACCGCGGTGGCCAACCTGGCGCCCTTGGGCGGGGCCGGCAGCTTCGGCGTCACCTGGGCCATGTTGCGGGAGTGGCGCTTCGAGCGGGGCCGCGTCACCCAGGCCATCCTCCTCACCGGCGTCTGGAACCAGTTCACCAACTTCGGCTACCCGGTGGTGGGTCTCGCCCTGCTCAGCCTGCGCGGCGGGGCCAACACGACACTCGAGACGGCCGCCCGGGTCGGCGGCGTCGGCCTGATGGTGGCACTGGCCGGCTTCTACCTGGTGCTCCGCAGCGACCAGCTGGCTCATCGGGTCGGGGGCATCCTCGAGCGGGTGGGCAACCGGGTTCGCCGGGCCCTGCACCGACCCCCGACCACCGGGCTGGGTGCGACCCTGGCCGCCTTTCGGACCGAGAGCCTGGGCGCGCTCCGCCAGCGTTGGGCCACCCTCAGCGTCGCCATCGTGGTGGGCACGCTGTCCGTCTTCGTCGTGCTGCTGGCCAGCGTGCGGGCCGTGGGCATCGACGGGGCGCAGGTCACCTTGACCGAGGTGTTCGCGGCGTGGGCGATAACCCGCCTGCTCACCGCCATCCCCCTCACCCCCGGCGGGCTCGGCATCCTCGAGCTGGGCCTGACCGGAGCCCTTACCGGATTCGGCGGCGACCAACCGAAGGTGGTGGCGGCGGTCCTCGTCTACCGCTTCCTGACCTACGTCCCCCCGATCGTGCTGGGGGCGGTGGCCGCCTTCACCTGGCGCCACCACCATGCCGGCCCGGTCGAGGCCTGACCGGGAGCGTCAGCAACCTCAGCAACTTCACAGGTGGCTCTCACCAGTACGCCGGGAACGAGGCCGATGGTAAGGGCATGACCACCGCAGTGAGGACACAGGGCCTGACCAAGCGCTACGGCGAGCGGCTGGCGGTCGACGGGTTGGACATGGTCCTGCCCGCCGGCGCCATCACCGGGTTCGTGGGACCGAACGGGTCGGGCAAGACCACCACCATCCGGATGCTGCTCGGTCTCATCCGACCGACCGCCGGAGACGGCGAGGTGCTCGGCCGGCCGCTGGCCGAGGCCGCCGACTACCTCGCCGAGGTGGGCGCCATGATCGAGGGACCGGCCTTCTACCCCACCCTCAGCGGCCGCCGGAACCTCGAGGTCCTGGCCCAACTGGCCGGCATCGACCGGCGACGGATCGACGAGGTCCTCGAGCTGGTCGACCTGGACGACCGGGCCGCCGACCTCTACCGCTCGTACTCGCTGGGCATGAAGCAGCGGCTGGGCATCGCCGCGGCCATGCTCCCAACCCCCAAGCTGCTCATCCTCGACGAGCCCACCAACGGGCTCGACCCCGCCGGCATCCGGGAGATGCGCGAGCTGCTGCGCCGGTTGTCGGACGAGGGGGCGACCGTCTTCGTCTCCAGCCACCTGCTGAGCGAGATCCAGCAGATGTCCGACCACCTGGTGATGATCCAGACCGGACGGCTCGTCTTCGAGGGTGCAGTCGAGGAACTCCTCGACCGCCAGCCCTCCGAGCTGGTGGCCCGCCCCGAGTTCCCCGACGACCTGCCGACGCTGGTCACGCTGTGCGAGCGAGCCGGCTATCGAGCCGAGATCCGCAACGGCACCATCCGGGTGACCGCCCCGAGCGACTGGGCACCCGAGCTCAATCGGCGTTCGATGGCAGCCCAGGTGACGCTCGCCTCCCTCGGGGTCGAGCAGGTCAGCCTGGAGGACGCCTTCTTCGCCATCACCACCCACGACCAGGAGGTCACCCCATGACCAACGCCTTCCTCTCCGAATGGCTCAAGCTCCGACGGCGGGCGATGCTCCTGGGCGGGATCGGGGCCACCGTCTTCGTCGCCGGAGTCGCCACCATCGCCCAGATCCTCAGTGCCGGCCAGCCCGGCCCGGGCGGAGGTGAGGCACCCCGGACCATCGCCTCGCTGTCGGAAGCCGATGGTTTGACCACCGGCCTGACCGGAGCCGCGACGCTGATCGGCGCGGTGACCCTGGCGGTGTGGGCCATCGCGGTAGCCAACGAGTACTCGCTGGGCACCCTGCGCAACCTGCTCGTCCGCCAGCCCCACCGCCTCCGCCTCCTCGCCGGCAAGCTCACCGCCCTGGCGTCCTTCACCGCGGTGGCCGTGACCCTGGGGGCGGCAGTGTCGGTCGCCCTGGCCTTCGCCTTGGCCCCGGGCAAGGACATCGACACCTCGGCCTGGCTGACCAGCGACGGCCTGGGTGCCCTCGCCAGTGCCTGGCTCAACACCGTGCTGGCGTCGGTCGGCTTCGGGCTTCTCGGGGCCGCCCTGGGCACGCTGGTGCGGGCCCCTGCGGGTGCCATCGGTGCCGGGCTGGCCTGGGTCCTGGTCGGCGAGTCGATCCTCAGCGCGGCGTGGGAGGACGTCGGCCGCTGGCTCCCGGGCCAGCTCCTGCAAACCGTCGGCGCCGGCGGCAGCAGCTCGACCTCGTACCTCAGCGCCCTGGTCGGGGCGACGGTGGTGGTCGGGGGGCTGACCGCCTTCGGGTCCTACCTCTTCGCCACCCGGGAGGTCGGCGGGTGAGCGCGGCGGCCTGAGCCGCCCCCGCCCCAGAGCTGGTCCTCGCCGGCTGCGCCCTCCCCCCCACGCAGCCGGCGAGGGCCTTCCCATGTCGCCGCTCAGCCGCCCGCCAGACCCCGGGCGGCGGCCCGGCCCGACTGGAGGAAGGCGACAGCAGCATCGACGTCGGGGATGGCCCCGGCGTCGATGCTGGCGCCCCACGGCTCGTTCCACCGGGCCCGTCCATCGGCGGCGGGCGCCAGGGACCGACGTAGAGGTAGGGCCGGGGGTGGGTCTCGTCGCCCGGCGATCCGCCGAGGTTGACCTCCTCGGCGCTGGTGGCCAGGTCGAAGTGCTCGGGCCAGAGCTGGATCGCCCCGGGACGGCCCGGGGTCGCCTCTTCGTCGCCGGCCAGTCGCTCGAGCGCGGCCTGCACCAGGGCGAACCACCGGGCCAGCTGGGCAACCGCGGCTGGGTCGAGCGCCAGGGGGGCGTCGACCGCGAGCGGGGACGTCGGTCGGTAGACGGCGCCGGGGGCGCCCGGGTCGATGTCCACGAACGCGGCCGCCGCCCCGATAGTGCTCAGTCGCGATCGCCGGGCCACGCCGTCGTCGACGATCACCAGCTCGACCCCGTCGACCCCGACCTGGCGAATGACGGCCCCGGCCGGGAACGGGGGTGTGGTGAATCCGCCGGGGGCCTGGCGCAGGCCTATCCGGCCGGTGGCGTCGTGCAGCGCCTTCGACAGCACGTGCTCGGCGACGGCCTGAAGCCCTCGCCGGGTAGCCACCAAGGTGGCGTCGTCGACCGCCATTGGCCCTCCTCCTCCGCTATGGCCGGACCTCAGGCCGAGGCGGTGATCGGGGCCGACGCGCTGAGTACGGCACCGGTGCTCGGGTCGACCTCGGTGCCGAGTCGGGCCGACAGCCGGACCATGGCCCCCATGATCCGGCGCCCCTCGTCCTCGTCGAGGCCGAGCATCACCGGCTGGTCGTCGGGGCCGGGCTCGACCGGAATGAGGGTGATGCCGCTGATGCGCTTGTCGTCGATCGTGACCCGGGCGACCATGCCCCGCCAGAGGGTCTGGTCGGGCAGCGGCTCGGGTGGCGGGCCCATGACCGCGTCGCGCTCGGGACCCTTGGCCGCTCGGAGCTCGAGCCCCTTGTCGCCGTAGACGAAGTTGCCGAGGCTGTAGAGGATCGTGGCGTCGCCGTAGCGCTCGGTGCCCTGGAGAGTGTGGGGGTGGGCCCCGACCACGAGGTCGGCACCGGCGTCGACCAGAGCGTGGCCGATGAGGCGCTGGTACTCGGCCGGCTGGGGACTGGCGCTGATTCCCCAGTGGCAGTAGACGACGACCAGGTCGACGCGATCGCGCAGCTGGCGGACGTCGTCGACGGCGCGGGCCAGCTGGTGGTCGTCGGGTCGGCTGCGGACGATGGCCGGGGCACCCGGCATCTCGTGGACCCGGGGGTGCGGCTCGTAGGCGGTCACGGCCCGGATGGTGGCGACCCCGGGCTCGGTGTCGGTGGCGGCCTGGCCGTGGGGGGTGAACACCGAGGTGTAGGCGAGCACCCCGATACGTACGCCGTCGCGCTCGACGATGGCCGGCCGGTGAGCCTCGGTGCGGTCGGCGCCGGCGCCGGTGTGGCCGATGCCCAGGCGATCCAGGGAGGCCAGCGACGAAGCGATGGCCTCGCCGAAGGTCACGTTGTTGGCGCACGCCACCGCGTCGAACCAGCCCGCCAGCGCCGAGACCATCTCGGCCTCGACGTTCATCCAGCCCGGCTTGTGCGACAGGCCGACGCTCGGGTCGAAGAACGGGCCCTCGAGGTTGCCGAGGCGAAGGTCGGCCGCCTCCATGTCGGCGGCGGCCAGGCCGAACACCTTCTCGGGCGAGAGCCCGCCGTCGCGCTTGAGGTTCACGTCACCCACGAGATCGAGCGTCAAACGGGCCACGGCGACTCCTTGGTCGGGCAATCCCCACCGGCGTGCACCGGTGCGAAATTGGTTTACACAAGCTAAGCATCTGGGGGCCGGTGCGACAACCGAAACGGTCAGCGGCTCGAAGCGCGGCGCTGCACCGAGCGACGATGGGCCGCCGCCATCCGCTCGAGGGCCTGAGGCGACACCCAGACGGTGGTCGCGGTCACGCCGGTCACCCCCTCCACCTCATCGAGCACCGGCTTGATGCCGAGTCCGAGGGTCGTCGCCCGGGCCGGACAGCTCACGCAGGCCCCTTCGTACTCGAGGACGACCGCCCCGTCGTCGGTGATCTCCTTGACCGCGACATCGCCGAAGTGGGATCGCAGCTTGGGCCGCACCTGTCGCTCGATGGCCTCGTCGACCCGGGCCCGAAGCTCGGCCCGGCGGCGAGCTCGCTCATCGGGCGGGGACATCTCGGGCTCTCCGACCGCCAGCATCACCCCCACGGTAGGCCCCGGCCAGCTCGGTCGGACCGTCGGGTCGATGCTCCCGCCCCAACCGCCCGTTCTCGGCGCGCTCGGTCCGATATGACGGACGAGGCGCGCCGAGAACGACGGGGGGTTGGTCCGGCGCGGGCTCAGCTGTCGACGGTCACCCCGTAGAAGTCCATCGAGGGCGTCCCGAAGGGGATGTACACGTTGTCGACGTCCTTCGAGGTCCCCACGATTTGGGCCGAGGTCGACACCACGATCACCGGCGCGTCCTCCACGATCTGCTCGGTCATCGACGCCGCGATGCTCCGGCGGGTGGCCTCATCGAAGGTCACGTTCAGGGTGTCGAGGTCGGCCAGCAGGTCCGGATCGGCTGGCACCTTCAGCGGGTTGAGCAGCCCCTCGGGCTTGAGCATCAGGTCAACCAGGTCGCCGGGGCCGGACTGCGGGAAGCCCGTGCCGAAGGCTTGGAACTCGCCCGAGGTCAGCTTGGTCGAGATCTCCGAGGCCTGGATGATCCCGATCTCCATGGTGATGCCGATCTCGTCGAGGAAGCCGGCCATGGCCTGGGGAGCGTCGGTGGTGCCGGCGGTCGCCAGCTTGAAGGTGAACCCGTCGGCGTAGCCGGCCTCGGCCAGGAGCTCCTTGGCCTTGGCGATGTCACGGTCGTAGCGGCCCTCGACCTCGCTGGAGTAGCCCTCGCTGCCCTCCGAGGCGGCCTGCGAGCTAGGCGTGCCGAAGCCGAAGTTGATGGCGTCGACGTAGTCCTGCCGGTTCATGGCGTAGGCCATGGCCTGGCGGACCCGGACGTCACCCAGGGCCGGCACCTGGGCACCACCGCGGTCGATGATCAGCATCCCGTTCCACGACGAGGCGGTGGTGGTCATGACCAGTCCCGCTTCCTCGGCCTGGAAGCCCGTGGGTCCGTCGAGGATGGCCGAGTTGATCTGGCCCGAGAGCAGCGCGTTGAGACGGGCGTTGGGGTCCTCGAAGGTGAAGATCTCGATGCGCTCCACCCCCTGGGCCGAGGGATCCCAGTAGTCGGGATTGGCGGTGAACACGTAGCTCGAACCCTGCACCGAGGCACCCTCGTCGTAGATCCAGGCTCCGGTGCCCACCGGGTTCTTGGCCAGGTCGATACTGGAGTCAGCGATGGCGTCGGGGCTGATCATGGCCCCGTTGGCCAGACCCGTGAGGTAGGTGTAGCTGACCTTGTCGAGCACGATGTCGGCCGTCATCTCGTCGACCACCGTCACCCCCACCAGGGTCGATGCCCCGGGTCGAGGAGGCAGCGCGGCCACCCCGGAGGGCTGGGGTCGCTCGAGGTTGGCCTTGACCGCGGCCGCGTTCCACTCAGCGCCGTCGGTGAAGCGGACCCCGTCCCGCAGGGACAGTCGGATGGTCTCGGCGGTGCCGTCGTCGTCGGAGTCGAGGACCTCCCAGTCGGTGGCCAGGCCGCCCTCGAGCTCGTAATCCGGGGCCCGGCGGCGAAGGATCCCCTCGTACACCGGGGTCCGGTAGACGCGGGAGTTGACGTCGGACGCCAGTAGCGGGTCGAAGGACTGGAGGGCGGCCGAGAAGCCGTACTTCAGCGTGCCCGACGGCCCGTCATCGACGGTCGTCTCGGTGCTGGAGCCCTCGCCGTCGCCGCTCGAACACCCCCCGACCACCATCACCACGGCCACGGCCAGCGCCATCCAGCCGCGCCAACCTCGAACGCCAGTGCGAGCGATCCCCACAACGATCATCCCCCTTTGGCGCCGCCCCCCCGGACAGCAACCAGCGGGACTGTACCAACAGTTGGACGGCTCGAAGCACTACGCCAAGGGGGCCGCCGCCGGAGTGGGTCGTGGTCGTGGCGCGGTCTCCACCAGCAAGCCCCGCAAGGTCTTCACCAGACCGGCGACATCGGCGAGCCCGATGCGGTCGAGATCGAACACCTCGTGGACGACGCTGGTGTCCATGGCCTGGCGCAGGGCCTCCCCCGAGGGCGTCAGTCCGAGGATCTTCACCCGCCGGTCGGAGGGATCGAGCCGCCGCTCCACCAGCTCGAGTCGCTCCAGTCGGTCGGCCAGGCTGGTCACCGTCGACGCGTCGCAGTCCAGCAGCTCGGCCAGCGCCCCCATCGACAACGGGTTGCGCAGCACCTGGAGGGTGGTGGCCTGGAGCAGGGTGATGCCGGCCTCGGCCGAGCGTCGGACGAACACCCCGTGGAGGGCCATGAGGATGTCGAGGAGGAGGTGGTCAAGGTCCTCGACGGGTTCGGGCGGGTGCGGTTCGGTCATGAGCATCCGGTCGGACGGCGGAGCCGCGACTGTAGAGGTTGCCCAGCGGGGTGACTCCGGCCGGCAATTCTCCCTTGCGGGTCGATGCTTTGCATGCTCAAACTACCTTGGTCCAACCAGGGGGTCCCACATGTCCGCTCCGATCCGCTTCTCCGTGAACCTTTCCGCCATGCACTACCGGCCCGACCAGTACCGCAAGGTCATCCGGGCCGCCCAGGTGGCCGAGGAGGTGGGGCTCGACGAGGTGACCATGAGCGAACACCTGGTGATGAGCGGCGCCACCGACAATTACGGCGGTGGGCGGGGCTACGCCGGCCAGCTCGACGAGCCATGGATGGAGCCGCTGTCGGTGCTCGCGGTCATGGCCGGGGCCACCGAGCGGATCCGTCTGGGGACCGGGATCATGATCGCCTCGCTGCGCCCCGCGCCGCTGCTGGCCAAGGCGGCAGCCACCGTCGACCAGCTGTGCCAGGGCCGCCTCGCCCTGGGCGTCGGGGCCAGCTGGCACATGGGCGAGTACCGGGCCCTGGGCGTCTCGTTCGAGAACCGCGGCCGGGTGCTCACCGACACCATCGCCGCCTGTCGCTCGCTGTGGACCGACTCCCCCTCCACGTTCCACTCCGAGACGGTGAACTTCGACGAGGTCTACTGCGAGCCTCGGCCCTTCCGGCCCGGCGGCCCGCTGGTGTTCTTCGCCGGCAAGTTCAGCCCTCGCAACGTCCGCCGCATCGTCGAGCTGGGCCACGGCTGGCTTCCCAACGATCCCGACCTGGGGCGAGTGCGTGACGGCATCCAGGAGCTCCGGGAGCGCTTCGTCGAGGCCGGTCGCGACCCGGACGAGCTCGAGGTGGTGGGCCCGGTGTTCGGGCGAGGCTCCGACGGCGCGCCCTACATGGGCCTCGACGGGGGGGCCGACATCGCCAAGAGCCTCGACGTGCAGGTCCAGGACTTCGTGGACAACGGCCAGAACACCCTCGGCGTCGGGAGCCGCTTCTACGCCAACGGCCCCGAAGAGGTCGAGACCTTCATCCGGGCCTACGGCAAGTGGGTCGAGGGGTACCGCTCGTGAGCGCCGCCGATCCGCAGTCAGCCCTCGACCGGGCCGACTGCATCGATCTGGTGACCGCCTTCTGCGGGCATCTCGACCATCGCCGCTTCGACCAGCTGGCCGCGCTCTTCACCGAAGACGGCGTGTTCCGCATGGGCCCGTCGGAAGCGGTCGGACCGGCGGCCATCGCCGAGCAGTTCGGCGCCGCCGGGGAGTCCGTCGCCCAGAGCCGCCACGTGCCCACCAACCATGTGGTCGACGTCGACGGCGACCAGGCAACGGTCGAGGTCGTGATGACCGTCTGGGACCTCCCGGGCGATGGGCCCCCGCAGCCGGCGCTCATGGCCGACGCCCACTTCGAGTTCCGCCGCCTCTCCACCGGCCGGCGATGGGCCATCGCACTGCACGACAACACCATCCTCTCGGCCCGACCGCGAGGCGCCGGGCACTGACGCGTCGAACGGGAGGGCTCAACCTCGGAGCCATAGATGCCGATACCAGACGGTGCTCCCGGTACGGGTCGCCGTTCCGGCGAACCCCTTTCACCGGTCGAGGAAGGGAACCCCGTGTCGTTCGTGGGGAGCAGCAAGGGCCTGGCAGTCGCTCTCGTGGTGGCCGTCTCGATGGCCGGCGGGGGTGTGGCCGACGCCGCCATCGTGCCCACGGTTGCCTTGGCGACCTCGGCCAACTACTCCGTGCTCGGCGGTTCGACGGTCACCAACACCGGCAACAGCGTGCTGAACGCCAGCCTCGGCCTGTGGCCGGGGACGTCGATCACCGGCTTCCCACCCGGGCTGGTCGTACCGCCTGGCACCACCGACACGACCAACGCCGCCGCCCAGCAAGCCCAGTCGGATCTGACCGCGGCCTACGTCGACGCCGCCGGCCGTCCGCTCGACGCCACTACCACCGCCGACCTGGCCAACCTGGTGCTCCAGGGCGGTGTGTACGCCGGGCCCGGGAAGTCGCCGCTGACGCTCAGCGGGCCGCTGGTGCTCGACGGGGCCGGGGACCCGACGTCGGTGTTCATCTTCCAGACCGACTCGACCCTGACCACCGGCTCCGCCAGCACGGTCTCGCTGATCAACGGCGCCCAGGCGTGCAACGTCTTCTGGCAGGTCGGCAGCTCGGCCACGCTGGGCACCGGGTCGTACTTCACCGGCAACATCCTGGCCCTGACCTCGATCACGGTGACCTCGGGTGTCACTGTCCACGGTCGAGCGCTCGCCCGCAATGGGGCGGTGACCCTCGACAGCGACACCTTCCTGGGTGCGACCTGCGCGGCTGCGCTCCCGAGCACAACCACCTCGACGACCACCGCGGGACCAGACGAGGGTGATAGCACCACACCCCCCGACAGCTCGACCACGTCGACCACGTCGACCACGTCGACCACGTCGACCACCGACATCACCATGGCCAGGACCGGGAGCTCCATCGGCAGGACCTCCCTGGTGGCGGCGGCCGCCCTGGTGCTCGGCACCCTCTTGACCCGGGCCAGTCGCCGACGAGCCACCGCCACTCGTTGATGGCGATGGCACGGCCCTCGGATGCGGTGACCGGCTCGACCTGACCGGTCACCGCATCCGAGGCGTCGATCAGGCCAGCTCGAACCGGTCGAGGTTCATGACCTTGTCCCATGCGGCCACGAAGTCCCGCACGAACTTCGCCTCCGAGTCGTCGCAGGCGTACACCTCGGCGATCGCCCGGAGCTGGGAGTGCGAGCCGAAGACCAGGTCGGCGGCAGTGGCGGTCCACTTGACCGCCCCCGTCCCCCGATCGAGACCCTCGTAGACGTTCTCGGTCGAGGCCGACGTCTTCCATTCCGTGCCCATGTCGAGCAGGTTCACGAAGAAGTCGGTGCTGAGCGTCTCGGGACGATCGGTGAGGACACCGACCTTGGTCTGGCTGACGGTGGCCCCCAGGGCCCGCAGGCCCCCGACCAGGACCGTCATCTCCGGAGCGGTCAGGGTCAGGAAGTAGGCCCGCTCGAGCAGGCCGTGCTCGGTCGGCAGCTTCTCGCCCACCCGGACGTAGTTGCGGAACCCGTCGACGGTGGGCTCGAGCACCGCGAAGGACTCGACGTCGGTCTGGTCCTGGGAGGCGTCGGTACGCCCCGGCGTGAACGGCACGGTCACCTCGTGCCCGGCGTTGCGGGCCGCGTGCTCGACCGCCGCGCACCCACCCAGGACGATCAGGTCGGCCAGCGAGACCGCCTTGCCGCCCGTCTGCGACGCCGCGAAGTCCCGCTGGATCCCTTCGAGGGTGGCGAGCACCCTGGCCAGCTCGGTCGGCTGGTTGACCTCCCAGTCCTTCTGGGGCGCGAGGCGGATGCGGGCCCCGTTGGCCCCGCCCCGCTTGTCGGTAGCCCGGAAGGTGGCGGCCGAGGCCCAGGCGGTGAGGACCAGCTGCGAGACCGACAGACCCGAGCCGAGGATCGTGGCCTTGAGGGCGGCGATGTCGCCGGCGCCGATCAGCTCGTGGTCGACCGGCGGGACCGGGTCCTGCCAGATCTGGGGCTCGGGGACCAGCGGGCCGAGCAGGCGCGAGACGGGGCCCATGTCGCGGTGGGTCAGCTTGTACCAGGCCTTGGCGAAGGCCTCGGCCAGCTGGTCGGGGTTCTCGTGGAACCGCTTGGCGATGGGGGCGTAGATCGGATCGGCCGTCAGCGCCAGGTCGGTGGTCAGCATCATCGGCGCGTGGCGCTTCGACGGATCGTGGGCATCGGGCACCGTGTCCTGGGCAGCCGGGTCCTTGGGGGTCCACTGCTGCGCCCCGGCCGGGCTCGTCGTCAGCTCCCAGTCGTAGGCCAGGAGGTTGTCGAGGAAGCCGTTGTCCCACTGGGTCGGGTTGTTGGTCCAGGCCCCTTCCAGACCGCTGGTCAGGGTGTCGACACCGCTGCCCTGGCCGTAGGAGTTCTTCCAGCCCAGGCCCTGCTCCTCGAGGGGGGCGGCCTCCGGTTCGGGACCGGCGTACTCGCCGGGCGCGGCGCCGTGGGCCTTGCCGAAGCTGTGGCCGCCGACGATCAGCGCCACCGTCTCCTCGTCGTTCATGGCCATGCGGGCGAAGGTCTCGCGGATGTCCCGAGCCGAGGCCAGCGGATCGGGGTTGCCGTTGGGGCCCTCGGGGTTCACGTAGATGAGGCCCATTTGCACCGCGCCCAAGGGTCCGGCCAGCTCCCGGTCACCGCTGTAGCGCTCGTCGCCCAGCCAGGTGTCCTCCGAGCCCCAGAACATCTCCTCGGGCTCCCAGATGTCCTCCCGGCCGCCGCCGAAGCCGAACGTCTCGAACCCCATCGACTCCAACGCACAGTTGCCGGCGAGGATCATGAGGTCGGCCCAGGAGAGCTTGCGGCCGTACTTCTGCTTGACCGGCCAGAGGATCCGGCGGGCCTTGTCGAGGTTGGCGTTGTCGGGCCAGCTGTTGAGCGGGGCGAAGCGCTGGGAGCCGCTGCCGCCCCCGCCTCGGCCGTCGGCAATGCGGTAGGTGCCGGCGCTGTGCCACGCCATGCGGATGAAGAGCGGCCCGTAGTGGCCGTAGTCGGCCGGCCACCACTCCTGCGACGTCGTCATCACCTCGACGATGTCCCGCTTCACCGCCTCGAGGTCGAGGGTGTTGAACTCAGCGGCGTAGTCGTAGCCCTCGCCCATCGGGTCGGACAACGGCGAGTGCTGATGGAGCACCTGCAGGTCGAGCTGGTTGGGCCACCAGTCCTGGTTCGTCCGGGGCCGATTGGGCGCGAGGGTGGGCGCCGGAATCGCTGGGCTCTCGCTGTCGCTGCCTTGGTCAGACACGTCGGTCGTTCTCCTGTCTCGCTGTTCTGGGGGGTGGCTTGCGGTGTTCAGTTGCTGGCCGTGGCCGGAGCCGCGGCTGCGCACTCGGGGCATCGGCCCCAGTAGGTGACCTCGGCCTCGTCGATCTCGTAACCGGCGTCGTCGAGAGCAGTCAGGCAGGGCGCCTCTCCCGCCGCGCAGTCGACGTCGGCGAGCCGGCCGCACTCCCGGCACACCAGGTGGTGGTGGTTGTCGCCGACGCGGTGCTCGTAACGCGCCGCGGAGCCGGCCGGCTGGATCCGTCGGAAGACGCCCTTGTCGGTGAGGGCACCGAGGGCGTCGTACACCGCTTGGCGCGAGATGGCCCCGATCTCGCACCGAGCGGCCGTGTAGACCTCCTCGGCCGTGCCGTGCGGCACGTCGGACACCGCCCGGAAAACGGCTAGCCGTTGGGCGGTGACGTGCAACCCATGCCGCCGGAGGAGCGCATCGGGTGTCTCCAGCAGCACCGCGGGAACCTATCCGCGAAGAGTAGAACGAGTCCAGAAGTCGGGGACGCGGGAGCGGCGAGCGCGGTGGGATCAGCGCGTGCGACGACCGACCGGGCGGGCCGGCACCGGGACCGCGAATCCGCCCAGGAGGCTGTCGATCACCCGCTCCGTGAGGTCATCGGCGTCGAGCGCGAGGCCCGGGCGCTGGAAGCGGCGGAGGTCGTAGAACACCGCAGTGGCGAACACCAGGTCGATCGCCACCTCGACATCGAGGTCGGCCCGGATCTGCCCGGCCTCGATCCCCGCGGCCAGCAGGGCCCGCAGGTCGGCCCGTCGGGGCTCGATGTAGCGGGCCTCGAAGGCCTGGGCCACCTCCTCGTCGAGCTGGGTGGTGAGGTGGGAGGTGACCGGCTCGAGCTGGTCGTCGTGCTCGAGCAGGCGGCGGAGCACCAGGAGCAGCTGAGCCCGGATGCTCCCCTCGGGAAGACCAGGGTCGGCACCGCTCAGACGGGGGGGCTCGGCGCTCAGGACGTCGGCCAGGAGCGCCTCCTTCGACGGCCACCGCCGGTAGATGGCCGGCTTGGACACCCCGGCCCGGGCCGCCACGTCGTCGATTCCCACCCGGTGGCGGCCCCGCTCGGCGACCAGGGCGCTGGCCGCCCCGAGCACCCGCAGGGTGATCGATCCGTCCCGGGGCCGGCCCCGGCCTGCCGTCCCCCGCGCCCAGGGCATGGTCGGCGTCGTCTCGGCCATCGTGCGCCTCCCGCTCCCGGGCCCGGGGACGAGCCTCGGCCCTCCATTCTGCCCGGCACGGCCTCGCGGCGGGGCGGGGCGGGGCGGGGCCGGACCTCAGGCCGGGGTCGGGTCTCCGGTGGTCGGCTCGGGGAAGCGCGGCATGACCTCCTCGGCGAAGAGCTTGAGGCCGCGCATGATGGTCTCGTGGTCGGCCTCGCCCCAGGCGAAGCCGATGTTGAGGTTGCGGACGCCGCCATCGACGTGCTCCTGGACGAGGGCGGCCACGCTGTCGGGGTCGCCCCACATGCCCATGCGACCCGGTCGCACGCTCGGGCCACCCGCCGGAGGGCCACCCGCCGGAGGGCCACCTGCCGGAGGGCCACCCGCCGAGTCCCGCGGCGGCCCGGCACCCGGTCCCGAGGGGCGGAAGAACTGCCCGACGTCCTCCCCCGGGTACAGGCGGGGCATGAGCTCACCCTGGCGGGCAGCCCAGGTGGCGAGGTTGGAGAAGGGCCCCTCGACGTTGCGCATGGCCTCTTCGGTCGTCTCGGCCACGTGGGCCGCGGTCGGGGTCGTGCACCACTCCATGGCCAGATCGATCCGCTCCTGGGAGTGGCCGGCGGCCTCGAGCAGCTGGCGATACTCGGTCAGGCGGGCCTGGATCGAGGCGGCATCGGGTCCGCTGACGAACAGGGAGTAGCCCCGGGCTGCGTACAGGGGCATCTTCTCCGGGCTGAACCCCACCCGCATCACGTGGGGATGGGGTGCTCGATACGACGCCGGCATGATCCGCTCGAGCAGGCGGCCCTGGTAGAGCTCGGTCTTGATCTCCAGCGGCTCGCCGTCGTCCTCCTTGGCCCACAGCTCGTGGACGGCGTCCATCTGCTCGTCGGTCACCTCGTGGGCCCGATCGATGTGCAGGCCGTAGCCGGCGAACTCGCTGGGGATGCCGCCGGCACCGACGCCCAGGATGTACCGGCCGCCCATGAGTTGGTCGAGGAGGTTCGCCTCCTCGGCGATACGGGCCGGGTGGTAGAGCGCCGGGATCACCACCGCCGAGGACAGGTAGGCCTGGGTGAACTGGCTGCCGAGCCAGGCGCCGAACACCAGCGGCGACGAGAAGGTGTTGTACCCGGTGAAGTGGTGCTCGGAGAGGAGCACGCAGGCGAAGCCCGCCTCGTCGGCGTAGAGCGCCTGCTCGATCGTCTCGTGCAGGACCCGCCGGTCGTTCGCCGCCCGCAGCGAGGTGGGATTGAGGAACATGGAGAACTTCATGGCGATCGCGCCCCCAGGCCGTCCGATGAGGTCAGTTCGGCGACCGTACGCGCCCCCGGCACATTCCGACAACTACTGTCACGGAAGGTCCCTCTTTCGGAACGATCAGGCGGCGGTGGCGGAGACCTCGACCCGGTCACGCCCCCCGGTCTTGCTCCGGTAGAGCGCCACGTCGGCTGCCTGGAGCAGCGCGTGGCGCGGGGTGACATCGCTGGCGCTGACCCCGATGCTGAGGGTGCAGGGCATGCCCAAGGCTCGGGTGGCACGCCGAAAGCCGTCAGCCACGCGCCGGGCGACCACCTCGGCCCCGGCCGCCGCCCCGTCGGCGAGCAGGAGTGCGAACTCGTCACCTCCCAATCGCGCCGCCACGTCCTCCACCCGGGCGGTCCCCCGCAGCACGCGGGCCAGGGCGCACAGGACTGCGTCGCCCCCCTTGTGGCCGAAGGTGTCGTTCACCGCCTTGAACCGGTCGACATCGAGGGCCAAAACCGCCACCGGCGACCCGCGGCGGGCGGCGCGGGCCAGCTCCTTTTCGAGGCTGGCCTGGAAGGCCCGGCGGTTGGCCAGCTCGGTGAGCGGGTCGGTCAGCGCGAGCGCCTCGGCTCGATCGGCCCGCGCTCGTTGGGCCTGGCCTTCCACCGCGACGATCAGCTGTGCGCCGAGGGCCTCGGCCACCAGCCGCACGATCGCCATCACCTCGGCATCGACCTCGACCGTCCCGCGACTCGCACCGCAGACGGTGCCCACGATCTCCTCGCCGTCCACGATCGGCACCGACACGAAGGTCCGCAGGCCGATCTCGGCCCCGAGGCTGCCCGGGAAGTCGGCGGGGACGTCGCGGGACAGCTCCTGACCCTCGAGGAAGACCCGTCGGCACAGCGAGTCAGACCAGTCCCACACCGATCCCTCGGGTACCTCCAGCTCCGCGGTGGTGTTGAGGGCCAGGACGATCCGCTGGGCCTGGGCCAGCCAGTCGATGTGCGTGACGTAGGTCGTCTCGAGTCCGGTGAGGCGGTGGATGATCTCGAGCAGGGGTCGGGCCAGGCGTTCGAATCCGACGGCTCCGGTGTCGACCACCCCTCCTCATCGACGGAATCGGCGGTTGGCTGAACACCCACGTGCGCGGGTCAGGTGCCCGCCGGCGGCTGCCGCCCCCAGGGCAGGGCCGGGGCGGGGATACGGGGCAGCCCCGAGGGCACCGCGCCGAAGCGCTCGCTTTCGGCCTCCCAGGCGGCACGGGCGTCGGCGACCTCGTCGCGGCTGCGAGCCACGAAGTTCCACCACATGACCACCGGCTCGGGGAAGGGGACGCCACCGATCAGGAGCAGCCGAGCGGCGTCGCCGGCCGCCACCGTGAGCTCGTCGCGCCCGGTGCCCAGGTAGGCCAACCGCCCGGGGACGACCGGGCGGCCCTCGACCTCGATCGCGCCCTCGAGCACCACCACGGCGTGCTCGTACTCGACCCGCAGCGGGACCACCACCGCTCCCCGGCCCACGACCAGGTCGACGCCGAGGTGGTCGGTGTCCCGGCGAGCGGTCGACGATGCCCCCGCCAGCGCGCCGACCAGCACGGTGGCCTCGCCGTCACCGAGGTCCAGCCGGGGCAGCTCGGCGTGGTGCTCGAAGCTGGGCGCCCCGTGCCGGGTCGCCTCGGGCTGGGCCACCCAGAGCTGCACACCGTGCAGGTCTCCCCGATACCGCTGTGTCGACTCCTCGGAGTGGGCGATGCCCTGCCCGGCGGTCATGAGGTTGAGCTGCCCGGGCCGGATCACCTGCTCGGTGCCGAGGCTGTCCCGATGGACAGCCTCGCCCGACACCAGCCAGGTCACCGTCTGCAGTCCGACGTGGGGGTGCGGCGCGACATCGACGCCGCCGTCCTCGGTGACCGGCACCGGGCCCATGTGGTCGACGAAGCACCACGCCCCGACGGTTCGCCGGGTGCGGCGGGGCAGGGCCCGACGCACCCGCAGGCCCGCCACCTCGGCCTCCCGGCTGTCGGTGATCTCGACCACCGGGCTCCCACCGACGGCCGAGACGGCCGTCGGCTCGACGTCGGATCGGGTGACCGGCCCGCTCATTCCCCGAGTCTCGCAGCCGCCCCCGCCTCTAGCGCCAGGAGCGTCGCCTTGGCCTCGACGCCGCCCAGGTACTGACCGAGGGCCCCGTCGGCTCGGACCACCCGGTGGCAGGGGACGACCAGCGGGATCGGGTTCTGCGAGCAGGCGCTGCCCACGGCCCGGACCGCGCCAGGGTTACCGGCGGCGACCGCCACCGCCGAGTAGCTGGCGGTGGTGCCGTAGGCGATGTCCTGGAGGTGGTGGAGCACGGTGCGCCGGAATCCCCGGGCCAGCCGGAGATCGAGGGGGAGGTCGAAATGACGGCGGCGGCCGGTGAAGTACTCGTCGAGCTGGCGGGCCACGGGATCGGTCCGGGTCGACGAGCGCAGGATCCTCGGGCTGAGCACGGCCGCCAACCGGGCGAGCACGGCGTCGTGGTCCTCGCCCTCGAACGCCACCCGCACCAGGCCGGCGGGCGTGACCGCCAGCAGCAGGCGCCCGATCGGGCTGGCCACCACCGCCCACGCGACGTCGAGCAGGCCGGCGTCGTCGGCTCGGTTGGCCAGGCGGGCCCGGCGGCGGGCCCCGATCTCGGGGTCGTCATCGGTCTCGGCGAAGGCGGCCCGCACCTGGGCGCCCACGTCATCGTCCTCCCCGTCCGTCGACAGCGGGTCGTCTCGGACCTCGGGGCTCATGGCGCGGCTCCTGTCGGATAGGTCCGCCGGAGGGCGGCGATGCCGTCGGCCGCGCTACGCCGGGCCGCGTCCTGACTGCAGGCCAACAACCCGGCGATATCCGCGTAGGAGAGGTCGGCCAGGTACCGGTAGGCGACCGCCGCCCGCTGCTTGGGCGGGAGCGCGGCCACCGCCGAACGCAGTGCCTCGTCGGGCGGCACCGGAACGCGAGCCGGCGAGGCGCGGTCGGGCACATCGCCGGACGGCCGGGCGGTCCGGGCCGACCGGCGGAGCTGGTCGATGGCCTTGCGGTGGGCGATGGTCACCAGCCAACCCCGCAGGTCGCTGTCGGCTCGCAGATCCGGATAGGCCCCCAACGCCGACAGGAAGGTCTCGGACCACGCATCGTCGGCATCGACGGAACCGAGCAGGGCGCGACAGACCCGGAGCACGACCGGCCCGTGCTCGACCACGACCTCGTCGAACGGGCGCAGGCTCACAGCCAGCCAACGTTCGCGCGGCCCACTCTGTGAGGTCCGGCACTCCAGGCGGGACGTCGGGCGAGAAACTCGGAGCGCCTGTGACCCAAGAACATGGGAGGCTGGACTCCGGACGTTCGACGTCGGGAACCTCTCGAGGGCCGACGACCCCCAGCAAGGAGCACGAAGTGACGCGACCGGCGGTGTCGGCCGAGCCCGACCACCTGGCGATCGAGACCGAGGGCCTGGTCAAGGTGTTCGGCGAGACCCGAGCCGTGGACGGCATCGACCTGTCCGTGCCTCGGGGGACGGTCTATGGCGTCCTCGGGCCGAACGGCGCCGGCAAGACCACGACCATCCGGGTACTGGCCACCCTGCTGCACCCCGACGCCGGCTCGGCCCGGGTGTTCGGTCACGACGTGGTCACCGGCGCCGACGCGGTGCGGGGCATGGTCAGCCTGACCGGCCAGTTCGCCTCCGTCGACGAGGAGCTCAGCGGTCGGGAGAACCTCGTGCTGCTGGGTCGACTGCTCGGCCTGTCCCGCTCGGCCGCCCGGGAGCGGGAGGCCGAGCTGCTCGATGCCTTCGGGTTGACCGATGCCGGCGACCGCCTGGTCAAGGAGTACTCGGGAGGCATGCGCCGCCGACTCGACATCGCCGCCAGCATCGTCGTCACCCCCGAGCTGCTGTTCCTCGACGAGCCCACCACCGGGCTCGACCCCCGGAGCCGCAACCAGGTATGGGAGATCGTGCGGGTGTTGGTGGCGGCCGGCACCACCGTGCTGCTCACCACCCAGTACCTCGACGAGGCCGACCAGCTGGCCGGGCGGATCGCCATCATCGACCACGGTAAGGTCATCGCCGAGGGCACCAGCGCCGAGCTCAAGTCGCGGGTCGGCTCGGGCATGCTCCACCTCCGAGTGGTCGACCCCGAGCAACGTCCGGTCGCGGCCCAGGTGCTGGCCCGAGTCCTCGGCACCACCGCCCAGCTCGACGCCGACCCGGCCGCCGTCTCAGCCCTGGCCACCGACCCCGACCGGGTGGCGGTGGTGCTCACCGAGTTGTCCCGCGCCGGCGTCGCCATCGCCGAACTCGCCCTCGGCCAGCCCAGCCTGGACGAGGTCTTCCTGGCCCTCACCGGCCGGCCGGCCGATGACGACGAGACCAAGGAGGACGCCGCATGACCACCACCGACGCCGAGCCGGTGCTCGCCGCCGAGGCGCTCCGGTCGGTGCTCGCCAGCCGATCGCGACCGTCGCGCCCGGGGCCGGTGTCGGCCTCGCTGACCTTCGGGTGGCGGGCCATGCTCAAGATCAAGCACGTGCCCATGCAGCTCTTCGACGTGACCGCCTTCCCGATCATGTTCGTCGTCCTCTACACGTACCTCTTCGGCGGGGCCCTGGCCGGCTCGCCCCGGGAGTACCTCCAAGAGCTGCTCCCGGGCATCCTGGTCATGACCGTCGCCTGGATCACGATGTACACCGGGATGGCGCTCAACACCGACATCTCCAAGGGCGTCTTCGACCGGTTCCGGTCGCTGCAGATCTGGCGGCCGGCGGTGCTGGTCGGGATGCTGCTGGCCGACGCGGTCCGCTACACGATCGCCTCGCTGGTCGTGATCGTGCTGGGCCTGGCCCTCGGCTACCGCCCCGGTGGCGGAGTGGTCGGCGTGGTGCTGGCGGTCGCTCTGCTGCTGGTGTTCTCGTTCAGCCTGTCCTGGGTGTGGACCGCCCTGGGCCTGAAGATGCAGACGGCCGAGGGCGTCCAGCAAGTGAGCATGACGATCCTGTTCCCGGTGACCTTCGCCAGCAACGTGTTCGTCGACCCGGCCACCATGCCCGGCTGGGTCCAGTCGTTCGTGAAGGTGAACCCGATCACCCTGCTCTCGACTGCGGCCCGGGGGCTGATGCAGGGCTCCGTCGACACCAGCGACGTTCTCTGGGTGCTGGTGTGGAGCGCGGCGCTGGTGGCGGTGTTCGCGCCCCTCACCCTCCGCCTCTACAACACGGAGCGCTGAGCGTCAGTCGCGGTGCTCGGCCAGGGCGACGATGTCGACCGCCGGCCGATCGGCTCCGAGGGAGCCCTCGAAGGGGAGGTTCGAGAAGTTGAACACCCCACCGTCGGCCCCCACCATCAGGTAGCCGTTGCCGTAGGCGACCATGCCGACGACCGGCGCGTTGAGCGTCGGGCCGGGCGCGAGGACCCCGGGGAGAGAGCCCACGAACTCGGCGCCAAAGGCGAACACCCCGCCATCGGCGGCCACCAGCCAGTAGCCGGTCCCGTCGGGATCGGCGACCAGCGACTCCACCGGCTGGTTGAGGCGCTGGGAGCCCATCGACCCCCGGAAGGTGGCGTCGCCAAAGGCGAACACCCCGCCATCGGCGGCCACCATGTAATAGCCGAGGCCCGACGGGGTGGCCACCGCGTCGAGCACCGGGCCGTTGAGCGCCACCGCCGACATGTCGCCGAGGAAAGGGGCGCCCCCGAAAGGGAACACCCGCCCGAACGAGGTGAACACCCACCCCCCCTGGCCGGTGGGGGTGTAGGCGAGGCCGACCGCGCCCTCCCCGTCGTAGAGGCGCCCGAAGCCCACGACCTCCTCCCGGGAGAACTGCGAGCCCTGCCACACCCCGCCCGACGCGTCGAGGACGGCCGCGCCGCCCGCCGGCGAGGTGGCCAGGTCGGTGGCGCCGCCATACCACGAGGCGAGGTTGGCGGCCACCGACGTCGAGTCGCCGAACTGGTAGCTGGCGCCCACCTCGTCGAGCAGGATGTAGCCCGCCTGCGCCCGGCTGGGCAGCACCACCAGACGGGCCCCCGACGCCGGCGAGGCCGTCCCGGTCACGACCAGGTCGTCGCGGCCGTCACCATCGAGGTCGACGGCCGCTGCTCGCTGGCCATCGCCCAGGCCGGTCTCGTCGACCTGGGACCGGGCCGCCACTCCGGCGGCACCCACTCCCATGTAACGGGTGCTGGCCCACACGTCGTCACGACCGTCGCCGTCGAAGTCGGCCACCACCGGTCCCTCGTTGTCTCGGCAATCGGTGCCCGACGCCACGTCCCGCCCGGCGAAGGTGCCGTCGGGCTGGCGCAGCTCGACCGTGAGCGAGCAGCCGTCGCCCCGGGTGAGGGCAATGTCGTCCGACGCCCCGTCGCTGTCGAGGTCGCCGAGGGCGGCGGCCAAGGCCAGCGGTGAGGTGGTGTCGAGCAGCGTGTGGCGTCCGCTGAACCCACCGGCCGCGGTGGCGTAGGCAACGTCGGCCCGGCCCTGGGCGGTGACGACGACGACGTCGGCCCGGGCGTCGCCGTCGAGCGGGCCGAGCACGAAGGACCGCGGCGCCGACGGGACGGTGGTCGTGGTGATGGCCCCGAACCCGCCCAACCCGTCGCCCGGCCGCACGTCGAGTGCCGTGTCCGGCGCGGCCGACCGGAGCACGACGAGGTCGTCGGCGCCGTCGCCGGTGACGTCGGCCAGTCGCACCGACCGGCGCTCGCCGTCGGCCGAGGCGACGAGGCTCCGGGGCTCGAACGACCCGGCCCCGTCGCCCCGGCGCAGCGCCACCTCGCCGCCATTCTCGAGGGTGACCAGGTCGAGGAGCCCGTCGCCATCGACGTCGCCGAGGACACCGTCGGTCGCCCCGGCGGACAGCGACACCCCCGTCGCCGGCGACCCGTCGCCCCGGCTCAGGTGGACGTCGATGGCGGCCCCCACCGCCACCACGTCGGGCCGGTCGTCGCCGTCAACGTCCCCCGTGAGCAGCGCCGCCGGGAGACCGCCGATGGCCGTGTTGGCGTTCGGTGGGCCGAGCGCCGCGGTCGCCGGGGTCGCAACGAGAGCGACCGACGAGGTGGCCAGGGCGAAGGCGACGAGCAGGCGTGGGGGGCGCACCCCCCGAACGTTACCGGCGGTGTCGGGCTCAGTTAGGTCGAGCGGCCCGGGGTCGATCGAGGGCGGCGGCCGACAAACGGCCGCCGACGATGTCACCGGCCACGTCGGCCAGACGGAGGTTGTGATTGCGGGCATGGCTCCGCAGAAGGAGGAAGGCGTGCTCGAGGTCGACCCCGCCGTCGGCCGCCACCATCCCCTTGGCCTGTTCGATGGCAACCCGGGTCTCGAGGGCCTGGCTGAGCTGCTCCTCCAGCACTTGGGCTTCGATCGCAGCACGATGCTGGAGGATGGCGATGGTGGCGACGTCGGCCAGCGCCTGGGCCGCCACGACATCGGCCGGCAGCATGTCGCCGGACTCGACGTGGAACAGGTTGAGGGCACCGATGACCGAGCCCCGCAACCGCAGGGGAAGGGCGTGGACCGAGTGGAAGCCCGCGGCGAGAGCCTCCGCCGCGAACCGCGGCCAGGCGCCCCCGGTCGCCTGCAGGTCGCGATTCATCACGGCTTGGCCGCTGCGGTGGCAGTCGAGGCACGGGCCTTCCTGGGCCTGGATCTCGAAGAGCTCCAGGACCCGCATGGCCTCGCTCGACGACGCCATCACCCGCAGGTCGCCCTCGGGCCCGACCAACATGATCCCGGCCGCTCCGACGCCGAGCACCTCGACGCAGCGGTCGGTGAGCAGGGTCAGCAACTCGACGACGTCGAAGTCGGCCACCAGGGTGTCGGCCAGCTCGACCAGTGTCCGGACCAGCGTCGCTTCTCTGGGCATCAGGCTCGCTCCTCGCCGTCGGCCGCGCCCCCATCTTGCTCCTTTCCCGCCGGTGCCGCTCGATCCGTCGCCGTTTGGTCGCCCGGCGTGTACCGTCGAACCGACACGACCCATCCCACACGTGTCGGGCATGGCTTCATTGGCCGGCTCTGGGAGCGGTGCTCCGGACCCTGGTAGCGCGATCTGACGATCGGAACGCACCAGGAGCGCACCATGCGACGCAGAACCCTCGATTTCCTTTTCAGCGCCGGGGGGCTGGCTCTCGCCGGGCTCCTCCTGGTGCTCGGACTGGTCCTCACCAGCAACGCGAACTTCGCCGAGACCTATGTGCGCGACCAGCTCGGCCAGCAGAGAATCGCTTTCCCAACCAGTGAAGAGCTCACCGACGAGGAGAAGGCGTCCACCTGCCTCGTGCGTTACGCAGGTCAGGACCTACTGACGGGCAAGCAGGCGGAGTGCTACGCCAACGACTACATCGGACTGCACCTCGAGTCGACGGCCGACGGGCAGACCTACGCCGAGCTCGGCGAGCCGCAGAGCGCGCTGCGAGCTGAGGTCAAGGCGGCCACCGCGGCCAACGACCCCGGGCTTCCGGCCCTCGAGGAGGAGCTGGCCACCGTGACCTCCCAGCGGGACTCGCTGTTCAAGGGTGAGACCCTCCGAGGCCTGCTGCTCACGTCCTTCGGGTTCAGCGTGTTCGGTGTGAAGGGGGGCGAGGCAGCCACCGTCGCCTATGGCGCCGCCGCGCTGCTGGCCCTGCTGGCCGTGGCTGGCTTCGTCCACGCCTTCAAGACGCCTGCAGACCGGACTTTCGCGGCACCGGAAGGGGTGAGCACGTCTACCGGCGAGAAGCCGCTCGCCGCCTGATCACGGCGCGGCTGGCTCCAGCCGCAACGACCCGGGCCGGGGGATCCACCGAGGTCCCCCGGCCCGGTCGCGCTCGGATGCGGGCCGGTCCGTGTCGACATCGGCTCCCACCTCCTACGGTTGCCCCGGTGCGGGCGATCCTGCTGCTGCGCTGCATCGACCGCCCGGGGATCGTTGGTGCGGTGGGCTCGGCCATCGAGGCCGTCGGCGGCAACATCGTGGCCGCGGACCAGCATCGCGACGAGCGAGCGGGGGGCCCACCGGTGTTCCTGCAGCGCATCGAGATCGACGTCGCCGACCAACCCGCCGACGAGCTGCGAGCGGCGGTGGTGGCACCGCTCACCGATCGGTTCGAGCTCGACGTCGAGATCGACGTCGAAGGCGAGCCCCGACGCCTGGTGGTGCTGGTGTCTCGTCCCGGGCACTGCCTGGCCGACCTCCTCGGCCGCGACCAGCTGGGCCAATTGTCGACCCTGGCCGGCTTCGGTGGGCGCATCGCGGCCGTGGTCTCCGACTACGACGACCACCACGAGCTAGTGGCGCGCCTGGACATCCCGTTCCACCACCTCCCGGTGGGGGGCCACGACCGGGCCGAGCACGACCGCCAGGTGGCCGACGCGGTGGCGGCCCACTCCCCCGACCTGGTGGTGCTGGCCCGGTACATGCGGATCCTGCCGGCGTGGGTGGTCGAGCGCCACCGGGGCCACATGATCAACGTGCACCACTCGTTCCTCCCCGCCTTCGTGGGCGCCGGCGCCTACCGCCAAGCCCACGAGCGGGGGGTGAAGGTCATCGGCGCAACCGCCCACTACGTGGACGTCGAGCTCGACGAGGGGCCGATCATCACCCAGCGAACGCTGGCCGTCAGCCACCGCGACGATGCCGAGGCCCTGGCGTCGAGGGGTCGTGACGTGGAGCGGATCGTGCTGGCCGAAGCGGTGCGGCTCCACCTCGAGCGTCGGGTCCTCGTCGACCGGGGCCGGACCGCCATCTTCGACTGACCGGCCGTGCCGGGCGGTGTGACGGCGCGTCAGCGCCCGCGAGCAGCCGGCGGCGACGTCATCGATGCCAACCAGAAGCACGCCGCGGCCTGGACGTAGATCGCCGGAGCCAGCACCGGTGACGGGCCCACCTCGCCGCTGGCCGCGGCCCACCAGCGCTGGCCCGTCGACATGGTCGACCACCGCTCGGCGTAGCGGAAGTCGAGGACGCCGGCGTCGAGGTTGGCCTGGACGTGGGTGAGCACGCCGTAGATGGCGAAGCCGACCACGACCGCCAACAGGACACGGGCGGCGCGGGTCGACGCGGCGCGGGGTCGAAGGAGCAGCGCCCCCAGCGCCGCGACCAGGGGCACGAGAGCCACCCAGGCGTAGAGCTGGGTGGTGGAGGTCCAGTGGCGGAGCGAGGCCAGCTCGGCGGCGGTGCCCACCAGCCCGGCTCCGCCGAGGACGAGCAGCCAGCCCCGCAGCGAGGCCGGTGCCGTCGGCGCGGCCCGAGTCGTGGTCGGCTGCCTCACAGGGTGAGGGTGGCGATGATCGCCTCGAGCACCTCTTCGGACGGGTTGTACTTGGAGAGCTCCTGGCGCAGCGAGGCGAACGTCGGGTCGCTGGTGTCGTAGGGCCGGTACTCGTCGACCTCCCGAGCCCAGCGCTCGGCCTGGTCGATCCCGGCGGCCTCGAAGGCTGCCGTCAGCTCCTCGATGGTGGCGGTGTTGGCGTCGACCGTCGCCGAACCCGTTGACGTGGTGTCTGTGGTTCCGACGGTGCCCTCGGTCGTCCCGGTGGTGTCGGTCGCCCCGGCCGTCTCGGTGGTGGTGGTGGGTGACGAGTCGTCGGTGGCGTCCGAGCCGCAGCCGGCGAGGAGGCACGCCGCGGCGAGTCCGGCGATGGCGGTGGCGGTGGCGGTGGCGACCAAGCGTGTGCGCATCGGGCCATCCTGACCCCCGTGGGCCGACAGTGCGGGGCACCCGAGTGGCCGGTCAACGGCCGGTGGGCTCCCTGTCACCGATCGCCCGGTCGACGACCGATGACGGGGAGCCGAGCCAGCGGGGCCGTTCAGCACCGGGTGAGCACCGCTTCGAGGTAGGCACCCGACACCGCGAGGGGACCGCCGTCGCGGTTGCGATCCCAGCGAGTGGCCACCGCCGCTAGGTCGGCCGCCAGCGCCCTCTGCCCGTCGGCGTCGAGGGCGTCGAACGCCTTCAGGGTCGGCCCGTACCAACGGCGGAAGAAGCCGACCAGCTCGTCCGGCGAGCGGAAGCGGAAGGTGCAGACCCGCTCCACGCAGGACATCGCCGACACTCGATCGCCGAACAGGTCGGCCAGGTGCTCCTCGGTGCCCCACAGCATGGGCGAGGCCACACCGGGAGCCGGCGGCACGTGCCGGCCGGTCACTGCGAACACCTCGCCGAGGTAGCCACCGGGGACCCAGGACGCGAGGGCGATCGTGCCCCCGGGGCGGCAGGCCCGGGTCAGCTCGTCGGCGGTCCGCTGGTGGTCGGGAGCGAACATGGTCCCGAACACCGAGAGCACGGCGTCGAACGACCCGTCCTCGATGGGCAGGTCTTCGGCGTCGCCGTCGACGAAGGTGACGTCGAGGCCCTCGGCCGCGGCGCGGGCCCGGCCGACCTCGAGCAGCGACGGCACGTAGTCGACGCCGACCACGCGGAGGCCGTGACGAGCCGCGGCCAGCGCCGCGTTGCCACTGCCGGTGGCGACGTCGAGGACCCGCCACCCGGCCTGGAGGTCAGCGCTCTCGACCAGCTGCTCGGACGGCAGCACGACGCGGGAAGCGACGACGGAGAAGTCCCCGCTGGCCCACATGGCCTGCTGGCGGGCCTTCACCGCCGCCAGGTCCGGTGCGGTGGTGGTGGTCGGGTTCGGGTTGATGGTGATGGTCATGGTGGTCCCTCCTCGGGATCGGGCCGCTCGTCGTCGGCCTCTGGTGACACCCTGACGGACCCCGATCGAGCGGGGGAGTGCGAAGATCGGACTGGTCGCTGGCGGCCAGCGGGCCCCTCCCAAGGGGGTTCCCGCGGCACCGGAGGGGCGATCGTCCCAGCTCAGGAGGGGTTTGGAGGCAGTACAGGATCCGTACTGGCCTGGCCGGAGCGGGCAGGAGAGGATGGGGCCGTGCCGACCTACCGCGAGTACTGCCCCATCGCCGTCGGAGCCGAGCTGTTCGCCGACCGGTGGACGCCCCTGGTGCTGCGCGAGCTCATGATCGGCTGCCGGGGCTTCAACGAGATCCACCGGGGCCTGCCCAAGATGAGCCGGACGTTGCTGTCGCAGCGCCTCCGCTCGCTCGAGCGCCGCGGCGTCATCACCCGGGCGTCGAACGGGCCCGGGCGCTCGGTCGAGTACTGCCTGACCGAGGCTGGCCGCGACCTCGAGCCGGTGGTGTGGGGCCTGGGCATCTGGGCGGCCAAGTGGGCCTTCGGGGATCCGGCCGACGAGGAGCTCGATGCCCACTGGCTGGTGTGGCGGATGCACCAGCACGTGATCGAGGACAAGCTGCCGAGCGGCCGGACGGTCGTCGAGTGCGCCTTCACGGGCGTCGGTGGGGGTCGGTCGTGGCTGGTGCTCGACCGGGGCGAGAGCACGGCGTGCATGATCGACCCGGGCTACGACGTCGACCTGGTGGTCACCGCCGACAACCGGGCCATGCACTCCTGGCTGCTGGGGATGGCCCGCTTCCGCGACCTGGTCGACGCCGGCCAGGCCCGGACCATCGGCCCGAGCCGCCTGGCCCGCTCGTTCCCCGGGTGGTTCGACACCACCATGTTCGCCGAGCCCCTCCGCCAGGCCCGCGGCCGAGCCGCCGTGCCGGCCTGAGGACCGCGGGCCCCTCGGCGGTCAGGTGACGAGCTCGACGATGGTCCAGGTGGCGAGCGCGGCGAACACGGAGGCGCCGAGGTAGTTGATCTTGCGGAGGGGGACGCGGGCCACCAGCGTGCGCCCGACGCTGGCCGCGATCGCGGCCACCGAGGCGAGCGCCAACAGGGCACCGACGCCGGTCGACCAGGGTCGGCCGCTGGTGGCCGCCAGGCTGGCGGTGGCCAGCTGGGTGAGGTCGCCCCACTCGGCCAGCACGACCAGCCCGAAGCTGCCGACGAGGGTTGCGCGCACGGTGGCGGTGGCCTCCACCTGGGCCGGCACCACCTCCTCGTCGGCCGCCCGGGCGGCCCGCAGCAACAGCAGCGAGCCCGCCACGAACAGGGTGGCCACGACCAGCCTGACGACCACGTCGGGCAGCAGGCCGAGGGCGCTGCCGGCCGCGGTGGCCACCACGACGTGCACCGCAAAGGCAGCCACGGCGCCGACCCACACCCACCCTGGACGCCGGTAGCGGGTGGTCAGGACGATGGTGGCGATCATCGTCTTGTCGGGTAGCTCGGCCGGGAAGACGGTGGCGAAGGCCCGGAGCAGATCCCTCATGGAGTTCGGGCACCTCGGAAGAGGCGGCCCTGTTCGGTGTGGTCATCCTGGCCCTCGACCACGAGCACCGCGAGGCGACCCTCAGGACAGCTTCGTCGAGGACCCGACCTCGTGTTGGAAGACCCGGGCCTCACGAATGGACGCCGATTGCCCCGCGGATGGCCCGGAGCCTCGGAACGCCTCAACGGCCTCGACCGAGTCCCACTGCTCGTAGACATTGATGCGACCGGGCTCGAGCGGATCGGCGGCGAGATGGAAGTCGCTGCAGCCCTTCGATGCCCTTGCCTCCATCATGAGGGCCCGACAGTCGCGTAGGTAGGTGTCACGATCGGCGGCGTCGACATAGATCGGGCCGGACACGATGATCACCGCGCGATGGTCGCACAGACACCGAAGCCACGATGCCCTGGCTGTGGTGGTCCCGCCTGGTCATGCCGGGGCGTCGGCGCGCCCGCTGGCGTGCTGACCCTCCTCGCCGGAGGGGTCGGCACTCAGAACTGAAGATTCGCTGCTCGAGCGGGCGTAGCGGGAGGACAGCACGTGAAGGCCGCGACTCCGCAGGGCTAGGAGGGTCACAATGAGGCCGATCAATCCCGCGGTCATGAACACCAGGGCCATGCCCCGGTCGTCGCCCGTCCCGAACCAGCCTCCGACCGTGTCGGCGCCGACGCCATCGGTCATGAACGGGATGACCCACACCTGGGCGATCGGGCCGATGAGGAAGGCGGTGATAGGCGACGCCGCGGTTTCCACGGTCTGGGCGAAGCCGAAGACGCGGCCCTGCTCCTCGAAAGGGACCACCCGCTGGATGATCGTCTGCTCCGTCGCCTCCACCAGCGGGACGAGCGCCATGTACACGAGGAACCCGAGAGCGAGGAGCACGATCGAGGACCGGACCGGGAAAAGGATGCAGACCGTCCACAGCACGGCGTTGGTCACCAGCAGGGTGCGAGGTGGGTTGGCACCCACCCCCTTTCGGGCGACGGCAAGGCCGCCGGCGATGAACCCGAAGCTCGTCACCCCCAGGATCCACCCCCAGCTCTCCACCGACACCAGCGTGAGGCCGTACGGGTCGATGAGCGCCAAGAACACACCGCCGAGGAAATTGTTGAAGGTCGTGAAGAACAGCAGCCACTTCAGGCCCTCGACCGAACGCACCGCGGAGAGCGCGCCTCGGACATCGACCGCCTTCGACCCCCCCTCCGCAGGGCTGGGCTGCTCCTCCTCGACGCTGACGGTGGCCAGATGGGCGGTGGCCAGCACGGTGAGGGCGAGGGCGATGCCGAGAGACCAGCCCATGCCGAGGTAGCCGATGGCCAGCCCGCTGAACACCGACGTGATGGCGAAGGCGACGCCATTCACCGTCCCTACGAGCCCGTTGGCCTTGTCGTGTCGGTCCTCGGGGACGAGCAGCGTGACCGCGGTCGACAGGGCCACCGTGCGCAGGTTCCCGGCGATGGCGCCGCCCAGCACCAGCACGATCAGGACCCAGAACGCGGGATGGCCGAGATCGTCCAAGGAGCCGTCGGGGGCCACTGCGTAGAAGGCGGCCGCGACCAGGTAGGCCCCCAGGGAACCGGCGCTCGACGCGAGCATCGAGGACTTGCGTCGATGGCGATCGACGTAGGTGCCGAAGACGAGCGCCGAGAGCGACGACAGCAGCATGTAGCCGCCCCCGATCACCGACGATGCCACCACCGAGCGGGTCTCGAGGTACACCCAGAACGTCAGCGCGAACCACACGAAGTTGTTGGTGACGGTGGCGATGAGCGTGTTGGCCACCAGCCGATGGAACGTCCTCACGGGAGGTAGCTCACCACGGCCACGGGCGGATCACGTACTTCATTTGTCGGACGGGGGCTGCTCAGGGGCTCTTGTTGATCACCTTGTCGGCCGGCCGGCCGTGGGTCACCGTCGACGACCGGCGCCTGGGACGGGCGCTACTCCGGAGTGGCCGCGCCGAACCAGGTGTCGAGCGCCCGAGGCAGCGCCGGGTCGGTGAGGTCTCCCACCCAGGCGACATGCCCGTCGGGTCGCAGCAACACGGCCGGGGGCGCCGCCACCTCGCCGAGGACCGGGAGCTCCCACACGCCGTCGTAGCGGGCATCGACGAGCTGGACTCGATCGGCCCAGGGCGTGAGGTCGACCCCGCCGGGGGCACCGAGGTTGAGGAGCACCCCCCGGGCGTCGTGCAGGAGCGTGAAGACCCGGGTCGGGCCGCCGGAGGTGTGCAGGTCGAGGTCGGGCATGCGCCGCCCGAGCAGCGGGTGCCCGTCCCCGAGGTCGTAGTGGATGTCGAGACCCGAGAGCATCGCCGCGATCCGCCGGCGGGGTTCGTCCATGACCAGCAGCCCGTTCACGATGTCGCGCAGGGCCTGGTGCCGGTCGTCGGCACCGGCCAGCGCGACCTGCGCGTTGGTGTTGTGCAGGACCCGGGCGCCGACCGGGTGCCGTTCGGCGTGGTAGGTGTCGAGCAGGCTCTCGGGTGATGTCCGGTGGACCACATGGGCCAGCTTCCATCCGAGGTTCACGGCATCCTGCACGCCGGTGTTGAGGCCCTGACCGCCCTGCGGGGGATGCACGTGGGCGGCGTCGCCGGCCAGCAGCACCCGGCCCTGGCGGTAGGCCACGGCCTGGCGGGTCATGTCCGTGAACCGGGAGATCCAGGTCGGGCTGTGCACCCCGAAGTCGGTGCCGTACACGCCGACCAGGGCCTCGCGGAGCTCGTCCATGCTGGGCTCGCCGGTGTGTTCGACCTCCCGTTCGGTGAGCACTACCCGCACCAAATCGCCGTCGCCGGCCCGACCCATGGCATGGGTGCCGACCCGGTCGCGACGGAACCCGAGCGCCGGCTCGGCGTCCATCTCCACCTCGGCGATCATCCAGCTGGTCGAGGGGTCCAACCCGGCGAAGTCGATGTCCGCGGTCTTGCGGACCAGGCTGCGGCCCCCGTCGCACCCGACGAGGTACTCCGCCCGCAGCGTCGAGTCGTCGGACAGCTCGACGTCGACACCGGTGTCGTCCTGGGCGAAGCCCACCACCTCACGGCTCCGAAGGATCGGCACCCCGAGCTCCCCGACCCAGTCCGCCAGGAGGGGTTCGAAGCGGCTCTGCCACAGCGCCAGTACGTAGTTGTGGCGGGTGGGGAAGTCGCTGAGGTCGAGAGTGACCTGGGAGAACGCCAGCGCCGGGTGCACCTGCCCGGCCGAGAGGAACCGCTCGGCGATGCCGCGCTGGTCGAGCACCTCGATGGTGCGGGAGTGCAGCCCACCGGCCCGGGAGCCATCGACCTCCTGAGTGGCCCGTCGTTCGACGATGACGACGTCGACCCCGGCCAATGCCAGCTCGCCCGCCAGCATCAGCCCGGTAGGGCCGCCGCCGGCGATCACCACCGCGTGTTCGTTCACCACACCCATCGCACGCCTCCCTGGCTCCCGTCGTGCTGGCCGGCCTCGGTCAGCGATCGAGCCATGACGCCATGCCCGGGGCCCTTGCGGCAAGCCCCCTCTCTCGCGTTACGGTGCCTATGGCAGCCGGTTGGGCCCGGCATCTCCGGGTCGGCTTCGCAGGTCGGCGAGGTCAAGCCCGCAACGGGTTCGACCCAGTGAGACCGAGCAGCTCGGCACTGGCGTAGAGACGGCTCGGACGCGATGACTACCGGAGCCGCAACGTCAAGCAGCTACCGGGCCCGCACTCCGGCGATCAGCGATCGTCGTTGCGGTCGAGCCAGGCCTGCAACGTCTCGGTCGTCCACGTCGGGACACCCGTGCCGAGAAAGTCGTTGTCGTTGGTCCACACGCCAGCCGCGAGCGCAAGGGCGCTGGCTACGACAGGCCAGTCGTTCGGATCACGGAGGGATCGTGCGCGCGCTTCGTCCTCCAGCGCTGCGTACACCGCCTCGTCCAGCACGACCAGGTTGGCATCGATCGCCTGGAGGCACAGGGCCGACAGCTCGCGACCGGCATCCGAGTCCAGCTGGCGGCGCCGGACGTACCTGTCGATCCGCCGCGGCAACTCCACCTGGGTCTCCGACCACATGCGTTCCGGTAGGAACAACTCCAGCCGGTCATCGCCGAGTCGGTCCCGGCCAGGGGCCCGAAGGAGTTCCCCGACGAGCACGCTCGTGTCGACCACCAGCCGCATCAGCGCCGACGTCGACCGCTGGTTACCTCATCGACGAGATCATCCTCACTGATCCCGGTCGTCGCGGTGAGCGCGTCCACCGCGGCGCCGAGCCGACCGAGGGCCTTGCGTCCGGCTCGCCGGTCCTTGGCGGTCAGGGGCACGAAGAAGCCGATGGGCTTGCCGTGGCGCTCGATCACCAACGTCTCGCCCGCCCCCATCATGGTGCTGGCCTGATCCCTGAACTCCCGGACACCGACCGACCGCATCAAGACCTCCCAGGGCGCTGTGACCACAATCGTAGCCACAACTCCGACTCTTGGCGTCACGGGCGTTCCGACCTCCGACCGCGGTCAGAATGCATGAGAAGGTCGGCCCCGACAAGTTCAGAGCCGGTGCTTGCGCACCGGCTCTGACCTGGGCTTTTCGTTGGTGGCGGGGGCAGGACTTGCCATTAGCGGCAACGCTGGACCTGCCCGCTGACCTGCTGACTTCCGCCGGAATCGCCTTGGCCCGCCGAAGAGCTTCTGCTCTGCTTCCAGGAGGGCGAAGAGATCGCAACCCATCGATGGCCTGTCGTCGCCGTTAGGCGTCAGGCGGGTCGATGTCGCTGTCGAGCTGACCTTCCTGGATGGGGAGCTCGACCTGCTCGCGCCGGTTACGGACCTCGACGTGATGGTCGATGGGCGTCCGACCCAGCACTCCGTCAACGAGATCGGCGAGGAAGCGGGCCGGCCCGATGTGCCCGTCCATCAAGTCGGGGCGAAGGGTGACGGGGCCCGTGCCCGTCCAGTCGACGACGATCAGACACGTCGCGTCGTATCCCGCCGGCTCACGGAGCTTGTCGAGCATGTCGCGAAGGAACACCAGGTCTGACGGCGGGATGTTGCTTCGAACCGCATAGAGGAACCCGAGCGATGCCATGGGGAACCGGCCACGCAGGTTGACAGCGTCGCCGTAGGACTCCTCGAAGCGATTCCGGAGGTTGTTGCCGTAGCTGCTCACCATCGTCTTCGTGGAGACGAGCAGCTCGACGCCTCGCGCCCAATGCGCGATCAGTACATCGGCCTGCTTGGTGTAGACCCGACCAAGCACGCGGGCATCGACGGGGGCCATCATCGCCGCGCTCCCGTGGTTGGCGAGGAACGTCCCGATGGCAAACCGGTCAGACGCCGGGGTGTAGCGCTCGAGCAGCAACTTCAAGTCTCGGGGCAGCACTCGCGGTCTTGTAGCGCGCGGCCACACCTCGTCCGGCTCGAATCCTGCCCGCCGCAGTTCGTGAGCGGCCCACACGTCAAACGCCTTCGGGAACCTCCCCGTTTCGCTCGTGGCGCCCGATGCCACTGGGACCGAAACGAGGCCCTCCAAGAGCCCGAAGTCAGGTTCGTAGGTATCGCCGATCCACGGTGAGGTAAGCGACGCGCCGCCGAGGACGGCCTCAAACGGGGTGAAGGTGTCTTCCTTGGGCGCCACGACGCGAAGTTACGCCCGGGACTCACGCCGGTCGTGGAACAACGGCGCCAAGGCCGCCGGGCGCAGCGATCTGGTGATCAGAGGTCGACGCCGTAGAGCTTGGCCGCAACGTGCGTCGCCGCCTGGACATCACGTGCAGGGCTGGCACAGGCGTACGGGCTGGCGTTCAAGGCCCCGCCCCGCGCCATGGACCTGTCGCTCATCTATCGCGCGCTCGCCGATCGACAGGTGGACCTCGTTGCGGGAGATGCGACCAGCGGTCTCGTCGATGCCTACGGGCTCGTCATGCTCGAGGACAACCGGCGCTACTTTCCACCCTACGATGCCGTCACCGTCGTGCGCAGCGCCACGCTGCTGGCCCATCCCGCGGTCGCTGACGCCCTGGCGGCGCTCGGCGGAGCCGTAACGGTTTCTGACATGCGTGCGATGAATCGTGCCG
>JANNNX010000050.1:0-68326 GCA_031398745.1 Actinomycetes bacterium
TCGGGGCCCAGCACTGCTTCGACGCCGCCACCCGCCACGGCGCCCAGGTCGTCTTCCTCTCCACCAGCCGGGTCTACCCGGTGGCGACGATCGAGGGACTGGCGTACGAGGAGACCGAGACCCGCTTCGAGCTGGCCGCCGACCAGACGGTGCCTGGCGTCGGGGCCGACGGTTTCAGCGAGGCCCTCCCCCTGGCCGGGCGCCGGACCACCTACGGCGCCTCCAAGCTGGCGGCGGAGCTGCTGCTGGCCGAACTCGACGTGGCCTGGGTGGTCAACCGCTGCGGCGTGGTCGCCGGGCCGTGGCAGATGGGCAAGGTCGACCAGGGGGTGTTCACCCACTGGCTCCTCAGCCACCTCTTCGAACGGCCGCTGCGCTATATCGGCTACGGGGGTGCCGGCAAGCAGGTCCGCGACCTGCTCCACGTCGATGACCTGGTGGCCTTGGTCGACGAGCAGCTCTGCGATCCCGACCACTGGGCCGGCCAGGTGCAGAACGTGGGCGGTGGGCGGGCCGGCAGCCTGTCGCTGCTCGAGACCACTGCGCTGTGCCGGGAGCTGACCGGCGTGTCCCTCGAGATCGGCTCCGAGCCCGACAACCGTCCGGGCGACCTGCGGCTGTACCTGTCGGACTGCTCGACGTTGTTCGGGCGGACGGCATGGCGTCCCCAGCGGTCACCAGCTGACACGCTGGCCGACATCCACAAGTGGGTGGTCGACAACCGGGCGATGGTCGAGGCGACGCTGCGGTGAGCGCCCGAGGGGTGAGGAGGAACCTGCCATGAAGCTGTCGGTCGTCATCCCCGCGCACAACGAGGAGGGATCGATCGAGGCGGTCGTTCGGGCCGTGTCCGAGCGGCTGGTCGCCGAGGAGATCGACCACGAGATCGTGGTGGTCGACGACCACTCCACCGACGCCACGGCCAAGGTGGTGGCCGAGCTCAGCGCGGCCGACGATCGCATCCGGTGCGTCGCCTCGCCGTTCGCGACCGGTGGCTTCGGCTACGCGGTGCGGACCGGCCTCGACGTCTTCACCGGCGATGCGGTGGCGATCATGATGGCCGACCTGTCGGACAGCCCCGACGACCTGGTCGCCTACCACCGCCTGCTCGACGCCGGCTACGACTGCGCCTTCGGCTCCCGCTTCATGGCCGGTGGTCAGGTGCACGACTACCCCCGCCTCAAGCGGGTAGCCAACCGCATAGTCAACTTCGGCATCCGCCTCCTGTTCGGCCACGGCTACGACGACACCACCAACGCCTTCAAGGCGTACCGCCGAGAGGTGATCGACACCGTCGGGCCGCTGGTGTCACCGCACTTCAACCTGACCGTCGAGATCCCCCTGAAGGCCGTGGTCCGGGGCCACAGCTACGCCATCACCCCCATCAGCTGGACCAACCGGACCAGCGGGGAGAGCAAGCTGCGGCTCAAGGAGATGGGCAGCCGCTACCTCTACATCGTCCTGATGGTGTTCCTCGAGCGCCACCTCAGCCGAGGCGATTACCGCCGGATCGGCACCCCCTGGCCCCAGGCTCGGTGGCGCTCCGGGAGCCCCGCGGTGCGGGTCCGTCGGGAGGGGTCGAAGCCGTGACCGCGAGCGAGGGAGACGTCACCGGGTGGTGCGACCTCGTCGGGCGGCACGTTACGGTACGGCAGTGACCGCCACCCTTCCGGGCCCGGAGAGCGAGCGTCCTCTCGACGACCACGCGAGCGTCCAGGAGCGGTACGGCGAGGAGTACTACCGGCACCATTGCGCACGAGACCTGCCCTACGAACGGTCCGAGCACTGGCTCGAATTCTTCGGGCGGACGGCCGACGAGATCGTGGCCAGCATCGGTCCGAGAACCGTGCTCGACGTCGGTTGCGCCCACGGGTTCCTCGTCGAGCACCTGCGCGCTCGGGGCGTCGAGGCCTACGGGATCGACGTGTCCGAGTACGCCATCTCCCAAGTGCACCCCTCGGTCCAGCGGTGGTGCCAGGTCGGCTCGGTGTTCGAGCCACTGCCCGAGGGCTTTCCCGAGCACTTCGACCTCGTCACCTGCATCGAGGTGGTGGAACACCTCGCCCCCGAACACGACAAGGACGCCATCCGTCGCCTGGCGGCGTGGGGAGACCGGGTCCTCTTCTCGTCGACGCCGGACGACTACACCGAGCCGACGCACCTCAACGTCCGACCCCAGGAGCACTGGACCTCCCTGTTCGCGGAGGCGGGGCAGCTGCGCGACTTCGACCTCGACGCGTCGTTCCTGACCGCCTGGGCCGTCGCCTACCGGCGTGAGGCCACCACGCCGGCTCGGCTCGTCGTCGCCTACGAACGGGCGCTGGCGCGCTCGCTGCGTGAGACCGCCGAGCTCCGCACCGCCCTGGCCGAGACCGAGCGCCGAGCCCTCGAGCTCCCGGTCGGCGACACCGCCGACCACCAGGCCCACCGCCAGCTTTGGCTCGACACCCTCGCGCTGCGCGACGAGGTGATCGGAGCCGAGGCAGCCAACGGTGTGCTCCGGGCCCGGGTGCTCGAGCTCGAGGCGAACCTCCTCGACGCGAACGCCTGGGCGCACGAGGCGCAGTCGGCCTTCGACGACGCCCAACACCTGTCGGAGCAGCTCCGGTCCTCCGAGACCTGGAAGATCGGGTCCCTCGCGCTGGCACCGGTGCGCGTCGCACGCCGCTTTACCCGACGTCGGTCATGACCGCTCGGATCTCCGTCGTCACGCCGGTCTTCGACCCGCCGCTGGCGGTGCTGGAGGAGACCATTGCCTCGGTCCGGGCACAGACGTTCTCCGAGTGGGAGTGGTGCGTGGTCGACGACGCCTCGAAGGACGAGGCCGTGCGTGACCTCCTCCGTCGTGCCGCCGCCTCCGAGCCGCGGATTCGCCTCCACGAGCGCGAGCACAACGGCGGCATCGTCCAGGCCTCGAACACCGGGCTGGCCATGGCCACGGGCGAGATCGTCGTGCTCCTCGACCACGACGATCTGCTGGCGCCCCATGCCCTGGCAAGGGTGGCCGAGGCGTTCCGCGACCAGCCCGAGCTCGACTACCTGTACTCCGACGAGGCCTACCTCGACGAGGACGGTCGCTCGTTCTTCGTGTTCTGCAAACCGGACTGGTCCCCGGAGCGCTTCCGGGCCCAGATGTACACCTGCCACCTCTCGGCGGCGCGTCGTTCCCTGGTCGAGGAGGTCGGGGGCTTCCGGGAGGGCTTCGATGGCTCCCAGGACTACGACCTCGTCCTGCGCCTGACGGAGCGGGCGCGGAGGATCGGCCACCTGCCCGAGGTGCTCTACAAGTGGCGCATGACGCCGGCATCGGTCCTGGGCAACGCCGAGGCCAAGCCCTACGCCTACGAGGCCGGGCGCCGAGCGCTCGAGGAGCATTGCCAGCGGGTCGGGATCGACGCGACGGTGGAGCACCGTGCCATTCCCGGCACCTACCGGGTTCGCCGCCAGGTGCGCGACCAGGCGCTGGTCAGCATCATCATCCCGACCCGAGGGTCTTCCGGGAGGGTGTGGGGCGCCGAGCGCGTCTTCGTGACCGCGTGCGTCCGCTCGATCATCGAGCGGACGACCTACCGCCACTACGAGATCGTGATCGTCGCCGACACCAGCACCCCTCTGCAGGTGATCGCCGAGATCCGAGAGCTCTGCGGCGACCGTCTGCGCCTCGTGTGGTGGGACAAGCCGTTCAACTTCGCGTCGAAGGTCAACCTCGGCGCCTACGAGTCCTCGGGCCAACAGCTCCTGCTCCTGAACGACGACATCGAGGTCGTCAGTCCGGACTGGATCGAGGAGATGCTGGGACTGGTCCAGGAGCCCGACGTCGGGCTCGTCGGAGCGCGGCTGCTCCTGGCCGACGGTCGGCTCCAGCACGCCGGTCACGTCTACGACGGGGATCCGCACCACATCTTCTTCCACCGGGGCAGCCACGAGGCGGGCCCGGCGTCGCTGTTGCAGATCCCACGCGAGTGCAGCGGGGTCACCGCCGCCTGCCTGATGGTGTCCAAGACCGTCTACGAGGACGTCGGTGGGATGACGACCGGCCTCCCGTCGAACTTCAACGACGTCGATCTGTCGCTCAAGGTCCGAGCCAAGGGGCTTCGGGTGATCTGGACCCCCGACGCCACGCTGTACCACTTCGAGTCCCAGACGCGCGACAGCACCGTCGGTGCCGACGAGCTGGCGTTCCTTCGCAGCCGCTGGTCAGTCGCCATGTCGAATGACCCGTACTGGAACGAGGGACTGGTGAGCGGGCGCAACGACTGGCTCGTACGGCCGACACGGAGCGGCCTCATGGACCGAGTGGGTTGAGCGACGGCACCTCGGTCCCCGAGGTCCACCCCACGGGCTGGTTGACCTCCGGACCGGCGACCACCGCCCTGGCCGTCATGGTCACGGTGGCGACCTGGTTCCCCGGGCTCTCCCTCCCGGCCGCCGGTCTGGACCCTTCGTGGCGGAGTGCCCTCGCGGTCGCCGCCACCCGCGACCTCGAGTGGGGACGCTCGATCGTGTTCACCTACGGGCCCTGGGGGTACCTCGAGCGCCCCATCCTCTACTCCGGCTCCATCGCCCTCGCCGCCATCGGGTTCGCGCTCACGGTGCGACTCCTGCTCGCCTTCCTGCTCCTGCGAGCGCTCCAGCGACAGCTCCCCGTCACCGTCGCGGTGCTCGCCACCTGGGGGGTGCTGGCCATCGCCACCGCCGCCGTGAGCAGCGCCGACCTCCTCGTCGCGCCCGGCCTGATCGTCGGGCTGGGGAGCCTTCGGGCCCACGGGCGACGTCGGGACGTCCTACTCGTGCTCCTGGGCGTCATGGGCGGCGGGCAGCTCCTGATCAAGTTGACCGGGGGCCTGGTCCTCCTCGCGGTGAGCGCGGCCGTACTCGTCTTCGGTCGCGATCGGCGGCGGGCCGCGGCCTGGCTGGGCACTGCGCTGTTGGGCACGTTCCTCGTCGGCTGGATCGCGGCAGGTCAACCCCTGGGGGGGATCTGGCCCTATCTCCGCACCTCGATCCCGATCGCGTCGGGGTACTCGTCGGCCATGAACTTGGCCGACGAACGGGGGTCGGAGAACTGGTACGCGGTGGTCGCCACCGGTGTGTTCGCGGCCGGTGTCCTCTCGCTCGCCCGAGCCCAGCCAGGGACGACCAAGCGCCTCGGGATCGTTCTGCTGGCCAGTGGCTGGCTCTGGGTCGTGTTGCGGATGGGCTTCACCCGTCACGACGGCCATGACGTGATCTTCTTCGGCCTCGTGCTCGCCGCCTTCGCCGCCCTCCCCATGGTTCGGGGCTGGTCACCGGCGGGCCACCTGACCGCGGTGGTGCTCCTCGCCGCGCTGTGCCTGTCGGCCATGGGCGACGTCCCCTCCAACCTGCTGGCGCCCATCAGTCGTGCCCAGACCCTGGTCGACGACCTCAGCACCGTCTTGCGCAGCGACGAGCGGACGGCCCAGATCGACGAGGCCCGAGCCGCGATCCGGTCGGGTTCCGACGAATTGCCCACCGCCGTGCTCGACGCGCTCGGGGACCAGTCAGTGGCGATCGTGCCCGTGGAGAGCACGATCGCCTGGGCCTACCCGTCCCTCGACTGGGAGCCCCTGCCCGTCTTCCAGTCGTACTCGGCCTATACCAACGACCTCGACGACCTGAACGCCTCCTCCCTGTCGAGCGACACCGGACCCGATCGGATCCTCTACGAGGTCCTGGGCATCGACGGCCGCTACAACTTCTTCGAGTCGCCCGACGCCGAGGTCGCCCGTCTGTGCCACTACCGAGAGCTGGTCACCTCGGGGCGCTGGCAGGTCCTCGAGCGGGGGCCGAACCGCTGCGCCCGCAGCCGGGAGCTCTCCGAGCAGCGGGTCGGCTCGGGTGACGAGATCTCGGTGCCCACCGCTCGACGCAACGAGATCGTCGTTGCCCACTTCTCGCTCTCCCAGCCCCTGGCCGCGAAGGTGCAGGGCCTCCTGCTCAAGCCCCCTCCGACCTACCTGGACACCACCACCACCGAGGACGAGGTCCGGCGCTACCGCTTCGTGGCCGGCACCGCCGAAGCCGCGCATGTGATGAGCGTCCCGGACAACCTCGGCTACTCGGAGGCGTTCAGGCCGGAGTCGTTCTCCGATCTCGCCGTCACCGGTGGTGGGTGGAGCGACGGGGAAGGGTCCATCGTCGTCCGGTTCGAAGCCTTCGAGGTCCGATGAGATCGTCGTGACCGCCGGTGGCGGGCCGCCGCGTCGCTCGACCGCCCCCCGGCCCGGGGCCCACCTCGCCCGCCGGCCTGGGGCCGCGTCCACCGCGGCGTCGGTCCAGGCCGCGCTCCGACAGCTCTACCCGGCTCCGCCGGCGCAGAACGGTCGCCGCCGCTGGGCGGACCTCGCGGCGGGCGTGGTGGCGTTCCTCGTGATCCTGGCGCGCGTGCCCTCGTCTCTGAGGGTGCCGTGGGCGGAGGACGCCGGCACCTTCCTGCTCCCGGCGCGCCACGACGGGTGCATCGGATCGCTGGGGGAGGCGTATGCCGGCTACCTGAACCTCGCGCCCCGCCTGGTGGCCTGCGGGGCGTCGGTCGTGCCCCTGGAGCATGCCGCGGCGGTGATCGCCGTGCTCGCCGCGCTCGGCCAAGCCGCGGTCGCGGTAATCATCTTCCGCAGCTCGGAGGCCTTGTTGCCCAGCCCCGTGGTGAGGGTCGGGATGACCGCCGCTCTCCTCCTCGGCGCGGTGGCGGGCGGTGAGGTGCTCGCCGTCGGCGCCAACCTCCAGTGGCTGCTCCTCGGCGGCACCTTCTGGGTGCTCCTCTGGCAGCCGGGCCGGGTCGGCATCGTGGTCGCGGTGGCGACGGCCGTGATCGCCACTCTGACCAGCGCCCTCGCCCTCCTGCTCGCTCCGCTCGCCCTCGTCCGACTCGTGGCGGTCCGTTCCTGGAGCCAGCGGGTGGTCGCCCTCGCCTTCGGTGTCGGCGCGGCCCTCCAGCTGGCGGCGGTTGCCAGCGCGTCACGGCCAGGGGTTGCCACCCACCCCGGGATCGGCGATTTGGCGCTCGCCTACGCCACCAGGGTCGTGCTGGTGGGTCTGGTCGGGGTGTCCCAGGCCCGGACGGCACTCGCCCAGAGCGCGCCGCTCGCGATCGGCCTGGGGCTCGTGGTGGTAGTCCTGGCACTGACCTCCGCCTGGCGATGGCGTCCGACCCGTCACCTGGTGGTCCTGGCGTCGGTGTCGAGTGTCGGCACCTTCTTCTTCACCGCCGACCGGGCTTGGTCACCGGCGCTGGGCTACGAGACGGGGGCCTCGAGCCTCATGAACGGAAACCGGTACATGGTGTTCCCGGCGTTCTTGGTGTGGGTGATCGTGGCGGCCGGCGTGCAGAGCGCTCTGCGTCCGACGCGACGACGGCGTCGCACCCGGCTGGTGGGCGCGACCTTGCTCGCCCTCGCCGCGATGTCGCTCGCCGTCGGGGGACTCACCGACGCTCGCATCGGCGAGGGGCCTCGGCGCTCGGTGCCGTCGTGGGCCACCCAGGTCCGCGCCGCTCGGCAGTTCTGCACCGGCCAGCCGGCGTCGACCTCGGTCGCCCTGGCCGGTGCCCCCGCGGGCTGGTCCAACACCCTGACCTGCGCCGACCTAGGACGATGAGGCCGACGCCGGCACCTGACCGCAGAGGACCACCGAGCCGCCGCCCGACCAGGCCACGACGACCTCGAGATCGCCACCGGCAAAGGTCACGACCGATTCGACGCCGCTGGCCAGCTCCAGCGCCCGAGGCTGGCTGCTGACGCCCTCCGAACGGACGGTGACGGTGAACCCCGTGACCGACGACGAGGGTGTGATCGCCAGATCGCCTGGGGGTGCCAACACCACCTGGCCACCCTCCTGGGGGCCGGCGACGACGCGGACGCACCCGTCGTCGGCCGCCTCCCGCACCACGACCGGGTCGCTCACCGGGCTCCCCTGGGGCTGGACGGCCACGCCCACGGTCGCGGCGGCGTCGACCACCGCCTGCGGACCGACCGCATCGTCGGGAAGCCAGCCATCGTCACGGATCCGGACGAGATCGCCGATCGTGAGGTCGGGCCCCACCGACCCGATCGGCTGGATGCCCGAGGGCAGCCGCTCGATGCCCTCCAGCGACGCCACCGCCAGCACGGTGTCCCGGGTGGTGCGGGACGTGTCCGCCTGATTGGCGGCCTGAGCCGCGAGTTCGGCGCCGTTGGCCACCGCCGCCCACAGCAGCACCGCGGCCACGGCCACCGGTCCGACCGGGCGGTGGGCGAGCAGCCATCGCAACAGTTGAGCGATGAACGGGAAGACGAGAACGGCGCCCACGTAGGCGTAGCGGGAGGAAGCGGCCTGGTCGATGCCCAACGACAGTCGGGCAAACCCCGTGGTGGCGTAGAAGAACACCGCTCCCAGCGCCATCGCCGTCGGCACGCGCAGCATCGAGCGTTGGTCGGCCCGCATCACGGTCGCCACCGCCGCGACGGCGATCACCAGTGCGGCCGCGGCACCGGAGAGGTGGACGGTGCTCTCGATCGCCCAGCCCAGACCGCGCCACACGTACTCCGGAAGCTGCATCAGCTCCCGGTTGGAGGCGTGAGGCAGGTCGAGCTCGCTGCGGTAGGCAACCCGCCACAGGCCGTGCATCGCCAGCAGGGGCACCACCGCCAGGGCGCACGCCCACCACCGCCGCCGCAGGGCGAGGTTCACACCGACGACGACCACGAAGGTCAGCGCCACGCCGGAGCTGGCGACCCCGAGCGCACCGAGGAGCAGGCCGAGCACGTCACGACGGTCGATGCGGCCGTCGTGGTCGGATGCCAACAGGTGAGCCAAGCCGAACGCCACCGAAGCGACGAAGCCGATCTGGAAGGCGCTGATGAGGTTCTGGGAGCCCCGCCCGAAGAGGATGAAGGTGCAGGCCGCGGCCGTCGCCCAGAACGGCGACAGGCCGACCCGACGAAGCACGCCTCGCAACGCCACCACCACGCCCACGTGGAACAGGTTGGACACCGCGAGGTAGGCGACGTACTGACGCAGCCCCACCCGGGGAAGCAGCATCTGGAACATCAGGCCATCGAAGCTGTGCCAGTGCTCGTTGTGCGGGCGGAGCAGGTACTCGAGGTAGTCGGTCGAAAGGAGCGGGTAGCGGGGGCCGATGAAGGCCCATTCGTCGAGGAGGAACCACTGGTCTCGGCCCAGGATGAGCAGGAGCACGTAGCCGACGCACAGGGCGGCGACGAACCCGATACCGGGCCGACGGGGCGGGCCCAGACCCGCCCGGCGACGCTCGAGTCGGGTCTGTCCAGCCGGGAGGACTGTGGACGGCGTCAACGCCGTCCACTCACGCGAGAGCCCGCGTCATCCGGGCTGGGGAGCGCTCGGCGCCCGAGCCACGACGAACATCTGCTTGCCGAGCACCCGCCAGACCGGTGGGAACCGGAGGTACCAGCGGACCTGCCACCCCCGGATCGTGAACTTCGCATCCTTCACGGTGTACGGCAGAAGCCGGGGGACGACCCGCTCGGGCTCGAGACCCTCCAACTCCATCGCCTCGACCAGGCTGTGGTGGGTCAACGGCAGCTGGTGGTCGAAGTAGTCCCAGAAGCGGGCGCCCAGGTAGCGGATGTTGGGCATCAGCACCACCAGCCGACCCCCGGGTACGAGCATGCGCCGACACTCCCGGAGGGTCTCGAGCAGCGACCCACGATCGGGAAGGTGCTCGAAGAAGTTCGACGTCACGACCACGTCCACCGACCCGGTGTCGATCGTGGCCAGATCGGTAGACGACGCCAGCACCACCTCGACGCCGGGAGCGGCGTGGCTCTTGATGTCGGGATTGAGATCGACGGCGATCCGCCGGTCGGCCTCCAGCGCGTTGATGAGCTCGCAGTACCCGGCCCCCAGGTCGACCACGGTGGCGCGCGGGGGCACCAACGGCTGGAAGAGCACCTGGCTCACCACCTGCCAGAGCACCCGCTTCTGCGCCAGCTCGCTCTCGTCGAAGCGATGGCGATAGATGGATTCCAAGGAGTGAGGATCCTCGACCCTGGATTCGTGGGTGCCGGGCAGGGCGTCGGTCTCAACATCCATGGCATCGACGCCCCACGGTGCAAGCGTAGTGAAAGAGACGGGAGCCGCCAGGGACGTCGGGCGATGTCGGGTGATGTGGGGGGCGGGTGTGGTGAGACCGCGAGCCGGACGGATCAGCGGGACCGAGAAGCGGAGCGGCCCGACCGGTAGAGCTTCCGGGGAACCCGCAGCGCCCGCATCGTTCGCGTGGCGTAGACCGCCGCCAGCTCCCGGCGGGTCTCCGCCAGCTCGACGTGCACGGCCTCGAGGTCGCTCCGCACCGCCCGATGCCGGCTCCGCTCGGCGGACAGCTCCTCGGTGAGGGACCTGACCTCGAGCTCCCCTTGCTCGGTGGCGCGTCGTTGGTCCTCGGCTCTTTGCCGCCAGTCGTCGAGCTCGGCGGCGAGGACGGGGACCGTGGCCGCCCGGGCCTCGGCGTCCTGGCGACGCTCGTGCTCCTGGAGCCCGAGCGGTCCATCGGTGAGCGGCTGGGCGAGCAGCTCCCGCCAGGCCTGGGCGTGCTCGGCGACCGCACCGGCCCACGCCGAGCTCTCCGGATCGACCCCGGCGACCAGCGCCTGGACGACCGCCTCCCGCCCGACCGCGCTCGCGATCCACTCGGTGCCCCCCGACCACCCGGCGAGGTCGCCGAGATGGAGCGCCAGCTCCCGCACCGTCGTCACCGGCCATCGCTGCGGACGGCATCGCTGGCCGAGCTCGTGGGCCAACAGCAGGAGACCTCGCGCCGTCACCTCGTCGGGACCCCAACCGTCGGCCCACCACTCCTGGTCGATGGCGAGCACCTCTCCCCCGGAGACGAGGACATTGCGCGGGACCAGGTCGATGGCCGTCGGTCCGTCAGCCGGCTGTGCTCGAACGAGGTCTCGCCATGCGTGGACCAGCCGCTCGGTATCTCGGTCGTCGCCGGCCACGATGGCCGTGACCATGTCGACACCGCCGTCGAGGAACGGCTCGGACACCGGGCGGTGCTCGAGCGTCGGCGGCGTCGGCCGTCCCTCCACCAGCCGGGTCCGTGCCAACTCCACCGCCCCGTCGACCGCCACGACGTCGGTGCGAGTGGCGAAGGCGGCGCGCCGCTCCGACGAGAAGAACGTCGCCAGGCGGTCGTCGGACCACAGGTGGGCACGGCCGTCGCCCGCAACCACGAGGAACGAGTTGGCCGTCTCGGCCCCGAGCCCCGCTTCCACCAGGGTGCGCCACGTCGAGGCCTCGTCGGCGTACCTCGGTCGTGGCGGATCCACCCACTCCGGGCTCGGGAAGTGCGGCACACGCCACGCCAGCGACGCCGCCGGCCCGTCGAGCAGAGCGTCGCTGAAGACGAGGCGCGGCAGCTTGTAGTCGGGGAAGGCGTGGAGGAACGTGGAGGACAGCCCGACCTCGTCGAGCAGGCCGGCCAGCGCCTGCCGGGAGAACGTCCGGGCAGGCCCCGGGCTGGGATAGCCCTCGATGCCGTCGAACACGCGGCCGGTGTGGTCCTCCTTCGCCCCTGCGAGGTACTTCACGCCGAGCTGGTTCTCGATGGCCAGCACCAGCGCGCCGCCCTCGGCCAGGCGATGGGCGATAGCGCCGAGGAAGTCGAGGTAGGGCTGGCGATCCGACGTCCCTCGCCCGACGTACTCCAGCACGCCGACCACCACGACCAGGTCGTAGCGAGCGTCCTCGGGCACGTCGTCGAGATGCCCGACGAACACCTCGACGTTTGCGAGATCGGCGGTTCGCAAGCGGGCGACCTGCGCACGGCGGGCGGTGGGCTCCAACGCATCGACCTGGAGCCCAGCCTCGCCCAACCCACGACTGATGGCCCCGCATCCCGCGCCGATCTCCAGCACCGAGGACCCGGGCGGCAGCGAGAGGGCTCGCACGACGTTGGCCCGGCTGCGCGAGAGGTGGTATCGCTCGGGCCAGCTCGTGGCCGCGGCCGCCAACTCGTCGCTGCACGAGGAACGATCGGCCGCGGCCGACACGATCGCCGCCACTCGATCCTCCTCGCCGTCGACCCAGTGGTATTCGCGCCTCGACAGCCAGCGAACACCGTGCTCGTCGGGGGCGACCCCGAGGGCGCGCAGGGAGGTAGCGGTGGCTTCGGTGTTCAACGCACGCCGCGGGCGATGACGGCCGAGGAGCGCCCTTGCGGGTCCCAGGCGTCGTCAACGCCGGCCCACTGCCCCCAGACCTCATCGGGCGTGCGCTGCCACCACCGTCGCAGCACCCGCCGCTCCCCGAGCGACCTCGGGAGCCGCAGCGCCAGCGCCCGACCGACCCCCGGCGGCCACGGCCCGTCGGTGCGGTCGCGGAGCTGGCGGAGAGCGACCGGCCGCGGGGCGTTGCGCCACAGCGCGTGGACGCGGTTGCGGGCGGCCAGGAACCGCACCCTCGGATCGTCGGGGCCCCCGCTGGTGGCTCCCCGCAGATGCCGGACCGTCACCGACGGCTCGTAGCGGACCGCCAGCCCCGCCAGCTGGAGGCGCCAGCTCCAGTCGAGATCCTCGTAGTAGGCGAAGAAGCCGGGGTGGAACCCCCCGAGCTGGCGGATGGTCGACACCCGGGTCACCATCGCCCCCCCCGTCACCCCGAAGCGATCGGCGGGCTCGTCGAACGCGCCGCGATCGGGAGTCTCGAACCCGAAGTCGCCACCGAAGCCTCGGGTCGAGAGGTAGGTGCCGGCGTTGTTGACCAGGTCGAACACATCGCCCAGCGGCACCGGCTGCCCGTCGACGGCCAGCACATCGGCCTCGGAGCCAGCGGGAATCGGCACGTAGACGGGGGTCCCGGCTCCGGCCGCCCACCGGAACGGGCCGGCCGGGCCGTGCTCCAGGCGGTGAATGCCCGGGCCGAGGAGCCCCTCGAGGACCTCCTGGCCATCAACCGTGACCGACGACAGCGGGCGACCCAGCAACCGCCCGTCGCCGGGCACCGCCACCGGCTCGTCGTCGATCTGCAGTTGGACGTAGCGATCGGCCAGCAGCAACTTGGGGGCCACCGCTCCGATCGCCCGGTCGCCGTCGAGCACCGCCACCGACCGCTCGACCCACCCCGGGTCGGCCTCGGCGTCGTCGTTGAGCAGGGCCACGTACTCGCCCCGGGCGGCGGTGAAGCCCTCGTTGGCCCCGGCTGCGAACCCGACGTTGCGAGCCAGACGGATCGGGCGGGCGCCCGAGGCCCGGGCGATGGCCGAGGCTTCCGAGTCGGCCGAGCCGTTGTCGACCACCAGGACGTGGTCAGCCTGATCGCGCACCGAGTCGATCGCCCGCGGGAGCCAGCCACCCGGCCGGTACGAGACGATCACCACGGAGACGGTCATGGGGCGAGGGAGCCTATCGGGGGCAATCCAGGCGCCGGTCGCGGGCCCGCCGGAGCCCTCGCCGACCACGGTCGGTGACCGCGACACCGGTGCGGGCGGTGTCGCGGTCTACCATCGCCGCCCCAGGACAGGCCTCTTTGAGGGGGGAAGCCATCCTCACCGGACCACACGCGGTGGCGCGAGCCGCCTCGCCCGAGACCAACCCGCGCCGACGTTGGACCCGCCGCGACACCGCCGCGGTCGCGGTCCTGGTGGTGGTGGCCGCCTACGCCTCGGTGCGGATCCTCGCCGCCGGCCGGGGCCTGACCTTCTTCTACGACGAGTGGTCCTTCGTCCAGGAGCGCCGCCACACCTCCCTCGACACCGTGCTGGGCAGCCACAACGGCCACCTCTCGGCCACCACCGCCCTCATCTACCAGGGCCTGTTCAAGGTCGTCGGACTGGCCGACTACACCCCCTACCGGGTGCTGGTGCTCGGCTGCCACATGGTCTGCGTCGGCACCCTGTTCGCCTACGTGCGGAGCCGGAGCGGTGCCGGCGCGGCCCTGCTCGCCGGCACCCTTCTGGCCTGCTTCGGGGCCGGCGCCCAGAACCTGCTCTGGCCCTTCCAGATCGGCTTCCTGCTGAGCATCGCCGGCGCCCTGGGCGCCCTCCTGGTGCTCGACGGCCGGGGGCGCTGGGCCGACGGCACGGTCGCGGTGGTGCTGCTGGTGGCACTGGCCTCCTCCGGCATCGGCGTGGTGGCGGTGGCCGCGGTCACCGTGCGCCTGGTGGCCGAGCGGTCGTGGCGGCGGCTCTGGGTGAGCGTCGGACCCGGCCTGCTCTACGTCGCCTGGCACGCGATCTGGGGGGTCTCCCAGAGCCAGCGCGCCAACCTGGCCCGCACCCCGGCCTTCGTGCGGGATGCCGGCGGCGCGGCCTGGACCTGGATGGTGGGGCTCGACGGCCGGCACACGACCGCCGCCTTCGCCGGGGGCCTACTGGTGCTGATCGGACTGGCCGGGGTCGCTCGGGTGCGGCGATGGCCAGTGGAGCTCAGCGGCGTCCTCGCCGGGCTCACCCTCACCTTCGGGTTCTGGGCCATCACCGGCCTCAGCCGAGCCCAGCTCAACCTGCCGGCCTCGAGCCGCTACCTCTACCCGGGCGCCGTGTTCAGCATCGTGCTGCTCGCCGAGTTGGCCCGGGTGACCAAGCTCCACCCCGTCGCTCTGGTCGGGTTGGCGGCGGTGGTGGCCACGGCGGTGGTCGGCAACCTCGGTGCCCTCGAGCGCGAAGAGGACCTCGCGCATCTGGCCAACACCCAGGTACGGGCCGAGCTGGGGGCCGTCGAGATGGCCCGCGACACCATCCCGGCCGACGCCCTACCCGACTGGCTGTGGATGCCGATGCTGCGCGCCGGGCCCTACCTGGGGGCGGTCGACGAGCTCGGCTCACCCGCGTTCCGGGTCGAGGAGATCCGGGCCCAGTCACCCCAGGTCCGGTTCGCGGCGGACGAGGTCCTGCGGTCCGGCGTCCAGCCCGACCACGAGGCCGAGCCTCGTCGGCTCCGCTGCCGCCCGCTCGAGGCCGACGGGGAGGGAGGGCTGCACATCCGAGCCGGGCACCTCTGGATCCCGGGGTCCTCGCAGGTGTGGCTGCGGTCGTTCTCCGAGCGCTACGCCCCGCTGCCAACCGCCACCGCCAGCGAGGACCGGGCCGGCGTGGTCCGCCTGCCCCCCGTCCCCTGGACCGTGCGGGTGACCGGCCCGGAGGCCGTCCCCGGCGCCGAGCTGCCGACCGAATTCGAGCTGGCCGACCGAGCCGCCCTCGACACCATTCGCACCTTCGCCGATCTGGCCCGGGTCGCCGACCTCCCGTCCCCGCCCGAGCACCTGGCCGATCTCGCGCTGCCCCCGCTGGGCTGCGACGACATTGCGGCCACCCCCACGCCCGGCTTCTAGCCGCGAGCGAGCCCGGCGCCTATCGGGGGTCGAGGAGCCCCAGAGCGAGGCCGTCGAGGAGGTCGGACTCCGAGACCAGCAGCTCCTCGACGTCGAAGTAGCGCATGGCCGCCACCAGCACGCAGCACCCGCCGACGATGACGTCAACCCGACCGGGCTCGAGGCCCGGGTTGTGGGCTCGGTCGGCCCTCGACTCGGTGGCCAGGGTCCTGAACACGTCCTCGGCCGCGGCCCGGGTGAGGACGAAGTGGTGGATGCGATCACGGTCGTAGGTCACCAGCCCCTGCTCGACCGCGGCCACCGTCGAGATGGTGCCGGCCACGCCGATCATGCGGCGGGCCTGGCGCGACGCCGGGACCTCCCGGGCCACGTCGTCGAGGTGGGCCTGGACCACGCTGATGGCGGCCGACAGCTCGTCGGGGGCGGGGGGGTCGGTGTGCAGGAACCGCTCAGTCAGCCGGACGCAGCCCACGTCGATGGACAGGACCCCCTCGGCCTCGGTGGTGCCGACCACGAACTCCGTCGAGCCCCCGCCGATGTCGACCACCAGGAAGGGGCCGTCGGCCGGGTCGAGGCCGGCGGTGGCGCCCCGGAACGAGGTCGACCCCTCGTCGGCCCCGGCCAGCAGGTCGGGTCGGACCCCGACGACGGCCTCGATGGCATCGAAGAGCTCGTCACGATTGGCGGCGTCGCGGGCGGCCGAGGTGGCGCTGACCCGCACCGTCCGGGGCCCGGGCACGACGCCGTGGCGATCCATGACCTGGCGGTAGCCGGCCAGCGCGGCGACCGTGCGCTCGATGGCGGCCGGGGCCAGGCGACCGGTCCGGTCGACCCCCTCGCCCAGGCGGGTGATGGTCATGAGCCGCTCGAGGGTCTCGAGGCCGGGTTCACCCCCGCCCGCCGGCCGGGCGACCAGCAGCCGGGTCGAGTTGGTGCCGCAGTCGATCGACGCCACCACCGGCCGGTCCTGGGCCGGATGCTCACCCATGGGTCGACCCCGTTGTCGGCGACTCCGCCTGGCTCAGCCGCTCGGCGACCCAGCGCCCCACCGGGTCGTCGCCGCCCGCCAGGTGCCAGGCGTAGTGGGCGTGGAGGCACTTGACCCCGACACGGGTGCCGCCGACGCCTTCGGTCGGGCGTCGACCGGGCCACCCCACGGGGATGGCCCGGTCGCGCTCGAGGGCGTAGCGGCGGTGGGCATCGGCCAGCTCGAGCGGGTCGACCTCGGCCTCGGCCCGCCGGATCCCGCCGTCGGACTCCAACCGGGCCACGGCTCGGTGCTGAGCCCGGCCGACCAGCCAGAAGCGGGTCGGCATGGGCGTCCCGTCGTGGAGCAGTGGGGCGTTGCGGATCACCACCGGCCCGTCCTGGTCGCGGACCACCACCTCGAACGCCCCCGCCGGTTCCCGGCCCAGCAGCGCAGCCACCGTGGCATGGTCGTCGGTCGGGCGGGCCACGCCCCGTTCCTACCACCCCCGCGCCGCCCGCCCCCGGCCGGGATGCATACCTGTCGGATTCCGGGACCCATGCATCCCGGCCGGTGGGATGTCACACCCCGTCGGCAAGCTCCGGCTATGACACGTGGACAGCTTGATGCCGCGGTCGCGGCCGTCGCCGGTGCCCAGTACGGGGTTGTCGGCCGGGGCCAGATCCTGGCCCTGGGCGGCGACGACCGACTCATCCACCGCCGAGTGACGGCCGGCCGACTCCGGGCCCTCGACCCCGGGGTCTACGCCCTCCAGGGGTGGCCGCGGTGCTGGGAGCAGGAGCTGTGGCGAGCCCTCCAGGTCACGGCACCCGGAGGGGTCGCCTCCCACCAGGCGGCGGCCGTCGTCCACGGGCTATGGACCGGCGGCGGAGCCCCCGTCGTCGTGCTCCTCTCCCACGACTCCTCCCAGAGGCCCCGACCCGGGATGACCGTCCGGCGCAGCCGGCGGATCCCGTCCGATCACCTGACGACCGTGGACAGCATCCCGGTCACCACCGTCGAGCGGACGATCGTCGACCTGGCCGCGGTGGTCCGTCGAGGGCGGCTCGAGGCCGTCGTCGACGACGCCGTGTCGAGCCGCCGCACCAGCTACCGACAGGTCGCCGCGGTCGCCGGCGCGCTGGCCGGGGGCGGCCGGCGGGGCTCCGCCCTGCTCGGTCGGATCCTCGACGAACGGACCGTCGTGCGCGGGCCGGCGCAGTCGAGCCTCGAACGCCGCCTCCACCAACTGGTGGCCGAGGCCGGATTGCCGCCCCTGCAGCGCCAGTTCGGCCACCCCGGACGCCAGCACCAGACGGGCTGCGTCGACGGCGCCTGGCCCGAGGTCCGGCTCGTGGTCGAAGTCGACGGCCGTCGCTGGCACACCCGGATCGCCGACCTCCGGCGGGACCACGAACGGGACCTGGATGCTGCCCGACAGGGGTGGATCACCATCCGCCTGCTCTACGAGGACATCGTGGGCGACCCGGAGGGCACCATCGCCGCCCTCCTCGAGGCCTACGGGGCCCGCCTCCAGTCCGTGGCCTGAGGGCCGCCCCCTCGAGCCGTCCGGGCCCGGCCGCTCCGGCCGCTGCCGCCCACCCCTCCAGCCGGATCCCCTCGAGCCGGGATGCATGGCTGTCGGATTCCGGGAGCCATGCATCCCGGCCCGAGGCGGCGGCCCGGCGCATCCCGGCCCGGCGCATCCCGGCGCGGCCCGGCCCGGCGCGGCCCGAGGCGGTGGGGCCCGGGGTGCGGGGGTGGCGGGTTACCAGAGGTCGGTGAGGCCCTGCCAGGTGAGTTGGACGATCCGGCGGACGCCCGTCGGCGTCTCCTCGGGGACCACGTCGGTGGGGGCGACCACCGAGGGCTCGGACGTGTCGTCGGCGGTCTCGTCCGGCGGCGGCAGCACCACGTAGGCCTCCTCCCCCGGCATCACCATGCTGAAGTCGCGCCGGGCGATGTCGGCCACCGTCTCGGGGTCCTGCAGGTCTCGGGCCTGCTGCTCGAGGTCGGCGTTCTCCTCCTCCAGGGCGGCCAGCTCGTCCTGGGCCCGGCGAGCCGAAGCCTGCTGAGCCAGCCAGGTCCGGGTGGGAAACACCCCGACGACGATCAGCAGGGTGATGCCGACGGCCAGCACGGCCACGGTGATCCGCCGGGCAGCCGCCACCGTCAGGCCCCGCCGACCCGGCTGGTGAGCGCGGCCAGGCCGCGGAAGGCGGCCACCGGCCCGAGGTCGTCCTCGATCCGCAGCAGCTGGTTGTACTTGGCCACTCGGTCGGAGCGGGCCGGTGCCCCGGTCTTGATCTGGCCGCAGTTGGTGGCCACTGCCAGGTCGGCGATGGTCGTGTCCTCGGTCTCGCCCGAGCGGTGGGACATCACCGACGTGTACCCGGCACGGGTCGCCAGCTCGACGGTCTCGAGGGTCTCGGTCAGGGTGCCGATCTGGTTCACCTTGACCAGCACCGAGTTGGCCACCCCGGCGTCGATCCCCCGCTCGAGGCGGATGCTGTTGGTCACGAACAGGTCGTCACCGACGAGCTGCACCCGGCTCCCGAGCTCGTCGGTGAGGGCCGTCCAGCCCTCCCAATCCTCCTCGGCCATACCGTCTTCGATCGACACGATCGGGTAGCGGGCGGCCAGGTCGCTCCAGAAGCCCACCATCTCGGTGGGGCTGAGCGAGCGGCCCTCGCTCTCGAGGCGGTAGGCGCCGTCGTGGAAGATCTCCGACGTCGCCGGGTCGAGGGCGATGGCGATCTCGTCGCCAGCACTGAAGCCGGCCTCCTCGATCGCCTCGACCAGCAGGGCGATGGCCGCCTCGTTCGACGGGAGGTCGGGGGCGAAGCCACCCTCGTCGCCAACCCCGGTGGCCAGACCCCGCTGCTGGAGTAGTGACTTGAGGACGTGGTAGGTCTCGACCCCCCAGCGCAGCGCCTCGGCGAAGGATGCCGCCCCCACCGGCATCACCATGAACTCCTGGAGGTCGACGTTGTTGTCGGCGTGGGCCCCGCCGTTCAGCACGTTCATCATCGGCACCGGCAACACGTGGGCGTTGGCGCCGCCGACGTAGCGGTACAGGGGCACCTCGAGCTCGGCCGCCGCCGCCCGGGCCGTCGCCAGCGAGACCCCGAGGATGGCGTTGGCTCCCAGTCGGGCCTTGTTGTCGGTCCCGTCGTGGTCGACCAGCGCGGTGTCGACCCGCCGCTGGTCGAGGGCGTCCATGCCGATGACGGCGTCGGCGATCTCGTCGTTGACGTTGCCCACCGCCCCCAGCACGCCCTTGCCTCCGTAGCGATCGCCGCCGTCCCGCAGCTCGACCGCCTCGAACTGCCCGGTCGACGCCCCCGAGGGGACGATGGCCCGACCGACGGCCCCCGAGTCGAGCCCGACCTCGACCTCGATGGTGGGGTTGCCGCGGGAATCGAGGACCTCCCGGGCCGTGACCTGCTCGATGCTGCTCACGGAAGCTGTGACTCCTGTTGCTGGTGTTGCTGGAGTGGCCTGAAACGGTAGCGGACCGAGCGTTTCCGACGGGACCGCCGACGTGGAGCCCCCGGCCTCAGGGCGCCATCTCGGCCCGGCGGGCATCGTCGCGGTGCCGGGCAGCCGATGCCCGCAGGGCGGCCTCGGGATCGACGCCGACCCTGCGGGCCACCGCCACCACGCTCCAGAGCGCCTCGCCCACCTCGGCGTCGGTGCCGACGGCATCGAGGTCGAGGGAGGCGGGTGGCTCCGTCGCCGCCACCTCGGCCAGGCCGAGCCCGTCGGCCTTGCGCTGCACCTTGTGGGCGTAGAGGAGCGACGGCAGATTGCCGGCGATGCCGTCCATCACCGACTCCCGACCCTTCTCGAGCGCCTTGAGCTGCTCCCAATTGCGGACCACATCGTCCGCCCCGGCCACCTCGACCTGGCCGAAGACGTGGGGATGGCGGTAGACGAGCTTGTCGTGGATGCCCCGGGCGATGCCGGCCAGGTCGAACTGGCCCTCTTCGGCCCCCAGGGTGGCGTGAAAGACGACCTGGAACAGCAGGTCGCCGAGCTCCTCCTCGAGGTGCGCCCAGCCCGCGGCACCCTCGTCGAGGGCCTCGATGGCCTCCAGAACCTCGTAGGTCTCCTCCAGCAGGTGCCGGCTGAGGCTGGCGTGGGTCTGCTCCCGGTCCCACGGGCACTCGGCCCGCAGAACCCGCACCAGCTCGGCGAAGCGGACCAGCTCGGCCGCCACCGGGGCGGCCAGCTCCGGCAGCCACAGCGCGCTCAGGTGATCGACGACCACCGACCCCGGTCGGTCGAGATCGGCCCACGGCAACTCGAGGACCACCTCGTCGGGCAGACCGAGGTGGTGCAGCACCACGGCGTGGGTCGGCGGCTGGTCGTCGAAGGCCAACTTGATGGCGCTCAGCACCGCCGGGTGGTCGACCTGGGCCACCAGCAACGGCCCGGTCTGTCCGGCCGCGTCCTCGGCGAAGCGGTGCCCGTCGACGATCCGCACCCCGGCGGCCACCGGGTCGACGCCCAGGGCGGCCCACGCCAGGTCGAGGAACGACAGCCCCGGGAGCAGGTCGAGCTCGACGCGGCCGTCGGCCCGGAGCAACTCAACGGTCCGCTCGGCCACCAGCGGCGAACCCGGCACCCCGTAGAGGACGGGACCCTCGCCGGCGGCCTCGGCTTGCTCGGCGGCCTCGACCAGGCGCTCGACGATCTGGCCGTAGACCTCCTCGAGGGTGCTCGCCGTCTCGTAGACGACGTCGAAGCTGTGGGCACCGGCCAGGACCGCGGCGCTGGGGTGGCGGGTGGTCCGCACGAACCGGCGCTCGGGGGCCACCGCCTCGATCGCCTCGAGGGTGGCCGCGGTCACCAGGCCCGGGCCGGCGGGCCCCATCCCCACCACCACCGCCCGGGCCATGATCGAGTCTGGCCTACTGGCTGGCGGTCGTAGTCGTGGTGGGGGCCGCGGTGCCCGGCGGCGGCTCGACCAGGGCCAGGCCCTTCTCGGCTCCGGTGGCCGTGCAGGCACTGTCGTCCCAGGTGCCGTAGCGGCTGTTGACCGTCACCTCCGGGGGGCAGATCGCCTCCAGCAGGGCGTCGTTGTAGGCCTCGCGCCCGAGGTCGTCGAGCCGGGTCGACACGTCGCTCTCGGCACTGGCGTAGTCGGTTGCCGGGGTGCGGGAGGTGACCAGGATGAGGTGGTACCCGTACTGGGACCGGACCGGCTCGGTCACCTCGCCGACCGTGGCCTGCAGCGCCCCGGTCATGAACTCGGTGTCGATGTCGCCGCTGGCCAGCGTGTAGCAGCCGACCTCGCCGTTCTGCTCGGCCGAGGTGGTGTCGTCGCTCTCGGTGCTGGCCAGCGCGGCGAAGTCGGCGCCCTCGGCCAGCCGAGCCGACAGCGCGGTGGCCGCCTCCTCGGCCGCCGAGTCGCTGAGGTCGTCGGTGCTCACCAGGATGTGGCTGAAGCAGAGCGAGTCGAACTCCTCGCGGTGGGCGTTGAAGTACTCCTCGCCCTTCGACGGCTCGTAGGGGGCGCCGGTGGCGTCGATGAGCGAGAGCAGCATCGCCTCGCGGTGCACCAGGGTCTCCTGGTAGGAGTCCGGCAGCGCATCCATGATCTCCTCACCGGGATCGGAGGCGAGGCGATCCTTCGCCTCCTCCACCACCGCCTCGGTGATCTCGATACCCCGGCGCTCGAGCTCGTCCTCGATGAGGGCGTAGTAGAGGTCGTAGGTGAGGACCCGGGCCACGAAGGCGGTGTTGTCCGACCCCTTGCCCGTCCCCTCGAGGGCTACCCCGTAGCTGCTCTCGAGCGTCTCTCGGAAGCCGTCGTTGGACCGGATGACGTCGAGCTCGTCCTCCAGCTCGTCGCGGGTGATGGTCACCCCGCCGTCGACCGACGCCGCATTCGGGTCATCGGGGGACGAGGACGACAGCAGGCCGCAGGAGGCGAGGAGCACCGAGGCGGCGGCGGCGAGGGCGACGACGACAGGCGACGACCGGGGGCGGGGGCGGGGTCCGAGCACGGCCGCACAGGATGGCACGCCGGGGCCGCGAGGCGACATCGCCGCCAGGCCGGGCTCCGGGTAAGGGTCAGGCCGGCGTGTCGAGGGCCCGGAGGTTGGCCTCGTAGACCTCCCCCAGGATGCGGGGCACGTCGTAGGTGAGCTTCCAGGCCGGGTAGTGAGCCTCGAACTTGGCCAGGTCGCTGATCCACCACATGTGGTCGCCGACCCGGTTGTCGTCGCGGTAAACGGTCAGCATCGACTTGCCGGCGATCTCCTCCGAGAGGCTGACGGCCTCGGCCATCGAGCAGTTGCTCTGGCGCCCACCCCCGATGTTGTAGACCTCGCCCACCCGGGGGGCCTTCGAGAACTCGTAGAACGCCTGGATCAGGTCGTAGCTGTGGATGTTGTCGCGGACCTGCTTCCCCTTGTAGCCGAAGATCTGGTACTCGCGGCCGAGCACGCAGCACTTCATGAGGTAGGCGAGGAAGCCATGCAGCTCGGCCCCCGAGTGCCCCGGCCCGGTGAGGCACCCGCCCCGGAAGCAGGCCGTGTACATCCCGAAGTAGCGCCCGTACTCCTGGACCATGACGTCGGCCGCGACCTTGGAGGCGCCGAAGACCGAGTGCAGGGTGGCATCGATCGACATCTCCTCGGGGATCCCCGCATGCCACTCGTGGGACTCGGGGAGCTCCCAGCGGGTGGCCTCCTCGACCAGCGGGAGGCCGTTGGGGCGATCGCCGTAGACCTTGTTGGTCGAGGTGAAGATGAACGGGGCGAGGGGCGCGTGGCGCCGGGTGCACTCGAGCATGTGCAGGGTCCCGAGGGCGTTCACCCCGAAGTCGACCAGCGGCGCCCCCGCGGCCCAGTCGTGCGAGGGCTGGGCCGCGGTGTGGATCACCAAGGCGATCGACGTGCCGTACTCGGCGAAGATGCGCTCGAGGGCATCGACGTCCCGGATGTCCACGCCGTGGTGGACGTAGCCCGGGATCTGCTCGCGGAGCTGGGCCACCGACCAGGCGGTGGAGGCCTCGTCACCGAAGAACTCCCGGCGCATGTCGTTGTCGATGCCGACGACGGTGAAGCCCTCGCCGCTGAAGAAGCGCACCGCTTCGGCCCCGATGAGGCCCCCCGATCCACTCACGAGCACGACTGCCATGGATCTCCTCCGACCGGCCTGGGAACGGGAAGATCTTGGCAGCCGGTGCGCCGGTGGTGGCGCCTCAGTCCACCGTGATGTCGAGGATGTTGAGCCGGACGGTCTGACCGCCCGAGAACGTCACGTTGCCGACCTCGGTGGTGTGGGCCGTGGCGTTCTCGCCGTTGGCTGCCACCACCATGTACCCCTTGGTCACGATGAGGTTGACCAGCTCGGCCGCCACCTCCCGCCGGGCGTCGGGCTCCACCGCGGTCGAGAGCTCCTCGGCCTTGGCGTCGATCTCGGGGTCGACCGCATCGAAGACGTTGAGGGCGCCGTCGCCGGCGAAGAAGGTCCGGGCCAGGGCCGAGATGTCGCCCTGGGGGAAGGTGGTGAAGAACACCGGGAACCGGCCGCTGGTCGACTCCGGGATCAGGTTCGCGGCATTCACCTGCTCGAGCTCGACGGTGATCCCGATCTCACCCAGGAAGCCCTGGATGGCGGTGATGTCGGAGTTGCCGGTGGTCGCCGCCGGGAAGCTGAAGCCGTCCTCGTAGCCGGCCTCGGCCAACAGCTCGAGGGCCTTGTCCACGTCGTAGTCGAAGCTGCCCTCCAGCTCGGGGTCGTAGCCCACCTGGCCCTCGCCCTGGGGCTGGACCGCGGGCCGGCCGAGCTGTCCGTAGATGGCCTCGGTGAAGGACTCCCGGTCGATGGCGTAAGACATCGCCTGGCGCACCCGCTCGTCCCCCAGGGCCTCGACGGTGGTGCCGTCACGATCGAGCACGATGAAGCCGAACCAGGTGGCCGACGACTTGGCCAGCTCGAAGCCCTCGTCGGTGACCGGGCCGACGGTGTTGGCGTCGACGCTGGCCACGTCGACCTCGCCCGATCGCAGCGCGTTGACGGCCGCCCCCTGGGCCGGGTCGAGGGCGTGGAGTTCGAGGCGCTCGACCTGCTGGCGGTCGGTGTTCCAGTAGCCGTCGCGAGGGGTGTAGACGTAGACCGCGTTGGCGGTGCTGGCTCCCGCGTCGAACTCGTAGGGCCCACTGCCGGCGGGGGTCTGGTCGAGCTCGGGGTCCTCAAAGCTCGCTGGGTTCACCAGCATCCCCTGCTTGCCCGACAGCACGTCGAGGAAGTTCGCCACCGGCTGGCTCAACACGATCGTGACGTGGGTCTCGTCGTCCACGGTGACCGAGGCGATGTTCTTCAGGTCGGGCTCTGCCGTCGAGAAGCCGATCTCCTTGTTGCGGTCGAGGTTGGCCTTGACCACCTCGGCATCGACGACGGTGCCGTCGGGGAAGGTGACGTCGTCGCGCAAGGTCAGCTCGACGGTGGTCCCGTCGAAGGTCCATTCCGAGGCGACCGAGGCCTGCACCGCGTCGGGGTCGGAGACGTCGAGGAGGGTGTCGTACACCGGCTGGAGGTAGGGCTCACCACCCGCCCCGAAGTTGGCCGGATCGAAGTTGACGCTGGCCGGGTTGACGGCCAGCCGCAACGTCCCGTGGGGCCCGGACTCGGTGGTGTCGGTGCTCTGGTCACCCCCACCTCCGTCATCGCTGGAGCAGGCCCCGGCGAACAGCGCGCCCAGCAGGAGGGCGACGACCACGATCGAGCGACGACGAGACGACATTGGGTTCCCCCGAGACGACGTGGGACACCCGGCGCGTCCCCGCTTGCGGAATAGTGTTCCGGCGGAACACTCTTCCGGCACCCGCTACCCGCTGTCAAGGACCCTCGTAAGCTGCGGCGGTGGATCGCCCCGGGTCTGCCACCGCCCCTGACCCGGTCGAGCGCCCGCGCCGCGACCAGGCCGTCGAGAACCGGGCCCGCATCCTCGAGGTGGCCCGGCAGGCGTTCAACGAAGACGGCCCCGACGTCTCCATGAGCGACATCGCCCGCCGGGCCGGGGTCGGGATCGGGACGATCTACCGCAACTTCGCCAGCAAGGACGAGCTCCTCCGGCTGCTGGCCGAGCAGGTGGCGACGTCGCTGTCGGAGCGAGCCGAGGCCGCCCTCGAGGCGGCCGACCCGGCGGCTGGCGTCGAGCTGCTGGTCCGGGCCTTCGTCGAGATCAACCGCGACTACCGCACGCTGATCGTGGCGGCCCGTGCCTCCCAACCCCAGGCCGCTCTGCCTCCGACTCCCGCGTCCTACGACCGCATGCGCCACGTCACCAACGCGGTGCTCGACCGAGGGATCGCGGCGGGCGTGGTGCGAGCCGACACCGACCTCATCGACATCGCGGTCCTGTCGGGAGCCATCGGACTCATGGGCGGCGGGCGATCGGCGGTCGGGGCACCGGACGACGACCTCGAGGCCCGCACCGAGCGTCTGGTGGCCATGGTCGTCGCCGGCCTCCGTCCGAACGGCTGAGCGGCGGGCGCGCTCGGCGTCGGGTCAACGGGCGGGCGCCGCCTCCACCGGAACCAGCTGGTCGAGCAGGTCGGTCAAGGCCGTGGCCACGTCGGTGCCCTTGGCCAGCGGGAGGGTGAGGACACCCCGCTCCTCCTCGTAGGAGGCCTTGGGCGACACCCGCCGGAGCCGGATCCCGGCCGACGCCCGCAGCCGCACCGGCGAGAGTCGGGCCACGAACCCGGGTCCGGTCCGGTTGGCCGTCACCGACACGTCACCCACTCCGGCTCGCCGGCAGGCCGCCCGCAGCCGGGCCACCGACAGGAGCGCCTCCGCCGCCTCGGGCAGCGCCCCGTAGCGGTCGACCCACTCGATGCGGACGTCGTCCACCTGCTGGGCGGTTTCGACCGCGGCCAGCCGCCGGTAGGCAGCCAGCCTCTGCTCCTCGGCGCTGACGTAGTCGTTGGGGAGGTGGGCCACCACCGGGAGGTCGAGCACCAGTTCGGTCGGCACCGGAGCCAGCTCACCCTTCAGCTCGGCCACCGCCTCGGTGACCATCTGGACGTACAGGTCATAGCCAACCGCCGCGATGTGGCCCGACTGGCTCTCGCCCAGCAGGTTCCCGGCCCCCCGCAGCTCGAGGTCGCGCATGGCGATGGTGAAGCCCGAGCCCAGCTCGGTGGCCTCGCCGATCGTGCGCAACCGCTCGTAGGCCTCCTCCGACAACGAGTGGTCACGGGGGTGGAAGAGGTAGGCGTAGGCCCGGCTGCCCGAGCGGCCCACCCGACCCCGCAGCTGGTGGAGCTGGGCCAGGCCGAGACGATCGGCCCGGTCCACCACCAGCGTGTTGACCGTGGGCATGTCGATCCCCGACTCGATGATGGTGGTGCACACCAGCACGTCGAAGCGACCCTCCCAGAAGTCGAGGACCACCCGCTCGAGGGTGCCCTCGTCCATCTGTCCGTGGGCCACCGCCACCTGGGCCTCGGGCACCAGCTCCCGCAACTCGGCCGCCGTGCGCTCGATGTCCTCCACCCGGTTGTGGACGAAGAAGACCTGTCCGTCGCGCAGCAGCTCACGCCGGATGGCCTCGCCCACCGCCCGCTCGTCGTACTCCCCCACGTAGGTGAGGATCGGCTGGCGCTCGGCCGGCGGGGTGTTGAGGAGCGACAGGTCCCGGATGCCGGTGAGGCTCATCTCGAGGGTGCGGGGGATCGGTGTGGCCGACAGCGTGAGCACGTCCACCTGGGCGGCCAGCGCCTTCACCGCCTCCTTGTGGTTCACCCCGAAGCGCTGCTCCTCGTCGACCACCAGCAGTCCCAGGTCCTTGAACCGGATGTCGCCCGACAGCAGCCGGTGGGTGCCGATGACGAGGTCGACGGTGCCGTCGCCCAGCCCCTCGACCACCGCCCGGGCCTGGCCCGGGGTGAGGAAGCGGGAGAGCACCTCGACCCGCACCGGGTAGCCGGCGAAGCGGTCGGCAAAGGTCGTCCCGTGCTGTTGGGCGAGCAGGGTGGTGGGCACCAGCACCGCCACCTGCTTGCCCTCCTGCACCGCCTTGAACGCGGCTCGCACCGCCACCTCGGTCTTGCCGAACCCGACGTCGCCGCACACCAGGCGATCCATGGGCCGGGGTGCCTCCATGTCGGCCTTCACGTCGGCAATGGCTTGGAGCTGATCCGGCGTCTCCCGATACGGGAAGGCATCCTCCAGCTCCCGCTGCCAGGGGGTGTCGGGCGGGAAGGCGTGTCCCGGCGTCGACACCCGGCGCTGGTAGAGGACCACCAGCTCCTGGGCGATCTCCTGGGCCGCCGAGCGCACCCGGGAGCGGGCCCGCTGCCACTCCCCGCCGCCCAGGCGGCCCACGGTGGGGCTGTCGGAGCCGACGTAGCGGCGAACGACGTCGATCTGGTCGGTCGGGACGTAGAGCTTGTCGGCCCCCCGGTACTCGAGCAGCAGGTAGTCGCGCTCCACGCCCCCGATGGCCCGGGTCACCATGCCGCCGTAGCGGGCCACCCCGTGCTGGTCGTGCACGACGTGGTCGCCGGGCTGGAGGTCGTCGAAGAAGCCCTGGGTCTCCCGACGGCGGGGCCGCGCCCGGCGGTGCGCCCGGCGGCGGCCCGTGAGGTCGCCCTCGGCCAGGACCGCCACCCGGGCGTCGGCCAGCACGAACCCGGCGTCGAGCGGGGCCACCACCACGTGGATGCCGGGCTGGGCCAGGGCAGCGTCGCCCGGCAGGCGCTGGCCCACGGTGAGGCCTTCGGCGAGGAGGCTGCGGGCCAGGCGATCGGCCGAGCCCTCGCCGTCGGCCGCCACCACCACCCGGTAACCGTCGGCCACCAGACGGCGGAGGCGCTCGACGAGGACCGAGGTGTCGCCCACCACCGGGTCGACGCCCCGGGCTGCCACCGTCAGCGCGTCGGGTCCGGAGGCGACGTCGGTGAAGATCCAGGCCGGGGCCTCGGTGCGGGCCAGCAGGCGGTCGAAGGCCACGTGCAGGCGAGGTAGCTCGGTGCCCTCGGGCACGTCCCAGGTCCGGGCCAGGGACCGAGCCAGATCGGCCTCCTCGGCGGCCAGGTCCCCCGCCCGGTCGGCCAGGCGACGGGGCTCGATGAGCACCACCCGACCCTCGGGCCCGAGCAGGTCGGTGAGCACGTGGTCGGGCTGGCCGGTGCCGGCCACCCACGGGAGCCACGACTCCATGCCGTCGAAAACCAGCCCCTCGGCCAATCGCTCCCACTGCTCTCGGCCCCACGGCTGCTCCCCCACCAGGGCCGCCGCCCGGCCGCGCACCTCGTCGGTCGGCAGGAGCTCGCGGCAGGCGAAGAGCTCGACCCGTTCGAGGTCGTGGCGCGACCGTTGATCGGCCACCGAGAACTCGGTCAGGCGGTCGACCTCGTCGCCCCACAGGTCGATGCGGACGGGGGCGTCGGCGGTGGGCGGGTACACGTCGACGATCGAGCCCCGCAGCGCAACCTCGCCCCGGTGCTCGACCTGGTGCTGGCGGCGGTAGCCGAGAGCGACCAGTTGGGCCACCAGCTCGGCGGGGTCCAGGCGGCCCGCGGGCTCGACCACCACCGGCTCGGTCTCGTCGACGTGGGGCCCGAGGCGCTGGACCAGGGCCCGGACCGGGGCCACCACCACGTCGGCCTGGCCGTGGTGCAGTCGCCACATGGTGCGCAGGCGTCGACCCATGGTCTCGACGCTGGGGCTGACCCGCTCGAAGGGCAGCGTCTCCCAGGCCGGGAACAGCTCGACCCCGTCGGGCCCCAGGAAGGCGCCGAGGTCGTGGACCAGGCGCTCGGCCTCGCCCGACGTCGGGACGGCCACCAGCACCGGACGACCCGCCCCCGACTCGACCAACGCGGCGAGGGCCACCGCTCGAGCCGACTCGGGCACCGCCACGGTGGCCCCGGCACTCGACCCCAGTCGGGCCAGCGCGGGGTCGGCGGCGACGGGCTCGAGCAGGGGGGCGAGGGCCGGACGCGCCGCCCCGCCCCGCCCGGGGGGGTCCGGGGGGGTCACCGGGCGGAGGCTACCGGGGGGTGCTCCCCCTACTGGCGGCGCTGGCGCAGGTACCACCAGATGCCGAAGCCGACACCGGCCACCACCAGGAGCGGCAGGACCGCCCCGAGGGGGCCCGGCGACGGGCGGCTCCCGGCATCGCCGGCGTTCGACGGCGGCGCGCAGGCGGCCAGGGCCAGCGCGGTGAGGAGGACGAAGCGGGACGATCGGACGGCTCGGGCCGCGAGCTGGCGGCGCCGGGGAGTCGAATCGGTAGTCGTTGTCTGCATGCCGTCACCATGGAACCCTCGCCTGTGGGTGGGCTGTGAGGGCTCGGGGGATCAGTCGAGGACCGCCGGGGCCGTCCCTGCGACCGGCAGGCGGACCTCGAAGGTGGCCCCCGCCCCCGGGGCCGATCGAACGGTCACCCGGCCGCCGTGGGCCTCGACCAGGGTGGCCACGATGGCCAGGCCGAGGCCGTTGCCGCCCCGGGTGCGTTGGCGGGCCCGGTCGGTGCGGTAGAAGCGCTCGAAGATGCGGGCCGCGTCGGCCTCGGCCATGCCGGGGCCCTGGTCGGCCACCGACAGCACCGCCTCGCCGCCCTGCAGCTCCAGGCGGACCTTCGCCGGCGTGCCCGGCGGGGTGTGCTGGCGGACGTTGGCCAGCAGGTTGGTCACCACCTGGCGCAACCGCACCTCGTCACCGACCACCACCAGCCGTTCGGGCCCCTCGACGGTGACCGATCGGTCGGGCTCGACCGCTTGCAGGTCGGCCACCGCGTCGCGCGCCAGCGCCACCAGGTCGACGTCGTCGGCTTCGAGGTCACGGGACTGGTCGAAGCGGGCCAGGAGCAGCAGCTCGTCGACCAGGATGCCCATCCGCTCGGCCTCCTGGCCGATGCGCAGCATCGACGTCTCGAGGTCGTCGGGCCGGTCGCGCGCTCCCCGGAAGAACAACTCGGCGTACCCGCGGATCGACACCAGCGGAGTTCGCAGCTCGTGGGAGGCATCGGCCACGAACCGGCGGAGGCGATCCTCCGACGCCACCCGGGCCGCGAAGGCGGTCTCGATGTCAGCCAACATCCGGTTGAGGGCGGCACTCAACCGGCCGACCTCGGTCTGGGGGTCGCCGCCCGGCACCCGGTGGCTCAGGTCACCCGCCGCGATGGCCGCCGCCGACTGCTCGATGCGGCGCAACGGCGCCAGCCCGAGGCGCACGAGCCACCAGCCCAACAGGATGGTGACGACCAGCACCACGGTGGTCACCGACAGCGCCACCCGCCCGAGGTTGGCCACCACCTCGGCCACCTCGTCGAGCGACACTGCGACGACGTAGCGGGTGCCGTCGATCGAGCTCTGGGCCACCACCGCCCGGTAGGTGCCGGCCCGCCGGCCATCGACCGCGGTCACGTCGAAGGGCTCGTCGAGGGCCCGGGTGGCGAGGTCGGCCGGCCAGGCCGGGCGGTCGCCGTCGTCGGTGCCGAAGACCAGCACCTCCCCGACGGTGCCGTCGGGGGCCACCGTCGCTGCCAGCGAGCCCGCCGGCAGCAGGACGTCGTCGAACTCCTGGCCGTCCGATCCCTGGACCTGGCCGGCGGCCTGGTCATAGAGCCGGAAGCTGGCCGGCACCCGGGCCGCCAGCAGCCGCTCGTCGGCTCCGTCCACCAGGAACGGTCGCAACGCCAGCGCGGTCAGCACCGCGCTGGAGGCCAGCGACACGAGGGCAAGGACGGCGACCACCAGCAGCAGTCGACCGGCCAGCGAGCGCGGCCGTCGGGCCCGGCGCGACGCCCTCGGCGGCGACGCAAGGGCGTCGTCGACCAGCGTCACCTCGACCCCCCGGCCGTCGTCACTGGGGCAGGCGCAGGGCGTAGCCCATGCCCCGAACGGTGTGCAGCAGGCGGGGTTCGACCTGGTCGATCTTGCGGCGCAGGTAGCTCACGTAGGTCTCGACCACGTTGGCGTCGCCCTCGAAGTCGTACTCCCACACGTGGTCGAGGATCTGGGCCTTGGACAGGACCCGGCGGGGGTTCAGCAGGAAGAACCGCAGCAGCCGGTACTCCGTAGGGGTCAAGGTGACCAGGACGCTGCCCCGGTGGACCTCGCAGGTGTCCTCGTCGAGCTCGAGGTCGGCGAAGCGCAGCACCCGCTCGGGGGTGGCAACCCGCCCGCTGCGCCGCAGCAGGGCGTGGGAGCGGGCGACCAGCTCGGCGACGCTGAACGGCTTGGTGAGGTAGTCGTCGCCCCCGAGCGTCAGCCCCCGCACCCGGTCCGAGACGTCGTCCCGGGCGGTGAGGAACAGCACCGGCACATCGGCGCCGTCCTGGCGCAGGCGGCGGACGACGTCGAAGCCGTCGAGGTCGGGGAGCATGACGTCGAGGATCACGAGATCGGGTCGGCTCCCGGTGGCGCGGTCGAGCGCGGCCCGACCGTCCGCCGCCACCTCGACTTCGAACCCCTCGTAGCGCAGGGCCAGCCCGACGAGCTCGGTGATGGTGGGCTCGTCGTCGACGACGAGGACCCGGGTGGACGCGGTGTCGCTCATGTCTCCATCATCGGCCTGAATCTGGGAGAACCCTGAGGATCTCCTGCACGGGGGCTGCGGTAGGCGGGGAACTGCCGGTCAGGCCCGCAGGAAGTCGAAGTCGCACCCCTCGTCGGCCTGGAGGACGTGGCGGTGGTGGAGCCATCCCCACCCTCGGCGGGGCCCGCCGCTCGGGGCCACCCACAGGGACCGCCGCCGAGCCAGCTCGGCCTCGTCCACCAGCAGGTCGAGGCGGCCCTCGATGGCGTCGAGGGCGATGAGGTCGCCGTCGCGCACCAGGGCCAGGGGGCCACCCTCGGCCGCCTCGGGGGCCACGTGCAGCGCCACCGCGCCCGACGCGGTGCCACTCATGCGAGCGTCGGAGAGCCGGACCATGTCGCGCACACCCTGGCGCAGCAGGTGCACCGGGATGGGCAGGTGGCCGGCCTCGGGCATCCCCGGCGCGCCCTTCGGGCCGGCGTGGCGCAGCACCAGGACATGGGCCGCGGTGATGCCCAGGGCGGGGTCGTCGATGCGGGCGTGCAGGTCGTCGACCCCCTCGAACACCACCGCCGGGCCGGTGTGGCGCCACAGCTCGGGGGTGGCGGCGGCGCGCTTGAACACCGCCCCCCGAGGGGCCAGCGACCCCCGCAGGATGGCGATGCCACCCTCCTCGGCCACGGGCTCGCGGTGGGGCCGGATCGACCGGTTCGACGGCGCCGCGGTCCGGGCCAGGACCTCGGCCCAGGTCTCGCCGGAGCCGGCCCGGGCCGAGGTGTCGAGCATCCCGAGGGCGTCGAGCTCGTGGAGCAGCGCCGGCACGCCGCCGGCCGCGTACAGCTCCTCCAGAAGATGGGGACCGCTCGGACGCAGGTCGCCGAGCACCGGGGTGGCCCTCGACAGCTCGGCCCAGCGGTCGAGCCCGATGCGCAGACCCAGGCGGCCGGCAATGGCCTCGAGGTGGATGACCGCGTTGGTCGAACCTCCCAGGCACAGCACCGCCCGCACCGCGTTGTCGAGGGCGGCGGGGGTGATGTGGTCGGCCGGGGTGGTCCCGGTGCGGGCCAGCTCGACCGCTCGCCGACCGGTGGCCTCGGCCGCCGCCACCCGCTGGGCGTGGGCGGCAGGGATGGCCGCCGACCCAGGCAGCGCCATGCCCAGCACCTCGGAGATCACCGCCATGGTCGACGCCGTGCCCATGACGTTGCAGTGCCCGGCGGTGATGTTGAGACACCCTTCGAGCTCGAGCCAGGCGTCGTCGTCGAGATCGCCGGCCCGGCGCCGGTCGCCCAGTTCCCACAGCTGGTCGATGACCAGCGGCTGCCCCTCGAACGAGCTGGTGGCCCGGTAGCCGGCGCCGAGCTGGATGGCCGGCTTGCCGGCCGAGGCGGCGCCCATGAGCTGGGCCGGGGTGGTCTTGTCGCAGCCACCCAGGAGCACCACCGCGTCGATGGGGTTGGCCCGGATCATCTCCTCGACATCGATCGACATCAGGTTCCGCAGCAGCATCGTGGTCGGGGCCACGAACGGCTCGGCCAGCGAGATGGTCGGGAACTCGAGGGGCAGGCCACCGGCCGCCACCACTCCCCGCTTGACCGCCGTCGCCAGGTCGCGCAGGCCGGCATTGCAGGGGTTCAGCTCGCTCCAGGAGTTGGCGATCCCGACGATGGGGCGGGAGCGCACGGCCTCCGCCGAGAGCCCCTCGGAGCGCAGGAAGGCTCGGGCCGCGAGCCCGTGGACGTCGGTGGCGTCGAGCCGGGCGCTGGTGCCGACGGGGAGGTCGCGGTGCGCCGGCTCCCCCTGGGGACGCGGGGTCACCCCCTCGAGGACGCCACGTCCCCGCGTGCGCCCGGTCGCCACCTCAGTAGCCCCGCCCGAGGTCGACCACCCCGTGGAGGGGGCGGCCGGCGGCGAAGGCGGCGACGTTGGCCGACACGTGGGCCAGGTACTCCGCTCGGTGGGCGCTGAAGGGGCGGTCGGTCGCCGGGTTGGCCGTGTGCGGCGTGATCAGCGCGGTGGGGAGGGTCCAGAGGGGGTGGCCGTCGGGAAGCGGCTCGGGATCGGTCACGTCCAGCCCGGCCCCGCCGAGGGTGCCGGCCTGGAGGGCGGCCACCACGGCGTCGGTGTCGACCACCTCCCCCCGGCTGACGTTGACCAGGAAGCCGTCGGGGCCGAGGGCCGCCAGCAGGGCACCGTCGACCAGCCGGGTGGTCTCAGGGGTGGCCGGCAGGGTGACGACCAGACCCCGGGCCCGGGCCACCTGGTCGGTCAGGTCAGCCAGGGTGCACACCTCGGCGAAGTGGGCCGCCGGGTCGCCCGACCGCGAGACCCCCACCGGCACTGCGCCGATGGCCTCGAGCATGCGGGCGGTGGCGGTGCCCATCGCCCCGGTGCCGAGCACCACCACCCGCTGCCCGGCCAAGCGGACCCCGACCCGGCGGTCCCACGAGGTCGAGCGGGCGCACTCGGCCAGCCGGCGGGCGCAGGCCAGGAGTAGGGCGACGGCGTGCTCGGCGCAGCCCTCGGCGTAGACGCCGCGGGTACAGGTCCAGATTCGGCCGCCGTCGATCACGCCCTCGGCCACGTAACGGTCGATGCCGGCCACGCTCAGGGACACCCAACGGTGGTTGGGCTGGAGCAGGCCGGCCATGGCGGCCGGATCGTTGCCACCCACCCACACCAGGGCGTCGGCGGAGGCCGGCTCGGCTGCGACCAGGGCACCGGCGGCGGTGACGGCCGCGACCACGTCGTCGGGGGCGTCGGGGACGAGGGCGATGGTGGGGGTGGGCACGGCCGGCGAGACTAGGCCGTCGAGCTCGGCTGGCGTCCGGGACCCGTATCCGCTCGGTCAGGTACGGGTGTTGAACCGGGTCATGGCCGCCTCGGGGCCCTCGGCGGCAATGGCCTCGACCGCGTCGGCGGCCACCTCGACCGCCACCTCGAGGAGCAACCGCTCGGCCTTGCCCGGACGCTTGAGTACGTGGTCGGCGCCCCGGTCGGCCGACGGCGGCTTGCCCACTCCGATGCGGATCCGAACGAACTCGTCGCTCTTGAGATGGGCCTTGATCGAGCGCAGGCCGTTGTGGCCGGCCAACCCACCCCCGACCTTGACCCGGACGACCCCGGGCGGAAGGTCGAGCTCGTCGTGGACCACCACCAGCCGGGCCGGGCCGCCGTCGGCCACATAGCGGGCCACCAGGGGGGCCACCGTCGTGCCCGAGTCGTTCATGTACACCGCCGGGTCGGCCAGGACGACCCGAGTCGCACCCAGGAGGACCTCCGCCGACCGGGCCCGACCGACCGCTCGCTTGAGCGTCGCCCGGTGCCGACCGACCAGCAGGGTGACGGTGTCGAGCCCGACGTTGTGGCGGGTGTGGGCGTACTCGTCGCCGGGATTGCCGAGACCGACGACGACCCACTCGGCCGCCGCCCCCCGGCCGGCCATCAGCTGTCCGCCGGCTCCCCGCCGTCGGCGCCGGCATCGGCGGGCTCGGCTGCCACGTCGCCCTCGGCCGCGTCCACCGCGTCGGCGCTGCGTCCGGCGTGACCGGCCACCACGACGTCCTCGGGATCGAGGTCGGTGGTCACGCCGGCCGGCAGCGGCAGATCGCCGACCCGGATGGCGCCGCCCACGGTGAGCTCGCTCACGTCGATGGTGAGGGCGTCGGGGATGTCGCCGGGCCGGGCCGAGATGGTGAGCGAATAGAGCGCCTGGTCGATCAGGCCGCCCTCATTGGTGATCGCACGGGATTCACCCTCGAGCACCACCGGCACCTCGACGGTGACCGTCTCGGTCCGGCTGACCAGGATGAAGTCGACGTGGGTGACGTTGCTGCGAACCGGATCGCGTTGTAGCGACTTCACCAGGGTCAGGCGCTGCTCGCCCTCGATGTCGATGTTGATCAGGGCATTGGCGCCGGCGTCGGTGGTGAGGACGGCTCGCAGCTCCCGCCGGTCGACCACCACGTGCACGGGCTCGGAGCCGCGGCCGTAGATGACGGCCGGCAGCTTGCCCTCGGCTCGCAGCCGCCGGGCGGCGCGGGTGCCCGAAGGCGAACGGGACTCGGTGCGAAGGGTCAGCTCAGCCATGGCGCGCTCGATCGATACGGGGGACTCCGGAAGGCCGACCAGTGTAGGGCGCCTCGCGGCGGCGGTACGAAGCCACGTCGCCCACCCCCGCCCGGCGCCGCCGCTCCCGTCGGTATCGTCTCCGCCTCCGGCACGCGGGGGGCCGACCTCTGCGTCTGCCTGCACGGCTACGGCAACGACCACCGCCAGATGCTCGAGCAGGTGCGGATGGCCGACGTGGTAGCCGAGACGGTGGCCGAGGGCAGGGCCCGCCCCTTCGGCTTGGTCGCGGTGGACGGCGGCAGGCTCTGGTGGCACCCGCGAGCCGACGGCCAGGATCCGTTGGCCATGGTGCTCACCGAGCTGCTCCCCCTGTGCGCCGACCACGGCCTCGGCACCGACGGGCGGGCCGTGGGGGTGATGGGGTGGTCGATGGGCGGCTACGGCGCGCTCCTGGCGGCCGAGACCGACCCCGATCGCTTCGTCGCCGCGGTCGCCGTCAGTCCGGCGATCGTCTCCCAGCTCGACCGGGCCGTGGGCAACGCCTTCGACGGACCCGAGGACTTCGCCGCCCACGACGTGTTCGCCGGCGCCGGGCGCCTGGCCGACACCGCGGTGCGCATCGACTGCGGCCAGCGAGACCCGTACTACGACGACGCCCGGGCGTTCGCGGCCCGGCTCGCCGTGGCCCCGGCGACCGACTTCTCCGTCGGCTGCCACGACGTCGGCTACTGGCGCCGGGTGGCCCCCGCCGAGGTCGAGCTGCTCAGTGCCGCTTTCGTCGACCACGGGTCGGGAGCGGCCGGGGGCCCCTAGAGCTGGTTGTCGCCCCCGAAGAGCTCGGAGACCGAGGTGTCCTCGAACACCGCGTCGATGGCGTCGGCGATGAGGCCGGCGACCGAGAGGACCCGGAGCTTGTCGAACTGCTTCTCGGTCGGAAGCGGCAGGGTGTCGGTGACCACGATGCGGTCGAGCACCGAGTTCTTCAGGCGATCGATGGCCGGCTCGGAGAACACCGCGTGGGTGGCGACCGCCCACACCGCCTCGGCTCCGTGGGCCTTGAGCTGCTCGGCCGCCGCGCAGATGGTGCCGGCGGTGTCGATCATGTCGTCGATGAGGATGCAGCTCCGGCCGTCGACCTCGCCCACCACGTCACGGGCCTCGACCTGGTTGGCCATCCCCTTGGGGCGCCGCTTGTGCACGATGGCCAGGTCGGCGTTGAGGTGCTGGGCGAAGCGCTCGGCCACCTTCACCCGACCGGCGTCGGGAGCGACCACCACCGCGTCGTCACCGGCGTGGGCCTGCACGTGCTCCACCAGCACGGGCATAGCCGTGAGGTGGTCGACCGGACCATCGAAGAACCCCTGGATCTGGCCCGAGTGGAGGTCGACGCTGACCACCCGGTCGGCCCCCGCAGCCGACAGCAGGTCGGCCACCAGCTTGGCCGTGATCGGCTCGCGGCCCTCGGCCTTGCGGTCCTGGCGGGAGTAGCCGTAGTACGGGCAGACGGCGGTGATGCGCTTGGCCGACGCCCGCTTGGCGGCGTCGATCATGATCAGCTGCTCCATCAGCGAGTCGTTGACCGACCGACCGCCGATGGTCGAGTGGGTCTGCATGATGAAGACGTCGGCGCCCCGCACCGAGTCGCCGAAGCGGCAGCGGATCTCGGAGTTGGCGAAGTCGACGAGGTTCGTCTCGCCCAGCGAGATCCCGAGGTGGGCGGCGACCTCCTCGGCCAGTGCCGGGTGGGTGCGCCCGGTGAGGAGCTGCAGCGTCTTCTTGCTCACCAGCTCCATGCCGAGCCCCTACCGGTCGTCGTCCGGCCCGGGAGCATACGAGCCCGCGGTCCGGGGGTCGCCGGTCGCGGGTCCGGTACGGATCTCGTCGGGTTCGACCCTCGACCCACCCGGAAGGTCGACGTAGGGCCCGACCACTGCCCGGCTCCCGATCTCGGCGTGGACGCCGACCGAGTGACGGACGACCGCCCCGGGCCCGACCCGGCAGTCGATCAACTCGCAAGCCGGTCCCACGGTGGCGCCCCGGCCCACGGTGGTTCGTCCGGCCAGCACCGTGCCCGGCAGGAGGCTGACGCCCGGGGCCAGCTCGACGGTGACATCCACGTAGGTGGTGGCCGGGTCGGCCATGCGCACGCCGGCTCGCATCCAACGGTCGTTTATCCGGCGCCGCAACTCGGCCTCGGCGCCGGCCAGCTGCACCGGGTCGTTGACCCCGGCCGCCTCCGCCGGGTCGGCCGCCACCAGCGCTTCGACCCGGTGACCGGCGGCCGCCAGGACGCCCACCACGTCGGTCAGGTAGTACTCCCCCTGGGCGTTGGTCGGACTGGTCCGACGCAGGGCGGGGGCCAGCAAGCTGCGCCGGAAGCAGTACACCGAGGTTCCGACCTCGTCGAGGAGGAGCTGGTCGGGGCGGGCGTCACGCTGCTCCACGATGCCCACCACCCGGTCGTCACTGGCTCGCAGCACCCGCCCGTACCCCGTGGGGTCCTCGAGCCGGGCGGTGAGCAGCGTGGCCGCGGCGGCCGTCTCCCGGTGGCGGGCGATCAGCCCGGCCAGCGTGTCGGCACTCAGGAGGGGCGAGTCGCCCGGGACCACGAGCACGTCGCCCTCATCGAGGTCGTCGTCGTCGAGCGGGCCGAGTCCCACCAGGGTGGCGTGGCCGGTACCCCGGCGAGTGGCCTGCTCGGCGAAGCGCAGGTCGAGGCCGTCGGGGGCGCCCTCCAGCACGCTCTTGGTCACCAGGGCCGACTCGTGGCCGACCACCACCACCACCGGCCGGGCCCGCAACGGCGCCACCGCGTGCAGAACGTGCAACACCATGGCCCGGCCACACAGGGGGTGCAGCGGCTTGGGCACCGCCGAGGCCATGCGGGTGCCGGCACCGGCGGCCAGGACGACCGTGGCCAGCGGTCGATCGGGCATGGTCGGAGGGTACCGTCCGGCCCGGTGACCCGAGCTAGGGCTCGACCGTGGTCGTGGCGCGGTCGAGACCGTTGGCCACGGCCACCGCGGTGGGGATGTCGGCCGCCAGCACCACGTCGGCCAGGACCCGGTGGCCCTCGTCGTTCAGGTGGATGCCGTCGCCCGAGTCGTAGTAGTCATCGATGCTCCCGTCGAAGGCCGCGACCCCGCTCCAGAAGTCGAGGGCCCGGTCACCGAAGGTCGACACCACCAGGTCCTTGAGAGCCAGCAGGGCCTGGCGCCCGGTGGCATCGAGGGCACGGGGCTGGGGGGTGCTGATCCAGACCGGCACGCCCGCCTCGGAGGCGGCATCGAACACGGTCTGGAGGTTGCGGAGGGACTCGTCCGGTGAGTATCCGTCGGCGGTGTCGTTGGTGGGCAGGTTGACGATCACGGCGTCGGGGCTCAGGGCCAGCGCGGCGGTGATGTTGTGCTCGGGGTCGACCGCCCCCCGGCCGCCGGTGGACGTGCCGGTGGGCAGGACCGCGGCGGTGGTGATGCCCTCGACGGCCAGGTTGACCACCTCGTTGGCCGGCTCCTGCTGGACCAGGGAGGCCCGGTAGCGACGGACCCAGGCGTTGAAGGGATCGGTGGCCCCCTCGCCCAGCGCGGTCGACGATCCCAACACCACCACCGTGACCGGACCGGTGGAGGAGAAGGTCGACGTCGAGGTCGTCTCCTCGGGCGGGTCGCCGGTGGTGGCGGGCTCGACCGCCGCGCCGCCGCAGGCTGCGGCGAGCACGCCGAGCAGGAAGATCAGGGCGACGACGCGTCGGCGGCACATGGCGCCCTTGATTAGCAGATGGTCCCCGCTCAGAACTCCTCGTAGACCAGGTCCGGCGACTCCGGCGCGGCTTGGGCCAGGGCTCGGGCCCCGAGCGCGTCGACCGCGGCCTCGCCCTGGGCCGTCACCAGCGCCGCCCGCCGGGGTCGCAGATCCCAGAACTGCAGGCTGCCGTCCGGGCTGGTGCTCGGCTCCTGGGCCAGCTCGGCCGAGATCTGCCCGGTGATCTCGGGCCCGGGCCCGGCGGCCGTCCGGAGCCGGGACGGGGTTTCGACGTAGCCAGCCAGGTTGACCCACAGTCCCTCGAACCCGATGGCGGCGTAGGCGTCGAGCTGCTCGGCCAGCGGTCGATCGCGGTAGTAGAGCTGCCACTCGGGATGCCGGAGGCGGGTGTCACCGAAGCTCCAACGCAGCTCGGGCGCGTGCAGGTACCCCCGCACCCCGTCATAGGGCCCCTGGTGGCCGATCTGGCCGGCTTCGGGGAAGAAGACGTAGGGCAGCTGGTACACCATCGCCCCCGGGCCCAGCGTGTCGGCGATCTCGTCCATGAAGACGTCGTCGCTGGCCCACTGGGCCTTCTGCTCGGCGTAGCGGGGAACGTTGCGGGCGCTCGTCTGGTCGAGCACGCCGAGGACCGTCACGCCGGCCAGGACGAGGCCGAGGACGGCTCGGGGGACGCCACGGGCCCGTAGCCAGCGCCCCGCCCGCTGGGCGCCGAGCCCGGCCGCCACCAGCGCCACCAGCCCGATGAAGATCGACAGCCGGTTCCACGACCGGAACTGGCGCAGGCCGACGCCGGCCAGCAGCAACGAGATCCCCGAGATGGTCCCGACCAGGATGGCCAGGAGGGCGAGCACCCCCATGCGGCCGAGCAATGCGCCGTCGGGGTCGTCGGGGTCGAGCAGGCCACCCGGTCGACGCCGACCGATCAGCCGGGCCATCGAGCCCGCCACCAGGCCGACCAGACCCACGGCGCCGACGATGCCGAGCTGCTGACCCCGCTCCGAGCGCACCCTCGACGCCTTCTGGCTCTCCCGCTGGATGGCGGCCAGCGCCGGGATCCGGTGGGCCTTGATGGGGAGCAGCAGCTGGCTGAGCTTCAGGCCGTCGACCTCGGTCTCGGCCGCGAACCGGGCGATGAGGTTGGTGCTCCCGCCATGGTCGGCCCAGTAGACGAACGAGGGCACCAGGTGGGCGACGAACACCACCCCGATGACCGCCACCGCCACCGCCCCGGAGACGACCGAACGCACCCCGCGCCGGGCCAGGAGGTCGGCGGCCACCACTCCCCCCAGCAGCACCACCGTGAACACCGCGTAGTAGGCACCGGTCGAAGCCAGCCCGGCGCACACCAGCAGCCAGGCGAGCGAGGCCCGGGACCGGAGCCGGAGGCGCCAGCCGCCCGACGGGCTGGGGCCGGTGAACGGCGGATCGTCTCCCACGACCCGGAGCACGAGCAGGACCGCCAGGGGAACGAGGTAGTAGCCCGACAGGAGCAGGTGCGAGGTGCCCCGAGCCTGGTGGTAGGGCAGGAAGGTGTAGAGGATGGCGACCGCGGCGGCCACGGGCGCGCCGAGCCGGAGGCGACGAGCCACCAGGAAGGCGACCACCGCCACCGCCGGGTAGGTGAGCAGGTAGTAGAGGTTCACCGCCTCGACGGCGTTGCCGGTGGCCTGGCCGAGCCCCCACAGGATGCCGAGTTGGAGGTGGTCGTTGCCGCTGGGCACGTCGTAGAGCTGCTGGCCGTGGGGCGCGCCGAGCGAGGGGTTGGTGAGGTAGGTGTCGTGCTGGAGGAGACCCTGCACGAGCATGAGGTAGAAGGGGCCATCGGCCGGGTAGACCTCGGTCGAGCGCTCGTCGGGACCGAACGAGAACGGCACCGAGAGGTCGGCCCGCCACAGCTGGAGGACCAGCGTCACCCCGATCGAGGCCACCACCGCCACCGCCAGGCACTGCCAGAGGGTGCCCGGCAGACGGCGGCGGCGACGCGACGCGACCCCCGGTTCCTGCTCCTCCCCCATGGCGTCAGGACGGTAGCCCGGGCCGGCTTGCACTCCGAGCCCCGGAAGCGCCGTGGGCTTGCTAGTCGACCCGCAACCCCCAGAAGCTCGGCTGGCCGTCGCCCGAGAACCAGCGGAAGTCACCGGTCACCGAGGTGTCGTAGACGGCCACCCGATCGCTCACCGCGGCGGTGATCATGAACGCCTGGTCGACGATGCGGGCCGCCATCTGGCGCTCGACCGCGGCTCGGGCCTCGGGGTCGACCAGCGTGTTGGCCTGCGCGTCGAGGGCGGCCAGCTCGGCGTCCTCGACCTTGAAGCCGTTGATCAGGCCGTCGGGGTCGAACAGAGCCCCGTAGAGCACCGTCGCCTCTCCGTTGGCAAAGGGGAGGGTGGCGGCCCAGATCTCGTAGTCGCCGGTGCCCGGCGCGGCGATGTACTGGCTGGAGTCGATCGCCACCAGCTCCATCTCGATGCCCACCTCGGCCAGGAAGCCCTGCATGGCGGTGATGAAGTCCTGGATCGGGGGAATGGTCGGCGCACTGACGCGGAAGCCGTCGGCGTAGCCGGCCTCGGCCAGGAGGTCCTTGGCCTTTTCCACGTCGTAGTCGAAGGCGTCGTCAAGCGTCTCGTCGTAGGCCAGGGACTGCTCGCTGAAGGGCTGGGAGGTGGCGGTGCCCAGGCCGGCCAGCAGGGTCTCGACGAAGAGCTCGCGGTCGATGGCGTAGGACATCGCCTGGCGCACCCGGGGGTCGCCGAGGGCGGCGACCTTGGTGCCCTCCCGGTCGAGGATGACGATGGCGTTGGTCACTTCGGGCGTCGAGGTGAGCTCGAACCGCTCCTCGTCGGCCAGGTCGACGGCGATGGCCGAGTCGACCACCGTCAGGTCGATCTCCCCGGCCAGCAGGGCGTTCTGGCGGGCCGAGCCGTCGGTCATGGTGTTCAGCTCGATCGTCTCCACCCCTTGGACCTCGGGAGCCCAGTAGTCGGGGCTGGCCTGGTAGACGATGACCGCGCCGACGTTCGACGCGCCGGCGTCGTAACGGTAGGGACCACTGCCCACCGGGTTGCGATCGAGCTCGGGGTCGTCCAGCGACGAGGGCGCCATGATCAGGCCGGCAGCTCCGGCCAGACCGTTGAGGAAGGTCGAGGACGGGCCGGTGAGATGGATGTCGAGGTGGGTGGCGTCCACCACGTCGACGCTCTCGATGTCGCCGAAGGCGGCGATCTGGGTGGTGCCGGTGGCATAGAGGTCTCGACCCCGCTCGAGGTTGGCCTTGACCGCCTCGGCGTCGAGGTCGCTGCCGTCGGAGAACTGGACGTCGTCTCGGAGGGTGAGCGACACGTCGGTGCCCTCCACCGTCCACTCCGTGGCCACCCAGGGCTCGATGGTGCCGCCTTCGGCCGGGAGCACCAGGGCGTCGAAAACCGGACGCAGGAACGGCATGGCCGTCGCCGCGTTGCCGGACATGGTGTCGAACCCCGGGAAGTCGAAGTCGACCGCCTGGCGGAGGGTCCCGCTCGGCCCCCCTTGCTCGGTGGAGCCGGTACCTCCCTCCTGCTCGTCGGCGGTGCTCCCGCCCGACGAGCACGACGCGACCACCAGGCCGATCGCCACTACGGCCACCACGAGCACAGACGATGGACGACGCATTCCCTAGACCCCCCGGTTTCTGGTGTGTGTGTGCTCTGGCGCTATTGGTAGCGCGCCCCGGGGTCGGCCCGGGGGAAGTCGCGGACGTACTCGAGGTAGAGCTTCATCCACCGGTCGGCCCCGTCGAGGAGCAGGTTACGGGGCCGGAAATGGATGCCCTCCTGCACCGGCACGTCGTCCTTGCGGAAGATCCACGACTGCTTCGAGGCCATCTCGAAGAGCATGTCCCGGTTGGCCAGGTCGTCGGGTCCGCCGTCGCCCTTGGGGGCGATGGCGATGGTGTAGGTCTGGCAGCGGCCGCGGTTGATGTTGCACTGCGGCGCGAACAGGACCATCCCCAAGTTGCCGTCCTCGTCCCGGTTGGAGCCCGAGAACACATTGGTGCCCCACGTGCGCATGCCGGTCTCGAAGGTCCCCTTGGCCGTCTCCACGAGCGTGGTGGTGCCCACGTAGTGGTCCGTCACCTCCAGCTCTCCCTGGGGCTCGAGGGGCTGGCCCTCGAAGCCGTGCAGGAACGACAGGTGCTGGATGTCGACCGAGTTGCTCACCGGCGCCCAGCTCGACACCGGCAGGATCTCGTCGGTGAAGACCTTGAAGTAGACCTCGTCCTCGGTGACCCCGACCGGGTGAGGGACCTCGTAGTGGGGGGTCTCGCCGTTGTAGGCCCAGATGATCCCGAAGGCCTCCTCGGTCGGGTAAGCGAAGAGCCGAGCGGTCTCGGGGATCGAGTCGTGCGGAGCCGGGATCGAGACACACTCACCCGAGGTCGCGTACTGCCAGTGGTGGTAGGGGCAGCGCAGGCAGTCGCCCAGCACCGTGCCCAGCCGGGTGACGTCGGCCCCCAGGTGGGCGCAGTAGGACGACGAGACCTGCGGGGTGCCGTCCTCGGTGCGCCACACCGCCACCTGGTAGTCGAGGAACTCCTTGGCGATCACTTCGCCGGCCTCGACCTCGTCCGACACCGCCACCGGGTACCAGCAGGCGTGGTAGCCCCCCTCGCCCTGGGGGGCAACGACGAGATCCGCGAGACGTGGATCGACCTGGGCGTGGGCGGTGGACATCGGCTTCCCCCTTCGACGGCGTCGACAAAACCTAACTTGGTTCGGGTAGGGGATCCAGGGGGCGGGCCAACCCCCCGAGAAAGATCCGGAAGAAGGCGTCGAAGCGCTCCGTCGAGCTGAACCCGCCGCCTCCCCGGCGATCGACGGCGGTTCCCACCCGCATAAGCCCGAGGAAGCAGCCGTTCACCAGCTCGACCACCAGATCGACGTCGATGCCGGCCGCGATCGGAATGGCCCCGGCCTCGATGGCGGCCCGGATCTCGGAGCCCAGCCCACGCTGAGAGAAGGTCTCGGCCACGTCCCCCAGGGCCCCCTCGAGGGCCGGGGTGGCGGTGAGTTGGGCCAACACCGGACGCCGGATGGCGAGCCAACCATCGGGCGGGTCGCGCAGGATGAGCTGCAGCACCCCCCGCAGGCGCTCGCCGGGGTCGGTGACGGTGGCGATGCGGGCGTGCACCTCCTCGTCCATCAGGTCGTAGTAGTGGCGGGCGGCCGAGCCGAACAGGTCGTCCTTGCCTTCGAAGTGGTGATACACGGCGCCCACCGACAGCCCGGCCTGGGCCGCCACCTCCTCGATACGGACGTCGTCGTACCGGCGATCGGCCACCAGTCGCAGGGCGGCCTCCATGAGCCGAACCCGGCTGGCCTCGCCCTTCGGGCGCCTCGACCCGGGCGCCGCCTCCAAGGGATCAGACCCGCTCGAGCAGCGTGGCGATGCCTTGGCCGACGCCGATGCACATCGTGGCCAGGCCCTTGGCGCCCGGCGGTAGGCCCCGGAGTTGGTGGACCAGCGTGGTCAGGACCCGGGCCCCGGAGCAGCCCAGGGGGTGGCCGATGGCGATCGCTCCTCCGAGGGGATTGACCCGAGCCCGGTCGAGGGGGAGGTGGTGGAGCACGGCCAGCGCCTGCGCCGCGAACGCCTCGTTGAGCTCGACGACGTCGAGGTCGTCCAGCGTCCAGCCCGCCCGGGCCAGCGCCTTGGTGGTGGCGGGGACCGGGCCGATGCCCATCCGGTGCGGCTCGACCCCGGCCACCGCCGCGGTCACCACCCGGGCAATCGGCTCGAGGCCATAGGCGTCGACCGCCGCGCCGGTGGCCAGCAGCACCGCCGCCGCCCCGTCGTTGAGGGGGCTGGCGTTGCCGGCGGTCACGGTCCCGTCGGCGGCGAACACCGGGGGCAGCGCACCGAGGGCCTCGAGGCTGGTGTCCCGGCGGGGCCCCTCGTCGGTGGAGACCTGCCGATCGTCGCCGACCGGCACCGCCACCAACCCGGCCTCGAAGGCCCCCGCATCCTGGGCCGCCACCGCCCGCCGGTGGCTCTCGCAGGCGAACTCGTCCTGGGCCTGGCGGCTGATGGCCAGCTCCCGGGCCAGCACCTCGGCCGTCTCCCCCATGGAGATCGTGTACCGGCCCGGCAGCGCCGGATTCACCATCCGCCAGCCGATGGCGGTGTCGAAGATCTCCTGGCGGCGCGGCAGCCGGGTGTCGGGCTTGGGCAGCACCGACGGAGCCCGGCTCATCGACTCGACGCCGCCGGCGATGGCCACGCCCCCCCACCCCGCGGCCAGGGCCGCGCTGGCACTGTTCAGCGCCTCGAGTCCGGAGCCGCACAGGCGGTTGACGGTGGCGCCCCCGACCGCCAGCGGCAGTCCGGCCAGCACCACGGCCATCCGGGCCACGTTGCGGTTGTCCTCGCCGGACTGGTTGGAGGCACCGAGCCACACGTCCTCGATGGCGTCGACCGGCACGGCCGGGTTCCGCTCGACCAGTTGGGAGATGACGTGGGCCGCCAGGTCGTCGGGTCGGATCCCCGAGAGGGCACCCCGGTAGCGGCCGACAGGGGTCCGACAGGCATCCACCACGAACACGTCCATCCGGCTCAGGCTAGGACGCGGCCGTGGCCCCCTCGCCGACCGGCTCGGCGGCGCCACCGACGCACGTCCGGCCGGCCGGCCAGACTGGTCCCATGTCCGACGCCCTGCCCTTCGCCCTCGCCCAGCGCCACGTCGAGAGGGCACTGGCCCTGGCCGAGACGGATCGGGTCCGGCTGGCCGTGGTCGTCGTCGACCGGGGGGGCGCGGTGGTCAGCGCGGCGCGGATGGACGGCGTCGCCGCGGTCAACCTCGAGATGGCCCGACGGAAGGCCCACGCGGCGATGCTCCTCGAGGCCCCCACGGGTCGGGTGGCGACCAGCCCGGGCACGTTCTTCAGCCCGTCGACGTTGGCCGATCCGATCCTGCGGGCCCAGTTCGACGGCATGGCCGACCAGCTCCTGGTGGTGCCGGGCGGCTTCCCGGTGCTGGTGGGCTACGCCACGGTGGGCGGCTTCGCGGTGGCCGGCGCCCACTACGAGGGTGACCACGAGATCGGGGCACGGGTCGTGGCTGAGCTCAGTGCCTCTCCCGAGGCTCCGCCCCACGCCGGCTGAGCCAGGCGCGGCCGACGGTCCCTCCACCCGGCGTACCGTCGACCCGGTGAGCGACGAACCCCGGGACGACGAGTTCGACGACCAGCTGGCAGACGACGAGCTCGAGGACGAGCTCGAGGACGACGAGTTCGAAGACGAGCTCGAGGACGACACCGAGCTGGCGATCGTCCGGTTCCGCCGGACGGCGACGGGCTCGGTACTGGCGGCCGGGCTGTTCGGCCTGCGCGACGCCCTCGAGAGCCGGCCCGAGAAGGACGAGCCCGCCATCATCGCCGAGGCACCCCAGCCCTTCGCCCGTGACGACTTCGACCTCGAGCTCGATCCCGAGCACCCCGAGCGCTCGATCGTCCGGCTCCACCAGCCGCCGCCACCCACCCCGCCGTCCGACTGAGACCCATGCCGCCCTCGTTCGCTCTCATCGCCCGTGGCCTCACCCGGTCCTTCGGCCCCGAGGTGGTGCTCGACGGGGTCGAGGTCACCGTCGGCCCCCGCTCCCGTATCGGGGTGGTGGGGCCGAACGGCGTGGGCAAGTCGACCCTCCTGCGGCTCCTGGCCGGCGCCGACCAACCCGACGCCGGCCGCGTCACCCGCACCCCCCCGGAGCTCCTGGTGGGTCTCCTCCACCAGGAGCCCGAGCGACGGCCCGACGAGAACGTGGATGCCTTCCTCCGTCGTCGCACCGGGGTCACCGGTGTCGAGGCCGAGCTGGAGCGGGCATCGAGGGCCTTGGCCGGCGACAGTCCCGCCCCCGACGACCGCTCACCCGACGACCGCTACGCCGACGCCCTCGACGCCTACCTGGCCTCGGGCGCACCCGACCTCGATGCTCGGGTCGGGGCGGTGCTGGTCGAGGTCGGTCTCGGTCCCGACGTCATCCACACGCCGATGGCCGCGCTGTCCGGCGGTCAGGCGGCCCGGGCCTCGCTAGCCGCCCTGCTCCTCAGCCGCTTCGACGTCTTCCTGCTCGACGAGCCGACCAACGACCTCGACTTCGACGGCCTGGCCCGGCTCGAGGCATTCCTCGACGACCTGCCCGGCGGGGTGGTCGTGGTGAGCCACGACCGGGCCTTCCTCGAGCGGACCGTCACCAGCGTCCTGGAGATCGACGAGCACGCCCGGACCAGCACCGAGCACCGAGGAGGCTGGCTGGCCTACCTCGAATCCCGGGCCACGATGCGCCGCCACGCCGAGGAAGACCACGCGACCTACGTCGCGCAACGATCACGGCTCGAGGATCGGGCCCGCACCCAGCGCCAGTGGGCCGACCGGGGCGCTCGCAAGGCGGTGCGCAAGCCGGCCGACGGCGACAAGAACATTCGCCACCGCAACGTGGCGTCCTCGGAGAAGCAGGCGGCCAAGGCCCGGGCCACCGAACAGGCCATGAACCGCCTGGACGCCGTGGACAAGCCGTGGGAGGGGTGGGACCTACGCCTCAGCTTTGCCACCGCCGCCCGATCGGGCGACCTGGTGGCCCAGCTGGTCGGGGCCGTGGTGGCGCTCGGCGACTTCCGTCTCGGACCGGTCGACCTCGAGGTCCGCTGGGCCGAGCGGATCGCCATCGTCGGCGCCAACGGCGCCGGCAAGACCACCCTGCTGCGGGCCCTCCTCGGCCAGGTCCCCCTCATCGAGGGCCATCGCCGACTCGGCCCGGGGGTCGCCCTCGGCGAGCTCGCCCAACTCCGGATGGCCGACGCCGAGATGTCCCTGCTCGACGGCTTCCTGGCCGACACCGGCCTCCCGACAGCCGAGGCCCGGTCGCTGCTGGCCAAGTTCGGGCTGGGCACCGACCACGTCCGGCGGGCGAGCGGCACGCTGTCGCCGGGCGAGCGGACCCGGGCCGTCCTGGCCCGCTTCGCGGCGGTTGGCGTGAACTGCCTCGTGCTCGATGAACCCACCAACCACCTCGATCTCCCCGCCATCGAGCAGCTCGAAGCGGCCCTCGATGCCTTCGACGCGACGGTCCTGCTGGTGAGCCACGACCGCCGCCTCCTCGATGCCTTCCGGGCCACCCGGGTCCTGGCCGTGACCGACGGCCAGGTCACCGACCTCGACCCGGCCGCTACCGTGCCCGGCTGGGCCGGGTGACATCGAGGTCGCCGGGAGAGGGGGGACCGACGTGACCGAGGTGATCGTCGCCGGTGGCGGCATCGGGGGGCTGACCGCGGCGGTCGCCCTCGAGCGGGCGGGGTGCCAGGTGACCGTGCTCGAGCAGGCGGGCCAACTCCGAGAGGTGGGTGCCGGCCTGCAGATGGCGCCCAACGCCACCCGAGTCTTCGACCGCCTCGGCCTCGCCGAGCCACTGGCCGCCATCGGGACTACCGGCCGCATGGGGGGACTGCGCCGGTGGGACGACGGCAGCCTGCTGGCCCGGCGCGAGGCCGACGGAGCGACACCGCCGTCGGATGCGCCGCACTACCAGGTGTACCGACCCGACCTGCTCGACGTACTGGTCGGCGCCTTCGATCCGGCGCGACTCCTCCTCGGGCGGCGGGTGGCGGCGGTGGTCGACGACGGTCGGAGGGTGGTCGTCACCTGCGACGACGGCACCACGGTCGAGGCCGACGCGCTGATCGGTGCCGATGGTGTCCACTCCGTGGTCCGCGAGCTGCTGTGGGGTCCCGACCAGGCGCTGTTCTCGGGGCTGGTCGCCTACCGGGGGATCGCCCCCGTCGATGTCGTCTCCGAGGAGACCCGGGCCGGCGTCGGCTCGACCTGGGTCGGCCCGGAGCGGTACTTCATCACCTACTGGGTGGCCCAGGGCGCCCTCATGAACTGGGTCGGTTACGTCCGTTCGGACTGGACCGCCGAGTCGTGGTCGCTCGAGGCCACCCTCGAGGAGACCCTGGCCGACTTCGCCGACTTCGACGCCCAGGTGGGCCGGATGATCGAGGCCACCCCCCGCCTGATGCGGTGGGGCATCTTCGACCGTGACCCGATGCCGGAGTGGGGCCGGGGGCGGGTCAGCCTGCTGGGCGACGCCTGCCACCCGATGCAGCCCCACCTCGGCCAGGGGGCGTGCCAGGCGATCGAGGACGGCTATGTGCTCGGTCGGTGCTTCGAGGGGGTGGCGGCCGACGGCGTCGAGCCCGCCCTCCGCCGCTACGAGGACCTCCGCCGCGACCGCACGGCGCGGGTGCAGCTAGGGGCTCGCTATGTCGGCGCCCAGCTCCGGCTGGTCGACGGCGACGAGCAGCAAGCCCGCGACGCCCGCATGTCGACCCAGGGTCACGCCGGGATCTTCGACACCACGTGGATCTTCAACCACGACCTCGACGACGACCTGGCGGCCACCGCCGAGGTCTGACCTCGCGGGCCCGCCCCGCCGGCCGGGATGCATGGCTCCCGGAATCCGACCGCCATGCATCCCGGCTGGAGGGGGTGGGCCAGGCGGGGGGCGCGGGGGGAGCGGGGGCCACCCGAGCGCTCAGCCCTCCCGGACCACCTCGCCGGGGGCCTTGTCGACACGAAGGCCCTGGTAGGAGGGCTGCCGGATCGTCCCGGTGTGGGTCCACTCGCTGAAGGCGACCTCAGCCACGAGGCGCGGCTCGACGAAGCGACCCCACCGGCGGACCTCCGACGGGAGCGCCCTCGCCTCGGCGAAGGGCGGGTCGGGTCGGGCCAATGGGTCGAGCAGGCCGTGGAGGCGGTCGAGCTCGGCCCGGGTGAAGCCGGTGCCGACCCGGCCTGCGTAGCGGAGCGCCCCCGTGGCGTCGTGATACCCGACGAGGAGGGAGCCGAGGGTGCCGGTCCGCCCGCCGGTCCCGGGCATCCACCCGCCGATCACCAGCTCCTGGCGGGCCCAGTTCTTGACCTTGCGCCACGCCGCCGAGCGCTGCCCGGGGAGGTAGGGCGAGTCGATCTGCTTGGCCACCAACCCTTCGAGTCCCTGGGCCCGGCTGGCCTCCAGCAGCTCGGCACCCTCACCCAGGTGGTGTGCCGGGACCTGCCACGACGGTCCGGCCAGCGACAGCCCCTCGAGCAGTCGACGCCGCTCGAGGTAGGCCAGCGCGGTGGTGGACCACCCGTCGAGGAAGAGCAGGTCGAAGATCATGTAGACGATCGGGGGCCGGGCCCGGCCCCGTTGCTGGAGGAGGCCAAAGCTGGGCCGTCCCTGCTCGTCCAGAGCGACCACCTCGCCGTCGAGGACGGCCTCGGTCGAACCGAGCTGCGAGCCGAGGGCACCCACCTCGGGGAAGTCGGCGGTGCTGTCGAGGAGCGTCCGGCTCTGGAGTCGCACCCGACCGCCCGCCACCAGAGCGACCATCCGAAAGCCGTCCCACTTGATCTCGTAGGCCCACCCCTCGTCGGGCTGGGGCAGCGAGGCCGCGCTCGTGGCCAGCATCGGCGCCAGCGACTCGGGAAGAGGCTGGCGAGCGGGGTCCGAGCGCGGGTCCACGGGTGGATCATCCACCGCCGAGGCCGGATCAGCGCGGGCTAGTTCTGGAGAACACGGTCCTGGGGCGCGCCGCCAGCTCGCCATCGACGAAGAGATCGACCCTCTCGTTGTAGAAGGCGACCAGCCCGGCGATCTTCTGGCTCTCGGCCAGTGGGGTCTTGTAGGTCCAGAGGGCATCGTCGACCACCCGATCGCCGAGGTCGATGGACCAGTAGCGGGCCGTCCCCTTGTACGGGCAGTGGGTCTCGGTGCTCGACGGGCGGAGCCGCTCGAGGGCGACGTCGGTGATGGGTAGGTAGTACCGGGGCGGCAGCCCGGTCTCGAAGAGGATGTGAGGCCGGTCGCTCTCGGCCACCACCACCCCGTCGATCTCGACCCGCACCCGGCGGGAGCTGGCCAGCACGTCGATCCGGGTATAGGGGCTACGGGGATGGACGAAGACCTCCTCGTCCTCCTCCAGCCAGAGGTCCATGGCCGCCCACTCCAGGCGGACCAGGCCCCGCAACTCGTCGATAGGCGAGGCCGGGTACCGCAGCGCGGCGTCGAGCGCCACCCGCTCGCCGACGCGCACGTCGAAGTGCTGGGCGTCCCCCCGGCTCGGCGAGTGCGAGGTGGTCTCGCTGGCCACCAACACCCCGTCGGTCACGTCGGCCACCGGGAAGTAGTAGGTCGGGTAGTAGGGCACCTCCCACACCAGTGACGGTCTCCGGGTGTCGGCCACGACCTCCCCGCCGAGCAGCGCCCGCACCCGCTTCTGCCCCTCCTCGACCCGCACGCGGCCCCGGCCGCTGTCGTCGCTCATCGCTCGTCCTCCACCTCGGCCAGGGCGGGGCGCCGCGGTCCGGGCGCGACAACCGCCGGGACGCAAACGCCATTCCCGAGCGTGGCTGGGGACCGGCGCCGCGGGGGTAACCGTGGGAAACCCCCGAGTCGAGGAGGAGCCCATGCGGGTCGTGGTCACCGGAGCTTCGGGCAACGTCGGCACCAGCGCACTCGACGTCCTCGAAGCCGACGACGAGGTCGACAGCATCGTCGCCGTGTGCCGGCGGCCGCCGCTCGTCGATCAGTGGACCAAGACCACCTGGAGGGCAGCCGACGTGGGGATCGACGACCTCGGCCCACTGATGGCGGGCGCCGACGCGGTGGTCCACCTGGCCTGGCAGATCCAGCCGTCCCACGACGCCGACGCGCTGTGGCGGACGAACATCGTCGGCACCACCCGGGTGCTCGACGCGGCGAGGGCCGCCGGGGTCGGGACCTTCGTGCACGCCTCCTCGGCCGCCGCGTACTCCCCTCGTCGCCGGGGCGACGAGCGAGTCGACGAGCGGTGGCCCACCGACGGTGTGCCGGTGGTCGCCTACTCCCGGGAGAAGGCCTACGTCGAGCGCCTGCTCGACGTCGCCGAACTCCGCTACCCCGACCTGCGGGTGGTGCGCCTCCGGCCGGCGTTCGTCCTCAAGCAGGAGGCGGCGGAAGCGATCCGCACCCACTTCCTCGGACCGCTGGTGCCCCGGGCCACCCTCGGGCGCCTGGCGGTGCGGGCCCTCACCGACGCGCCGGTGCCGCTCCAGGTCGTCCACAGCGCGGATGTCGGGGCTGCCATCGCCCTGGCCGTGACCGGGAACGCCCGGGGTCCGTTCAACCTCGCGGCCGAGCCGACCCTGGGCCGCGACGGCGCCCGCTCGGTGCTCTCGCTGGTGCGGCCGGTGGCCGCCGGCACCTGGCACCTGCGCCTCCAACCGACCAGCGGCGGGTGGGTCGACCTACTGCGGTCGGTGCCGATGCTCGACACCACCCGAGCCACCACCGAGCTCGGCTGGTCGCCGCGCTGGGGCGCCCGGGAGACGGTCGAGGACCTGGTGGCCGGCCTGCGCCGCGGCGCGGCCGGACCCACCCCCGCTCTCGCCGGCTGACCCGGAGGCCTACCCGAGGCCGCCACGCGGTCGCGGGTGTCGGGCGAGTGAGCCGGCCCTACGATCCGGCGGTGGAAGTCGCCGTGTTCGCCGGGCTGGTCGTCGTGTCCGGCCTGATCATCTGGGCAACCCGTTGGGGACCGCTCTCCGGGGTCGGCCGGTCTGGCCGACCGTCCCTCCTCGCCGCCTTCGGCCGGTTGCTGCTCGGCTCGATGGGCTGGAACCGGCCCCCGAAGTCCGTCGACGACACCGAAGACACACCCCCGAGCCAACCAAGGAGTCCGCGATGACCAGCACCACCCCGGCCCCATCCGGGTACCGCTCGCTGAACGCCTACCTGTGCGTGGCGGGTGCCGATGCCGCCATCCGCTTCTACTGCGACATCTTCGGCGCCACCGAGCGCATGCGCCTCGATGGGCCCGACGGCACGGTGGGCCACGCCGAGCTCGAGATCGGCGACAGCGTCCTGATGCTGTCCGACGAGTATCCGGGGATGGCCCAGAAGAGCCCCAAGACCCTGGGAGGCACGCCGGTGAGCCTGAGCGTGTACGTCGACGACGTCGACGACGTCTACGCCCGGGCCATCGCCGCCGGCGCCACCTCGGTGCGGGAGGTCGCCGACCAGTTCTACGGCGACCGCAGCGGGCAGGTCCTCGACCCGTTCGGCCACATCTGGGCCATCGCCACCCACGTCGAGGATGTCGACGCCGAGGAGATGGCCCGCCGAGCCGCCGCGGTCGTCAGCGGCGACAACTCCTAGCCGGCGCGGCTCGGGCCGACGCCCGCCCTGCACCGCGGGCTCAGAGAAGCCGGGCGCCGGCCGACGGTCGGACCCGCCAGCCGTCGAGCGGGGCCCCGGCCTCCACCGCCGCCACCACGCAGCCCCCGAAACCGGCTCCCGTGAGCCGGGCCCCGAGCACGCCGGGGGTCGCCAAGAGGCGCTCGACGGTGTCGTCGAGGGCGGGCGTCGACACCTCGAAATCGTCCCGGAGGCTGGCGTGGCTGGCCCCGAGCAGGGCTCCGAAGGTCCGCCGGTCGCCGCTCGCCAGGGCGTCGACTGCGGCCTCGACCCGGGCGTTCTCGCTGAGCACGTGGCGGGCCCGCCGGCGAGCCACGTCGTCGCCGATCGAGGCCAGGTCGGCGACCACCGCGTCGCGCAGCGGTCCGACGTCGAGCTCGGCCCGGGCCAGCTCGGCCTGGCGCTCGGCGTAGCCCGAGCCGACCAGCGTCCGCGACTGGCCCGAATGCACGACGACGATGTCGAGCCCATCGGGCAACCCGACCGGGCGAACGGTGCCGGCCCGAGCGTCGAGCAGCAGCGCGGCGCCGGCCACCCCGGCGGCGCAGGTGAGCTGGTCGAGGATCCCGGTGGGGACCCCGGTGGCCCGCTGCTCGGCTCGCTGGCAGGCGCGGGCCAGCTCGAGGGGCGAGCCGCCGGCACCTAAAGCCAGGGCCACCGCAAGCTCGAGAGCCGCGCTCGACGACAGTCCGGCGCCGACCGGCAGCGTGGTCTGCACCACCCCCACGAGTCCCACCGTGGCCCCGATCTCCTGCGCCACCGCGGCCACCACGCGCTCCCACCCAGGACCGGTGGCGCCCGGCCCGGGGCCGACAAGCGCCACGGTGGCCGGCGCGGCCTCGACATCGGAACGGAGCACGATCCGGTCACCTCCCCGGCGAGCGGTGACGGTCGTACCCAGGTCGATGGCCATGGGCAATGCCAATCCGCCGGTGGTGTCGGTGTGGTCGCCGATGAGGTTGACCCGACCCGGAGACCAGGCGACCACCTCGTCGCCCTCGTCGCCAGTGCTCCCCTGTCGTCGACCCACCCGGCCATGCTCGCTCATCTCGACTCCCGGGACCTGGGCCGCGCCGGGCCCTACGCTCGCCGGGTCCAGGCGGCCGCAGCCACCGCCGAGAGCGAAAACCCCCGAGGAGCCGTGCCCGCACTGGTGAGAGGTCGAGGGCGCCCCCGCGACCCGAAGGTCGACACCGCCATCCTGGCCACCGCCACCGCGGTGCTGCGGGAGCAGGGTTACGCCGGGCTGTCGATGCGCGACGTGGCCGACCGCGCCGGTGTCAGCCGGCAGTCGGTCCACCTCCGCTGGGCGACCAAGGACGAGCTGGTCATCGCCGTGCTGCGGCACCACGCCGATCAGGTGCCGATCGATCCCCTGGGAACGATCGACGACGCGATCGCCCGCCTTCACGGCGTGGCGGGCCGGGGCGACCTGCCGTTGCTGGCCGGAATCATCACCGAGATGCAGCGGAACCCGGCGCTGGCCCAGGCCTACCGAGACGAGATCGAGCGACCCCGCCGGGCCCGCTTCGCCGACCTCCTGCGCCACGCCCAGCAGCGGGGCGAGCTGGCCACCGACGTCGACCTGGCCCTGCTCTCGGAGGTGCTGCCCGCGCTCATCCTTCGCCGCGCCCTGGTCTCGGGCGAGGAGGTGGGTGACGCCTACCTCGACCGCATCCGGCGCACGTTCTTCCCCCCGCCGTCGGGTGGTGCCGGACCGGAGGGCAAGGGTCGCGGCTCGCCGGCCGCGCTATAGGGTCCAGCCTGGTCCGTGAAATCGGCGGGGACGGGGGAACTCGATGGAGCTCGGGCTCGAAGGTCGGCGGGCGATCGTCACCGGCAGCACCGGGTGGTGGGGGCGGTGGGGCTCCCCGGATAGCGGCGGCAGACCCGGCCGACCTGGCCGCCATGATCGTGTTCCTGGCCAGCGACGCCGGGCGGAACGTCAACGGCACCAACATCCGGGTCGACACCGGCATCGCCGCGTCGATGGCCTGAGACCCTCGCGACAGGAGACGCCATGAGTTCGACCTCCCCCCTGCCCCTTCGGGCGATGGTGATCCTCTCTGAGATGGGTCACCTGATCGACAACCGCGACTTGGCCCAGGTGGTCGAGCTGGGCCGGCTGGCCGAGGAGATGGGCCTCGACGGCGTGACCATGGGCGATCACGTGGCCATGGGCCCGAACAGCGCGGCCGAGGGCACGCCGACCAACCCGTGGGTCAACCTCCGCGAGCACCAGCAGCCGCCCGACACGCCCTGGCTCGACCCGCTCCTCACCCTGGCCGCCGTGTCGGCGGTCACCGAGCGGGTGCGGATCGGGACCTGCATCCTCATCGCACCGCTGCGCCAGCCGGTGGTGCTGGCCAAGATGCTGGCCAGCCTCGACGTGCTCTCCCGGGGTCGACTCGACGTGGGCATCGGCACCTCCTGGCAGGCCGAGGAGTACGAGGCGGTGGGCGTGCCCTTCGCCGAGCGGGGCGCCCGGCTCGACGAGCTGATGACCGTCTGCAAGGGCCTGTGGGAGGGTCCGTTCAGCTACCACTCCGACACCCTTGGGTTCGACGACATCCAGATCGAGCCTCGACCCATCCAGCCCGGCGGCCCGAAGATCTGGTTCGGCGGGCGGCTGGGGAAGCGGGCGCAACGTCGGATCTCCGACTGGGGGGCGGGGTTCTTCCCCCCGCCCATCCCCGGCACCGATCCTCGTGCCGCGGTCCGCGAGGCCATGGAGGCCAAGGGCCGCGACGCCGACCAGCTCGAACTCTGGACGCCGATGCTCGGGGTCTTCCCCGATCCCGACGGCCCGGCCGACCTCGACGCCACCCTGGAGGGGGCCCGGCGCCAGGTGGACGCCGGCTTCGACACCTTCGTGTTCAGCCCGGGCCACTTCATCCACTCGGTCGACGAGGTCCCCGACGTCTACCGGACCGTCGTCTCGTTCTTCGACCAGCTCCGCACCGCCCGCTCGAAAGGGACCACCTCATGACCACCCGCCCCTGGCATTTCGCCACCTCCATCGGCTTCGGCGCCCAGACCCGCGACGACATCGTGGCCGAGGCCACCCGGGCCGAGTCGATGGGGTTCTCGACGCTCATCCACTCCGACCACTTCCCCACCACCTTTTCGCCCTTCCAGGGCCTGCTGGTGGCGGCCGAGGCGACCGAGTCGTTGCGGCTCGGCACCTTCGTGATCGACAACGACTTCCGCCACCCGGCCGTGCTGGCCAAGGAAGCGGCCTGCCTCGATCTGCTCAGCGGTGGACGCTTCGAGCTCGGCATCGGGGCCGGCTGGATGGCCGGCGAGTACGCCCAGACCGGCATCCCCTTCGACAAGCCCAGCGTCCGCATCGCCCGGCTGGAGGAGTCACTCCAGATCCTCAAGGGGCTCTTCGGCCAGGGCCCGGTCGACTTCGAGGGCGAGCACTACGCCATCCAGGGCCTCGAGGGCGCTCCCAAGCCAGCGCAGGCGGGCGGGCCACCCATCCTCATCGGCGGCGGCGGGCCCAAGATCCTGGCCGTGGCCGGCCGCCACGCCGACATCGTCAGCCTGGCCGCGTCGGCCGGGAGCGGCCACGGCATCGACATCGCCAACACCTCGGCCGCCGCCACCCTCCAGAAGATCGAGTGGGTGCGGGAGGCGGCCGGTGATCGCTTCGACGAGATCGAGCTCAACGTCATGAGCTTCGGCATCAGCTACGGGGCCGATCGCAAAGCTGCGGCCGAGGAGTTCCTGGAGCGGATGAAGAGCTCTCCGATGCCGATGGCCGGCGACACCACGGCCGAGGACCTGCTCGACTCGCCCCACTTCCTGTTCGGCACACCGGCGGACATGGTCGAGCAGCTCCTCGAGCGCCGGGAGCGCTTCGGCATCTCCTACATGTCCCTCAACGCTCCGGGCGACGAGTTCGCCGAGGTCATCGAGGGCGTGGCCGGGGCCTGACGGGGTCGCCACCGGCACCCTTGCCTCCGGGTCGATTGGAACAGTAGGTTCCAGGCCCACCAACGGCCGTCCGCAGGCCGCCGGACCACCGAGGGGAACCGCATGCCGGTCATGGCCCACCCAGGCTTCCTAGACGAGGCCTACCGCACCGAGCGCACGGCCCCGGGCGAGCGAGCCCTCCAGGTGGCGCGCGACCTGGTGCCCGAGCTGCGCCAGCGAGCGCTCGACATCGAGGACTCCCAGCGGCTGCCCGAGGACGTCATCACCCGGATGGGCGACGCCGGGATGTTCCTCATGGGCGCCCCCGAGGAGGCCGGCGGCGGCGAGATCGACTACGTGACCCAGTTCCGCATCATGGAGGAGCTGGCCCGGGGCGACGCCTCGGCCGGCTGGACGATCCTCGTGCACATGGCCGCCGCCTACCTCGCGACCGGGCTGTCGGTCGAGGGCGCCAAGATGCTCTTCGACACCCCCTACACCAACATCGCCGGCTCCCCCGGGCCCCGCGGTGGGCGGGCGGTGCGGGTCGAGGGTGGCTTCAGGGTCACCGGCGAGTGGTCCTTCGCCTCCAACAGCAAGCACGCCAGCCACTTCATCGGCGGCTTCTTCATCCTCGACAGCATGGATCAGGAGTTCACCCCAGCCATGGGGCCCGGTGGGATGGGTGCGGGCATGCCCGAGGCCCGGACGTTCTTCGCCCCCAAGGCCGACGTCGAGGTGGTCGAGGGCTCGTGGGACACCATTGGCCTGCGGGGCACCCACTCCGGGGCCTTCCGGGTGAGGGACGCCTTCATCCCCGAGGAGCTGACCTTCAGCCGTGAGTCCTCGAGTGCCCGAGGGGCGCTCACCATCAAGGCCCCGGTGGGGATCGGTGGTCACTCGATGAACGCCATCGGCATCGTCCGCCACGCCCTCGAGGAGGTCTACGACATCCTCGAGGTCAAGCACATGGACATGGCCGGAGGCCCGATGGTGCCGCCCGGCCAGCGCGACGTGGTGGCCCACAAGCTGGCCGAGTGCGAGGCCAAGCTCCGCTCGGTCCGGGCCCTCACCTACGAGGTGCTCGAGAGCGGCACCGCCCTCTACAGCCGCGACGGCGACGTCGGAAACGAGGAGCGGGAGATCTCGGCCCTCACCAACGTCTACACCTACGCCGCCTGCCGCGAGGTCATGGACGTGCTCTACCGCCAGGTCGCGACCACGGGCATCTTCAAGGACAGCCCGCTGGAGAAGTGCTACCGGGACATGGCCGCCATGGGAGCCCACGTCAGCCTCCAGGAGATGAACTACGCCCTCATCGGCAAGGGCCTCATGGGCCAGGACACGTTCTTCCTCGGCCTGCACTTCGCCTGATCCGGTGGGGACCCGACAAGGCCGGCGCCCTAGGGTGCCGGCCTTGTCGGGATCTCGAGAACGGCTGCTCGACGCCACCCTGCGGGTGCTGGCCGAGAAGGGCTACGACGACCTGAACGTGCGGGACGTGGCCGCCCTAGCCGGCGTCGGGACCAGCTCGATCTACCACTTCTTCGGAGGCAAGGACGGGCTGTGCCGGGCTGCGCTCCACCACTTCGACGACCGCGTCCGTCTCGAGCAGCACGCCCTGGGCGACGAGGGCGACGACCCCCTCCGGCGGCTCGAGGCACTGGCCGACTGGGTCCAGCGTTCCGGTGACTACGAGTGGCGCCGGTACTACGACACGGCCATGGCCCGGGCCGGGGCGCAGCTCGACATCACCCCCAGCGCCGCCCCCGAGGCTCGTTTCGTCTTCCAAGACCAGGTACGGGACACGGTCCTGGCGGCCGTCCACCGCGGCGACCTGATCCCGCCCGACGGCTACCACCGCGACGAGCTGGCCACCATGATCGCCGAGGGGATCATGGGCATCGTGGGCCGCACCATCGTGGGGGATCCGGCGGCCGTCGCGCCGCTCGACCGCACGGTTCCCCTGTTCCTCACCGCCGTCATCACCGCTTTCGGCCGCCCCGGAGTCTGAGCGGGCGGCACTCAGGACGGCCCGGACCCGGCCGCGACGAGCTTGGCCTCTTCCTGCTCGAGCTCCTCGAGGAGCTTCTCGCCCTCGATGTCGACGTGCGGGACGAGGCGATCGAGCCATCCCGGCAGCCACCAGTTGGCCTCGTCGAACATGACCATGGTCGCCGGCACCAGGATGAGGCGGACCACGGTCGCGTCGAGGAGCACGGCGGCGGCCAACCCGAGACCGACCATCTTGATGGTGGGATCGTCACCCAGCATGAACCCGCCGAAGACGCTGACCATGATGGCGGCCGCGGCGGTGATGACCCGGGCCGACGAGGCCACGCCCGACACCACGCTCTCGTGCGGGTCGCCGGTGCGGAGGTAGTCCTCCCGGACCCGGGAGAGGATGAACACCTCGTAGTCCATCGACAAGCCGAAGAGGATGGCGAACATGATCGTCGGCAGGAAGCTGATGATCGGCTGGGTGGTGTCGATGCCGAGCAACTCGTTGAACCACCCCCACTGGAACACGGCGACCACCACCCCCAGCGACGAGCCGATCGACAGCAGGATGCCGATGGCGGCCTTGATCGGCACCAGCACCGAGCGGAAGGCGACCAGCAGCACCAGGAAGGTGAGCCCGATGACCACGGCCATCAGCAGCCACAGCCGGGACGACAGCTGGTCGGTGATGTCGATGTTCACCGCGGTGGCCCCGGCCACGAAGGTCTCGACCCCCGTCGCCTCCTCGATCGGCGGCAGCACGTCGTCGCGCAGGTGGTGCACCAGCGAGCTGGTCGACTCGTCGGTGGCCGAGCCCTCGGGGACGATCTGGAGCACCGAGGTGTCGCCGGCCTGGTTGGCCCGAGCACCGGTCGCAGTGACGACGCCCTCGGTGCCCGCCAGCGCCGCCTGCACGTCCTCCACGGCAGCCGACGCCTCGCCGCCCGAGAGCCCGGTGTGGTCGACCACCACCGACAGCACCGCGTTGGCGCCCTCCCCGTACTCGTCGGCGACGGTGTCGTAGGCCTGGCGGCGACTGGTGTCGGTGTTGGCCACCCCGGCGTCGGACATGGCCGTGCGCAGGTCGAGCATCGGTGCGGCCAGCACGCCGATGAGGAGGAGCCCGAGCGCCAGCGACAGCCACGGGCGCCTGGTGACCCAACGGGTCCAGCGAGCGCCGAGCGGTTCGGTGGTCCGGGTCTCCTTCTCCACGCCGATGCCGAGGACGTTGAGCCGGTTGATGTTGCCGCCGGCGAAGCCCAACAGCGCGGGCAGGAAAGTGACGGCGATGAGCACCGCCACCACCACCGAGGCCGCGGTGGCCACGCCCATGAAGGTGATGAAGGGGATGCCGACCACTGAGAGCCCGGCCATGGCGATGACCACCGTGCATCCGGCGAAGACCACGGCCCCGCCGGCGGTGGCCAACGCCCGACCGATCGATTCGTCGATCTCCATGCCCGTCGCCACCTGAGACCGGTGGCGGCTGACGATGAACAGGGCGTAGTCGATACCGACGGCCAGTCCCAGCATGAGGGCCAGGGTCTCGGCTACCGATGGCACATCGGTCACCGCGGCCAGCAAGAGCAGCACCGACAGGCTGGTCCCGACCCCGACCAGCGCGGTGAGCAGCGGCAGGCCCATGGCCAGGATCGAGCCGAAAGCCAGGAGCAGCACCACCACCGCGACGCCCACGCCGATGACCTCGGTCGTACCGCCGGGCTCGGTCCGAGCCTTGGCCGTGGCCACCTCACCGCCGATCTCCACCCGCAGCCCGTCGACCGACGCCGCCTCAGCGGCTTCGGTCAGGGCGTCGAAGTCGGCCTCGTGGACCTCGTTGGCTTCAGTCGCGTAGCGAACGTCGAACTGGGTCGCGTCGCCCGACTGAGACTGCGCTCCAGGGCCGAAGGGGTCCTCGACCGACGTCACCCCAGGCAGGGTCGCCGCCTCGGCGGCCAAAGCCTCGACCGCGCTCCGCTGGGAACCGGCCAGGTCGTCACCCGACACGACCATCGTTGCCGCCGACCCGGAGAGCTCCGGGAAGCGCTCCTCCAGCAGGTCGGCCGCGTCCTGGGATTCGGTACCCGGCAGCGAGAAGCTCTCCACCACCTCGCCGCCGACGGACCCCATCGACACCAGCAGCGCGACCAGCAGTCCGACCCAGCCCGCCACCACCCGGCGACGGTGCCGCGACGACCAACGACCCAACCGGTAGAGCGCCCTCGACATCGTCGGCTCCTCCCTCTTCGGACTGTTCTCAGCGGCCAATCTGCCGTCATATCTGACAGCAGGAAAGACTACGGTAGGCTCGGACGGATGGCAACGCGAGCCGACGACACCCCTCACGGCGGGCCCCAGCGCACCGCGGCCAAGGCCGAGACCCGCAAGACCATCGCCGCCGCCGCCGCCATGCTGGTGGGCGAGCTCGGCTACCGCGAGACGACCATCGAGCTGATCGCCGAGCGCGCCGGGGTGTCGTCCCGCACGTTCTTCCGGCACTTCCCCTCGAAGGAGACCGCCCTCTTCGCCTTCGAGGAGGCCTGGGCCGAGGTGCTGTCCGACGCCCTCGACGCCACCGATTCCGATGCCCCCATCTTCGAAGCGCTCCTGGCCGGGATCCGGGCCGTCATGGGCGAGGTCGAGAAGGACCGGGGGCTCCTCCTCGACATGTCTCGCTTGGCCGACAGCGTCGCTCCCGTGCGAGAGCACCTGGTCCACGACATCGGCACCCAGCTCAAGGAAGTGGTGACGTCGTGGGCCGAGCGGCGCCTCGGCGCGCCCGCCGTCGTCGATCCCCGCCCCCTGCTGTTGGCCGGGCTGGCCCAAGCCATCGCCCGCACCACCATCTACCGATGGCTCGCCCACCACGGCTCGCGCCCGGTGCTCGAACTCCTCGACGAGACGGACGAGGCCCTCCTCGACCTCGTCCGTCTCGCCTCCACACCTTCCCCGGCCCCTCGCTGAGTCGGCCGGAGCTACTGCTCAGAGCAGCGGCATGACCTCCTCGACGAACTGGTCCATGGTGAAGCGCTCCTCGGTCCGGGGAGCGTCATAGCCGATGCCCACGTCCATACCGATGAGCAGCTCCTGGAGGCCCAGCGCCTCGTAGTCCTTGAGACCCTTGGCCACCTCCTCGGGAGTGCCGACGGTCGTGCCCTTGGGCGGCGGGCCGTCGAAGCTGGGGGCGTCGGGGCGAGCGGCGGCCGTGCCCCCTCCCTGGGGGATGCCGAGGCGCTCGTTCACCGGGTTGCGTCCGATGTACTTCATCTCCAGCGCCAGCTGGCGCTGGACCCACTCCATCATGTGGCTGCCGGCTCCGCTCATCATCCGGCCCATCGCCTCTTCGCGCGACTCGCCGATGGCGACCTGGGTCTGGCCACTGGTCCAGGCCAAGCAACGCTCCACCACGGCGTCGTCGTGGCCGGCGGCCTCGAGCTCGCGGCGGTAGAGGTCCCACCACTCCGACAGCGCCTGGAACGGCTCGATGCCGGGCTGGCGGGGGAAGATGTGGGCCGCGAAGCCCATCTTGGCCGCGTAGCGAATGCCCCGCTCCGACTCACAGGCCCGCTTGATGACCGGGCCGCCGGGCGTGTAGGCGGCAGGCATGATCCGCTCGTAGAGCGTGCCCTCGTAGTGGTCGGTCTTGAACGAGAGGGGCTCGTCGTCGGGGGTGTGGGCCCACGCCTCGAAGACGATGGGCAGCGCCTCTTCCATGCGGGCGTTCTGCTGCTCGTCGACCGGCTGTCCGAGCCCGAGGGACTCGAACGGGATACCGCCCGAGCCGACCCCGAACACGAAGCGACCCTCGGTCAGCTGGTCGAGCAGGTTGGCCTGCTCGGCCAATCGGAACGGGTGGTGCAGGGGCACCACCGAGACCAGGAAGCCGAGGTGGATCTGCTTGGTGGCGGCCGCCAGGTAGGAGGCCAGCATGAAGTTGTTGGAGTAGGCGCTGTAGCCGGTGAAGTGGTGCTCGGCGAGGTAGAAGCAGCCGAAGCCGCCCTCGTCGAGACGCTTGGCGGCTCGGATCACCTCCTGGATGATCCGCCCGTCGTGCTCGGCACCGGGCGAGATGGGGGTCTGGAACGTCGAGAACTTCATGGATCGTGTCTCCTCACGACGGGTGTCGTCGCACCATACCGGAACGCGGTTCCTCCTGTCCCGGGCCCAGGGCGAGGACCCGCTCGGACCGACGCCTACCGTGACCGGGTGCCCGGCTCGACCGACACCGACCAGCCCGAGCGCACCCGCCGCCGCCTGCGTCACCTCATCCTCGAGGGCCTGCGCCAGCGATGAGGCCACGGTGAGCCAACGACAGGACGGCGAGCCGCGCCACCTCTACCGGTTCCGGTCTCAGTGGCGGAGTCGAGGGTCGGCCGGTGCGGTGTTCGCGGTACTGGCCGACCTCGACGCCTACCCGGCCTGGTGGCCCCAGGTACGACGGGTGAGCGTGGTCGACCACGAGAGCCGGGAGCTGACCTGCCGCTCGCTCCTCCCCTACGACCTCCGGTTCCTCACCCGAGCGGTGCTGGTCGACCGGGCGGCCGGCGTGCTCGAGGCCCGACTCGCCGGCGACCTCGAGGGGTGGACCCGCTGGACGGTGGACGCGATGCCCGAGGGAGGATCGACGACCGCCACCTTCGAGGAGGAGGTCGTGCTGGCCAAGCCGTCGCTGCAGCGACTGGAGGGCCTCCTGCGGCCGGCCTTCCGCGCCAACCACGCCCACATGATGCGCGGTGGCCAGCGCGGCCTCACCCGCCGGCTCGACCCGGTCTAACCCACTCGCCCGTTCACGTCGGCCGGCGGGCGTGCAATCTCGCCGGCTACCCGCTCCTGGCCGCTCCGACAGTTGGCGGTCCCGCAGGCCGGGACTCGACGTACCGGGCTGCCAGCGGGCCGATGATGGCCGTGAGCAGGACGAACGCGGCGGCAACGGCACCGAGCTCCTCGCCATTCGCCAGGGACGCACCGAGGCTGGCAATCACGATCGAGAACTCGCCCCGGGCGATCAATGTAGTTCCGGCACGAAGTCGGCCTCGTGAGTCCACTCCAGCCCGTCCCGCCGCGACCCAGCCGGTGACGACCTTCCCCGCGATTGCGACCACGGCGAGCCCGAACGCCGGGACAAAGGCATCGATCAGGTCACGAGGACTGATCTGAAACGAGAAGAAGAGGAAGAACATGGCAGCGGAGAGATCGCGCAGCGGGCCGATGAGGGCTCCTGCTCGCCGTTGCACCGGCCCCGATAGCCCCAGTCCGACGAGGAAGGCACCGATCGCAGCCGAGACCTCGAGCTGTTGCGCCAACCCCCCGACAAGGAGGGTCAGCCCGAATACGGACAGCAGAAGCGACTCGTCGCTTCCACCCCTCAGGACACTGCTCAGCAGGTCGCCGAAGCGGAGCGCGACGGTGAGGATCACCGCCACCGCGGCGAGCGCCACGACCACTGTGATCGCCGTCGCCGCGGCGTCAGTCCCGGTTACGAGGGCGGCGGCGAAAGGAAGGAACGCCGCCATCGCCAGGTCTTCGATCACCAACAAGTTGAGAATCGACGGCGTCTCAGCGTTATCGAGACGATCGAGATCGGTGAGCACCTTCGACACGATTCCCGACGAGGTCACCCAGCTCACGCCCCCGAGTAGCACGGCACCCGGAAGGTCCCAGCCCAGCACCAGACCGACGAGGAAGCCCGGACCAAAGTTTGCCGCCGCGTCGGTCGCGCCAGGCACCAGGCCCGTGCGAAGGCCGTCGCGGAGCTCATCGCCGCTGTACTCGAGTCCCATCGTGAGGAGCAGCAGCAGCACGCCAATCTCGGCCACCAGGGAAATGAAGTCGGCACTGATGTCTAAAGGCGCCACCCCGCCTTCGCCCACCGCGAGCCCCGCGAGTAGGTAGAGCGGGATGGCGGTGATGCCGAAGCGTCCCGCCAGCCTGGCGAGGGCGGCAAGCACCAGCGCGACGGCACCGATCTCGATGAAGGCGATCGCAGCATCCGGGCTCGCCGCCCCCGTAAGCCCCGCGTACTCCTCGGTCCCGATCACCGGGAGCAGTCTGGCGGGAGAATCGGGTTGAGCTGGCGGGGGAGGGCTCGAACCTCCAACCTCCTGATCCAAAGTTGCACCCAAGGGGTCCAGGGCCGTCCGAGGTGACCACGACACACCAGGTCAGGCGGGCTCAGCGTCTGGGACAGTCCACCGGAGTACGCAGACTTTGGCTACCCGAATGGCTACCCGTTGCTAGGGCCCGCGCTGGCCGACGTAGCCCCGAGGTGCCAGCCTGACAAACGAGCGAGTCACGGGGAGCGGAGATGTCCGACGAAGGGGAAGCCGAGCCGACCAGGTCCCGAAGGCTCAGTGCTCTGCGCGTTCTTCCGAGAGCGCTTCCGTGGGCAATCGCTGTGGCGGCAGTAGTGGTGGCCGTGGTTGCGCTGAATCAGAAGCCGGAGGCGTCACCAGCGACATCCTCTTTCACCCCAACGACCTCGCCAGGCACGACGCCGCCACGATCGGTCGTGACGGTCGACCTTTGGGCTAATGAAGCCAAGCGTCGCGCCGAGTCGGCCGAACGCGAGGAAGAGGAAGCCCTGCGCGAGGCGGAGGCGGCGCAGCGGAAGGCGGAGGCGGAGGCGGATGACGCCATGCGCAAGGCCGACGAGGTCGAGCGAAAGGCCGAGGCCGAGGCGAGGAAGTCAGAGGCCAACCAACGGGCCGCCGAAGAGGCAAGGGCCGAAGCTGAGGAGGCACAACTCCAGGCCGAGCGAGAGAAGCAAGCCCAACAGAAGAAGATCGATGCGGCATGCGACGAGGCGAGACAGGAGGCAACGTCCATCGACGAGCCCGACATCTGCGAGTAGAGCGACGACCGGCCCATGCGCCCGCAGGGGTGCGTCTCTCACACAGGTCCCTAGCCCCCCTTCAACGGTGGCTCAACCACCCCGAGCGAGGTTCCCGTATCGGGCATCGGGAGCGCCCACCGAACAGGCCACCAACCGGGCACAGGGCGTCACGCAACGTCCACCGGAGCAGTCCCAGCGGCCCGGGAGCGGACCTGGGCGCGTGGAGGGTGGCAGGGGCGGGCGCCTCTAGGAGGGTCGAGCGAAGCGGCGGCCTATTCGCGGCCTCTTCGCGGCCTGGAATCTCGAAGCCTCCGTGCCCTGCGCATCCCCGACGCACGAGCTGAGGGAACAAACAGGTCGAAGTCCACCTTCGGCAGCACGGCAAAGCCGTAGTCCAAGGTGACGAAGCTGCGAACCCCGGCGGCCGCCGCGCTGGCAGCGTGAGCTGCGTCGTAGGAACCCAGGCCGAGGCGCATGTACGCAGGCACCAGGTCGAGCACGGCTTCGTCCAGCGCTACCTCGGCCCATTCGATCTGGGTGAGAATCGCGGCCCACTCGCCGAGGACCTGACGGGTGAGCCGGTCGACCCGCCGTCGGACCCGGCCGTCGGCCCGTGCTCGCCTCCAGTTGGAGTCGACCTCCCGGCAGGCAATTCGGTAGCTGGCTTCGGCCAGCTCCAGGCGCAGCAGCGACCCGAAGTAGATGATGCTCCCACTGTCAACGAGTCGTACGAGGAACGCTCGGGCGGCTTCGTAGCGAGGCTCAGCGGGGACCAAGGCCGCGGCGACGAACGACGAGTCGACGTAGACCTCTGGGGGGACGAAGAGGGTCAGGTCCTCGAAGCTGAACACCCGGCGATCGGAGGGCGGACGCCCCGGGGGTCGCACCTAGCGGGGTCGGGTGTCCTTCACCGCGTCGACGGGAACGCTTACCTTGATGGCAGAGGTGGCCCTCTTCACGGCTTCGACCCGTTCCGCCCTCGTGCCCTTCGGTGGCCCGGAGCGCCGAATCGTGACCGGCTTGCGGACGCCGTTCTGAGCAGTGGTCATGGCCGAAGGGTATCTGGTGTCATGACGTGACCTTGACAAGAGGAGGCCATGGCAAGCCGTCGAGGGCAGCGGACAGCGCGTCGGGAAAGGTTGCTCAGGCATCGAGCTGGCTCGGCCCGGGCATGGGTGCAGGTGCCGTATCTCGATGCCTTCGAAGCTCATCGGGGCCTTCCTCCCAGCGTCCATCATGCCGCCTCTCGCTCGGCAAGACCCTCCTAGGGGGCGAGGAGCTGCTGGCGCTCGTGCTCTTGGCGCATGGCCTGTTCCCGGAGCTTGTCTCGGTCGACGTACTGGTTCACGGCGGCGGTGAGTACGTCTCGGAGGAGCCGGGGCGGGAACGCTGCGAGGTCGACGGTGCCCACGTTGCGGTGGCGATTGGCGTAGGCGGCGGCCCTCGGGTCCTTGCGGGGCACTCTTGGGCAGCGGTGACCGCTACCCGTTCGACGACCTCGAAGCAGTTGGCGCGCTCCACGAGGTCGCGTTGGATGTCCTCTCCGGTGGGTGAGAGGGCGCCGGCCCAGAGGAGCACCGGCTTGCTCCCGTCTCGGCTCCACACGTCCTGCGCCAGCCCATCGACGAAGGTCGAGGGTTGGTACCCGTCGACTGCGAAGGAGGTGACGCCGAGAGGGCCGAACCATTGGTCCAGGACCTCG
>JANNNX010000064.1:0-13660 GCA_031398745.1 Actinomycetes bacterium
CTCGGCCACCCGGGCCTCACCCGAGTCGAGCAGCCCCACCGCCTGGCGGACGGCCGCCACCGCGTCGGGATCGTGCAGGTCGATCTCGTCGCGCCGGTCCCACAGCTCCTCGATCGTTCCCTGGAGGTCAGCCATGGGCGGGAGGCTACCGAGTCACCCCCCGCCGGGACCGCCCGGATCAGCGCGCCAGCAGGCGGGCCGCGACCAGCTCCAGGCGGTCGTCGGGCTCGACCACGGCGATGCGCACGTACCCGGCCGCCGCCGGGCCGTAGAAGTCGCCCGGCGACACCAGGCACCCGGCGTCGACGGCCAGCCGCTCGGCGAAGGCCCAGGCATCGCCGTTCGGTGCCTCGACCCACAGGTAGAACCCGCCGCCGGGGAGCGCCACCTCGATCCCCTCGGCCTGGGCCAGCACCCCGGCAATCTGCTCCAGGCGACGGTGGTAGCGAGCCCGCTGGTGTTCGACGTGCTCGTCGTCGCCCAGGGCGGCGGCGGCGGCGGCCTGCATCGGACCGGGGACCATGAGACCGGCGTGCTTGCGCACCTCGGAGAGGTAGTGGACCCAGTCGGCGTCCCCGGCGTAGAAGCCCACCCGCAGGCCGGCCGCGTTCGAGCGCTTCGACACCGAGTGGACGGCCAGCACGCCGTCGGCCCCGGCGGCGAGGATGCTGCGCCGGGGGCCGTCCCAGGTGTACTCCACGTAGCACTCGTCCGACAGGACCAGGACGTCGTGGGACCGGCCCCATTCGGCCGCCGCCACCAGGTCGTCGAGCCCGCCGGCGGGGTTGCCGGGGGCGTTCACCCACAGAGCCAGGGCCCGGCGGGCGTCGGCTGGGTCGATGGCCGCCAGATCGAGGCACCAGCGGTCGTCGACCGGCACCGGCACCGCCCGGCACCCGGCCAGGGTCGCGCCCATGGCGTAGCTCGGGTAGGCGACCGCCGGGTACAGGACGGTGTCGCGCTCGGGGCGTCGGAGGTGCAGCCAGTGGGGCAGGCCGGCCACCAGCTCCTTGGTGCCGATGCAGGCCGCCACCTGGCGCTCGGGATCGACCTCCACCCCGAGACGGCGAGCCAGCCAGCTCCCGGCCGCCTCGCGCAGCGTCCGGGTGCCGATCGACGGCGGGTAGCCCGGGATGGCGGCCGCCGTCGCCAAGGCGTCGACGATCACCGCCGGGGGCGGATCCTTGGGCGTGCCCACCGAGAGGTCGACGACACCCCCCTCGTGCTCGGCGGCCCGGGCGACCAGCGGCGCCAGGCGGTCGTAGGGGTAGGCCGGGGGAACGAAGGGCGCGGTCGGGCCGGCCGTCATGCCACCACGAACTCGCGGAACCGGCGGGTGGTGGTGGCGTCGAGCCGGGCCCGGAGGCGGGTCGCCGACTCCTCGTGGTGCTCGCCCAGCACCTCGCCCTCGCGGTGCAGGGCGGCCAGCACGTCGCCCCGCTCGTAGGGCACCAGCAGCTCGACGATGGTGTCGAGGGCCCGAAGCCGGTCGGACAGGGTGACCAGGAGGTCGTCCATGCCGGCCCCGGTCACGGCCGAGACGGCGACCGAGCCGGGGTGGCGGACCAGCAGGGCCTTCACGTCGTCGGGGTCGGCCCGGTCGACCTTGTTGAACACCACCAGCTGGGGCAGCTCGCCGGCCCCGATATCGCTCAGCACCTCGTGGACGGCGTCGATGTGGACCCGAGGCTCGGGCCCCGAGGCGTCGACCAGGTGCAGGAGCAGATCGGTCTCGGCCACCTCCTCGAGGGTCGAGCGGAAGGCTTGGACCAGCGTGTGGGGGAGCTTGCGCACGAAGCCGACGGTGTCCGACACCAGCACCGCCTCGCCGCCGGGCAGTTGCAGCCGGCGCACCGTGGGGTCGAGGGTGGCGAAGAGCCGGTCGGCGACCAGCACCCCGGCGTCGGTCAACCGGTTGAGCAGGGTCGACTTCCCGGCGTTGGTGTAGCCGACGATGGCGACGGTGCGGTTCCGACCCCGCTGGCGGGCCTTGCGCTGGGTCCGCCGCACCTGGGTGGCGTCGCGCAGCTCGGCCTCCAGCGCGGTCACCCGCCGCAGGATCCGGCGCCGGTCGACCTCGAGCTGGGTCTCTCCGGGCCCTCGGCGGGCACCGATGCCGCCGGCCTGCTGGGACAGGGAGAGGCCCCGCCCCCGCAGCCGCGGCAGGCGGTAGCGGTACATGGCCAGCTGGACCTGGGCCTTGCCCTCCCGGGTGTGGGCGTTCTGGGCGAAGATGTCGAGGATCACCGCGGTGCGGTCGATGGCCGTGCGGCCCAGGAGCTTCTCGAGGTTTCGGCTCTGGGCCGGGCTCAGCTCGTCGTCGAAGACGACGGTGTCGCAGTCGGTCGATTCGGCCAACTGCCGCAGCTCCTCGGCCTTGCCCTTGCCCACGAAGGTCGCCGGATCGGGGGCCGACAGGCGCTGGGTGACACGGCCCACGACGTCGGCGCCGGCCGTGTCCAGGAGCAGCTCGAGCTCGTCGAGGTGGGCGTCGGTGACCTCGTCGTCGGCGGGCGGGATGGTGGTTCCGACCATCACGATGCGCTCCCGGAAGGAGCGCTCGATCAGCGCCACGGGACCTCGATGTCGGCCACGTGCACCGCCGGGCCCCGCAGCGTCACCGATTCGTCGGCACCGTCCGCTTCGCCGTCGGCGGGCGCCGGGACGCCGACCTCGACCTCGCCCCCCGGCATGCGCACGACCACCCGCCGACCCACCAGGCCCCAGCGTCGGGCCACCGCGGCGGCGGCCGCGGCGCCGGTGCCGCAGGCCAGGGTGAGCCCCGCCCCCCGCTCCCACACCCGCAGCTCGAGGGTGTCGGGTCGGTCGTCGGCGACGGCGATGACCTCCAGGTTGACCCCCCCGGGCACGGCCGCCTCGATGGCGGGGCCGAGCGTGGCCAGGTCGAGTTCGGCGACCTCGGCCGGGGTGCCGGCCAGCGCGACGACGTGCGGGTTGCCCACGTCGACCAGCTCGACGGCTTGGGGGGCGAAGCCATCCCAGGCCAGCGGTGGGAGCCGCACCGGACGGACCGGGCCCATGTCGACCTCCACCAGAGCAGTGGCGGCATCGGGCCCCGGGCCGACCACCACCCGGCGGTCACCGCCCAGCGTGGCCACCAGGAGATCGAGGTGCTCGACCCCTCGGGAACGGGCCACGGCCTGGCCCAGGCAGCGAATCCCGTTGCCGCTCATCTCGGCCACGCTGCCGTCGGCGTTGCGCAGGGCCATGGTCACCTCGGCCCCTCCCGCGGCATCACCGGGCGACACCCGGATCAGGCCGTCGGCGCCGATGCCGGTGTGGCGGTCGCACAGGGCGCGGGCGTCGAGGGCGTCGAGGGGACGACGATCGTCGAGGTCGAGCAGCACGAGGAAGTCGTTTCCCAGGCCGTGGTGCTTGGTCAGGTGCACGGCGGCCAGTCTCCCAGCGCGGCGGCCGCGTCGGCGAGGAGAATGTCGGGGCCGCGGTGGTCGTCGGCATCGATCCAACGAATACGGGGGTCGCGGCGGAACCATCGCAGTTGGCGCCGGGCGAAGCGGCGGGTCCGACCGATGGCGGTGGCCACCGCCTCGTCCAGGCTCGACTCGCCTCGGAGGTGGGCCAGCAGCTCGCGGTAGCCGAGGGCCTGGCTGGCGGTGCGCGAGAGCCCTCGGGGGCCGGCGTCCAGGGCCCGGACCTCGTCGAGCAGGCCGGCACCCAGCATCCCTCGGAAGCGCCGCTCGATCCGGGCGTCGAGCTGATCGAGCGGCACCCGCAGCCCGATCTGGGCGAAGTCGCACGCCCCATAGGCACCGAGACCGGGCCCGAACGACGAGAACGGCCGCCCGCTGCCGAGGCAGACCTCGAGCGCCCGCAGGAGGCGGCGCCGGTTGCCGGGATCGATCCGAGCCGCGGCCACTGGATCGAGCTCCGACAACCGGAGATGGAGGGCCTCGGTGCCCCCCGTGCCGGCACCGGCCTCCAGCCGGGCGCGCACCTCGGGCCACCGACCCGGAATGTCGAGGACGTCGACCACGGCCTGGACGTAGAGGCCGGTGCCCCCCACCACCAGGGCGGTAGCCCCCCGAGCGATGATCCCGTCGATGGCCGGCCGGGCTCGCGCGAGGTAGGCGGCGACCGAGAAGTCGTCCTCCGGATCGGCAACGTCGAGGAGGTGGTGGGCCACCTGCGCCTGCTCGACCGCGCTGGGCTTGGCCGTGCCCACGTCCATGCCCCGGTACACCTGCATGGAGTCGGCGGTGACGATCTCCGCGCCACCATCGACGACGCCCGCCAGCGCCAGGGCCAGGGCCGACTTGCCCGATGCGGTGGCACCCACCACCACCACCCGCGCCGGGTTGGTCACCGGGAGGCGACGGGAATCCGTGTGCGGTGGCGAGGTCGGGCCGTCACCTCGACCAACTCCGCCACCAGGTGGTGCGGGGCGGCGCCGGTGATCTCGGTGGTCACGAACGTGCCCGGGCGCAGCGGCTGGTCGGCCCGGAAGTGCACCAGCTTCTGCTGGCGGGTGCGGGCCGACAGCACCGCCGGGTCGCGCTTGCTCGGCCCTTCCACCACCGCCTCCTCGATGCGGCCGACCCGGGCCTGGTGACGAGCCAGGGCGCTGCGTTCGACCACCACCCGCAGGCGCTCGAACCGCTCGGCGGCCACCGCCGGAGGCACGAACCGGTCGCCCCAGGCCGCGGCTTCGGTACCGGCCCGGGGGCTGTAGAGGAAGGTGTAGGCGCTGTCGTAGGCGGCCTCGGCCACCACCTCGAGCGTGCGCTCGAAGTCGTCCTCGGTCTCCCCCGGGAACCCCACGATCACGTCGGTGGTCACGGCCAGGTCATCGACCGCGGCTCGGGCGGCGGCCAACCGCTCGAGGTAGCGCTCGGCGCTGTAGCCCCGGTGCATGGCCGCCAGCACCCGATCGCTGCCCGACTGCAGCGGCAGGTGGAGGTGCTCACAGACGGCGTCGACCTTGGCCATGGCCTCGATGGTCTCGGGCAGCAGGTCCTTCGGGTGCGGGCTGGTGTAGCGCACCCGGCGGATGCCCTCGACGGCGCCCACCGCGGCCAGCAGCTCGGCGAAGCGCGGCCGGGCTCGGACCGCCTCGCCGGCGAGTCGCCGGGCTCGGGTCAGGTCACGGCCATACGAGTTGACGTTCTGGCCCAGGAGCGTGATCTCCACTACGCCCGACGCGGCCAGGGACCGGACCTCCTCGACGACGTCGTCGAAGGGGCGACTGATCTCCCGCCCCCGCACCGACGGAACGATGCAGAAGGCGCAGGCGTTGTCGCAGCCGATCTGGATGGTCACCCAGGCAGCCCAATCGACGTCGCGACGCACCGGCAGGGCGGACGGGAAGGCCTCGGACTCCTCCAGGATCTCGAGTACCGGCTGGCCCGTGACCCGGGCCTGGTCGAGGAGGGTCACCGCGTGGCCGACGTTGTGGGTCCCGAGTACGACGTCGACGTGGGGCGCCCGGGCCTGGACCATCTCGCGGTCCTTCTGGGCCAGGCAGCCGCCGACCATGATCCGCAGATCGGGACGCTCGTCCTTCGCCTGCTTGAGCATCCCTAGGTTGCCGTAGAGCTTGTTGTCGGCGTTCTCCCGGATACAGCAGGTGTTGAGCACGACGACGTCGGCGTCGTCGACCGAGTCGGTGGCCTCGTAGCCGTCGGCCTCGAGCAGACCAGCGATCCGCTCCGAGTCGTGCTCGTTCATCTGGCACCCGAAGGTACGGATCAGGTATCGACCGGCCACCGGGTCAGGCTACGCGCTGACCTGCCGACGCTGGCCGTAGCGCGAGAGACCTTGCCCCGTCACCCGAAGCGGAGCCGGCCGAGCTCGTCAAGGGTGGCGGCCGGGTTGTGGGCGATCTCCCACAGGTGGCCGTCGAGGTCGCTGACATAGGCGATGTACCCGCCCCAGAACACCGACGCCGGGGCCCTGACCACCGCCCCGCCGGCGGCCACCCACTCGGCCACCGCCCGGTCGACCTCATCGGGCGACCCCACGTTGATGGCCAACGAGCTCCCCCTGAAACCTGAGCCCGCCCCTGGAAGCCCGGCGTCACCCGCCAACTCGGTCCAGGGGTAGAGCGACAGCACCGCGGTCGAGGTCTCGAAGAAGGAGACGCCCTCGGTGGACGCCGCCGCCCGGCCCCAGCCCAACGCCTCGTAGAAGGCGGTGGACCGGGCCAGGTCGGCAACCCCGAGGGTCACCAGGGTGATCCGGAGGGGGACGGCCACCGAGGTCGGGTGCTAGCCGAGCTCGATCGGAAGATCGTCGGGATCGACCACCTCGCCGTCGGTGCCCACCGGCACCGGGACGGCATCGGGGTCGGGCCGCACACCGGTCTCGTTCAAGATCCGCTCGGTGATGTCGACCATGATCTCGGGGTTCTCGGACAGGAAGATCTTGGCGTTCTCACGCCCCTGGCCCAGTTGCTCGCCCTCGTAGGTGAACCAGGCTCCTGCCTTCTTGACCATCCCGAGGTCGACACCGATGTCGAGGACCGACCCCTCTCGGCTGATGCCCTTGCCGTACATGATGTCGAACTCGGCCTGCCGGAAGGGCGGCGCCACCTTGTTCTTCACCACCTTTACCCGGGTGCGGTTACCGACGATCTCGGCCCCGTCCTTCAGGGACTCGATGCGGCGGATGTCGAGGCGGACCGACGAGTAGAACTTCAGCGCCCGGCCGCCCGGCGTGGTCTCGGGCGAGCCGAACATCACGCCGATCTTCTCTCGCAGCTGGTTGATGAAGATGCAGATGGTGTTGGACCGGTTGAGGTTGGCCGTCAGCTTGCGCAGGGCCTGGGACATGAGGCGGGCCTGGAGGCCGACGTGGCTGTCGCCCATCTCGCCCTCGATCTCGGCCTTGGGGGTGAGGGCGGCCACCGAGTCGATGACCACCACGTCGAGCGCCCCCGACCGGATGAGCATGTCGGTGATCTCGAGCGCCTGCTCGCCGGTGTCCGGCTGGGAGATCAGCAGTTGGTCGATGTCGACGCCGATGTTCTTGGCGTAGGCCGGGTCCATGGCGTGCTCGGCGTCGATGTAGGCGCAGATCCCGCCGTTGCGCTGGGCCTCGGCGACGACGTGCATGGCCATGGTCGACTTGCCCGAGGACTCGGGCCCGAAGATCTCCACCACCCGGCCTCGGGGCAGACCCCCGACGCCGAGGGCCAGGTCGACCGCCAGCGAGCCGGTCGAGATGGTCTCGACCACCATCGTCCCCTTCTCGCCCATTTTCATGATCGAGCCCTTGCCGTACTGCTTCTCGATCTGCCCCAGGGCCATCTCGAGGGCCTTGTCTCGCTCCACTGCTCGCTCCTCTCGGGTGATGCTCGACTTCGATGGGCCGGCGACTCGCCGCCTGGCCGATGCACTGCGACGAACCCTACGCAGGGGGTGTGACAAACAACATCGATGTGATGCACCGTGACCCTACTGGCGAACGCCTGTTCGCTCAAGGACCCTCGGCGGCCGCCGTGGGTATCGTCCGTCCGACCACCAACCCTGCAAACCTCGGAGCACCCCCATGGCCCTTCCCCTCTCGCCCGGAACCTGGAACCTGGACGCGGTCCACTCCCAGATCGGCTTCTCGACCAAGCACCTCGGCATCGCCACCATTCGGGGCACCTTCGACAGCTTCGAGGGGGCGCTCGTCGTGGGGGACGACCTCTCCAGCTCGACCCTGTCGGCCACTATCCAGATGGACTCGGTGAACTCCGGCTTCGGGATGCGGGACGGCCACTTCAAGAGCGACGCCTTCTTCGACGTCGAGAGCCACCCGACCATGACCTTCACCTCGAGCGCCATCGACGGCGACGGCGACCGCTACACCGTCACCGGCGACCTCACCGTGAGGGGCGTCACCAAGCCGGTCAGCCTCGACGTCGCCTTCGGCGGGACCGCCGTCTTCCCCCCGACGGGGGCCGACAAGGCCGGCTTCTGGGCCACCACCGAGATCAAGCAGTCCGACTTTGGCATCACCCACAGCCCGTTCGGCTCCGACGAGGTGACCATCGAGATCTCGGCCGAGCTCGACCGGGCCGCCGAGGCCGAGGCCAGCGAGGCGGCTGCCGCCGAGTAGCGGGCCGACGGCCCGCGAGGGAGGGCCAAACGCATCCGGCCCTCCCTCCCCGCACTACCGGGATCGATAGTCCGGCCGCCGCCCGGGTTATCGATCCCGGTGTCGCGTCAGGGGCGGGTCGGGGCCAGGCCGGCGAAGAGCGCCCTGACGGAGGCGTTGAAGTGGGCCTCGGGGTCGTCGACCATGGCCATGTCCACCAGCTCCAGGGCCACGTGGCCGTGGAGGGTGGCCCAGATCGACTGGGCCACCCAGGTCGGGTCGGCCCGGGCCAGCCCACCCTCGTCCATGGCCTCGGCCACGATGCCGACGAAGGTTCTAAAGCTGGCCTGGGCGAACGCCACCGCCTCGGGTGAGGGCTCGAAGTCGGGTACCGCCTGTTGGAACATGATCCCGTAGGTCGTGGGGTGCTCGAGGGCGAAGCGCCGGTAGCTCGAGGCTCCGGCCACCAGGCGAGCCGTGGCGTCGGGCCCCTCGGAGGAGTGGAGCATGGCTGCGAACTCCTCGAAGCCCCGCCGCCAGAGCGCCTCGACGATGCCGGACTTGGCCCCGAAGCGGCTGTAGAGGCCCATGGTCGACACCCCGGCCGCCTCGGCGATCCGTCGCACTGTCAATGCTCCCGGACCCTCGGCGGCCAACAGCGCGGCCGCCGCGTCGAGCAGCGCGCCCTCGATCTCGTCGGAGGGCGTGCGTCCCCGGCCGGGTGTGTCCGACGTCATGTTGCACAACGTTATAGCAACGTTCTACTGTGCGTCCACACCGAGTCCGTACCGAGTCCGCACCGAGTCGAGGGAGGTCCCGAGTGGACGCCGACACCATCCACGAGCGCCGCTGGATCATCCTGGCCGTTCTCTGCGTGAGCGTGTTCCTGGCCGTGGTCGACAACACGATCGTCAACGTGGCCATCCCGTCGATCCAGCGAGACCTGGGCGCATCGACCAGCGACCTCCAATGGGTGGTCGATGCCTACTCGTTGGTCTTCGCCGCCCTCCTCTTCCTCGGTGGCAGCCTCGGCGACCGGTTCGGACGCAAGGGGGCCATGCAGCTCGGCCTGGTCGGCTTCGCCCTGTGCTCGGTCGTCGCCGGCAGCGTCAGCTCGGCCGAGGGGCTCATCGCCGCTCGGGCGGCCATGGGCATCGGCGCCGCTTTCATCTTCCCGGCCACCCTGGCCATCCTCACCAACGTCTTCCATGACGCCGGTGACCGGGCCAAGGCCATCGGGATCTGGTCCGCGGTCTCCGGACTGGCCGTCGCCGTCGGGCCGGTGTCGGGCGGTTGGCTGCTCGAGCACTTCTCGTGGGGCTCGATCTTCTACGTGAACCTGCCGGTAGCCGCGGTGGCCCTCGTGGCGGGCGCCTACCTGGTGCCGACGTCGCGGGACGACGACGCCCACCGCCTCGACTTTGCCGGCCTCGCACTCTCCACGCTGGGGGTGGCGACCCTGGTGTGGACCACCATCGAGGCGCCCGAGGCCGGCTGGCTGTCGACCGAGACGGTCCTCGGCTACGTGGCGGCCGTCGGACTCCTGGCCGCCTTCGTGGTGGTCGAGTTGCGCAAGGCCACGCCCATGCTCGACGTGCGGGTCTTCGCCAACGCCCGGTTCAGCGCGGCCAGCACCTCGATCGCGGTGGGCTTCTTCGCCCTGTTCGGCTTCATCTTCCTGGTCACCCAGTACTTCCAGTACGTGCGGGGGTACAGCCCGCTGTCGGCCGGGCTCCACACGCTGCCGTTCGCGGCGGCCACCGTCGTCACCTCCGGCCTGGCCGCCCCGCTCGCCGCCCGGTTCGGCATCCGCACCATCGTCGCCCTCGGTCTGGCGGTCCAAGGCGTCGGCTTCTCCACCGCCGCCCTGCTCGAGGCCGACAGCGTCTACTGGGGACCGGTGGTGCTGTCGATGGTGCTGATCGCCGCGGGGCTCGGCCTGGTCATCTCCCCCTGCACCAACGTGATCGTCGGCAGCCTCCCGCGGGAGAAGGCCGGCATCGGCTCGGCCGTCAACGACGTCACCCGCGAGCTGGGCGGCACCCTCGGGGTGGCCGTCATCGGCTCGGTGTTCAGCTCGCTCTACGGGCCTCGGCTGGTCGATGCCCTGACCGGGCTGTCGCTCCCGACCGAGGTGGTCGAGACCGCCCGGTCCTCGATCGGCGCCGCCCTCGGAATCGCGGCGGAGTCCGGCGCCGGCCAGGCGACCATCACGGCTGCGGCCACCGGGGCGTTCATGGACGGCTTCAGCGTCGGGTGCTGGGTCGCGGCGGGCATCGCGGTGGGTGGCGCCGTGCTGGCCGCCGCCGTGCTCCCCCGCCAGATCGGCCCACTCCCCCTCGACGACGAGACCGACCCGAGCCTCGAGACCGCCGGCACCTGACCATCGGCCACGGGCGGTCGGGGTCGCTCAGGCGACCCGACCGTTCACGCCGGCGCGGGGTCGACGCCCAGGAGTCGGTGGCGAAGCTGGTCGAGGACGTTGATGGTGGCGAACTCACGGACCCTCTGGCGCTCGCGCCCGCCCAGCGCCAGCCGGCCGGTGGTGACCGAGCCGGCGACGTCCACCGCCCACCACACGGTGCCCACCGGCTGACCCTCCAACTCGTCGGGCCCGGCCACCCCGGTCACCCCGATGCCCACGTCGCCGGCCAGCACCCGGCGGGCCCCGGCAGCCATCGCGGCCGCCGCCTCGGCCGTCACCACCGGGCCCTCGGGCACGTCGAGAAGGTCGAACTTCACCTGGGGGTGGTACGAGACCACCCCGCCTCGGAACCACGAGCTGGCGCCCGGCACCCGGGTGAGGCGCTCGGCCAGCAACCCCCCGGTGAGCGACTCGGCGACCGCCAGGGTCTGCCCTGCCCGCTGGACCAGGACGCCCACCGCATGCTCCATGGTCTGGTCGTCGACCCCGAACACCAGGTCGCCGAGCAACGCCCGGAGCGCGGCCTCCTCGGCGTCGAGCGCCCGGCGCACGGTGGCGTCGTCGGGACCCTTGGCCGTGACCCGCACCTTGATGCCCTCGATCCCACTGGCCAGGAAGGCGATGGTGGCGCGACCGGTGGCGTCGAGGGCCTCGAGCCGGGGGGCGACCCGCTCGGCCAGCTCCGACTCGGCCAGTCCCCAGGTGCGTAGCACACGAGACCGGATGACCGCCCGCTCGCCGGAGCGCGCCCGCAGGTCGGGCAGGACGGCCCGCTCGAGCATCTCCCGCATCTCGTCGGGGACACCGGGCACGGCGTAGAGCACCTTGTCCCCCACCGGGCAGATCAGCCCCGGGGCCGTGCCCCGCCGCTGCTCGATCACCGTCGCCCCCTCGGGCACGTCGGCTTGCCGGGCGTTGCTCGAAGCCATGGGTCGGCCCCGCCCAGCGAAGAGCCCTTCGATGCGGGCCAGGACCACCTCGTCGCGCTGCAGGGCTACCCCCATCACCTCGGCGATCGCCTCCCGGGTGATGTCGTCCTGGGTCGGGCCCAGCCCACCGCAGAGCACCACCGCCTCGGCCCGCGTCAGCGCCGCCCGGATGGCAGCCACGATCCGGGCGTGGTTGTCACCCACCTTGACCTGGAAGTGCGAGTCGATGCCCGACAACGCCAACTGCTCGCCGATCCAGGCCGAGTTGGTGTCGACGATCTGGCCCAGCAGGAGCTCGGTGCCGACCGCCAGGACCTCAGCTCGCATCGGGCTCCCCGGCGGCGACGCCGACCGACCGACGGGCGTCGAGCAGGTACTGGAGCCCCGAGGCCAAGGTCAGGGCCACCGCCACCCAGAGGGCGGCGTCGACCACCCCCTGGCGATCGGCCAACGGGGGGAAGAGGGCCACGGCCACCACCCCCAGCTGCACGAAGGTCTTGGCCTTGGCCAGTGGCCGGGCCGGCACCGACACGCCCTTGCGGGCCACGACCGACCGGTAGCCGCTCATCGACACTTCACGGGCCGCGATCAGTACCACCGGGAGCACCGCGAAACGGTCGACCTCGACCAGGGCGACGGCCACCGCCAAGACCAGGATCTTGTCGGCCAGGGGGTCGAGGAAGGCGCCCGACGAGGTCACCCCGTGCCGCCGGGCCAGCCACCCATCGAGGCGGTCGGTGGCGGCCAGCGCCGACCACAGGAGGAAAGCCGGCCAGGCCGAATCGGCGAGGACCAGGGCCACCACGAACGGGGTGAGGAGCACCCGGACGGCGGTGACCAGGTTGGCCGGGGTGACGAGCGCGCTCGAAACCGACGGGGCTGCGGTCACCGGCGGGCGACCAGGTCGACACCCAGGCTGGCCGTCACGGTCACCGAGGCCAGCTCGCCCACCGAGAGCTCGACCGGGAGGTGAACCACCCCGTCGATCTCCGGTGCCTCTCGGAAGCTGCGCCCGATCCCGGGCTCATCGACCAGCACCTCGATCCGCTGGCCGATGGTGACGTCGCGGGCGGCGAGGGTGAGGGCGTCTTGGCGCTCGCTCAGCTCGGCCAGGCGGTCGGCCACCAGCGCCTCGTCCACCGTGGCGTCGAGTCCCGCGGCGTAGGTGCCGGGCTCCTCGGAGAAGCGGAAGAAGCCGCACCAGTCGAGTCGGGCGGCGTCGATGAACTCGAGCAGGCGGTCGTGGTCCTCCTCGGTCTCCCCCGGGTAGCCGACGATGAAGTTGGAGCGGAACACGGCGTCGGGCTGCTGGCGCCGGATGTCGTCGATGCGGGCGAGGAACCGGTCGCCGTCGCCCCAGCGCCGCATCCGACGGAGAAGGGCCCGCGACACGTGCTGGAGGGACAGGTCGAAGTAGGGCACGCCGGTGGACAAGACGGCATCGACGAGGCGGTCGTCGAGGTCGGAGGGGTAGAGATAGAGAAGCCGGACCCGCTCCACCCGCTCGGCCACCGATCGCACCAGGGCCACCAGCTGACGTTGCCCCACCCCCTGGTCGCGCCCGTAGCTGGCGAGATCCTGGGCCACCAGCACCACCTCGCGGACCGGCATCCCGCCGGCGCCGGCCACCAGGGTGTCGACCTCGGCCAGCACCGAGTCGGTCGACCGGCTGCGCTGGGGGCCCCGGAAGGAAGGAATGGCGCAGAAGCCACAGGCCCGGTCACAGCCCTCGGCCACCTTGACGTAGGCCCAGGGGGCCGACGCCGCCGGGCGAGGCAGCTCCAGCAGGTCCATGGCCGGCACCGCTACCCGGTCGGCGCTCGGGGCACCCGGGCGCCGGCCGAGGGACACGGGGACCGAACTCGACGGGACCGCCTCAATGGGGGCCTCGGTCAGCGGCATCCCGAAGCCGATGAACACCGCGCGGCCCTGTCCTTGTTCGGCCATCGCCGGCAGCACGGCATTGGCCAGCACGGTGGCGGCCTGCACGTGCAGTTGCCACATCAGCGCGCCGCTGTCGGTGTCGAGCGCGCCAAGTTCGCCGGTGCGCAGCACGCCGGCCGCGTGCACCAGGGCTTGCGGCGTGCCGGCTTGCAGCAGCGTGCCGATCAACGTCTGGATGGCGCCCACGTCTGTCAGATCAAGCGCATGCGCGGTAAAGCGTTCGTGCGCGATGGTGGCCGCCGCGCGGTCGATGCCATCGACCTGCCAGCCGTCGGCCAACAACCGCCGCACCACCGCCGCG
>JANNNX010000047.1:0-27081 GCA_031398745.1 Actinomycetes bacterium
GGGTGTCACAGAAACACCCCGCCCCTCCCGCGCCGCTAAACCCCCGGGGGGGGTGTTTTCCGCGACGCGGAAGCAGGGGAAGCCGCAGACGAGTGGGAGTCCTCAGGGCTCGAGGCCCAGGGCCGCGGCCGTCTCGGCCGGTAGGCCGTAGCTCTCGGCGGCGGCCGGGAAGGCCCCCGAGCGCACGTCGGCGGCGAAGGCAGCCACCGCCGCCGTGCCCTGCTCGGCGAGGGTCGCGTAGCGACGCACGAAGCGCGGCACCGCTCGTTCCTCGAGGCCGACGAGGTCGTGGAGCACGAGGACCTGGCCGTCGCAGTCGGGGCCGGCGCCGATACCGATGGTCGGGACGGGCACCGACTCGGTGATCAGCCGGCCGACGGGTGCCGGAACCCCCTCGAGCACGAGGGCGAACACGCCCGCGTCGGCCAGCGCCCCGGCGTCCTCCACCAGCACCTTCACGACGTCGGGCTGGCGGCCTTGGACCTTGTAGCCGCCCAGGGCGTGGACCGACTGGGGGGTGAGGCCGAGGTGGCCCATCACCGGGATCTCGGCCTCGACCAGCGCCGAGACGACCGCCAGCCTGCTCCGGCCGCCCTCGAGCTTGACCGCCTCGGCACCAGCCCGAATGAGCCGGGCGGCGTTGCGGACCGCGTCGTGACGACCGAGGTGGTAGCTGAGCCAGGGCAGGTCAGCAACCAACAGCGCCCCGGGTCGGGTGCGGGCCACCGCCGCCGTGTGGTGGACCAGGTCGTCGACGCCGACCTGGAGCGTGTCGTCGTAGCCCAGCACCACCATCGCCACCGAGTCGCCGACCAGCACGATGTCGACCCCGGCGGCGTCGACCATGCGCGCGCCGGGGGCGTCGTAGGCGGTGACCATCACCAGCGGCGCATCGCCTCGGGCGACCTTGCGGGTGGCCACGTCGGGCACGTGCACTCGGACACCCATGACGACCTCCTCGTCCAGCGCCCCAACGGCTGCCGGCGACGGCCCCAGCGTACGGCGCTAGCGGCGGGTGGCGGCCGCCCGACCACGCCGGGCACCGTGGGGCACCAGGAAGTTGCGGTGGAGGTGGTTCCACCCGCAGGCCGGGCAGACCTCGACCACGTAACAGGTGAGCGGCCCCGACCGCGCCCCCTGGGCCACCCGGTCGATCTCAGCCGTGCTCGTCACGCAGCGCCCGGACGCCGGCAGGCTCGGACCGAACAGGTACGACACCAGCACCACCGGGGCGTCCTCGCAGATCGGGCAGGTCTCGCCCAGCGCGGTACCGACGTTGCGGGCGGCCCGGAGGAGTTCGGGGTGGGCGTCACACACGTCGAGGCGGGCCACGCGGCCACCCCGGACGGCGTCGACCAGGCGGCGGCGGGCCAACCGGTAGTCGATCTGACCACCGGGGCCGCTCGGCGGCGCCAGGGGCGCTCCCGGCTTCGACGACATCGCGACGAGGCTAGCCACCGGCCTCCGCCCTGCGTCCGGACGGCTCCCGTCGACCGGGAGTCGCCGACGGACCGCTGTGGGCCCGTCACCTCCCCGTCGGGAACGCGTTCCCTGCTATTTGCACCTGCCGATATATCGAGCAGATATATTGCTCGGGTGCTCGAACTGGCCATCCTCGGCTTGCTCATGGAGTCGGAGCTCCACGGCTACGAACTGCGCAAGCAACTGGCCGACGTCATGGGGTGGCGCGCCGCCGTCTCCTTCGGTTCGCTGTACCCCGCCCTCAACCGCCTCGAGCGGGAGGGCTCGGTCAAGGCGGTCGAATCCGCCGAGGCTCCGCCCGGCATCCCCAGCACCGGTTCGTTCAGCGGCGAGGTGGCTGCCTTTCGGGCCGGACGCCGGGGGGCGAGCGTGCGAGGACCCCGCAACAAGAAGGTGTACGGCATCACCCCCGAGGGCGAACGCCGGCTCTGCACCCTGGTGGCCGATCCCGCCGACGACGAGCGGGCCTTTCCGCTCAAGCTGGCGTTCTGCCGGTACTGCGAGGCGCCGCTCCGGGTCGAGCTGCTGCGCCGGCGCCGTGACACGCTCGCTCGACGGCTGGACGAGCACCGCGCCAGCATGTCGGGCCACAGCGCCGCCAACCGCTACCTGCGGTCGCTCCGAGAGCACGACACCGAGTCCATCCAGCGAGACATCACCTGGCTCGAAGGGTTGCTGGTCGATGAGACCGCAACCGATGCCGAGCCCGGCTTCCAAACCCGTCGAGCCGACGGCACGAAAGGACACTGACCGATGAGCACGATCAAGCTGGCCATCGCCGGAGTGGGCAACTGCGCCAGCTCCCTGCTCCAGGGCCTGGAGTACTACCGCCAGGCCGAGCCCGACACCACCGTGCCCGGCCTCATGCACGTGGTGCTCGGCGGCTACCACATCCGTGACATCGAGCTGGTGGCGGCGTTCGACGTCGACGCCGCCCAGGTCGGCCTCGACGCCGGCAAGGCCATCTTCGCCGGCCAGAACAACACCATCCGCTTCGCCTCGGTGGGTGAGCTGGGCGTGACCGTGCAGCGGGCCCCGACGCTCGACGGCTTCGGGAAGTACTACCGCGAGACCTGCGAGGAGAGCCCCGCCGAGCCCATCGACGTGGCCGAGGAGCTGCGCCGCTCGGGGGCCGAGGTGCTGGTGTCGTACCTGCCCGTGGGTTCGGAGGCGGCCCAGCGGCACTATGCCCAGGCCTGCCTGGAGACCGGGGTGGCCTTCGTCAACGCCATCCCCGTCTTCATCGCCAGCGATCCCGAGTGGGCCCAGCGCTTCACCGATGCCGGGGTGCCGATCATCGGCGACGACATCAAGAGCCAGGTCGGAGCGACCATCGTGCATCGCATCCTGGCCCGCCTGTTCGAGGACCGGGGCCTGGTGCTCGACCGGACCTACCAGCTCAACGTCGGCGGCAACATGGACTTCAAGAACATGCTCGAGCGCGACCGGCTGGAGTCGAAGAAGATCTCCAAGACGCAGTCCGTCACCAGCCAACTCGACAACGGCATCGACGCCCACGATGTGCACATCGGGCCGTCCGACCACGTGCCCTGGCTCGATGACCGCAAGTGGGCCTACATCCGCCTGGAGGGCCGCAACTTCGGCGACGTGCCGTTGAACCTCGAGCTCAAGCTCGAGGTGTGGGATTCGCCGAACTCGGCCGGGGTGATCATCGACGCCGTCCGCTGCGCCAAGGTCGCCCTCGACCGCGGGCTGGGTGGCCCACTGCTCGGCCCGTCGGCCTACTTCATGAAGTCGCCGCCGGTGCAGTACCACGACGACGTCGCCCACCAGATGGTGGAGGACTTCTCGGCCGGCAGGTGACCGCCTCGGCGGGTCGGGCCCCGAGGCCGACCGGGCAGCTCACGCCGGTGCCACCGAGGCCGCAGTAGCCGTTCGGGTTCTTGGCCAGGTACTGCTGGTGGTACTCCTCGGCGTAGAAGAACCGGCCGGCCGGCGCCACCTCGGTGGTGATCTCGCCGTAGCCGGCGGCCGACAGACGCTCCTGGTAGGCCTGGCGCGAGCGCTCGAGGACCTCCCGCTGCTCGTCGTCGACCCAGTACGCGGCTGAGCGGTACTGCGTGCCCACGTCATTGCCCTGCCGCATGCCCTGGGTCGGGTCGTGGCCCTCCCAGAAGGCCTTGAGCACTTCCTCGTAGCTGATCACCACCGGGTCGAACACCACCAGGACGGCCTCGGTGTGGCCGGTACGGCCCGAGCACACCTCCTCGTAGGTCGGGTTCGGGCTGAACCCGCCGCTGTAGCCGACGGCCGTCGTCCACACCCCGGGAAGCGTCCAGAACGCCTTCTCGGCTCCCCAGAAGCAGCCCAGGCCCACGATGGCGGTCTGCGCACCCTCGGGCCAGGGCGGCGTCAGCCGGTGACCCAGCACGTAGTGATCGGCCACCACGGCCATGGGCTGGCTTCGGCCGGGCAAAGCCGTCTCGGGGGTGACCGCCTCGACGGGCTTGCGGAAGAAGAACGACATCCGGGGACCTCCTCGACGGCCGGGCGGCCAAGGCTACGAGGACGGGACCGACCCTTGACGAGCGACCCACCACTCCTCGAGCCGCCGGCGGGCCTCGTCCTCCCCCAGCGGGCCCTCCTCGATCCGCATCTCGAGCAGGTGAGCCAGCGCCTGGCCGACGGCCGGGCCGGGGGCGATGCCGAGTTGCGCCATCACCGCGGCCCCGTCGAGATCTGGCCGCAGCGCCGCCAGCTCCTCGGCTTCGTCGAGCTCGGCGATACGCACCTCGAGGTCGTCCATGCGCCGGTCGAGCTCGGCCGCCCGGCGCCGGTTGCGGGTGGTGCAGTCGCAACGGGTGAGCTCGTTGAGCTCGCCCAGCAGCGGGCCGGCGTCGCGCACGTAACGCCGCACCGCGGCATCGGTCCATCCCATCTTGTAGGTGTGGAACCGCAGGTGCAGCTCGACCAACCGGCTGACCTGGTCGATGTCGTCGTTGGGGTAGCGCAGGGCCCGCATCCGGTCTCGGGTCATGCGGGCCCCCACCACCTCGTGGTGGTGAAAGCTGACCTTGCCGCCCGGACCGAACGAGCGGGTCTTGGGCTTGGCCACGTCGTGGAACAGCGCCGCCAGCCGCACGATGCGCTGAGGGCGGGTCTTGGCCACCACCGCCACGGTGTGGGCCAGCACGTCCTTGTGATGGTGGATCGGGTCTTGCTCGAGGGCCAGCGCCGGGAGCTCGGGCAGGAACTCCTCGGCCAGGCCCGTCTCGACCAGGAACCACAGGCCCCGGGACGGGTCCTCGACCACCACCAGGCGATCGAGCTCGTCACGGATCCGCTCGGCCGACACGATCGCCAGCCGCTCGGTCATCCGGGCCACCGCGGCGACCAGCTCGGGGTCGGGAACCAACCCGTAGCCGGCGATGAACCGGGCCGCCCGGAGCATCCGGAGGGGGTCGTCGTCGAAGGAGACCTCGGGGTCGAGGGGAGTGCGCAGCCGACCGGCCGCCAGGTCGGCGGCGCCACCGTGGGGATCGACGAGCTCCGGTTCGGGCAGGGCCAGGGCCATGGCGTTGACCGTGAAGTCGCGCCGGGACAAGTCGGCCTCGACCGCATCGGCGTAGGCCACCTCGGGCTTGCGGGAGTCGGGTCGGTACACCTCGGCCCGATGGGTCGTGATCTCGTAAGTACGCCCGTCCTTGCGACAACCGATGGTGCCGAAGCGCTTCCCCTGGGTCCACACCGCGTCGGCCCAGCCCCGGACCAGGCCCTCGATGGCGTCGGGCCGGGCATCGGTGGTCAGGTCGTAGTCGATGTCGGCCACCTCACGACCGAGGAGAAGGTCCCGGACCGTGCCGCCTACCAGGTAGAGGGCATGGCCGGCGCGCCCGAAGCGCTCGGCGAGCGGCTCGACCTCCTCGAGCACGGGCGTCAGGCGGGGGGGGATCACCCCCGGAGCCTAACGACGCCCGGGTTCGCCCCTAGCCGTCGAAAGGGGACCGACGGTGGGCGGGGGAACGGCCGATCCCCCGGGGAATCAGAAGGAGACGGAGAGGCCCGCCTGCTGGAGGCTGATGCGGAAGTCATGGGGGTTGGACGCCACCGCCATGGCGTCGCGCAGGCTGACCAGACCGTCGCGATAGAGGGTGAAGAGGCTCTGGTCGAAGGTCTGCATGCCGTAGTACTCCCCCTCGGCCACGATCTCGTCGATCGAGTCGCCCGAAGTGGTCGGGTCGACGATGCGATCGAAGACCCTTCCGGTGTTGATCAGGATCTCGACCGCCGGCACCCGGCCTCGGCCGTCGGCCCGTTCGAGCAGGCGCTGGCTGATCACGCCCCGCAGCGACGTGGCCAGGCTGAGGCGGATCTGCTTGTGCTGGTGGGGCGGGAAGAAGTCGACGATGCGGTTGATGGTCTCGACCGCGCCGGAGGTGTGGAGGGTCGACAGGACCAGGTGCCCGGTCTCGGCCGCGGTCAGGGCGGCCCACACCGTCTCCGGGTCGCGCATCTCCCCTACCAGGATCACGTCGGGGTCCTGGCGCAGCACCCGACGCATCGCCTCGGCGAAGTCGGCGGTGTCGCTGCCGATTTCCCGCTGGCTGATCAGGGACCGCTTGTCGACGTGGAGAACCTCGATCGGGTCCTCGATGGTGACGATGTTCACCGAGCGGTTCTGGTTGATGTGATCGATCATGGCGGCGAGCGTGGTGGTCTTGCCCGAGCCCGTCGGCCCGGTCACCAGCGCCAACCCCCGGGGCTCGTCGGCCAGGGTCTGCACGGCCGCCGGAAGGCCCAGTGCGTCGAGACTCGGGATGCCGGGCAGGACCCGCCGAAAGACCAGGGCGATCGTGCCGCGCTGGCGGTAGACGTTGACCCGGAACCGGCCGACGTTGGCGATGCCCAGCGCGAAGTCGGCCTCGTTGGTGCTGACGAACTCGTCGGCTCGGGCCGGTGGCAACAACGCGAACGCGAGGCGCTCGAGATCGGCCGGGCTCAGCGAGTCGTACGGTGCCGGCACGAGTCGTCCGTCGATGCGGATGTGGGGGGGTGATCCCACCTTGAGGTGGAGGTCCGAGCCCCGCTGGTCGGTCAGATACCGGAGCAGCTCGGTGAGGTCCAGGCCCCCGACCTGACCGGCGGCGGGGGACAGCTCGCGCTCGGCCTCGGGGGGTGTGGTGGAGACGTTCACGGGGTTGTCATCGGCGTGCTGACGTCGCGACCTGAGCCCGCGGACCGGCGCTCGTGGCCCCCGGTGGCTCGCTAGCCTCTCGCCGTGTCCCGGTCCCCGCAGGCCGCGCTCACCCGCCGCCCGCACCTCCGCTCCGGCACGTGGAGGGCCGAGCACGGGGTCGCCTACCTCACTCCCAATGACGAGCGTCGCCTGCCCTCGCCGACCGACGTGGCCGAGGCCTGCGCCGATCTGGCCTCCCGGGGCTTCCGGGAGGTGGTCACCGGCGCCCTCCACCCGCTCGAGCAGGTTCCCTTCATCGAGGCCGGCTTCGAGCTGCGGGAGGAGCTCCTCTTGTTGCTGCACGACCTGCGGCGGTTGCCCGATCGACCGCCGGGACGGGTGCGGCGGGCCTGGCCCCTCGATCGGCGGGCCGTCCTGGCCATCGACCACGCAGCCTTCGAGCCCTTCTGGCGACTCGATGCCAGCGGCCTGGCCGACACCCTGGCGGCGACACCGTCCACCCGGTTCCGGGTCGCGACCGACGGCGGGGTGTCGGGCTACGCGATCACCGGCCGCTCGGGGTCGCGGGGCTTCCTCCAGCGACTGGCCGTCGCGCCCGAGCACGAGGGGCGCGGGCTCGGGCGGGCACTCGGCGTCGACGGCCTGACCTGGCTGCGCCGCCGGGGCGCCACCGACGTCGTGGTCAACACCCAGCTCGCCAACGACCGGGCGCTGCGCCTCTACACCGGGCTCGGCTTCGAGCTGGCCCGTGATCGCCTGGGTGTCCTCGGGCGGTCGCTGCCGGGCGCCGACGCCGAACGGTGATCAGCGACCCCGGACCGTGCTCGACGCGTCGAGTGGGCAGGCGCCACCGCCCGATGCTGTCCCTCGGGCTTCTCGGGGTCGTCGCCCTGCTGGCCACCGCCTGGCCGCGGCCCTCGATGGCCGCCACCACGACCACGGCGCCGGACCGTTCGAACGCGACCGAGGGCACCACCCTCGAGCTCGTGTCCCAGACGGTATGGCTCCAGGCCGGCGGCTCGGTCCAGGTGCGGGTGGTGCTGCCGGCCCGGACCGACCGGACGACCGCCCGGCTGGCGGTGACGGTCCACCGTCCCGTCACCTCCCGCACCCAGTTCGACGCCACCCTCGAGCGCCAGCGGCTGGGGAGCACCGTCTTGGAGGTGACCCGACCGATCGCCGAGCTCCCGTCGGCCGGCGACGAGGTGACGCTGACCCTCGGCCCCGAGGAACTGGCCCCGGTGCACGCCTCGGTCGGCGGCGCCGTCCTTCCGATGACCGTCGACCTCGAGGGGGGTGCGACCACGACGGGGTTCGTGAGCCACCTCGTGCGGGTCCCCGACAGCACCCCCACCAACCGCCTCCAGGTGTCGTGGTCCCCCACCGTCACCGCCCCGGTGACCACCGCCGAGGACGGCGCCCGGCGGGTGAGCGCCGAGGGGCTGGAACAGCTGCGGACCCTGGTCGGGGCCCTCGGCACCGCTGCGCTCACGACCACCTTGGTGCTCGATGTCGATGTGCTCGATGCACTCGACTCCGACCCGGAGGCGGCCGATGTCGTGGACGCCCTCGGCGCCCTTGCCCGCCGGGGCCAGGTCGTCACCCGGGGTTACGGCGATGTGGAGCCGGGTGCTCTGCTCGATGCCGGTCTCGACGACCTCGACCTCCAACGCAGCACCGCTGCGGCCACGGTGTCCCGGGTGCTCGGGGTGTCCGTCGACGAGAGCATCTGGGTCGACGACGTGCCGGTCGACGAGCGAGGAGTGCAGGCCCTGGTTGACGGCGGCACCACCACGGTCGTGCTCGACGAGACGTCCTACCGTCCGATCACCCGCTCGATCACGCTGGCCAGCCCGTTCTCGCTCGACCTGGGCGACGGACGTCGCGTGGAGGCGGCCGCCGCCGACACCACCCTCGGCGCCCGGTTCACCGACGATGCCGACCAGCTCGACGCCACCCACCTGCTCGCCGAGTTGGCGGTGCTGTACTTCGACCGACCGGGCCAGCTCCGGGGCGTGGCCATGGTGCCGGCGGCCTCGTCGGCGCCGTCGTCGGCCTTCCTGGAGACGCTGGCCGCCGGCCTGGCCAGCTCGCCGATCCTCCAGACGGTGACCGTGACCGGCCTCTTCGACGTGGACCCCGAGACCAGCGGCGACACGCCGCTGGTCCGCCAGCTGGTCGAGGGGGAGGCGAGCCCGGAGTCACCGATCGACGGTGACGCGGTCCGAGCCGCCCGCGCCGGTCTGGACGACCTCTCCAGCCTCACCACCTCCCTCGACCAGGCCCCGTTCGATCGGCTGGTGCTGGCCAGCGAGGGACGGGGGCTCGACGTGGCCGACCGCCAGGGCCTATTGGACGTGGTCCACGCCCGCGTGCGCTCGGTCACCACCAACGTCGTGGTCGACCACGACAGCTACCGGCTCACGGCGCGCGACGGCGTCATCCCCCTCACCATCACCAACCGATCGGGGACGTCGCTCACCGTGGCCCTCGACCTGGCTGCCGACGAGCTCTCCTTCGATGAAGGCGGGTCCGACGTGGCCGGCTCCACCACTCAGGTGGTCGAGCTCCGCGACGTCCAGACGTCGGTGCAGATCCAGGTCTCGGTGCGGGCGCCGGGGGCGTTCCTCACCTTCCCCCTCACGGTGACGGTCCGCTCGCTCGATGACCGGGTCGTCTTGTCGCGTAGCACGGTCACCGTCCGGTCGACCGCGGTGTCGGGCGTCGGTGTGGCCCTCTCGGTCGTCGCCCTCGCCTTCCTCCTCCTGTGGTGGGGCCGCGAGTGGCGGCGGGGCCGGGCCCGCCGCCGGGACCGGCACGGCGTCGCCACGGCCACGAGCGGCTCCGCCTAGCGTCGGCGGGTCCCCACGTCACGGTAGGAGCCCATGTCCGTCCACATCGTCACCGACAGCGCCTCCGACCTCGGGCCCGAGTTGCTCGGCGATCTCCCGGTGACGGTGGTGCCGCTCTCGATCCGCTTCGGCGCCGACGAGTACGTCGACGGCGTCGACCTGTCGGCGCCCGACTTCTACCGACTCCTGGCCAGCTCGCCCCAGATGCCCGAGACCTCGGCCCCGGCCCCCGGCGCGTTCGCCCAGGCCTTCGAGTCTGCCTTCGCCGCCGGGGCCGACAGCGTGGTGGCCATCGAGCTCTCGGGGGCCCTGTCGGCCACCCTGCAATCGGCCCGGACCGCGGCCGCCACCCTGCCCGAGCGCGATATCCGCGTGATCGACTCGGCCTCGGTCACCTGGGGCCTCGGCGCCATCGTGGTGGCCGCCGCCGAGGCCGCGGCCGGCGGTGCCGATGCCGACACGGTGGTGTCGACCGTGGAGGCCTTGGTGCCACGAGCCCGGGTGTACGGCACCCTGGCCACCCTCGAGTACCTCAAGCGCGGCGGGCGCATCGGCGGGGCCCGGGCCCTGGTGGGCAGCCTCCTGTCGATCCGGCCGGTCATCACCATCATCGACGGGACCGTCGAGCAGGCAGCCCGCACCCGCACCCGGGCCAAGGCCATCCAGTACCTGGTGGGCGTGGTCGCCGAGCACCCCGGCCTGGAGCGCCTGGCCGTCATCCACGGCGAGGCTGACGACGTCGACCAGCTGCTGGCGGCCCTGGCCGGTGTCGTCGGTCCGGTCGTTCCCGAGGTGGTGGCGCTGGGCCCGGTCATCGGCACCCACACCGGCCCCGGCGGGCTCGGCGTCGCCTTCCTCGCCCCTCGCTGAGATGGCCGAGGCGATGGCTGCCGGCCGGCTGCTGGCCGGTCGCTACCGCCTGGTCGGCGAGCTCGCCCGGGGCGGCATGGCCGAGGTCTGGCACGGCGTCGACGAGCTCCTGGGTCGACCGGTGGCAGTCAAGGTCCTCCTTCCCCATCTGAGCGCCGACCCGGCGTTCGTGGCCCGGTTCCGCCACGAGAGCCAGGCCGCCGCCCGCCTCTCGAACACCAACGTCGTCACCGTCTACGACACCTGTCACGACGGCGACGTCGAGGCCATCGTCATGGAGTTGGTGCAGGGAACCGACCTGCGGGCCCGGCTCGACGAGCGGGGTCCCCTGCCGACCGACGAGGCGGCAGGCATCGGAGCCCAGGTTGCCTCGGCCCTGGACCACGCCCACAGCAAGGGGCTCGTGCACCGCGACATCAAGCCGGCGAACATCCTCCTGTGCGACGACGGTCGGGTCGTGGTGACCGACTTCGGCATCGCCAAGGCCACCGAGTCCGACCAGGACCTCACCGAGGTCGGCCAGGTCGTCGGCACCGCCAAGTACCTGTCGCCCGAGCAGGTCAGCGGCAAACCGGTCGACGGTCGATCCGACGTGTACTCCCTCGGGGTCGTGCTCTACGAGGCGGCGTGCGGGCAGCCTCCGTTCTCGGGCTCGGGCACGGCCACCGCGGGGGCCCGCCTCACCTCCCCGGCGCCGTCGCTGCGCCAGCGCCAGCCCGACGTCGCGCCCTGGTTCGAGGCCGTCGTGGAGCGGGCCATGGCCCTCGAACCCGACGCTCGGTACCCGACTGCGCTGGCCCTAAGGCGCGCCCTGCTGGAGCGAGATCCCGGCCCCGACCCCACTGCCGTCGCGCCGAGGGTCGCCGGCCCCCTCGACGGTCGCCCGGTCACCCGCACCGGGGTCACCCCGGCGGTCCGCCCGGCCACCCCCCGACACCGACGAGCGGCGCGGCGGCCGGACTGGTGGCCCACCGTTCTCAACGTGACCGCAGTGGTGGCCATCCTCGTCCTGGTGATCGGCGTCCTGGCCCGGACCGAGATGGGACGGGACCTCCTCGAGCGCGCCGGCATCGACGAGACCACCGCCACCAGCACCCCGGCCGGTGATCCGGTCGCGGTCGCCCGGGCGTCGTCGTTCGACCCCTTCGGCGACGGAGTCGAGCACCCCCGGGAGACCACCGCTCTGATCGATGACGACCCCTCGAGCACCTGGAGCACCGAGGACTACCGGTCCCCGCTCGACCAGATCAAGCAGGCCGGCGACGCGTCGGCCGGGGTGGGCGCCGTGCTGGTCCTCGCCGAGCGGTCACGACTGGGCCAGCTGGTGGTCGACTCAGCTGACCGTGGGTGGTCGGCGAGCGTGTACGTGGCCGACGACCCTTCCGCCGTGGACGCCGACGACCTCGCCCCCTGGGGTCGGCCGGTGGCGACCTTCGAGGTGGCCGACGATCGAACCACCGTCGACCTCACGGGCACGCAGGGCGCGATCCTCCTCGTCTGGATCACCGACCTCGGTCGGGTGCCGGAGGCCACCGCGTCGGTCTCGGTCTCGATCGCCGAACTCGACGTCCTCGACTGATCGCCCCCCTACCCTCTCCGCCATCAGCCCCTTCCTCCGCCTCTCCGATCTCGACGACGCTGCCCTCGTCGGCCGGGCTCGGGCCGGCGAGAGCGATGCCCTCGACGTGCTGCTCCGCCGGCACCACGATCGGATCCGGGCGATCTGCCACCGGCTCGGTGGTGGGCTCGAAGTCCAAGACGCCACCCAGGAGGCGATGGTCGCCATCGTGCGCGGCCTCCACTCGTTCGACGGGAGGTCGTCGTTCAGCACCTGGACCCACCGGGTGACGGTGAACACATGCCTCGACCAGCACCGGCGCCGCTCCCGCCGGCCCCAGACCGCCGAGATCGACCTGGCTGGACCGGAGGGCCCTCGAGCACCGGGACGCCTTCCCGACGACATCGTGAGCGATCGGCTCGACATCGACCGGGCGCTCGCCCAACTGCCCACCGAGCAGCGGGTGGCCGTAGTCCTCCGGGACCTCGGCGACCTGGGCTACGCCGAGATCGCCGAGGCTCTGGGCGTGCCGATCGGGACGGTGCGATCCCGCCTGGCCCGGGGCCGAGCGGCCTTGGCCGACCACTTGGGAGGGAACCCCGAGTCTTCCGCCGACGTCTCACCTACGAGCGACCATGGCACCTGAGCGACACCTCGACGATCTGACCTTGACGGACGTGCTTGACGGGCGCGCCGATGCCGCGGCCGAGGCCCATGCCGCGTCCTGCCAGTCGTGCACCACCCGGGTCGCTCGACTTCGAACCGTCGCCGACCTGGTAGGAGCGCCCCCGCCACCGGCCACCGCGGACGAGATCGACCGGGTGATCGATGCCGCGCTGATCGCCGCGCCCCGACCCACGTCCATCCCCGGCGGCCCTCGTGACGGAAGCGGGCGACGGTGGGCAGCCGCCGCGGCTCGACCACTGGCTGCGGCTGCTGCCCTCCTACTAGTGGTAGCCACCGGGCTAGGAATCGCCCGCCTCGCCGGCACCACCGGCGAGGACACTTCGGCCACCGATGCCGTGAGCGGCAGCGCCGTACCCGAAGCCGACGCGGGTACCGCAGCCGGCGACCTCGGGGATCTCGGGGATCTCGACGCCAGCACCGACCTGCTGGCCGTAGTGGCGGCCCGATCCCCCTCCACCACCCCGCCCGACCAGCGGGCCAGTGCCAGTGAGAGCGCCGGCGCCCGACCCCTCCTGTGCGCCGGCGACCCGCTACTCACCGACCCGAGCTTCGGGTCGGTGGTGGCCACCGGCACGGCCACCTGGGCCGGCGTGGCGGCCGAGGTCTACAGCGTGCGTCGCACCGATGCGACATCGACGACCGACCGCGTGCTGGTGCTCGCGACCGACGACTGCCGGGTCCTGGCCCTGGAATCGGCCGTGACCAGCGCCGACTGAGCGAGGGAGCCGGGAACCGTCGGGTTACGCTCGCCGCCCATGCCCGAGACTCCCGCCGCTGGCGGCGCCCCGGCCGACGACTGGGCCGCCCGCCTGGCCTCGACCATCGAACGGTCGATCGAATCGGTCCGGTCCCGGACCACCGAACCGGTGGCCGCCATCGTCCGCTGGCTCGCCGTCGGCGGAGCCCTGCTCCTGGTGGGCACCGCCCTCGCCGTACTGGTGGTGATCCTCGCCGGACGGCTGCTGGCCATCCTCCCGGGCCCGGTCTGGTCGGCCTACGGCGTTGCCGGCGGAATGATCCTGCTGGCCGGGGTGTTCGTCCTGAGGCTCCGCACCCCGAGGAACCCCGCCTGATGAACACCCTCCCCCCCCGCGGCCCCGCCGCCCGCCCCGACCAGCTCGACGACGTGCATGACGTGGTCATCATCGGGTCGGGCCCGGCCGGGCTGACGGCGGCGATCTACACCGCCCGGGCGATGCTGTCCCCTCTGGTCATCGAGGGGGCCCCCTCCTCCACCAGCGACCAGCCGGGCGGCCAGCTGATGCTGACGACTGAGGTGGAGAACTTCCCGGGCTTCGTCAACGGCGTCATGGGCCCCGAGCTGATGGCCGCGCTCCGCGCCCAGGCCACCCGCTTCGGTGCTGCTCTGGTCACCGACAAGGTCACCCGGGTCGATTTCTCCGAACGTCCGTTCGGTATCTGGCTGGGTGACCCCACGGTGCCGGAGCCCACGTACCGAGCCCGGGCGGTCATCGTCTCGACCGGCGCCCGCTCGCTCATGCTGGGCCTGGAGGCCGAGGAGCGGCTACTGGGCCACGGCCTGTCGACCTGCGCCACCTGTGACGGCTTCTTCTTCCGCGACCACGAGATCGCCGTCGTCGGGGGCGGCGACTCGGCAGTCGAGGAAGCCGTCTTCCTGACCCGGTTCGCCCGCAAGGTGACGATCATCCACCGGCGGGGTGAGCTGCGGGCCTCCCGCATCATGCAGGAGCGGGCGTTCGCCAACCCCAAGATCGAGTTCCTCTGGCACAGCACGGTCGTCGACCTCCTGGGAGCCGACCGGCTCGAGGGGGCGGTCGTGGAGGACCTGCGCACCGGTGCCCGCAGCACGCTCCCGGTCACCGGCTTGTTCGTGGCCATCGGACACCGACCCAATTCCGAGCTCTTCACCGGTGTCCTCGACACTGATGAGAACGGCTACCTGGTCACCGTCCCCGGGCGGAGCCTGACCAACATCGAGGGCGTCTTCGCCTGCGGCGACGTCCAGGACCACACCTACCGCCAGGCCATCACCGCCGCCGGTTCGGGCTGCATGGCCGCGATGGACGCCGAACGGTGGCTCGAAGGGCACCCCGACACGGCCACCGCCGACGACACCAACCCGACCGATGCGGCGAGCCGCGTCGGTGCACACTGATCCACGAGCAAAGGACACCCCAGTGGGCGCAACCAACCACCTGACCGAGGCCACCTTCGACGAGGAGATCCTCTCCTCCGATGAACCGGTCATCGTCGACTTCTGGGCCGAGTGGTGCGGCCCGTGCAAGCTCATCGCACCGGTGCTCGACGAGATCGCGACCGAGCAGCAGGGCAAGCTCCGGGTGGCCAAGCTCAACGTCGACGACCACCCCGGCATCGCTCGGCGCTACGACGTGATGAGCATCCCGACCCTGATCGTCTTCAAGGACGGGAAGGCCGAGAAGCGCCTCATCGGGGCCAAGGGGAAGCACCAGCTGCTCGAGGAGCTGGCTGACTTCATCGTCTGACCACACCCTCGACCTACCCCAACAGCGCGTGGCCCCTGGTCACGCGCTGTTGCGCGTCCGTCGTTATCCCCAACGTGACCCACAGGATGGGGATAGACCTGAAGTCGAGCTGGAAGGGCTACCTCCGGCGCCGGCCTCAACTACCGCTCGATGCCCGGGCCGTTACTGGCCCGGGGTCACCATCGCCCGGTAGATGCGTTCGAGGTCGACGAGGTCAGCGAAGTCGATGACCACCCGACCGTGCTTCGACCCCTCCTCGATCCGAACCCGAGTGTCGAGACGCTCGGCCAAGAGCCGCTCCAGCTCGAGAAGCCCCGGCGGGCGCAAGCCCACTGCGGGCCCTGGTCCTGCGGGGGGATCGGTACGCCGACTCTCCTCGGCCTCGTCGGTCGGGGAGTCGGCGTCGGAGGCCTCGCGAGCAGCCTTGATGCGCTCCTCGACGATTCGCACCGACCAGCTGTCTTCCACCGCGGCGATCGCCAGTGACTCCTGCAGCCCACGATCGGGCGTGCCGAGAAGAGCCCGAGCGTGGCCGCCAGAGAGCTTGCCCTCCCGCACCAGACGTTGCACCGACGGCGGGAGCTGAAACAGTCGCAGTGCGTTGGTCACCGCGGTTCGGCCACGCCCGACCCTGGTCGCGACCACTTCGTGGGTGAATCCGAACTCCTCGATGAGCTGCTGGTAGGCAGCCGCCTCCTCCAGAGGGTTCAGGTCCTGACGGTGAAGGTTCTCGACGAGGGCTTCCTCGAGAGATCGGCTGTCCTCCACTTCCCGAACGATGACCGGGACCACCGGTACCCCCGCTCGCCGGGCGGCGCGCCAGCGTCGCTCACCGGCGATGAGCTCATAGCGGTCATCGCCCAAGGCCCGGACGAGCAGCGGCTGGAGGACGCCCAGCTCCTGGATCGATGCCGTGAGGCTCCGGAGGGTGTCTTCGTCGAAGTGCTGCCGAGGTTGGTGGGGATTCGGCTCGATGGCGCTGGTGGGCACCTCTCGATAGGTCGCGTCGGAACTCGCGCCCGCCACCTCCGGCGGGATCAGCGCGCCGAGCCCCTTACCGAGTCCGCTCCGTCGGGCGACCACCGCTCACCTCCTTGGCTAGCTCCCGGTAGGCAACCGCTCCCCGGGACGTCGGATCGAACGCCACGATGGGCTGCCCGAACGAGGGCGCCTCCGAGAGCCGGACCGTCCGGGGGATCACCACCCGGCAGACGGTGTCTCCGAAGTGAGCACGTACGTCCTGGACCACCTGGTCGGCCAGCTTCGTGCGGGCATCGTGCATCACCAACACGATGGCGCTCACCTCGAGGGTCGGGTTGAGGTTCCGCTGGACCAGCGCCACGTTGCGAAGAAGTTGGCCGAGGCCCTCGAGGGCGTAGTACTCGCACTGAACCGGTACGACCACCTCGGACGCCGCCGCCAGGCCGTTGATCGTGAGCAGCCCCAGCGACGGGGGACAGTCGATGAGGACGTAGTCGAAGTCATCGAGGACAGACTCGAGCGCCCGCTTCAGCCGGAGCTCCCGACTGAAGGCCGGGACCAGCTCGATTTCGGCACCGGCCAGGTCGAGGCTGGCCGGTGCGACGAAAAGGTTGCGCATGGCCGTCGGTTCAATGCAGTCGTCGATCGGGGTCTCGGACACGATGACGTCGTACATCGATGCCGACAGGTCGCGGGGGTTGAGGCCGAGGCCGGTGGACGCGTTGCCCTGCGGATCCAAGTCGCAGATCAGCACCCGGTAGCCCAGGTCGGCCAGGCATGCTCCCAGGTTGATAGCCGTCGTGGTCTTGCCAACCCCACCCTTCTGGTTGGCCAGGGCGATGACCCGGGGCAGCGGGCGAGCGAAGTCGCGGCCGCCGGGAGCAGTGGCGACCGCCTCGGGGCGCCCGGCATCGACCGGCGCCTCGACGGACGACGCCTCGACCGCCTCGTCATCGAAGACCGCGGGCTCGGGCTGCTCGGCGGGCTCGGGCTGCTCGGCGGGCTCGACATCCACCGACTCCGTAGCCACCTCGGGAGCAAGGGTGGTAGGGCCCTTGCGGCGGCGACCGAACCAGTGGCGGTCGGCACCACTGGAGACATCAGTCACCCGTCGATCCTCGCGGTCGACCGATCCACATGCAAGGACCCTTTGATGTTCCACGTGGAACATCTCACCAGAGCGGCCGCTTGGTGGGGACCCCGGTGCGACGGGGGAATCGAGCGGGACACGGGGTCACCTGCTCGAGGACCACGAACGACGGGGGACCCGATACCCACCGGCGGGCGCGCATTCCCAGAGCGTCCAGCCCCGACGGCGACCACCTTTCGACGTGGGGGCCTCCCGGTGGCTCGCTCACGATCGCCATCCCACCGACACTGAGTAGCGGCGCGGCGCACTCCGCCACGACCGGGGGCGGGCCGAAGCTTCTCGCCAGGACCGCCGAGGCCGCCCCCCGGAGTTCGGGTCGCCGACCGGCGAGTTCGGCCCGCTCGGCGACGACTTCCACCCGGTCCGACCAGCCCAAACGGCCGACCGCCTCCTCGAGGAAGGCCGCCCGGCGTACCGAACCCTCCACCAGCACCAGATGGTGCTCGGGGTAGGTATCGGCCACCACCAGCCCGGGAAGACCCCCGCCGGGCCCGAGATCGATCCAGGGGCCCGGGGCCTGGGCCCCTGACTCCTCCTGAAGAACGGCCGCAAAGGCCCGCGAATGCTCGACCTGCTCGTCGATCTCAGTCGGCCCGAGGAACCCCTGCTGCTGTGCTTCCCGCAGGAGGTCGCCGACCGAGGTCACCATGCTCCGGGACCTCGGTCGGCGTCGACCTCCCGGTTCAATCGACCTCGGCGCTCGAGTGAGCCGGGGCGATGACCACGTAGCGACGCGGATCCTCGCCGTGCGACGAGGTGGTAACACCCGCAAGCTCAGCCAGCGCGTCGTGCACCACCTTGCGGTCGGCGCTTCCCATGGGCTCAAGCGAACGAGCGGTGCCCGTCGACTCGACCTCGGACGCCACCTGTTCGGCGAAGCGGGCCAGGGCCTCGTGTCGACGCTGACGGTAGCCGCCGACGTCGACACGAAGGCGGGTCTCCGACGCTCCCCCGGTATAGCGCTGGAGCGCGATCCGGCTCAGCTCCTGGACGGCCTGCAGCGTCGCCCCCTTGGGGCCGACCAGGAGGCCCAGGTCTCGACCGTCGACCTCGATCTCGATTCCCCCGTCGGTGCCCTCGACCGCGACGACCTCTCCCTCGACCTCGAACGAAGCAACCAGTCCGGCCACAAAGGTCTTCGCCAACTCGGCCTGATCCTCCCAACTCGGTGCTTCCACGAGAACATCCTCCTTCTGCTGACGAGGAGCCCTCGCCGTCCTTGGGGCCTTGGGCGTGGGTGATGGGGACCCGGCGGCGGGACCTCGCGGACGCCGGCCGCTGCGGGGCGCGCCGACCGGATCGTCGGCAGACCGAACGGAGTCGCCCTCGCTCTCGGTGCTACCGGCCTCCGCACCGCCACGAGCGCGACGGTTGCCGTTGCGTTCGGTCGGACGGCGCTTGCGCTCACGCCGATCGGTCTTCGGCGGTGGGGCCTGGGGCCTCACCCGGGCTCGGATCCGAGCCTCTTGACGAACTCGACCGAAGAGGCCGACCTTCGGCTCTTCCACGGTGACGAACTCGGCGTCGTCTTCGTCGACACCGAGTTGGTCGAGCGCCTGCTCCTTGGCCTCGTCAACGGTCTTCCCTGTGGTCTCAACCCATTCCATGGCTGCTACTTCCTCTTGCGCTTGCGACGGGCGGCGGGGCGTGGTGGAGCGGTGTCCTCCACCGCCAGCGCCGGCGGAACGGCCGGGTCCTTGGCACCATTGGCCCGCCGATCCGGTGCCGACGACTTGGAGCCGCCCCGACCGAACTCGACGTAGGTGACCCACGCCTGTTGTGCGACGCGGACCATGTTGGACACCACGAAGTACACGACCACGCCGGCCGGGATCGACAACGAGATCGGCACGAAGACGAATGGCAGGAACTTCATGATCGCCTGCTGTTGGGAGCTGCCGGTCTGAGGTGAACGACCGGTGACCTGGCGCTGTTGGTACCAGCCGGTGAGGGCCACCAGGCCGACCAGGACGAAGTAGGGGAGCGCCTTGACGATCCCGCCGTCATCGAGCTGCTCCAGCGCGTCGCGCGACAGGTCCATCCCCCACGAGACCATCTCGCTGGTCTTGCTCAGGGCCTGGTAGAGCGCGGTGTCGTGGTCCAGGTAACGGGGATCGAACTTTCCGTCGTCCCCGCTGTGGGTGAGCCCCTCGAGCACCCGGTACAGGATCATGAACACCGGCAATTGGATGAGCACCGGCAGGCACGACGTGAGCGGGTTGATGTTGTTGGCCGTGTAGAAGGCCATCGTCTCGCGGTTGAGCGCCTCGCGATCGTCCTTGTACTGGACCTGCAGCTTCTTCAGCTCGGGCTGGAGCCGCTGGAGGGCGATGGCCGAACGGGCACTCTTGATCGACAGCGGGCTGAGCACCGCCATGATGGCCAAGGTGAACAGCACGATGGCCCCGCCATAGGAGGGCCAGACGTCGTAGAAGAAGGCCAGCAGGCCGGCGAGGGGATCGAACATCTAGGCATTCCTCTCGTCGGGGACGGGATCAAGCCCGAAGCGTCCCCAGGGGTGGCATCGACCGAGACGCCGGAGGGCGAGCCAGCCACCCCGCCACGCCCCATGGCGCTCGATCGCCTCGATTGCGTAGGCCGAGCAGGTCGGGGTGAAGCGGCAGGGCGAGGGTCGGCCGGCCCTCGCCATCTGCCACAACCGGGCACCCGCGATCAGGCAACGAGCGAAGATGCTCATGACCGTCGGGCGAGGCGGTCGAGCCGGGCCAGGCTGGTGTCGAGCTGGCGGCCCAAGGTGGCGTGGTCGAGGGGGCTCGGCCCGGGCCTGATCCTGATCAGGTAATCCCCCGCCGGTAGATCCACGCGGGCTCGACACAGGGCCCGCAGCCGCCGCCGGACCTGATTCCGCGCCACTGCCGAACCCACCGATCGGGGTACGGCGAATCCGACCCGCGGAGGGCGCACCTGCTCGTCGCCACGCCAGCTCACCGCCACTCGCCCACTCTGTGCGCGAACTCCACCACTCATGATCGTCTCGAAGGCGCGGCGCCCGCGGAGCCGCTGGATCGCCGGCACCTGGAGGTCGCTCACGCCGACAGGCGCAATCGGCCCTTCTGGCGGCGGGCCTTGAGCACGGCACGGCCGGCGCGGGTCGCCATCCGGTGGCGGAACCCGTGCCGCTTCGCCCGACGCCGGTTGTTCGGCTGGTACGTGCGCTTCACGACCTCATCCTCCTCGACGGTCGCCACGCGACGCGCCTTGCGGCACCGACGCTGGGTCTTCCGGAGAGATCTGGCCCCGGAAGGGGATGCCGGCACACGGGGACCGACGCAGGGGGCGCCGGCAGTGAACGACAAGGGTAGATCCTCGGGCCGGGAGCCGGCCAATCATCGTCTTTTGCTTACCGCGAGGCCCCGTCGGCCCCTTGCCGGGTGGCACGGGACAGCCCCGGCGAGCGCCCTTGCGCGGCGTCGCGACCCGAGCCTACGGTCAGGCGCTTCGCGCACCGGGCAGGAGCCGCTCGGGCCCTTCCAGGCGCGCGTGCGCGTTTTCCACCACATGTGGATCCGGTTGTGGACAACTGAGTGCTGCGGGAAGTGAGTGACCGGGTGGCAGAGCCGGAAGGCCTCTGGGGTGCATGCGTCGACGGCCTCCGGGAGCGGGTGCCTCCCGCGGTCTGGCAGAGCTGCTTCGCGGCCACGTCGGTGGTTCCCACCAGCGACAACCGACTGGTGCTGGCCGTGCCGAGCTCGCTGGTCAAGGAGCGGATCGAGCAGCGGTGGCTGACGACCATCACCGATGTGCTCCACGATCTCGGCGCCCGCGACGTCACCGTCGAGCTCACCATCCGCCCCGACGAACCGACCGAGCTCTTCCCCGGCATCGGCGGCTTCGACGCTGCCCACGCGGCGTCGGCCTCGGTACCGAGCGAGGACCGGCGCGACGGTCACGCCCCCGCCGAGGTCGACGACTACGTCGGCACCCCGGGCCCGGAGTCGCTCGGTCCTTCGATGAGCGCCACGCCGCTCGACGTCCGCATCGAGGCGGCCCGCCGCGACCGCCAGGCCAAACGAGACAGCTGGGCCCCGTCACTCAACGCCCGCTACACCTTCGACGCCTTCGTGACCGGGAGTTCGAACCACTTCGCCCACGCCGCCGCCCTGGCAGTGGCCGAGACCCCGGCCCGATCCTTCAACCCGCTGTTCATCTACGGAGTGGCCGGACTCGGCAAGACCCACCTACTGCACGCCATCGCCCACTACGTCCACGAGCACTACCCGGCCTACAACGTGCGCTACGTCTCCACCGAGGCGTTCATGAACGACTTCGTGGAGGCCATCCGCACCAACACCACCGCCGCCTTCAAGCGGCGGTACCGCGAGGCCGACGTGCTCCTGGTCGACGACATCCAGTTCATGGAGGGCAAGGAAGGCCTCCAGGAGGAGTTCTTCTACACCTTCAACGAGCTCCACGGCGCCAACCGCCAGATCGTGCTCAGCTCGGATCGGCCACCCCGGGCCATCGCCACCCTCGAGGAGCGACTCCGCAGCCGGTTCGAGTGGGGCCTGATCACCGACATCCAGCCCCCCGACCTCGAGACCCGCCTGGCCATCCTCCGCAAGAAGGCCGAGCGCGAGGCCACACCCGTCCCCGGCGACGTCCTCGAGTTCATCGCCGACCGGGCCACCGCCAACATTCGCGAGCTCGAGGGGGCCCTCATCCGGGTCAGCGCCTTTGCCTCACTGAACCGGACAGTTCCCACCGTGGCCATGGCCAGCGAGGTCCTGGCCGACATCCTCAACGACTCGAAGCCCCGGGTGATCACCGCCAAGATGATCATCCAGGCGACGGCCGAGCAGTTCGACTTCTCCGTCGACGAGCTCTGCAGCAAGTCTCGGCGGCGTCCCCTGGTGACCGCCCGCCAGATCGGCATGTACGTCACCCGGGAGATGACCGACCTCTCCTACCCGGCCATCGCCCGGGATTTCGGGGGGCGAGACCACACCACCGTCATCCACGCAGTGGAGAAGATCGGGGCCTTGATGAAGGAGCGCCGCCAGATCTACGACCAGGTCACCGACCTCATGCAGGTCATCCGGGCCGGTGGCTGAGTGGGCTGGGGACGGACCTGGGGGTGGAGCCCGTGGGCCGTGTGCACAGCATCGACGGATCGGACGCTCGCCGCGACCATGATGGGAGCGCCGACTCTCCCGGTGGATTCTGGGGGTGACGGACGGGACGAAAAAACCGCCGGTGACCTGCGGACACGGGTGTCTGTCCACAATCCACAGCACCTACTGTCACTACTGCATTCTCTCTCTAGAGAGAAGAACAACAGAGAGGAAGGGCCGGCGTGGAGTTCCGCTGCGAACGTGACGTCCTGGTCGATGCGCTGAGCAGCGCGTCCCGGGCGGTCTCGAGTCGGGGAGGGGCCCTGCCGGTCCTGGCCGGGGTTCGGACGAGCCTCGAGGGCGACCGGCTCACGATGGTGGCGACCGATCTCGACCTGACGATCCGAGTGGCTCGGACGGTGGGGGGGCTGGCGGACGGGGTGGCTGTGCTCCCGGCCCGGCTGACGGCCGACATCGTGCGATCACTCGAGCCCGGAGCGGTCCACGTCCGGGTGGTCGACGAGGAGGCCCACATCGCGTCGGGCCGCAGCCAGTTCTCGGTCCGTCTGCTCCCCACCGACGACTTTCCCCGCCTGGCCGAACCCCAGGGCGACGAGGTGCGTATCTCGTCCGCCCTCCTGGTCGATGCGCTCCGTCAGGTGGTCCGGGCCGCCAGCCACGACGACGCCCGCCCGATCCTCACCGGGGTGCTGCTGGCGGCGGAGGACGGCGGTCTGCGGCTGGTGGCGACCGACTCCTACCGGCTCGCCCTGCGCGACCTCCCGGGTACCACGGTGCTGGCCGAGGGCCAGTCGGTGCTGGTGCCGTCTCGGGCCCTGGGAGAACTCCAGCGCCTGCTGGGGGGAGGCGACGAGGTGGTCCTCCGGCTGGGCGAGCGCGACGCGTCGTTCTCGGTGGGCGACGCCACCCTGGTCACCCGGCTGATCGAGGGGGAGTTCCCGAACTACCGCCAGCTGATTCCGAGCCAGCAGCCCAATCGGCTCATCGTCGGCCGCGATCCCGTGCTCGACGCCATCCGCCGGGTCCGCCTGCTGGCTCGAGAGGGCACGCCGCTACGGATGAGCCTCCACCAGGAACGGATCGAGCTCACGGCCATCGACCAGGATCTGGGCCAGGCCCACGAGGACGTCGACGGCAGCTACGAGGGCGACGACCTGGTGGTCGCGTTCAATCCGGAGTACCTGGCCGACGGCATCGAGGCGGTCACCGGCGACGACGTGCAGCTCCAGACCATCGACGCGCTGAAGCCGGCCGTGATCCGCGCCGCCGGTGACGACGACTTCCTCTACCTACTGATGCCGGTCCGCGTCTCCTGACGCCCGCCGGTGTGGCTCCGCCAGCTCCAGCTCGACCACTTCCGCAACTACGACCAGGCTGATCTGGCTCTGCATCCCGGCGTCACGGTGGTCACCGGCGACAACGGGCAGGGCAAGACCAACCTGCTCGAGGCGGTGGGGGTGGTGGCGACCATGCGGTCGTTCCGAGGCTCGCCCACCGATGCCCTGATCGGGGACGGGGCGGCGTCGGCCTTCGTGCGGGCCGAGGTGGCCCAGGACCACGGCGCCGGCCACGTGCGAGCGGCCACCGTGGAGATCGAGTTGGCCAGAGTCGGGCGCAACCGGGTCCTGGTCAATCGTCAGTCGGTACGCCACACCCGCGACCTGCTGGGAATCTTGCGGGTGTCGGTGTTCACTCCCGACGACCTCGACCTGGTCAAGGGCGGGCCGGGGGGGCGGAGGGCGTTGCTCGACGACACGCTCGGATCGCTGAGCCCACGCTTCGAGCAGGGTCGAGCCGATGTGGAGCGGATCCTGCGTCAACGCAACGCGCTGCTGCGCCAGAGCGGCGGCCGGGCGACCGAGGACGTGGTCGCCACGCTGGCCGTGTGGGACGAGCGCCTGGCCGAGGCCGGCACCGCCCTGGCCGATGCTCGGGCCGGCCTGGTCGAGCGGCTCGAGCCGAGGCTGGTTCGGTCCTATGCCGCCATCGCCGGGCGGGAGACGCCCCTGGGCGTGACCTACGAGGCTCCGTGGCGGGCGCACCCCGGCGGGCTGGCCGGTGCCCTGGCCGATGCCCGCCGGGACGACCTGCGCCGGGGGGTGACGACGGTCGGGCCCCATCGAGACGACGTGGAGGTCACCCTCGACGGCGCCCCGGCTCGGACGCACGCCTCTCAGGGCGAGCAGCGCAGCCTGACCCTCGGGATCCGCCTGGCCGTCCACGAGCTGGTCAGCGAGGAGACGGACACCCCGCCGGTCCTGTTGCTCGACGACGTGTTCTCCGAGCTCGATCCCGGCCGGACCCGATCCCTGGTGGCGCACCTCCCGCCGCACGAACAGCTGCTGCTGACCACCGCCACCGGCGTACCCGAGGGAATCACGGTGGATCACCTCCTGCGGGTCCGTGACGGTGCGCTCGAGGAGGGGTGATCCCCGGGTGGCGACCCCCGATGCGTGCTAGCAAGGTCGGGTGAGTCGCGACCCCCGAGCGCTCAAGGCGTCGCTCAGCCGGGTCACCGAGTCGCTCGGCGCCGGCGACGCTCTGAGCCTGGCGGCGGTGTTCTCCGAGTGGCCCGACCTGGTCGGCGAGGGTCTGGCGGCCCGGGCCCGCCCGGCCGCCATCCGCCAGCGGACCTTGGTCGTGGCTGTCGACGATCCGGCCTGGGCCACGCAACTCCGGTGGATCACGTCCTCGGTTCTGGAGCGGCTCAATCAGGCGATCCCGACGGCGTGCTTCGACGCCATCGACATCGTGGTCCGGGCCGCCCCCCGGCGAGCCTGATCCCCGCTTCCCGCCCCGCGGGTACCAGGAACCGAAGCCCCCCGCTGGTAGACTGGGGATCTCGTGAACCCGCCCTCTGACCTGGTACTTCGTACCGGTGCGACCAGGGGGTCAGTGGCTCGCCATCGGCTCGACGGTCTCCGACCGACTGGACCTGGGAAGGCGCGCAGTGGCGCAGACGACTGAGAGCTACGCGGCGAAGGACCTCCAGGTGCTCGAGGGCCTCGAGGCGGTCCGCAAGCGCCCAGGGATGTACATCGGCTCGACCGGCCTCAACGGCCTGCACCACCTGGTCTACGAGGTGGTCGACAACAGCGTCGACGAGGCCATGGCCGGCCACTGCACCCGGATCGAGGTCACCCTGCTGCCCGACGGGGGCTGCGCGGTGTCCGACGACGGTCGGGGCATCCCGGTCGACCCTCACCCGTCGTACAAGGGCCTCTCCGGGGTCGAGGTGGTGCTGACCGTCCTTCACGCGGGCGGCAAGTTCGGGGGGAGCGGCTACAAGGTGTCCGGTGGCCTCCACGGCGTCGGGGTGTCGGTCGTGAACGCCCTGTCGACCCGGGTCGTGGTCGAGGTCGACCGGGGCGGCCGCCACCACCAGATCGAGTTCGCCGACGGGGGAAAGCCCCAGGGCAAGCTGGTCGACACCGGTCCCAGCCCCAAGGGGCACACCGGCACGCGGGTCACGTTCTGGCCCGACCCGGCGGTGTTCGCCTCGGAGGGCACCGAGTTCCGGGCCCAGACCTTGCTCGAGCGCCTGCAGATGATGGCGTTCCTGAACAAGGGCCTCGAGATCCGCTTCGTCGACCGGCGCCCGGGTCACGACCACGAGCCCAAGACGTTCAAGTACGACGGCGGCATCGAGGATTTCGTCCGCCACCTCAACTCGGCCAAGGAGGCCCTGTTCAAGCGGGTCGGGGCGTACGCAGCCAGCGAGGAGACCCAAGAGGTCGAGATCGCCTTCCAGTGGAACACCGGCTACCACGAGAGCATCCACAGCTTCGCCAACGGCATCGCCACCAACGAGGGGGGCATGCACGAGGAGGGCTTCAAGAAGGCCCTGACCAACGCCGTGAACAAGTACGCGAAGGTGCGCGGACTGCTCAAGGAGAAGGACGACAACCTCCTCGGCGAGGACATCCGCGAGGGCTTGACCGCCATCATCAGCGTGCGCCTGCAGGACCCGCAGTTCGAGGGTCAGACCAAGGCCAAGTTGGGCAACGTCCCGGTGCGTTCGATGGTCGAGAAAGCCACCAACGAGAAGCTGGCCGACTGGCTCGAGGAGCACCCCACCGAGGGCCGCCAGGTGGTGCTCAAGGCGCTCCAGGCGGCCCGGGCCCGGGTCGCCGCCCGCCAGGCCCGCGACGCCACCCGGCGCAAGTCACCGCTGGAGGGCGCCGGCCTGCCCGGCAAGCTCACCGACTGCTCGTCGCGGGACCCTCGCGAGGCCGAGCTGTTCATCGTCGAGGGCGACTCGGCCGGGGGCTCCGCCATCCGGGCCCGCGACCCCCGCATCCAGGCGATCCTGCCGATCCGGGGCAAGATCCTCAACGTCGAGCGGGCCCGGATCGACAAGATGCTCAAGAACGCCGAGGTCGAGGCGCTGGTCAAGGCGGTGGGGGCCGGGCTGGGCGACGAGTTCGACGTCGACAAGATCCGCTACAACAAGGTCATCATCATGGCCGACGCCGACGTCGACGGCTCCCACATCCGGACGCTGCTGCTGACGTTCTTCTTCCGCCAGATGCAGCCGCTGGTCGACGCCGGCCACGTCTACATCGCCCAGCCCCCGCTGTATTCGACGGTGGTGGGCAAGGAGAAGGTGTACCTGAAGGACGACCCGGCCCGCGACCGCTTCCTGGCTGAGCACGCCAGCAAGTCCTTCGAGTTCAGCCGGCTCAAGGGCCTGGGCGAGATGGACTGGCAGGAACTGGGGGAGACCACCATGGACCCCACCAAGCGGACGCTGCTGCAGGTCTC
>JANNNX010000009.1:0-68506 GCA_031398745.1 Actinomycetes bacterium
GGTGACGGGGGCGCGGGCGCGGCCTCCTTCCGCCGGGAGGCGCACGTGGCCAAGGGCGGCCCCGACGGCGGCGACGGCGGCAAGGGAGGCGACGTCTGGCTGGTGGCCAACCGGAATGCAGCCTCCCTGCTGGCCTTCCGCGACCACCCCCACCGCCGGGCCACCGACGGCACCCACGGCACCTCGAAGCGGGCCCACGGCCGCAGCGGCACCGACACCATGGTCCCCGTGCCCGAGGGCACCATCGTGCGCGACCACCAGGGCGAGCTTCTCGCCGACTTGGTGCACCACGGTGACCGGTGGCTGGCGGCGGCCGGAGGGCGAGGCGGCCGGGGCAACGCCCGCTTCCTGTCCAATCGCCGGCGGGCGCCGGCCTTCGCCGAGCAGGGTGAGGTCGGCGAGGAGCGGTGGCTTCGCATGGAGCTGCGGCTCATGGCCGATGTCGCCATCGTGGGCTTCCCCAACGCCGGAAAGTCGACCCTCATCTCGTCGATCTCGGCGGCCCGGCCCAAGATCGCCGACTACCCCTTCACCACCCTGGTCCCCAACCTGGGGGTCGTGCAGGTCGGCGAGCGCGAGATCGTGGTGGCCGACGTCCCTGGTTTGATCGAGGGGGCCAGCGAGGGCCGGGGTCTCGGCCACCAGTTCCTCCGCCACGTCGAGCGGGCACGCGCCCTCCTGGTGCTGGTCGACCTGGCGCCCACCGACGAGCGGGGCCCGCTCGAGCAGGAGCGGATCCTGCTCGACGAGCTGGGTCGCTACCGACCGGAGTTGGTGGAACGGCCCCGGCTGGTGGTGGGCTCCAAGGCCGATGTGGCCGACCCCGACGGGGTGGCTGCGGAGTGGTCCGGGCCTCGGCTCTCGGCCGTCACCGGTGAGGGGGTGACGGCCATCGTGGGCCAGTTGGCCGACCTGGTCACCGAGGCCCGGGAGGCGCAGCCGGCCCGGGAGGCCTACGTAGTGCACCGCCCGGTGGAGGCCGGGTTCCACGTCGAGCGCGACGGCGAGGGCTACGTGGTGATCGGCCGCGACGCCGAGCGCATCGTCGCCCTGAACGACCTCGAGAACACCGACGCCCTGGCCTACGTGCACGACAAGCTCCACCGCCTGGGAGTCGACCGGGCCCTGGCCCGGGCCGGGGCCCGCCAGGGCGACACCGTCCGCATCGGGACGATGACCTTCGAGTACGAGGACTAGGCCACCCCCGGTGTCCTCCACGGTGGTGGCCAAGATCGGTTCGTCGTCGCTCACCACCGGCGACGGGGCGGTCGACGCCGCCGCCATCGACCGGCTCTGCCGGGAGGTGGCGACGTTGCGGCGACGAGGCGACCGGGTGGTGGTCGTGACCAGCGGCGCGGTGGCTGCCGGACTCCCGGCGCTCGGCATGTCGCACGCCGATCGGCCCGACATCGTGACCCTCCAGGCGGTCTCGGCGGTCGGCCAGAGCCGCCTCATGCGGGTCTACGACGACACGCTGGCAGCCCACGGCCTGGTGGGTGGCCAAGTGCTGATCGCCCCCCTCGACTTCGCGCTTCGCCAGCAGTACCTCCATGCCCGGGCCACCCTCGAGCGGTTGCTGGCCCTCGGCGTGGTCCCGGTGGTCAACGAGAACGACGCCCTGGCCGACGACGAGCTGCGATTCGGCGACAACGACCGCCTGGCCGCGCTGGTGGCGCACCTGGTCACCGCCGACGTTCTGGTGCTCTTGACCGATGCTGCCGGGCTCTTCACCGCCGATCCCCGCCTCGACGACTCGGCCAGCCTCATCGAGGAGATCGTCGAGGTCGACGCCCAACTGGAAGCTGCCGCCGGCGGCACCGGCAGCGAGGTCGGCAGCGGCGGGATGGCGTCGAAGCTGGCGGCGGCCAAGATCGCGGCCTGGTCGGGGGTTCGGGCGGTCATCGCCGCCGCCGACCGGCCCGGGGTCCTGCTCGATGCGGTCGACGGCGTCGCCGGCGTCGGCACGTCGGTTCGCCCCCACGCCCGGCGGTTGCCGGCCCGCAAGCTCTGGATCGCCTTCGCAGTCGGGTCGTCGGGCTCGGTGGTGGTCGACGAGGGCGCCCGTCGGGCCCTGGTCGAGCGCCACGTCTCGCTCCTGCCGGCCGGGGTGCGGGAGGTCCGGGGTGACTTCGGGGCCGACGATGCGGTCGAGGTGGTGGGCCCCGACGGGCGAGTGTTCGCCAAGGGCCTCGTCGGCCACGACTCGACCACCGCCCGCCAGCTCGCCGGCCGGCGCACCGACGAGCTCCCCGAAGGCGTCCGCCACGAGGTCATCCACCGCGACGATCTCGTCGTCCTCCCCTGATCCAGGGGTCGCCCAGTCAGGCCACCGGTGCCGAACGTCGGCGGAAGCGTCCGACCACGGCGGAGAGCTCATCGACCCGCAGCAGCACCACGGCCAGGCCGTACACGCTCACCCCGACCACCAGCCCCACCGCGGTGCAGAGCCGGGCCCCGGCGCCCGAGTCGCTCCCGACATTGGCTCGCACCGCCACCAGGGCGAGCGCCATGAGCCCACAGGCGACCAAGACCTTGCCCACCGTGCGGGCCACCCGGCGCCCATCGAGCGAGGAGACCCGCCGTTCGAGCACGGCCAGGGCGACCACCGCGCTGGCGGTGTAGGCCAGGCCCCAGGCCAGGCCCAGCCCGGGGACGCCCAGCAGGTTCCACAGGACGACCGCCAGCACCACGGCCAGCACGTTCTCGCCCAGGTTGAGGAGGAACGGCGTCCGGGTGTCGTGGAGGGCGTAGAAGCCGCGGAGTGCGAAGAGGTAGGCCGAGTACCCGAAGAGGCCGACGGCGGCGCCGGCCAGCACCTCGGCGATGAGCGTCACCTCGTCGACGCCGGTGGCGCCCCGCTCCAGCAGGGCGCTGATCATCGGTCGTGCCAGCACCACGTAGCCCACCGATGCCGGGAGGATGATGAGGGCGATGATCCGCAGGCCGAGCGAGAAGCGCTCCCGGTAGGCGGACACGTCGCCCCGACCCCAGGCCGACGACAGCTCGGGCACCAGGGTGGTCATCAGCGACACCGCGAACAGAGCGTGGGGGAGCTGGAAGAACACCAGGGCGAAGGTGAGGGCCGACACCCCTCGCTCGGTGCCGTAGGCCAGCACCAGCAGCACCAACAGCCCTATCTGGTTGGCCACCACGTAGCCCACCGTCCAGCCCGACAGCCGGCCCACCTCCCGCACCGCGGGGTTGCGGAAGTCGGGCCGGAAGCGGAGGTGGAGCTGCGCCCGGCGCAGTGCTGGCCACAGCGGCAACGCCATGGCCACGATGCCGGCGGTGGTGCCCAACCCGAGGAACCACAGCACCGCCGCGTCCTGGCGGACCAGGCCCGGGTCGAGGGCGTGGCCGGCGACCGCGGGCAGCGCCAGCAGCACGAAGGTGACCACCAGGTTGTTGAGCACCGAGGCGAAGGCGGCCGCCGCAAAGTGGCGCCGGGCGTTGAGCAGGGCGCTGGCCAGGGCGGTGAAGCCCATGAAGAAGACCTGGGGCATGAACAGCCGCAGCAGGAAGGTGGCGACCGCCCGGTCGTCGCCGGACACGTCGCTGCCGGCGCTCACCGTGTACACCCGCACCAGCAGCGGGGCGAGCAGGATGCCGAGGATGGTGATGGCCGCCAGCAGGATCATGGCCACCGACACGATGGCCGAGGGGCCGTCCTCGTCGCCGTCCTCGAAGTGCTTGACGAAGATCGGCACCAGGGTCGAGGCCAGGATCCCGCCGATGAGCAGCTCGTAGACGATGTTGGGTGTGTTGTTGGCCAGGGTGTAGGTGTCGTTGAACCGCTCGGCCCCGATGGCGTAAGCCAGGGCTCCGGCCCGGGCGAAGCCGGTCAGGCGGGACAGCGCGGTGCCGGCGGCCACCACGGCGCTGGTGCGCAGGAGGTTTGGTGTCGGCGCGGGGGCGGCGGAGGCGTCCTCGATGGGGCTCGACGGTGGTCCGATCGACGACAAGGCCGACGATCGTAGGTGGGGCCGGCGCCGGCTCGGGCGAGGGGGTGGGCTCGGTAGCCTGCGACGGTGATCGCCGCCCTCGTCGACCAGGGCACTCGGGCCCGCACCGCGGCCCGAGTGCTGGCCACCGCCACCACCGAGGCCAAGGACGCGGCACTGCTGGCGGCCGCCGATGTGTTGGTGGCCCGCAGCGCCGAGATCCTCTCGGCCAATGCCCAGGACGTCGCTCGAGCCGGGCGAGAGGCACTGAGCGCCAGCGTGGTCGACCGCCTCCGCCTCGACGAGGGCCGGGTCGCGGCCATGGCCCAGGGGCTGCGCGACGTCGCCTCGCTGGCCGACCCGGTGGGCGAGGTGGTTACCGGCTGGACGCGGCCCAACGGCCTGCACATCGACAAGGTGCGGGTTCCCCTCGGGGTGGTGGCCATCATCTACGAGAACCGACCCAACGTGACCAGCGATGCCTTCGCCCTCTGCTTGAAGTCGGGTAACGCCGCGTTCCTGCGGGGCTCGTCGGGCGCCATCGAGTCGAACCGGGCCATCGCTCGGGCGCTGCGGGAGGGGGTCGACAAGAGCGGTCTACCGGCCGACTGCGTCCAGCTGGTGGAGGACACGTCTCGGGAGTCGGCGGTCGAGTTCATGCAGCTGCGCGACTCGATCGACTTGCTCGTGCCCCGGGGCGGCCCGTCCCTGATCGCGGCGGTGCTCGAGCACGCCCGCGTCCCCTATGTGATCGACGGCGACGGCAACTGCCACGTCTACGTCGACGCGGCCGCCGATCTCGATATGGCCGAGGCCATCGTGGTCAATGCCAAGACCCAGCGACCGTCGGTCTGCAACGCGGCCGAGTCGCTGGTCGTCCATGCCGCGGTGGCGGCCGAGATCCTGCCCCGGGTGGCGGCGGCCATGCCCGAGGTCGAGCTGGTGGGCGACGAGCGGGCCCGGGCCATCGTGCCCACCATGGGCCCGGCCACCGACGACGACTTCGCCACCGAGTTCCTCGACCTGAAGATGAGCGTGGCTGTGGTCGACTCGCTCGACGATGCCATCGCCCACGTCCAGCGTTACAGCTCGGGCCACTCCGAGGCCATCGTCACCGGCGACCTGCGAGCGGCCACCCGGTTCACGGCCGAGGTCGACGCGGCCGCGGTGCTGGTCAACGCCTCGACCCGTTGGGTCGATGGCGGTCGCTTCGGGTTCGGAGCCGAGATCGGCATCTCCACCCAGAAGCTCCACGCCCGAGGACCGATGGGCCTGGCCGAGCTGACCACCACCAAGTACGTCGTGCGAGGCGACGGGCACCTGGTGACATAGCAGATACGCTATAGTTGAGCCCATGACCGGTGGGGCCCTGGTGCGAGAGGCCAGGCTGCGGGCCGGGCTGACCCAGGCGGCGCTGGCGGCTCGCGTCGGGACCACCCAGTCGGCGGTGGCCCGGGTCGAGGGCGGCGGAACGTCTCCCGCCTACGAGCAGATCGAGCGCCTGGTCGCCGCCTGTGGCCTCGAGCTCTACCCCCGGTTGGTGGCCGCCAGCGACGACGGAGCCTGGGCGTCGGTTCGGGCCAACCTGGCCCTCACCGTCACGGAGCGAGTGGCGCAGCTGGTCGACGCCGTCGACTTCGTCCAGTCCGGTCGCCGGGCGCTGGCCGACCGCCGCCCGCCACCGGCCGCCGGTGGCTGAGCGCCGGTTCCGGCCGGTGGAGATCCTCCGGGTGCTCGACCGCCACCAGGTCCGCTACGTCCTCATCGGCGGGATGGCGGCCACCATCTACGGCTCCAACCTGGTCACCACCGACATCGACATCACCCCGGCCAACGACCTCGACAACCTCGGGCGTCTGTCCACCGCGCTCGACGAGCTCGGCGCCCGGATCCGGACCGACGCCGAGGCCGACGGGCTTCGGTTCGACCACGACGCCACCTCCCTGGCGGCCAATGCCACCTGGAACCTGGTCACCGACGTGGGCGACCTCGATCTGGCCCTGGCCCCCTCGGGGACCCAGGGCTACGCCGATCTGCGACGGGACGCGGTGACCATCGAGATCGATGGGGTGCCGGTCTCGGTGGCGGCGCTGGCCGACGTCATCCGCTCGAAGGAAGCCGCCGGCCGCCCGAAGGACCAGCTGGCACTGCCGATCCTGCGGCGCCTCCTCGACCAGAGCTGACCGGCGTGGCCGGTAGCGTCGGCTCGATGCCTCCCCGCTTCGAATCGATCCCGGCGGCCGGCGATGCCCTGGCCAGCGTCGGCTACATCGCCGATCCCGGCATCGCCAGCGTGGTCTACCTGGCCGACCGCCTGGGCAAGCCGGTGCTGGTCGAGGGCCCCGCGGGCACCGGCAAGACCCAGCTGGCCAAGTCGGTGGCCGAGGCCGTCGGCGCCCGGCTCATCCGTCTCCAGTGCTACGAGGGGCTGGACGAGGCCAAGGCCCTCTACGAGTGGAACTACAAGAAGCAGCTGCTGCGCATCCAGGCCGAGCGCCAGACCGCCCCGGGCGACGGCACCGGCGGTACCGCCTGGTCCGACATCGAGGACGACCTGTTCTCCGAGGAGTTCCTGCTCCCTCGACCGCTGTTGGAGGCCATTCGAGCGGTCGATCCGGTGGTGCTGCTGATCGACGAGGTCGACCGGGTCGAGGTCGAGACAGAGGCTCTGCTGCTCGAGATCCTGTCCGACTACCAGGTGTCGATCCCCGAGCTGGGAACGGTCGTGGCCACCCAGGTGCCGCTCGTCTTCCTCACCTCGAACAACACCCGTGACCTGTCCGAGGCGCTCAAGCGGCGGTGCCTGTTCCTCCACGTCGACTACCCCGATCTCGAGCGGGAGAAGGCGATCGTGGCAGCCAAGGTCGAGGGCATCACCGACGAGCTCATCGACCAGGTGGCCCGCATCGTCCGCACCATCCGCCAGCTCGACCTGCGCAAGCCGCCGTCGGTGTCCGAGACCATCGACTGGGCTCGCACCCTGGTCCTGCTGGGCATCGGCTCGGTCGACGCCCAGACCACGACCGAGACGCTCAACCTCCTGCTCAAGTACCAGTCCGACATCGACAAGGCCACCCGGGAGCTGGCCTCGTCGAGGTCGAGCTGACCGGCCGCCGGGCCCCTCGGCGCGTCCCGTGCTCGACGTCCTCACCGACTTCGTGGTGGCCTTGCGGCGCTCGGGGCTGCCGGTCTCGCTGACCGAGCACCTCGACGCGGCCCAGGCCGTGAGCCAGGTGCCGCTCGAAGACCGGGCCGCCCTGAAGGCGACGCTGTCGGCCACGCTGGTCAAGCAGGCCAGTCACCTCCCGGCCTTCGACACCACCTTCGAGGTCTACTTCGCACTGCGCGGGGGTCGTCACGAGCCGGGCGGTGCCGAGGCATTCGGTGACCCGCTCGACCTCGAGCTCGACCTCGACCTGCGCCCGCCGGGAGACGAGGGGCCTGACGGCGGTCGCTTGGCGGGTGAGGGCATCGACGACGCCGACGCCTTCACCCGGGCGCTGCTGGCCGCTCTGCTGGCCGGCGACGACGAGCTGCTGGCCCGCCTGGCCGACATGGCCGTCGGCCGCTTCGCCGGGATCGAGCCCGGTCGACCGGTCGGGGGCAGCTACTACCTGTTCCGGGTGCTGCGCCACCTCGAGCTCGACGGGGTGGTGGAGCGGCTGATGGCCGCGGCGCGGGGCCAGGCCGAGCAGTGGAGCGAGCTCGACGAGCGACTGGCCCGCGACGAGGCCCAACTGCGGGTCCAACGCCTCCGCCGCGAGATCGAGGCCGAGATCCGCCGCCGGCTGGTGGCCGACCGCGGCGCCGACGCCATGGCCCGGACCCTGCGCCAGCCGCTGCCCGAGGACGTCGACTTCATGCACGCCGGGCCGGCCGAGATGGCCGAGCTCCGAAAGGCGCTCGGACCGCTGACCCGCAAGCTGGCAGCCCGGATGGCCGAGCGCCGGCGCCACCGGCGCCGAGGCCAGCTCGACTTCCGCTCGACCATCCGCCACTCGCTCTCCACCGGCGGGGTGCCGGCCGATCCCCGGTTCCGCCACACTCGGCCGGCCAAGCCGGAGATCTTCGTGGTGGCCGACGTGTCCGGCTCGGTGGCAGCCTTCGCCCGGTTCACCCTCCAGCTGGTGCACGCCATCTCCGGCCAGTTCTCCAAGGTGCGCTCGTTCGTCTTCATCGATGGCATCGACGAGGTCACCTGGTGCTTCGAGCAGGCCGACGACCTCGACGAGGCGGTGGGCCTGGTCAACGGGGCCGACGTGGTCTGGGCCGACGGCCACTCCGACTACGGCCACGCCCTGGAGGGCTTCGCCGACCGGTGGGCCACCGATGTCGGGGCCCGCACCACAGTGCTGGTGCTGGGCGACGCCCGCAACAACTACCACGCCTCGGGGGCGGGGGGTGCTGGCCGACGTGCACCGGCGGGCCAAGGGCGTCCACTGGCTCAACCCGGAGCCCCGCAGCTACTGGGACACCGGCGATTCGATCATCGGCGAGTACGCCCCCCACACCGACGGCGTCCATGAGTGCCGCAACCTCCGCCAGCTCGAGCGCTTCGTCCGCTCGCTGGACTGACGAGGCCCGAGGTCGAGCCGTCCGCGGCTCAGATGCCGTGGCGGGCGGCCTCGTCGAACACCCGGAACAGGTTGGGCCGCTGCGCGTCGCCCCGCAGCAAGCTGCCGGCCCGGTGGACTCGGGCCATCAGTTGGCGGGCGGTGCGACCGGGCCACGGGCGGGGGAGGAGCTCGGGGGGCAGGAACGGATCGTGCAGGCTGACCTCCGCGAAGCGCATGCCGACGGTCATCATCTGGGCCAGCAGCTCGGCCTCGTCCGGTCGCTCGTGCCGGCTGAGCATCTTCTCGAGGTCCTCGGGGAGGGCGGCGAAGGCGTCGACGAATCCGTTGTAGCCGCTGGCCAGATCGGCCACCGGCCACAGCGAGGCGGCCAGGCGCCGGGGGTCGCGCTCGGAGCCGACGACCAGCTCGTCGCTCTCGGCCGCCACCAGGTACTCGCCCACCCCCAGACGGGTGGCCTCCTCGTCGACCAGTGGCAGGAACGGGTGGGTCGACACGTACAGACCGCTGTGGATGGCGGCCGCCCCCATGCGCAGCAGCCACACCCGCAGGTCGTCGCGCACCGCCCGCTTCGACTCCGGGATGGTGAAGGCCACCAGCCGCCACCGCCGATCCCAGCCTCGGCCGGCGTCGTCCTGGTTGCGGGCCACCTGACTGCGTCGGAGCTGACGCTCGAGCTCGCTGCGGGCGCCACTGGTCGAGCGGTACGTGGCCGAGCGGCCGCTCCCGTCGCGGGTCAGCATCCCCTCGGCCACCAACCGGCGCAGGCACGACCGGACCTGCTCGGCGGTCAGGCCGTAGGCCTCGGCCACGTCGAAGAGCTCGCCCGCGGGCAACGTGCCGTCCTCCCGCACCATCCCGACGACCAGGGCACGGGTCGGGATCGGGCTGGTCGAATTGGGCACGGTCGTAGTGTGGCCGACCGGTTGGGGACCGGCAACCTCCGCCACCGCCGGCGCCTGCTCAACTAAGCCGATGACCGAGCGGCTGGTGGTGATCGGGGGCGACGCCGGAGGGATGGGGGCGGCCGGTCAGGTCCGCCGTCGACGACCGGACATGGAGATCGTGGCGCTGGAGAAGGGCCGATGGACGAGCTACTCGGCCTGCGGCATCCCGTACCACGTGGCCGGTGACGTGGCCTCGCTCGAAGACCTGGTGGCCCGCACCCCCCAGGAGTTCCGCCAGCAGCGCATCGACATGCGGGTCGGCCATGAAGTCACAGATGTCGATCTCGACACGCGACAGGTTGCGGTCCGCGACCACGAACACCAGCGGACCTACCGGCTGGCCTTCGACCAGGTCCTGTTCGGCACCGGGGCCCGGCCTCGCCGACCCGACCTGCCCGGCATCGACGCCGATCACATCCACGGGGTCCAGACCCTCGACGACGCCAGCCGGTTGATGGCCGCCATCGAGCGCCGCCCCCCGCACCACGTGGTGGTCGTTGGCGGCGGCTACATCGGCCTGGAGATGGCCGAGGCGTTCACCAAGCGCGACGCGCAGGTCACGGTGGTCGAGGCCGGCCGCCAGGTGATGGGCACGCTCGACCCCGAGATGGGGGCGATGGTGGCGGCCGCCATGGTCCGCCACGGCATCGACGTGCGCACCGGCACCCGGGTCACCGGTTTTGAGGCCGACGTGGTCCACACCGACGCCGGCCCTCTGCCGGCCGACCTGGTGGTGCTGGGCCTCGGGGTCACGCCCAACGCCGAGCTGGCCGAGGCCGCCGGGCTCGAGCTCGGGGCCGGCGGTGCCATCCGGGTCGACCGTCGCCAGGCGGCCAGCGCCGAGGGCACCTGGGCTGCGGGCGACTGCGCGGAGTCGTTCCACCGGGTCCTGCGCCGACCCGTGCACATTGCCTTGGGCACGGTGGCCAACAAGCAGTCCCGGGTGGCCGGTATCAACATCGCCGGCGGCTACGCCGCCTTTCCCGGGGTCCTCGGCACTGCGGTGTCCCGCCTGTGCGACACCGAGGTGGCCCGCACCGGCCTGACCGAGGCCGAGGCGGTGGCGGCCGGCATCGGCCACGTCGCTGCCACCATCGAGAGCACGACCCGGGCCGGGTACTTCCCGGGCACCAAGCCCCTCACCGTCAAGGTGGTGTGCGAGCGGGGCACCGGGCGCCTGCTGGGGGCGCAGATCGTGGGTCAGGAGGGGGCGGCCAAGCGCATCGACGTGCTGGCCACCGCCATCTGGACCGAACTCAGCGCCGGGGAGCTGATCGACGTCGACCTGTCCTACGCGCCGCCGTTCTCTCCGGTCTGGGATCCGGTGGCGGTCGCCGCCCGAGAGGTCGCCAAGCTGGTCTGACCCGCTCCGGGCCAACCCCCCTCGGTTGGGATGCATAGCTCCCGGAATCCGACAGTCATGCATCCCGACCGGGGCCGGCCGGGGCCGACCGGGGCCGGCCGGGCCGGACGACGCCAACCGGGCGGTTCATCCCGACCGGGGCGGGTGACCGCTACTCGTGCAGGCCGCACTCGGTCTTGTCGAAGCCGGTCCAGCGACCGGCGCGGGCGTCTTCGCCCTCGGTGACCTTGCGGGTGCAGGGCCAGCAGCCGATCGACGGGTAGCCCTGGCTCAGCAGGGGGTTGGCGATGAGGTCGTGGTCGGCCACGTACCCCGCCACGTCGGCGTCGCCCCAGGTGGCGATCGGGTTGACCTTGAGCAGTCCCCGCCGGTCGTAGGACACGATCGGCGCCGAGGTCCGGGCGGCCGACTCGGTCCGTCGCAGTCCCGACATCCAGGCCGCCTTGGTCGACAGCGCCCGGTTGAGGGGCTCGACCTTACGCACACCGCAACATCCGTCGGGATCGTCCATCCACCGGTCGTCGAGGTCGACCTCGGGGGTGATGATCCGCAGGTTGAGGTCGTAGCGGGCTCGCACCGCCTCGGCCGTCTCGAGCGTCTCGGGGAAGTGATAGCCGGTGTCGAGGAACACGACCTCGATGCCCGGGTCGACCTTGACCGCCAGGTCGATGAGGACGGTGTCCTGCATCGAGGCGGTGAGGCACAGGCGCCCGCCGAAGGTGTCCGACGCCCAGCCGATGATCTTCGACGCCGGGCTCGTCTCGAAGCGGGCGTTGAGCGATGCCAGCTCGTCGTCGTCGAAGCGGGGGACGGCCGTGCCGATCGCCACCGGGATGTCGGAGATGGTCATCGCCGGCCGCTCACGTGGCGCACTCGCTATCGCCGATCTCGGCCACGTAGGGCCCGGTCTCGTCGTAGTCGACGTAGAACTCGGGCGCCTCCTCGGGCGTGGGGAAGACGTCGAGGTACGCCAGCTCGGCGCCGACGGCCTTGGCCCCACCGACCCGGTCGAGCCAGTGGCCGAAGACCTCGCCGGCCTCGCGCTCGGCGGCGAAGCGGCCCACGACCGCCACGGTGGCGGTGGCCGCCTGCTTGGCCGGGAGGCGGAGCGCCTTCTCCCCGAACTCGATCTCGGCCTGGCCGACCCGACCGCCGAGCAGCATCTGGTAGCCGGGGGCCGACCGCCCGTGGGCTCGCCGCTCGGCCCCGAAGAACCCGATGTCGGCGATGTGGTGCTGACCGCAGCTGTTCATGCAGCCCGAGATGTTCACCCGGATGCCACCCACGTCGGCCAGCCCGGCCTCGTCGAGGGCGGTGCCGATCTCGTCGGCCAGGCCCCGGCTCTGAGTGACGGCCAGGTTGCAGGTGTCGGCCCCGGGGCAGGCGACCACGTCACGAGCCAGCTCGGCGCCGGCCTCGGCCATGCCGATGGCCTCGAGGCGCTCGTAGAGGACCGGAAGCTGCGCCTCGGTGAGATCCCGGAACACCAGGTTCTGGCGGTTGGTCACCCGCACCTCGGCGCCGAGCTCGCGCTGGGTGGCGGCCAGGGCCCGGAACTGGTCCGAGGTGATGTCGCCCAGGCGGGCGTAGGCGTAGGCCGAGACCGTGCCCTTGGCCACGCCTCGCACGACGTTGGCGTCGGCCCAGCGGTCGCGGGGCTGGCGGGGGGTGAGCGTCACCGGCACCGAGCCCTGCCCCACCGGGGTCGGGCTCAGGGTGGTCGAGACGCCGGCCGGGGCGTCGCCCTGGGCCGCGACGACATCAGGGATGCCACCCCGCCAGGTGGTCGAAGCCAGCAGGAACTTGCGCTCCTTGAGGATCCGGGCGCGCAGCTCCTCGATGCCCATCGTGTCGACCAGCCACTTCATCCGGGCCCGGAGCTTGTTGTCGCGATTCCCGTAGTGGTCGAAGACCCGCAGGAGAGCCTCGATGGTGGGGAGCAGGTCTTCGCGGGCGGTGAAGTCCTCGAGGGCCTGGGCCGGGTGCGGGTTGGCGCCCAGCCCGCCGGCCAGGAAGACCCGGAAGCCGGCCTCGGTGGTGCCGTCGGGGCGGGGCTGGCGGATGCCGATGACGCCCACGTCGTTGAACATGGCCTGACCGCAGTCGGTGGCGCACCCCGAGAAGTTGATCTTGAACTTCCGGGGGAGGCGCTGGGCGTAGGCGTGACGCAGGAAGTGCTGGTGGGCAGCCTCGGCCCACGGCGAGATGTCGAGCACCTCGTAGGGGCAGGCGCCGGCCAGGTGGCAACCCTGGACGTTGCGGACGGTGTCGCCGCAGGCCTCGCGGGTGGTGAGGCCGACCGATGCCAGTTCCCGCATCAGTTCGGGGATGCGCTTCAGCTCGACGAAGTGGAACTGGATGTTCTGGCGGGTGGTGATGTGACCCCACCCCCGGGAGTACTCGTCGGCCACCCGGGCGCAGCAGTCGAGCTGCTCGGCGGTGATGGCGCCGTAGGGGACCTTCACCCGCACCATCTGGTTGGTGCCGCCCTGGCGCTGCCCGTAGATGCCGTTGTTCAGGCGGAAGACCCGGAACACGTCCTCGTCGAGGTCGCCATCGAGGTACCGGCCGAGCTGGACCTCGAACTTGGCGATGTCGGCTTCGGCGGCAGGGTCGAGCTGGAGCTGACGCATCGAGAGGAGGGTACCCGAAACCCGACCAATCTGATCCAGATTCCGGCGAATTGGCGCTCAGCCGCCCCGGAGGAGTTCGGCCGTCCGGAAGGCGAGGTCGAGGCTCTGGCGGGCGTTGAGGCGGGGGTCGCACATCGTCTCGTAGCGCGACCCCAGATCGGCCTGGCCGATTTCCTCGGCGCCGCCCAGGCACTCGGTCACGTCGTCGCCCGTGAGCTCGACGTGGACGCCACCGGGCCAGGTGCCCTCGGCCCGGTGGGCGGCGAAGAAGCCGGCGATCTCGGCGATCACGTCGTCGAAGTGTCGGGTCTTGCGGCCGTCATCGGCGGTGAAGGTGTTGCCGTGCATCGGGTCGCAGGCCCACACGACCGGGTGGCCGGCGTCGGCCACCGCTCGCAACAGCGGGGGCAGGGCGGCCTCGACCCGATCGGCGCCCATGCGGGCGACCAGGGTCAGCCGTCCCGGGACCCGCTCGGGGTTGAGTCGCTCGCACAGCGGGAGGACCTCGTCGGCGGCGGCGGTCGGGCCGAGCTTGACGCCCACCGGGTTGCCCACGCCGGAGAGGAACTCGACGTGCGCCCCGTCGATCTGACGGGTCCGTTCGCCGATCCAGAGCATGTGGGCCGAGCAGTCGTACCAGTCGCCGGTGAGCGAGTCGCGCCGGGTCAGGGCCTCCTCGTAGCCGAGCAGCAGCGCCTCGTGGCTGGTGTAGAAGTCGACCTCGTGGAGCTGGTGCTCCCGCTCCAGGTCGATCCCGCAGGCCGCCATGAACCGCAGGGCCCGGTCGATCTCGTCGGCGATCTGCTCGTAGCGCCGGCCCTCGCCGCTGCTGGCCACGAACTCCTGGTTCCAGGAGTGCACCCGGCCGAGGTCGGCGAAGCCACCCTTGGTGAAGGCCCGCAACAGGTTCAGGGTCGACGAGGCCTGGTGGTACGCCCGCATCATCCGGTCGGGGTCGGGGGTCCGGGCGGCCAAGGTGGGGGCCACGTCGTTGACCATGTGACCCCGGAAGGCGGGCAGCGGGCGGCCGTCGATCAGCTCGATCGAGCTGGAGCGGGGCTTGGCGAACTGACCGGCGATGCGGCCGACCTTGAGCGTGGGCACCCCCGACGAGTAGGTGAGCACCACCGCCATCTGGAGGATGACCCGCAACTTCTCGCGGATGTTGACGGCCGAGAAGTCGTCGAAGGACTCGGCGCAGTCTCCCGCTTGGAGGAGGAAGGCCCGGCCCTCGGCCACGGCCCCGAGGGCCTTGGTCAGCGATCGGGCCTCGCCCGCGAAGACCAGCGGGGGAAGGGTCGACATCTCCTTGAGGACCGTGTCGACCCGGCCCGGGTCGGGCCACTCGGGCTGCTGCTCGGCGGGACGGGCGCGCCACGACGAGGGGGACCAGCTGGGGTGCACGTCTCCAGCCTCGCCGATCAGGTCGTTGGCGGCCAAGGCTTTGCCGGGACCGCTAGGCGGCGACGATCGCCTCGGCGTCGCTGCGGAGGTCGTCGACCGCCCGCTTGACGATCCGGCGGGCCGCCTCGGCGGTGACGCCGAGGACGTCGCCGACCTCCCGGAAGCTGTGGGTCTCGCCGTCGGCCAGCCCGAAGCGGTGCTCGACCGCCTGGCGCGACCGCGGATCGAGCCGGTCGAGCATGCCGACGACCAGCTCGTCGTCCAGCGAGGCCAGCACCAGCGCCTCGGGGCCCGGCTTGCCGTCGGCCAGCAGGTCGACGAGCTCCTGGTCGCCATCCTCGCCCACCGTCCGGTCGAGGCTGGTCGGCGTCGACAGGCGATGCAGGTTGGCGAGCTCGTCGTCGAGGTCGTCGCCCTCGCCGGCGACGTTGCGCAGCGCGGCCCGGAGCTGGGCTGACCGCTCCGAGGGCAGGCGGACGAGACTGGCCTTCTGGTCGAGGGCCCGGCCGATGGCCTGGCGGATCCAGAAGGTGGCGTAGGTCGAGAACTTGAAGCCCCGCCGCCAGTCGAACTTCTCGACCGCGTGCTCGAGGCCGAGGTTGCCCTCTTGGATCAGGTCGAGGAGGTCCATGCCCGGGGGCAGGGGGTAGCGCCGGGCGATGCTGACCACCAGGCGGAGGTTGGCTCGGATGAATTGATCGCGGGCGGCGGCTGCGCCCCGCACCGCACGCTTGAGCTCGACGCCGCGCTCACCGGCGTCGAGCCGGGTCTGGGCCGCGTGGCCGGCTTCGATCCGCTGGGAGAGCTCTCGCTCCATGGCGGCATCGAGGAGGGCCACCTGGCCGATCTCGTGGAGGTACTGACCGACTGAATCTCTCATGGCAGTGGTTCCAAACGTGGGTGACGTCGATGTCATTCCGAGTCGGCTAGTGACTGCGGTCACAAGCGGGCGGTCTACGACCGCTCCTGGACTTACTTCGGTGCAGGTCCATTCCCGGTTGAGGACCAGACTGAGACCTGTGTCACGCCGGATCGGGGTCTACGGAGGCACATTCGACCCGATCCACGTCGGTCACCTGGTCACTGCGGTCAACGTTCGCCACCTGCTCGGACTCGACCGGGTGCTGCTGGTGGTGGCCAACGACCCGTGGCAGAAGACCGGGGTGGCTCGACCGGTGTCGGCCGCCGGGCACCGTCTGGCCATGGTCGAGGCGGCCGTCGAGCAGGTCGCCGGGGTCGAGGCCAGCGCTATCGAGATCGACCGGGGTGGACCCTCCTACACCGCCGACACGCTGGTCGAATTGCGCCGGGCCGACCCCGAGGCCGAGCTGTTCGTCATCATGGGCTCCGATGCCGCTGCCGGCCTGTCGAGCTGGGAGCGGGCCGAGGAGGTCCGGGCGATGGCGACGTTGGTGGTCGTCACCCGACCGGGAGCGGAGGCCGAGGCCCCTCCCGCCGGCTGGACGTTCCTGTCGGTCGAGGTGCCCCGGCTCGAGGTGTCGAGCACCGACCTGCGGGCCCGCTTCGCCGACGGGCGCCCGCTCGACTGGCTGGTGCCCGAGGCCGTGGTGCGCGTCGCCCGGGAGCGCCGTTTGTACGCTGCCGGCGGATGACCGCGAGCCTCCGCCGTCCTCGCCCGCCGGTCGTCCCGGCGGCGGGTGACGAGCGAGGCACGCGCCAGGAGCGACGGCTCCGTCGGTCCCGCCGACGTCGGCTGGCGGGGGTGGTGGTGGCGATGGCCGCGGTGGTGTGGCTGGCCACGTCGAGCCCGTCGACGGTCACCGACGGAGTCCGGCGGCTGGTCGGGACGGCCGATGATCCGGCGGAGGAGCCATCGGAGGGGGCCGAGGATCGCAGCCTCGGACGGCTGCTCGTCCACCGCTCGGCCGAAGGGCGGCTCTCGGGGATCACGGTGGTCGTCACCGACGGCGATCAGCCGGGAGGTCGGATCCTGTTGGTCCCCGTCGGGGCCATGGTCGAGGTGCCGGGCTTCGGGCTCGAGTCGTTGGTCTCGGCCGAGGCCGCGGGGGGCCTCCCGCTCCTCCAGCAGTCGATCGAGAACCTGCTCGGCGTCCGCCTGGGCGTCGTCGGTGAGCTCGATCCGTCGGCCTGGGCGAAGGCGGTCGGTGCGGCCGGCACCCTCACGGTGCAGCTCGGCCAGCCGGTGGAGGTGGTGTCCGAGGGCGGTCGGGTCGAGGTGGTGTTCGCCGACGGGGCCGTGGCCGTCGAGCCCGACGCGGTGGGGGCCCTGCTCGACACCCCGGGCCAGCAGAGCCAGCTCGAGCGCCTCGTTCGCCACCAGGCGTTCTGGGAGGCCTGGCTCGAGCAGGTGGGCGACGATCGCTCGCGTGCCCCCGGGGGCGACACCCCCGGTGACCTCGGCTCCGCGGTGGAGACCCTGGCCCGGGGCTCGGTCGACTTCGAGGTGCTGCCGGTCGACAACCTGGGCACCGCCACCGGAGGTCAGGAGCTCTACCAACCGAGGGGCGACGACGTGCGGGCCCTGGTCGACGCGTGGTTCCCCGACGCCGCCTCGCTCGACCAGGGCGAGCGCATCCGGGTGCAGGTGCTCAACGGGGTGGGAGCGCCGGCGGTGGCCAGCACCATCCAGCCGGCGCTCATCGAAGCCGGCGCCGAGGTGGTGCTCTCGGGCAACGCCGCCACCTTCGACCAGGCCGTCACCGAGGTCGTCTACTACGACGAGGCCGAGCGGGAGTTGGCCGAGCGGGTGCTCGACGCCCTGGGCGCAGGTCAGTTGGTCTTCAGCCGCACCGGCCTCGACGTGGTCGACGTCACCGTGGTCGTGGGCGCCGATCTGGTGCCGATCGCGGAGTCGGACGAGGAGTCGGGCGAGGAGTCGGAGTAGTGGGCAGGCGGGGCTAGCCTGCCAACACCGAGGAGGGATCACCTGAGCGAGGGCATGGACGACACGAGCAGCGACCGGGCCCGCTTGGCGGCGACAGCCGCGGCCGACAAGGGTGCGACCGAGATCACCATCCTCGATGTGGCCGAGGTACTCCGCATCGTCGACTGCTTCGTGATCGTCAGCGCCTCCAACGCCAGGATGGTCCGGGCCGTCGCCGAGGAGGTCGAGGACCGCATCCGCCAGGCCAGCGGCGAGAGCCCCCGGTCGGTCGAGGGCCTCGACGACCTGCGGTGGGTCCTCATCGACTACGGCGACGTGGTGGTCCACGTCTTCCTCGACGAGGTCCGGGCCTACTACGAGCTCGAGCGGTTGTGGGGAGACGTGCCCCGAGTGTCGTGGGAGGGCGAGGAACGCCATCCTGTGGCCCGCTGACACGGTCCACTTCGCCCATCCGCCGTTCAGGCCTGCTTCGTAGAACGAGGACCGTGACGTACTCGCTCAACTCTGTCGCCGATGCGGCCCTCGATGCCTCACTGCTCGGCTACACCCGTTGGGGTGACCGGGTTCGTCGACGGGTTGCCCGGTGGGAGCCGCTCGACGCCCACCGGCTCGACGGCCGCACCGCCGTCGTCACCGGCGGGTCCTCGGGCATCGGTCTCACCCTGGCCTCGCTGCTGGCCGGCATTGGCGCCGACGTGGTGATCGTGGCCCGGGACGAGAGCCGGGGTGCGGCCGCGCTGGCCCGGGTGCAGTCGGCGGCCGACGGGGGCAAGGTCGAGCTGGAGCTGACCGACCTCGAGGACCTCGCCCAGGTCGACGCCTTGGCCGGGCGGCTGGCGGTCCGACCCCGTCTCGACCTGGTGCTCCACAACGCCGGCACGATGCACCACGAGCTGGTGCGCACCTCGCAGGGCCACGAGCGGACCGCCGCCGTGCACGTGCTGGCACCGTTCCTGCTCACCGCCCGCCTGGCGGGCGCGCTGGCCGCCCAGCACGGGCGGGTGGTCACGATGACCTCGGGCGGCATGTACACCCAGCCCCTCGACGTCGCCGGCTTGGCCGAGCCGCCCGCGCCCTTCGACGGGCCGAGCACCTACTCCCGGGCCAAGCGGGCCCAGGTGGTGCTCAACGAGCAGTGGGCGACCCAGCTCGGACCGGACAACGTCGCCTGCCACGCCGTGCACCCCGGGTGGGTCGACACGCCCGGGCTGCGCCGTTCCCTGCCCCGCTTCGCATCCCGCCTGGGCCCGGTCCTGCGCTCGCCGGTCGAAGGGGCCGATACTGCGGCCTGGCTGGCGTCGGCGCCCGGGGCGGCCCTGGGTACCGGGGGGTTCTGGCACGATCGCCGCCGCCGCCCGATCCACCGCTTGGCCCGGACCCGTCGGGCCGACACCCCGGCTCGACGCCGCGAGCTGTGGCAGTGGTGCGCGGCCGCCACCGGGGTCGCGCTGGGCGCGCCGGGCTCATGAGGGTCGCGGTCGTCGGCTCCGGCATCGCTGGTCTGGTGGCCGCCCACCTCCTGCACCGCGAGCACGAGGTGACGGTGTTCGAGGCTGCTCCCCGCCTCGGCGGGCACACCAACACGGTGCGGGTCGACCTGGCCGACGAGACCCACCACGTCGACACCGGCTTCATCGTCCACAACGACCGCAACTACCCGCTGCTCCAGAGCCTGTTCCGTCGTCTCGACGTGGCCACCCAGCCCAGTGACATGAGCTTCTCGGTGTCCGACCAGGCCTCGGGCCTGGAGTACGGCAGCCGCCACCCGGGCACCTGGTTCGCACAACGCGGCAACCTGGCCAGGCCCTGGTTCCATCGACTCCTGGCCGACGTCGTGCGCTTCAACCGGGCCGCTCGCCGACTGCTGGCCAGCGGGGCCAGTGACCACCTCGACATCGATGAGGTCCTCGACCGGTGGGGCTTCGGCGAGCGGTTCCGTCGGCTCTACCTGGTGCCCCTGGGGTCGGCCATCTGGTCGGCTGACCCGACGACCTTCGCCCGCTTCCCGGCGCTGGCCATGGCCCGCTTCTTCGACCAGCACGGGCTGCTCGACGGCGGCGACGACATCCAGTGGCGGACGGTGGTGGGCGGGTCGAACCGCTACGTCGACGCCTTGACCCGGCCCTTCCACCGGCGCATCCACCTGGCCACGCCGGTCGACTGTGTCGGGGTCGACGCCGGGGGCGGCGCCTCGCTGTCGGCCGGCGGGACCACTACCCACTTCGACCACGTGGTCGTCGCCTGCCACAGCGACCAGGCCCTCCGGCTGCTGGCCGCCCCGACGGCTGCCCAGCGCGAGGTGCTGGGTGCCATCCGCTACCAGCCCAACGTGGCCGTGCTCCACACCGACCCGACAGTCCTGCCGGCCCGGCGGCGGGCGTGGTCGAGCTGGAACACGTTCGTGCCCGACGTGGCCGAACCCCGGGCGTCGGTGACCTACCACATGAACCGGCTCCAGCGGATCGAGTCGCGGACGCAGTTCTGCGTGACCCTCAACCGGGAGGACGCGGTCGACCCGGCGGCCGTGCTCGGGCGCTTCGAGTACGCCCACCCGGTCTTCGACGTGCCGGCGCTGGCCGCCCAACGCCGCCAGGACGAGCTCAATGCCTCGGGTCCGATCACCTTCGCCGGGGCCTACTGGGGCTACGGCTTCCACGAGGACGGCGTGCGCAGCGCCGGCTCGGCGGTGGCTCGCCTGGGGGTGGGGTGGTGACCTCCCCGGCGCTGGCCAGCGCGCTCTACGACGGCGTGGTCCAGCACCGCCGCTTCGGTGCCGTCACCCACCGCTTCCGCTACCGCCTGGCGCTGGTCTACCTCGACCTGGGCGAGGTCGACTCCGTGTTCGCCCGCCACCCGCTCTGGTCAGCCAATCGTCGGGCCCTGGTGCGCTTCCGCCGATCCGACTATCTCGGGCCCTCGGAGGTGCCCCTCGAGCAGGCGGTGGGCGACATGGTCGAGGGCCATACCGGGCGGCGTCCAACCGGACCGGTTCGGATGCTGGCCGCGGTCCGGACGCTCGGCTGGTGCTTCAACCCGATCACGCTCTACTACTGCTTCGACGTCACCGGTTCCGAGGTCGAGACCATCGTCGTCCAGGTCACCAACACGCCCTGGGGCGAGCGCCACACCTACGTGGTCGAAGGCGGCGGCGACGGTCAGCGCCACGAGTTCGACAAGGCGCTCCACGTGTCGCCGTTCATGCCCATGGACCACCGGTACTCCCTGCGGGCGCCGATGCCGGGGGAGCGGCTCTTCGTGCACCTCGAGAACCGCCAATCCGGTCGGCGGGTGTTCGATGCCCACCTGCTCCTGCGGCGCACCCCGATCACCCGGTCGACCTTGGGTCGTCGCCTCCGCCACCAGCCGCTGTCGTCGATCAAGATCTCAGCCGCCATCTACTGGGAGGCGCTACGGCTGTGGCGCAAGGGAGCCCGTTACCACCCGCACCCGACGCCCCAGCCCGAGTCGGTGACGTCATGAGCCGTCCCTGGTCGAGACGCCTCGGTGGCCAGCTCGGTCGGGTCGCGGCCCACACCCTGCTGCGCAGCCTCGACGGCGCCACCCTCACCCTGCACGAGGGGGGCGCCTTCCGCCGCTTCGGCACGCCCGGGCCCGACCGCCTAGAGGCCGCGGTGGCGGTGGCCGACCCGGCGGCCTTCCGGGCGGTGCTCACGTCGGGGAGCGTGGGTCTCGGCGCCGCCTACCGCGACGGGCTGTGGGAGAGCGACGACCTGGTGGCCGTGATCCGGGTGCTGCAACGGTCGCTCGGGCCGCTCAACCGGGTGTTGAACCCATCCCGGGCGGTCACCGCCCGGTTCCTCGATCCGCTCCGACGCCGCCGGACCGATGTCGTCGACCGGGGCGCGGCACGCGACGAGGTCCGGGCCCATTACGACCTCGGCAATGACTTCTTCGCCGGCTTCCTCGACCCCACCATGCAGTACTCGTGCGCGCTGTACCTGAGTGACGAGGCCACGCTGGAGGCCGCGTCGGTGGCCAAGATGGACCGGCTCTGTCGCCAGCTCCGGCTGGGGGTCGACGACCACCTGGTCGAGATCGGCACCGGGTGGGGTGGCCTGGCCGTCCACGCCGCCACCACCTACGGCTGCCGGGTCACGACCACGACGATCTCCGATCGCCAGCACGAGCACGCCAGCCGACTGGTGAAGGAGCTCGGCCTCGACGACCGGGTGACCGTGCTGGCCGACGACTTCCGCGACGTCGAAGGCTCCTACGACGCGCTGGTCTCGGTCGAGATGATCGAGGCCCTCGACTGGCGGGAGCACGACAGCTTCTTCGCCGCCTGCGACGCTCTCGTTCGGCCCGGAGGCCGGGTCGCCATCCAGGCCATCACCCTGCCCGATGCCGACTTTCACCGGGCCAAGGCCAACGACGACTTCATCAACCACTTCATCTTCCCGGGGGGCACCCTGCCCTCGCTGGGCGCCATCGCCGGATCGGTGGCCCGGCAGACCTCGTTGGAGCTGGTCGACACCTTCGCCATGGGTCTGCACTACGCCCGGACCCTGCGGGAGTGGCGGGCCCGGTTCCTGGAGATGCGGGCCGACCTACCCGCCCTGGGCCTCGACGAGCGCTTCGCCCGTCTGTGGGACCTCTACCTAGCGACCTGCGAGGCGCTCTTCCTCGAGCGCCAGATCGACGACGTCCAGCTCACCTACGTGAAGTGGAGCTGATCGAGTCCTACCGACCCGAGGAGTTCGGGGATCGGCTCGGGAGCGGGTGGGTGGGTCGGACGTGAGCTCCGGAGCTGCCAGTTCGTAGACGGTACACAGAGCGCCGGTCGTCTTTTGCGCTCACTGCAAGCCGAGGCAACGCAAAGAATCACCGACGCTGGGGATGCCGACACGTTCTGCTGAGCCTCTTCGTCGCAACGATCGCCGCAATATCTAGAAGGCCAATGTTTCCCGAACCTCAGGTTGCCATGCGATGAGCGGGGTCTCGATAGACGTGTCTCACTCCCTACAAACTCCAGCGACCCACCGTAGGAACCCCTCGATACCGATCGGCCGCACGCCAAGGCTGCCAAGGTACTGACGGACGTACGTGTCGACAGCAACCTCCGAGCTATCCCGGTCAATAATGACCGCCACTCGCGTCGCGAGGTCGTCATACTCACTTGCCGCCTCGCCGCGAAAGGCGCCGATGCCGATCGGATCCCAGTCCCAGAGCGCTTCAAGCACAGCTTGTCGCGACACATCAGCCATCTAGAACCTCCACCCGAGGGCATTGTGAGCCCAGGTCATGACCACGCGACCTGAGTCGTTCAAGACAACGACCGACCGGTCGCCGACAAACCTGGTCGTGCCTCGAGCGGGCGGCGCCCGTACGCCGACATCGGACCTCAGTCCCCGCCGCAGGGGTACGGCGCATCGACTCGGATCCAATCGGCCGCCATCGTCAGAACGTACTGGTCACGAGAAGGTCGAGACAGTTACCGGCTGCTTTCAGACGGAGTACCCGCTGAACTGAACAGGCCCCTTCTCGCAGTCGCTCCCAGGTTCGAGTTGCCGAAGAGATAGCTGTCGGCACCGAGGAATCGCCTCTCCGGTAGGCGACATGCCGTCAACCAGCAGGTTCGGGACACTGCTGGAAAGATCCCAGCGGAAGGTCGTCGAGCTGGTACCGCCACGCCCAGTCCGAAGGCCGTCGCCGTGGTAGGTGTAGGTGGTCCGATTGCCGCGAGTGCCTTACCCAACCGCTTGACCGGACGCGGCCAGGCTGGACATTGAGGAGATGGCCGCCTCAACCTCGCCGTGGGGGCGGTGGCAGGAGGGGGGACGCGGTGGCGATGGGCTGCCCCCCTAGGTGCCCGCCGACATCACGGGGCGGCGCCTGCTGACTCGCAAGAGCGAAGTGGAGCTGATGGGGATCGAACCCACTACCTCCTGCATGCCATGCAGGCGCTCTACCAACTGAGCTACAGCCCCGTGAAGGGCCACCGAATCTAGCTGCCGGCCAGCCGGGTGGCGGTGCTGGCCCTCGCCGGTCAGCGGGTGACGATGTTCACGATGCGGTCCGGGACGACGACGACCTTGGCCACCGTGCGCTCCCCGAGGGCCGCCACCACTCGCTCATCGGCCAGGGCGGCGGCCTCGGCCCCGGCCGGGTCGAGCCCGGCCGCCAGCTCGAGGCGGGCCCGCACCTTGCCGTCGACCTGGACCGGCACCGACACGGTCTCGGTTACCAGGAGCGCCGGATCGGCACTCGGGTAGGGGGCCCAGACGACCGAGCCGTCCCGACCGAGGCGGGACCACAGCTCCTCGGCGATGTGGGGGGCCAACGGAGCCAGCATCCGCACCAGTGCGTCGGCCACCTCGACCGGCGTGCCGCCGAGCGGGCCGACCACCCGGCCGAGCGCGTTGTTGAGCTCGATGAGCTTGGCCACCGCGGTGTTGAACCGCAGGGCCTCCATCTCCGTGGTGACCGCGTCGATGGTCTGGTGCAGCAGGCGGCGCAGGGCGTCGTCGGCCTCCACCTCGAGCACGCGGCTCTCGCCAGTGGCCTCGTCGACCAGGTTGCGCCACACCCGCTGGAGGAACCGGTGGACGCCGACGATGTCACGGGTGCTCCAGGGCCGGTCGGTGTCGAGCGGGCCCATCGACATCTCGTAGAGGCGCAGGGTGTCGGCGCCGTACTCGTCGTAGACGTCCTCCGGCGACACCGCGTTCTTCAGGCTCTTGCCCATCTTCCCGTACTCCCGGAGAACCGGGTTGCCTGCCGGGTCGACGAAGCCGCTCGCCTCGTCACCCGTGACCGAGGCCGCCTCGACGTAGACCCCGCGGCTGTCGCGGTAGGCCGGGGCGAGGATGTAGCCCTGGTTGAACAGCCGCTGGAAGGGCTCCGGGGTCGAGACGTGGCCGAGGTCGAAGAGGACCTTGTGCCAGAAGCGGGCGTACAACAGGTGGAGCACGGCGTGCTCCACGCCCCCCACGTAGAGGTCGACGCCACCGAAGGTCGGCGCGCCGTCGGAGCGGGCGCCTTGCATCCAGTACGCCTCGACCTCGGGGTCGACGAAGGCGTCGTCGTTGGTGGGGTCGAGGTAGCGCAGGTAGTACCAGCACGACCCCGCCCACTGGGGCATCGTGTTCAGCTCCCGCCGGTAGGCCTTGGGCCCGTCGCCGAGGTCGAGGGTCACCGTGGCCCAGTCGGTGGCCCGACCGAGCGGCGGCGCGGGAAGCGACTCGTCGTCATCGTCCAGCACGGTGGGGGCGTAGTCGTCGACCTCGGGCAGCTCGACGGGGAGCATCGACGCCGGCAACGCCACCGGCAGGCCGTGCTCGTCGTACACGATCGGGAACGGCTCGCCCCAGTAGCGCTGCCGGGAGAACAGCCAGTCGCGCAGCTTGTAGGTGACGGCCAGCTCACCGGCACCGATCGCCGCCAGCCACTCGGTGATGGCCGCCTTGGCCTCGGGGGTGGGCAAGTCGTCCAGGCTGATCTCGTCGTTGCTCGAGCCGGTGGCCAGGCCCTCGCCGGTGAACGCCTCGGGCCACTGGTCGGCTGTGGCCGACGGCTCGAGGTCGTGGCCGGCAAACCACGCCGGGGGCGGGGCCACGACCTCGACGATGTCGAGGTCGAAGGTGGTGGCGAACTCGAAGTCGCGGGTGTCGTGCGCCGGCACCGCCATGATCGCCCCCGTGCCGTAGCCCATGAGCACGTAGTCGGCGAGGAAGACGGGGATGGCGTCGCCGGTGGTGGGGTTCACCGCGAACGCACCGGTGAACACGCCGGTCTTGTCCCGGTCGTCGATCTGGCGGTCGAGGTCGGAGGTGGCGCTGGTGTGTCGCCGGTAGGCGGCCACCGCCTGGGCGGGGGTCGGCCAGCCCCCGGTGGGGGCATCGGGCATGGCGGAGGACCCCGCGCCCTTCCAGGAGCTGGGTGTGTCCTGGGGCCAGGCTCGGGTGACCAGTCCGTCGACCAGCGGGTGCTCGGGGGCCAGCACTACGTACGTCGCCCCGAACAGGGTGTCGGGGCGGGTGGTGAAGACCTCGACGGCCAGCCCGGCCTCGCCGGCGACCTCGAAGGTGACCCGGGCCCCCTCGCTGCGGCCGATCCAGTTCCGTTGCATCAGCTTGATCGGCTCGGGCCACTCGATCAGGTCGAGATCGTCGATCAGTCGCTCGGCGTAGGCGGTGATACGCAGCTTCCACTGCTCGAGATTGCGCTTGAAGACCGGGAAGTCACCCCGCTCGCTGCGGCCCTCGGCGGTGACCTCCTCGTTGGCCAGCACGGTCCCCAGCCCGGGGCACCAGTTGACGGCGGCCTCGTCGAGGTAGGCCAAGCGGTGGGCATCGATCACGGCCCTCCGGCCCAGAGGCGACAGCTCGTCCCAGCGGCGGCCCTCGGGGTGGGTGTCGTCCACCACCAGGCGGGCCCCGGACTCGAACTCGCCCACCAACTCGGCGATGGGCCGGGCCCGCCCGGCCTCGACGTCGAACCAGGCGTCGAAGAGCTGGAGGAAGATCCATTGGGTCCAGAGGTAGAAGGAGACGTCGGTGGTGGCCACGCTGCGCCGGTCGTCATGGCCCAGACCCATGGCCCGGAACTGGCGGCGCATGGTGGCGATGTTCGCCTCGGTGGTGACCCGAGGGTGCTGGCCGGTCTGCACCGCGTACTGCTCGGCCGGCAGCCCGAAGGCGTCATAACCCATGGCGTGGAGCACGTTGAAGCCGGACATGCGCTTGAACCGGGCGAAGACGTCGGTGCCGATGTAGCCCAACGGGTGCCCGACGTGGAGCCCGGTGCCGCTCGGGTACGGGAACATGTCGAGCACGTAGAGCTTGGGTCGCTCGACGAGCTCGTCGGTACCGATGCCGACGAGCAGCTCACCACTCGGGTTGGGGGCGTGGTAGGTGCCGTCGAGCGCCCAGCGGTCCTGCCAGTGGCGCTCGATCTGGTTCGCCAGTTCAGGCCCGTAGCGGACCGCGGGCCGGTCGTCGGCGGGGAACTCGGCGGCGTCGGACATGGCCGGAGCGTAGGCCGGCGGTCGCGAGGCTCCCGGGCTCAGCTGTCGGCGCCGCCGTCGAGTCGGCGGAGGAACCGCTCGACCTCGTCGGCCAGCTCGTCGCCGCTCGGTAGGTCGGCGGCTGAGCCGAATGGCGCGTTGCGCTCGAGCTCGGCCTGGGCATCGTGGCTCTGCTCGAGGTTGTCCAGCATCTGACGGTGCTCGGGGTTGGCCGCCACCAGCTCGTCGAGTCGACTGTGGACGTTCTCGGCTGCGGTTCGCAGGGCCGTGTTGTCCCACCGGATGCCTGCGACCTGGGCGATCGCGTCGACCAGGTCGGCCGAAGCCCGGGGGTAGGTCATGTTCGACACGTAGTGCGGGACCTGGGCCCAGATGCCCATGGCCGGGATGTCGGACTGGCCGCACAGGTCGATGAGGACAGTGTCGAGGCCTGCCGGGGCGCTCACCATCCGGGTGACCCGGCCGACCCGGGCGGCCAGCTCCTGGCTGGTGGCCATGGCCGTCAGCCGGGTGGCCCGGGTGTGGGGCACGTTGGACGGGAAGGCGTTGAGGGTGATGGCCAGGCGGACCCCGAGGTCGTCGGCCAGCTCGAGAACCTGGCCGGCGAAGGTGTGCCAGCGCAGGTCTGGCTCGGGGCCGACCAGCAGCAGGACGTCTCTGCCGTCGGCGTCCTTGGTGGCCAGCAGTGCGATCTCGGGCCAGGTGATCTCGGTGAGCCGGGCCTGGTCGAGGTGCAGCGAGGGGCGATGCGAGCGGTGGTCGAGGAGCTCGTCGGCGTCGAACCGAGCGACCAGCGTCGTCTCGTGGGCGTCGACCATGTGGCTCATGGCGCTGGATGCCGCCTGACCGGCATCGAGGAAGCCCTCGAAGTGCACCACCAGCAACGGATCCTGCAATGAGGGCTCTTCCAACAGCTCGTACAGCTCGTCCACCAGGCCTCCGGGTCGCCTCGCGGCACACGGTAGCGGTGCTTGTAGCCTGCGGGCATGACCGACGTGACCGACGCGACCTTCGAGCAGGACGTCATCCGCAGGTCGCACGAGGTGCCGGTTGTCGTCGACCTGTGGGCCGAATGGTGTGGGCCTTGCCGCCAGCTCGGACCGATCCTCGAGGCCGCCGTCGAGGCGACCGGGGGCCAGGTGGTGCTCACCAAGGTGGACGTCGACGCCAACCCGCAGATCTCCCAGGCGTTCCAGGTTCAGTCGATCCCGGCGGTCTACGCACTGCGCGACGGAAAGGTGGTCGAGGGCTTCATCGGGGCCCAGCCCCAGGCCGCGGTCGAAGAGTGGATCGCTCGACTCCTGCCCAGCTCCGAGGCGACCGAGCTCCAGCAGCTGATCGACACCGGCACCGAGGAGTCGCTGCGGGCGGCCCTCGAGATCGAGCCCGGCAACGAAGCTGCCGTCGTCGGCCTGGCCGAGCTGTTGGTGGTCGACGACCGTGGCGACGAGGCGCTGACCCTGCTGGCTCGGATCCCGGAGTCGGCCGACACCCGCCGGGTGGCGGCGCTGGCTCGGGTGGGCGTCCCGGACGGCGACTCCGACGACCTGTCGGCTCGCCTCGACCAGCTGCTCGAGCAGGTGAAGGGCGACGAGGACGCGCGACGCGAGTACCTCGACCTCCTCGAGCTACTGGGGCCGGACGACCCCCGCACCGCGGTCTACCGCCGGACGCTCACCGCCCGCCTGTTCTGAGTCGCTCGGTCCGGCCGAGCAGGTGATCACCGATCCGTGGTTCTACGCCGTCGCCCTCCCGGCGGTGGTGGTCACCGGCATCTCCAAGGGAGGCTTCGGCGCTGGCCTCGGGGTGCTCTCGGTCCCCCTGATGGCACTGGTCATCCCGGCCGGCGACGCCGCCGGCATCATGCTCCCCGTCCTGCTGATCATGGATGCGGTCGGCGTGTGGCGGTACCGCCGGACCTGGGACCGGCGCAACCTCGAGATCCTGATCCCGGCCGCCCTGCTCGGGATCGCGGTGGGGTTCCTCACCGCTTCGGTGGTCGAGGAGGGGTCGGTCAACCTGCTCACCGGCGCGATCGCGGTGGCCTTCACCCTCGATCGGTGGCTCCGGCGCCCGAGCGCGGGCCGAACCGTCAAGCGGGCGACCGTGCCCGACGGCGTGCTGTGGGGCTCGCTCACCGGCTTCACCAGCTTCACCGCGCACTCGGGCGGCCCGCCGTTCCAGGTCTACACGCTGCCCCAGCGGCTGCCCGCCGCGCTCTACGTGGGGACCAACGTGCTGCTGTTCGCGGCGGTGAACGCGGCCAAGGTACCGCCCTACGCGATCCTCGGGCGGCTCGACACCGCCAACCTGGCCACCTCGGCCGTGCTCTTCCCCTTGGCGCCCGTCGGCATCCTCCTCGGGTTCTGGATCCAGGACCGCATCCCGGCCGAGCCCTTCTACCGCATCTGTTACGTGCTGCTGTTCGTGGTCGGGCTCCGGCTGCTGTGGGACGGGCTCGGGCTGTGACCGCCCGGTCGGGCCCCTAGGCTCGACCCGCTCGTCCGGACCCGGTCTCGGTTCCGAGGCCGGCTCGTCCTTCGCTTCCCCCCACCGGCGTCCGTCCCCGGGAAGCGACCATGGCCGAACCCACACCCGAGCACCGCCCTCCACCCGCGCCCGACGAGCCTCCGCGCCTGGTCGACCCGCTCGACTGGCGCCGACAGCTCCGCGAGGCGGTGTCGGCGGGGAGTCCGTGGCGTGGGCCGGCCACCACCGCGGTGGCGGCGGCCGCGGTCGTCGCGCTCGGGGTGCTGGCGCTGCTGGTCTGGCGGGGGGCCACGGCCGAGCCGATCGAAGTCGGGCTGCCCCGGGCCGATACGGGCGAGGGGTCCGCACCGGGGGACACCTCGGGGGGTGCCTCGGGCGTCGGCGGGGACTCGACCACGACGACCGCCGCCTCGTCGGTGGTGGCGCACGCCGCCGGCGCAGTGCAGGCACCGGGCGTCTACCGCCTCCCGGCGGGGGCTCGGGTGGCCGACCTGGTCGAGGCGGCCGGGGGCGTGCGGGTCGACGCCGACGTCGACCGGGTGAACCTGGCGGCACCGGTGGTCGACGGGGAGCGGGTCTACGTGCCCGTCCTCGGAGAGGCCGTGGCGCCGGCCGCGACCAACGGCGGCGGTGGCGCGACGAGCGAAGCGGGAGCCGGGCCGGTGAACATCAACACCGCCACCGCGGCCGAGCTCGAGACACTGCCCGGGGTGGGTCCGGCGACGGCTGAGGCCATCATCGAGGAGCGGACCCGCCGGGGTGGCTTCGCATCGGTGGAGGAGCTGCTCGAGGTCCGCGGCATCGGCGACGCCAAGCTGGCCCAGCTGCGCGACCGGGTCACCCTGTGATGGTCCACGACCGGACCGTGGTGGCGGCCGCGTCGACGGCGGCGGCCGGGGCCTGGCTGGCTCGGCCGGTGCCGATCTGGCTGGTGCTGGCCCTGAGCCTGGCTGCCGTGGGGCTGCGTCGACGGCCGGCGGGGGTGGTGGTCGTGCTGGTGCTCGGGGGCGTGGTGGCCTCGCTGCTCGGGGCCCGGGCCTGGGCCGGTCTCGACCCGCCGATCGCGGGCACCCGGGTCGAGGCGTGGGCAACGGTGCTGAGCGACCCGGTCCGCTCTGCGGGCGCCGTTCGTGCCGACCTCCGGCTCGGCTCGAGCCGGGTCGAGGCCTGGGCCCGGGGGGCCGCGGGCAGCACTCTGGCCGGTGCCGCGGCGGGGGAGCGCGTGCGGGTGCGGGGGCGTCTGGGCCCCGTGGCAGACGGGTCGAGGGTTCGATCGGCAGCCCGTCACGTCGCCGCCCGACTCCAGGTGGATGCCATCGACGACCGGGACGCGGGCTCGATCTGGGCCCGGGCGGTCAACCGGGTCCGGCAGATGGTCGGGGCTGGCGCCCGCCCCCTCACCGACGACCAGGCCGCGCTGTACACGGGCATGGTCGTCGGCGACGACCGGAACATGTCGGCGGCCCGCATCGACGATTTCCGGGGCGCGGGGCTCTCTCACCTCACCGCGGTGTCGGGCCAGAATGTGGCCTTCGTGCTCGTCCTGGCCGGGCCCCTCCTGCGCCGGGTCGGGCTCCGGTGGCGCTGGGTCCTCACCGTTGGGGTCATCGCCGCCTTCGCGGCCGTGACCCGGTTCGAGCCGTCGGTGCTGCGGGCGTCGGCCATGGCCGCGGGGGCGGCCACCGCCCACGGTCTGGGGTGGCCCCAGTCGCGGCTGCGGTTGGTGGCGATCGCCGTGCTCGGGCTCCTCTTGGTGGACCCGCTGCTCGTGCGTAGCGCCGGGTTCCAGCTGTCGGTCGGCGCCACGCTGGGCCTGGCCGTCTTGGCCGAGCCGATCGCGGCCCGGCTCCCCGGGCCCCGGTGGGTGGCCGATGGCCTCGGTGTCACCCTGGCGGCCCAGCTCGGTGTGGCCCCGGTCAGCCTGGCGCTGTTCGGATCGATGCCGTTGGCGTCCATCCCCGCCAACCTGGTGGCCGTCCCGGCGGCCGGGCCGGTGATGATGTGGGGACTCACCGGCGGGGTCGTGGCCGGGGCGCTCGGCTCACCGGTTGGCGATCTGGCCCAGCTCCCGGTAGGCCTGGCCCTGTCCTGGGTCGGCGGAGTCGCCCGGGTCGGGGCGCGGCTTCCCCTGGGCCAGGTCGGTGCCGGGCAGCTGGTCGGGGTCGTGGCCGCAGTGGTGGGTGCCCAGTGGGTGGGCCGGCGCTTGCCCCGGGCCAGCGCCGGGGTCGGCGCCGGCCTGTGTGCGGCGGTGCTCCTCGGTCCCCTGACCGTCCCAGCCGCCGACGCTCGCGGCCGGCCTCTCGGCGACGGTGCTCACCTGTGGCGTGTCGGTGGTGCGGTCGTGGTGGTTGTCGATGGAGCGGGGAGCGGCTCGCTCCTCGAGGCCCTCCGCCGGGCGGAGGTCACCCGCATCGACCTGCTGGTGTGCACCCGGGGAAGCCGGTCGGTGAGCGGGGTGGTGCTCGACGTGCGGCGCCGGGTGCACGTTGGCGCCATCCTCGCTCCGGCCGGTTCCGCCATCCGCGACGCATCCTTCGTTCCGTCCGGCACCTCCGTCCAGGTCGGTGGGCTCTCGGTGGCGGTGCTCGCCGGTGCCCCCCGGCTGGAGGTCGAGGTGGCGGTGGGAGACGGTCCCCGGGCCCCTCCCCGAGGAGCCGGAGCCGGGGGTTAGGGTCCGCCGGTGGAGCTCCTGCTCGGCGATCGCCGCCTCGACCTGACCCATCGGGCGGCGGTGATGGGCATCGTCAACCGCACCCCCGACTCCTTCTTCGATCGCGGGGCGTTCTGGGACGGTGATGCCTTCCTCCGGCTGGCCGAACAGCACCTCCGCGATGGCGCCGACCTGGTCGACATCGGCGGGGTCAAGGCCGGTCCAGGCGAGGAGGTGGGCCTGCAGGAGGAGCTCGACCGGGTGGTGCCGGCGGTGACCAGGGTGGCTGAGCGCCTCGACGTGGCCATCTCGGTGGACACCTGGCGGGCCTCGGTGGCCGCCGCCGCCTTCGCCGCCGGCGCCGTCGTCGGCAACGACATCAGCGGTTTCGCCGACCCCGACTACCTCGCCACGGCCGCCGCCGCCGGGGCCACGGTGGTCGCCACCCACATCCGGCTGGGTCCCCGCATCCCCGACCCCGAGCCGGTCTACGACGATGTCATGGCCACGGTGGCCTCGTATCTCGCCGAGCGGGTCGAGGCGGCCCGGACGGCAGGCATCGACCCCGAGCGGATCGTCGTCGATGCCGGGCTCGACCTGGGCAAGACGCCCGCCCAGTCGCTGGAGCTCCTGCGGGCCTCCGATCGGCTGGCCGGCCTCGGGCACCCGCTGCTGCTGTCGGCCTCCAACAAGACCTTCCTGGGGCACCTCCTGCACCTCGAGGTCGACCAGCGCCGACTGGCCAGCCACGCCGCCCATGCCCTGGGCGTGGCCCGGGGGTGCCGGGTGCTGCGGGTCCACGACGTGGCCGGCGCCCGCCGGGTGGCCGACGTCCTGGCCGCGGTCTCGGTGGCTCGACCGTGAGCGACCAACCGGCCCGGGCCTACCTGGTGGGCGGGTCCGACCCGACCCTGCGCGACGACGCGGTGCGCGAGCTGGTCCGGGGATTGGTGGGCGACGGCGATGCCGGCCTGGCCGTCGAGGAGCACGTGCTCGACGCCGACCACCCGGACCTGGCGCCGGTGGTCGATGCTGCCCGGACGCCCCCGTTCCTCTCCGACCGCCGGGTCGTGGTGGTCCGGGCGATCACCTCGGCGTCGGCCGAGGCGGTGGCGCCTCTGGTCGAGTACCTGGCCGAGCCCCTCGACACGACCACGCTGGTGCTGGTGGCCGGCGACGCCGGCCGGATCCCCAAGGTTCTGGCCGACGCGGTCAAGGCGGTGGGGGAGAGCATCGACACGAGCGCCCCCCGCAACGCCCGGGCCCGGGAGTCGTGGATGGCGGCCCAGCTCCGGCAGGCGCCCGTTCACCTCGACGCCGAGGCGGCCGAGGAGCTCGATCGCCACCTGGGGGAAGATCTCGGCCGGCTGGCGGCCCTGCTCGACGCGCTGGCCGCGGCCTACGGTGCTGGCGCGCGGGTCACGGGCGCGCAGCTCGAGCCGTTCCTCGGTACCGCCGGGTCGGTGCCCCCCTGGCAGCTCACCGACGCCGTCGACCGGGGCGACACGCGGGCTGCCCTCGAAGCCCTCGACCGGCTCCTGGCCGCCGGCGAGCGGCATCCGCTGGTCGTGCTGGCCACCCTGTCATCGCACTACCTGCGGATGCTGCGCCTCGACGGGGCGGAGATCGGTGACGAGCAGGCTGCTGCCGCGGCGCTCGGGATGAAGGGCTCGACCTATCCGGCGAAGAAGGCGCTGACCCAGTTGCGGCGCCTGGGACATGACGGGGTCCTGCGGGCGGTGGCGCTACTGGCCGACGCCGACCTCGACCTGCGGGGGGCCAAGGGGTGGCCCGACCGGCTGGTGCTCGAAGTGCTGGTCGCTCGGTTGAGCCGGCTCGTGCCGAACTCGACGAGTCGGGTCAGCTCTGGACGGCGTCGTTGAACCGACGCATGAGGCGGCTCTTGCGTCGAGCTGCCGCGTTCTTGTGGATGACACCCTTGGACGCCGCCATGTCGAGCCGCTTGACGGCCAGTCGGAGGGCATCCGCCGCGTTCTCGGCGCCGGCCTCGCCGGCCGCCAGGGCGCTGCGGGTGCGGGTCCGAAGCTCGGAGCGGACCGCCTTGTTGCGGACCCGGCGGACCTCGTTCTGACGGTTTCGCTTGATCTGGCTGCGGATGTTCGCCATGTCTCTCGGGGTCTGTCTCTCGTCGCGGGTCTGGTTCTGAGCCGTGTCACGCTAGCAGCCGTGACCGACCTGTCCCGCTACCGCGCCGTGTCGATCATCGCCCACATCGACCACGGGAAGTCGACGCTGGCGGACCGGATCCTCGAGATCACCGGAGCGGTCGAGTCCCGCGACATGCGGGCCCAGTACCTCGACTCGATGGACATCGAGCGGGAGCGGGGTATCACCATCAAGGCCCAGAACGTGCGGGTGGGGTGGAAGGACCACGTGATCTCGCTGGTCGACACCCCTGGCCACGTCGACTTCGGCTATGAGGTGTCGCGGTCGCTAGCGGCGTGCGAGGGGGTGCTGCTGCTGGTCGACGCGGCCCAGGGGATCGAGGCCCAGACCCTGGCCAACTGCTACCTGGCCCTCGAGCACGACCTCGAGATCGTGCCCGTGCTCAACAAGATCGACCTTCCGGCGGCCGACCCCGACCGCTGCGCCGAGGAGATCGAGCGGGTGCTCGGCCTTCCGGCCGAGAGCATCCTGCGCATCAGCGCCAAGACCGGCGAGGGCGTGGCGTCGGTGCTCGACGCGGTGATCGAGCGCATCCCCCCGCCGGTGGGCGATGCCGAGGCCCCGCTGCGGACCCTCATCTTCGATTCGTACTTCGACCAGTACCGGGGCGTGGTGTCGGCCGTGCGGGTCATCGACGGCGTGCTGGTCAGTGGGTCCCGGCTGCGGTTCATGCAGGCCGGGACCATCCACGAGGCCGACGAGATCGGCGTGCGCACCCCCGAGCCGGTGCCGGTGGCCGAACTCGGACCGGGCGAGGTCGGGTACCTGATCGCCGGCATCAAGGACGTGGGCGAGGCTCGATCGGGCGAGACCGTGACCGACGCCGGGCGACCGGCCGGGACCCCGCTCGAGGGCTACCGCGACCCGAAGCCGATGGTGTTCTGCGGCCTCTACCCGGTCGACGGCGACGAGTTCGAGGATCTGCGGGAGGCGCTGGTCCGGCTCCAACTGAACGACGCCAGCTTCACCTACGAGCCCGAGACGTCCGGCGCCCTGGGGTTCGGCTTCCGTTGCGGGTTCCTGGGCCTGCTCCACATGGAGATCGTGCGGGAGCGCCTCGAGCGCGAGTTCGACCTCAGCCTCATCGCCACCGCCCCCTCCGTCGGCTACCAGGTCCACACCACTGGGGGTGATGTGCTCGAGGTGGCCAACCCGTCGGCCATGCCCGACCCCAGCCAGGTCGACCACATCGAGGAGCCGGTGATGACGGTCACCGTGCTCACCCCGTCGGACTACACCGGCACCCTCATGGAGCTGTGCCAGGACCGCCGGGGGGAACTGATCAAGATGGAGTACCTCAGCCCCGAGCGCCTCGAGATCGTCTACCGCATCCCGTTGGCCGAGGTGGTGGTCGACTTCTTCGACCAGGTGAAGAGCCGGACCAAGGGCTACGCCAGCCTCGACTACGAGCCCACGGGCTACGAGCGGGCCGCCCTGGTGAAGGTCGACGTGCTGCTCAACGGGGTCCCGGTCGACGCCTTCAGCACCATCGTCCACCGCTCGAAGGCCGACACCTACGGCCGGCGGATGACCGAGAAGCTGCGCCAGCTCATCCCCCGCCAGCTCTTCGACGTGCCCATCCAGGCGGCCATCGGCGGGCGGGTCATCGCCCGAGAAACGGTGAAGGCCAAGCGCAAGGACGTGTTGGCCAAGTGCTACGGCGGCGACATCACCCGCAAGCGCAAGCTCCTCGAGCGCCAGAAGGAGGGCAAGAAGCGGATGAAGGCCATCGGCCGGGTGGAGGTGCCCCAGGAGGCGTTCGTCTCCGCCCTCCGGCTCGACGACTGATCGCGCCGCCCGGGCCGTCCTGGCCGGCCGGCCGGGCAATTGGTTGACGATGTCATCGAACGGTGCGACCATCGCCCACGATGTCGTGGCGGGGGTCCGCGACCATCTGTGGAAGGGCTCACCATGTCCGAGCATCCCGGCTTCATCGACCACATCGACCACAGCGCACCGTCGTCGGGAGGGGTCGCCGGTCTCGAGGCGGCCCGCCGGCTGGTGCCCGAGTTGCGGGCCCGGAGCGCCGAGGCCGAGGTCAAGCAGGGACTCCCCTTCGAGGTGGCATCGGCCATGGCCGATGCCGGCTACTTCCTCATGGGGGCGCCGGCCGAGGTGGGTGGGGGCGAGATCGACTACGTGAGCCAGTTCCGGATCATGGAGGAGCTGGCCCGGGGCGACGGCTCGGCCGGTTGGACGATCCTGGTTCACACCGCGGCCGCTTACCTCGCGAAGTACCTCACCCTGGAGGGGGCCCAGGAGCTGTTCGCCTCACCCCACACGATCATCGCCGGCTCGCCCGGCCCCTCCGGCAAGGCGGTGCGGGTTCCCGGCGGATTCCGGGTCACCGGCGAGTGGAACTTCGCGTCGAACTCGAACCACGCCACCCATTTCATCGGCGGCTTCCGGCTGGTCGAGGATCTGTCCGAGGAGGTCGCCCCGTTCCGCCCCGAGTCGGGGGCGGCGCCGGGCTCGATGCCCGAGATCCGCACCGCCTACTACCCGGCCCACGACGTCCAGGTCATCGCCGGATCGTGGGACACCATCGGGCTACGGGGCACCCACTCGGGTTCGTTCGCGGTGGAGGACGTCTTCGTCCCCGAGCAGCTGACGATGCCGATGGCGCGCATGGCGGCGAGCGACGTGCCGACGCTCACCATCGACGCCCCGGTGGGCGCCGGCGGCCACTCGATGGTGTCGATCGGCATCGCCCGCCACGCCCTCGAGGCCTACTACGAGCTGGCCTCGGCCAAGGCCAACGTGTTCGCCGGTGCCATCAAGGAGCGGCCCATCCACCAGTACGAGATCGCCCGGGCCGAGTCGGTGCTGCGGGCGGCCCGGGCCTGGCAGTACGAGGTGCTCTACGACGCGGTGGGCACCTGGGAGGCCAACGGCAAGGCTCGCACCCCCGGCCAGCGGATGGTCGGTGCGCTCAACAACACCTACTGCTACGACGCGGCCAAGCAGTGCCTCGACGTCGTCTTCCGCCTCGCCGCCTCCGACGCCATCCGCAAGTCGAACGACATCGAGAAGTGCTACCGCGACGTGCTCACGGCCGGCGCCCACGTGGGCACCCAGTGGCAGAACTACCAGACCATCGGGGCCAACCTGATCGGCCTCGACGTGAACTTCGGCGTGGGCGCCTTCTGAGCCGCCTCCCCTTCCCGATTCGTCGCCGTTCGGGCTCGGTGGTTGGCACTCGGTAGCATCGAGTGCCAACCATGGACGAGCGCAAGGCAGCCATCCTGCGGGCCGTCGTCGAGACCTACGTCGAGACGGCCCAGCCGATCGGGTCGGGCCACATCGCCCGCCATCCCGACGTCGCGGTCTCGCCGGCCACCGTCCGCAACGAGATGGTGGCGCTCGAGCACGAGGGCTTCCTCTACCAGCCCCACACCTCGGCCGGCCGGGTGCCGACCGACAAGGGCTACCGCTTCTACGTCGACAGCCTGACCCCGGCCGGTTCGCTGGGGTCGATCGAGCGTCAGCGGGTGAGCCGGTTCTTCGCCGACGCCCACGGCGCCATCGAGCGGATGCTGCACGACACCAGCCGCTTGCTGGCCGGGCTCACCGACTACGCCGCGGTGGTGGTGGGGCCCGGCTCCGAGTCGGCGTCGCTGCGGTCGGTTCAGCTCGTCGGCCTGGCCCCCCGCCACGTGCTGGTGGTGGCCGTCCTCTCCAACGGCGTGGTCGAGCGCAGCACCCTGGAGCTGGCCGACGAGGCCCTCGACGAGCAGCTGGCGTTGGCCACCGCCCACCTCTCCGCCCACCTGGTCGGCAGCCCGCTGGCCGACCTGGTCGAGCCCCCGTCGTCGGGCGACACCGTGACCGACGGACTGGCCACCGCCGCGTGGCGGGCACTGGCGGCGCTGCCCCGGGCCGAGCCCGACACCGTGTTCGTCGGCGGTACGGCCCGGGTGGCCGAGTCCTTCGACGCGGTCGACACCGTCCGGGGCGTGCTGGTGATCCTCGAGCAGCAGTACGTCGTGGTCGGCCTCCTGCGCGACGTGCTCGACCGTGGGCTCAACGTGTCGATCGGGACCGAGCACGGTGTCGAGCCGCTGGCCGAGTGCTCGGTGGTGGTGGCGCCCTACGAGGTGGACGGCGAGTCGGTCGGTGCCATCGGCGTGCTGGGCCCGACCCGGATGCACTACCAGCAGGCGATGGCGGCGGTGGCACTGGTCGGCCGCCAGCTCAGCCGAGCGCTGACCGAGGGCTGAGCCGACGGTGGCCACCGACTACTACGAGCTGCTCGGGGTGTCCCGGGCGGCCAGCCAGGACGACATCAAGCGGGCCTACCGGCGCCGGGCTCGGGAGCTGCATCCCGACGCCAACCAGGGCGATCCCGAGACCGAGGAGCGGTTCAAGGAGGTGGCCCTGGCCTACGAGGTCCTCTCCGACCCCGAGCGCCGACAGCGCTACGACCGCTTCGGGCCCGACGGGCCCCGGGGTGCGGGCGGCGACCCGTTCGCCGGCTTCGGCAACGCCAGCGGCGGGTTGGGTGACCTCTTCGACGCCTTCTTCACCGGTGGGGGGGGAGGCGGTCGGGCGGCGTCCGGTCCGCCCCGGGGCATCGACCTCGAGGTGGTGCTCGATCTCGCCTTCGAGGAGGCGGTGTTCGGGGCATCCTCGAACCTGAGCGCCCGACTGCCGGTCACCTGCGACACCTGCGACGGCAACGGCGCGGCGCCGGGCACGTCGCCGTCGACCTGCGCCGAGTGCGGCGGTGCCGGCCAGATCCGCCGGGTGCGCCAGTCGATCCTCGGGCAGATGGTGACGGCGTCGGTCTGCCCTCGCTGCCGGGGAGTGGGCCAGACGGTGGCCTCTCCGTGCCCATCGTGTCGGGGGGACGGGGTCCGGACCGAGGAGCGCCAGTTCCGGATCGACGTCCCGGCCGGCGTCGACGATGGCACCACTCTTCGGCTCAGCGGACGCGGGGGTGCCGGTCCCCGTCAGGGTGACCCGGGCGACCTCTTGGTGCACCTCCGGGTGGCTCCCCACCCACGGTTCACCCGCTCGGGCATCGACCTGCTCCACCAGCTCCACATCGGCGTCGCCCAGGCTGCGCTGGGCACCGAGGTCGCGCTCGAGACCCTCGACGGCACCGAGGCGGTGGTCGTGCCCCGTGGCACCCAGAGCGGCCTGGTGCTGCGGCTCCGCGACCGGGGAGTCCCCCAGGTGCGGGGCCGGGGCCGGGGCGACTTGCTGGTCGAGGTGGTCGTCGACACCCCGATCGAGCTTTCCGAGGAAGAAGAGGCTCTGCTGCGTGACCTGGCCGCACGGCGGGGCGAGGCGGTGTCCCCCCCGCCCTCGGGGCTGGTGTCGAAGCTCCGCAGCGCCTTCAAGTAGACGGGTGGGCGGCCTGCGGTCGGCGGCGGCCCACGTCTTCGTGGCCGACCTCGAGACCCCGTCGCTCGACCCGGTCGATCGCCACCACCTGGCGCGGGTCCTGCGGATCCGCGCCGGTCAGGCGGTCTCGGCCTCCGACGGCGCCGGCCGCTGGCGGCCGTGCCGCATGGCGGCCAGCGGGGAGCTCGAGCCCGACGGCGAGGTCGTGGCCCAGGCCCGGCCGTCGCCGCCGATCACCGTCGCCTTCGCGCTGACCAAGGGCGACCGCCCGGAGGTGGCGGTGCAGAAGCTGACCGAGGTGGGGGTCGACGTCATCGTCGCCTTCGGAGCCGAGCGCTCGGTGGCCCGGTGGGACGAGGAGCGGGCACAGGGCCGCATCGAACGGCTCCGGCGGGTGGCCCGGGAGGCGGCCATGCAGAGCCGGCGGGTCTGGCTCCCCGACGTCCAGCCGCTCGCCACCTTCGCCGAGGTGGCGGGTCGCCCCGGCGCGGCTCTGGCCGAGCCCGGCGGCGGGCCGCCGTCGCTGGCGCGACCGACGGTGCTGGTCGGTCCGGAGGGGGGCTGGTCGGCCTCCGAACTGGCCGTCGGGGTCGCCACTGTGGGGCTCGGCCCGGCCGTGTTGCGGGCCGAGACCGCGGCCGTGGTGGCCGGTTCGTTGCTGGTCGCGCTCCGTGACGGCCTGGTCACGGAGATAGATGCACCCGGTTGATGCTTGCAATGGTGTAGTTCGCACCGCGATCATGGGCCAGGGCAGGTGCAGTCGGACGCTCCGGTGTCCGGTTGCCGGTGGTGGCGCGAGCGCATAGCGTGGTCAACGGGTTGGAGACGGCCCCCGGGCGGTTGAGGACGTGCTAATGAGCGGTGCCGAGATACTCGAACCTGGGGCGCCAGGCTCTACCTATGCCGTCCAGGTGGGGGCGCGGCTCCGCGCCATCCGCAAGCAGAAGCGCCTTTCGCTCCAGGAGGTCGAGGCCACTTCCGACCAGGAGTTCAAGGCGTCGGTGCTCGGCGCCTACGAGCGGGGCGAGCGGGCCATCTCGGTGCCCCGACTCCAACGCCTGGCCCGCTTCTACAGCGTGCCGGTCGACCAGCTCCTGCCCCGGGAAGACGAGCCGGGCGCGGCGTTCATCGACCTCGAGCGGGTGGCGGCCGACGCTCGAGCCGGCGGCCTGCCCGACGCTCCGGTCACCATCGACCTGGTCCGCCTGGAGACGATGTCCGGCGACGAGGCTCGCCTGCTCGGCCGCTACCTCGAGATGATCCAGGTGCAGCGGGGCGACTTCAACGGTCGCATGCTCACCATCCGCCGCGACGACATGCGCGCCGTGGCCTGCCTGCTCGACACCAACCCCGACACCGCTCGCGGCCGGTTGGTCGAGCTGGGCCTCCGCATCGGCGTCTGAGCCCGGGGGCCGGGTACCCGGTGCCGGGGTCGGCCGACGGCGGCGACCATGGGCGCTTCGGCGTCTACGTGCACGTCCCGTTCTGCACCCGCCGCTGCGACTACTGCGCCTTCGCCACCTGGGATGATCGCCCCCAGCTGTTGGACGCCTACCTCGACGGGTTGCGGCGCGAGATCGACCGAGCGGCCCCCGAGCTCCCGGTGGCCACCAGCGTCTTCTTCGGTGGGGGAACGCCGTCGCTGCTGAGCCCGGGCCAGCTGGCCTCGGTGCTGGGCGGGCTCCGGCTGGCGCCCGGGGCCGAGGTGTCGGTCGAGTCGAACCCCGACACCCTCAGCCCCGACAAGCTGGCCGGCTACCGGGCCGCGGGGGTGACCCGCATTTCGCTCGGGGTGCAGTCGATGGTGCCCCACGTGCTCGAGGCGCTGGGCCGTGAGCACGTGGTGGCCAACGTCGAGCGGGCGGTCGAGGGGATCCTCGCCGCTGGGTTCGAGAGCTGGAACGCAGATCTGATCTACGGCGCGGCGGGGGAGTCGCTGGCCGACTGGCGCACGACGCTGGCCGCGGTGGTCGACCTCGAGCCCCCGCACGTGAGTGCCTACGGGCTCACCGTCGAGCCGGGCACGGCCCTGGCCGACGACCCGTCGCGCCATCCCGACGACGACCACCAGGCCGACGAGTACGTGCTGGCCGACGACGGGCTGCGGGCCGCCGGGCTGGCCAACTACGAGGTGTCGAACTGGGCGCGCCCCGGTCACGAGTGTCGGCACAACCTCTTGTACTGGTCGCAGGGGGAGTACCGGGGCTTCGGGTGCGCGGCCCACTCGCACGTGGCCGGTCGCCGCTGGTGGAACGTACGGACCCCCGAGCGCTATCTCGACCTGGTGAACGACGGCGGCTCGGTCGAGGCCGGCAGCGAGACTCTGGGCCCCGACGAGCGCCGCCTGGAGGGCCTCCAGCTGTCGCTACGAACGGCTACCGGAGTGCCGGCCGAGGCACTACCCCTCGACCAGGTCGAGGGGTTGGTCGAGGGGCAAGGGGATCGGGTGGTGCTCACCCGTCGGGGCCGACTGCTGGCGAATGAGGTCGCGGTCAGGCTCCGCTGAGCTCGACCTGCACCGTCGATCCGTCGGCCCGGGTGACGACGAGGTCGGTGCAGGCGTCGCCGTCCACGTCGGTGGCGGTGGCCTCCCGGGCGTCGGCGACCGCCCCGACGGCGGTGGCCGCCAGGTGGGTGCCGGCTGCCGGCCACCGCTCGACCACCCACAGCTCGCCGGTGGCGGGACGCAGCACCAGGGGGGTGGCCGACCCGTCGCAGTCCCAGTCGCCCGTCCGGACGACGTCGCCGGTCTGGCCCAGGGTCCAGGTCGACCCGGCCACCCGGACGGTCTGACCCTCGACCTCGACCTGATCGGGACAGCCGTCGCCGTCGACGTCGTGGCCGAGATCGGCGTCGATCGGTGGGCAACCGGGAGGCCACAGGCGGGCGGGCTCGGTCGCCGGCTCGGTGTCGGTTGTCGTCGTGGTCGTGATCGTGGTTGTGGAGGAGGCGGTGGTGGAGGTCGGGCTGGTACTCGACGTGGCAACGCGGGGGGCGGGTGTGTCGACCGGCGCTCGGCGGACCTGGATCGTCGCCCTCGGCGTGGCCTCCTCGTCGAGGACGAGCACCCCGGCCGCCGCCGCGGCCATCGCCACCAGGCCCCCGGCGGCCGCCAGGGCCAGCCGCCGCCTCGGGTGCCGGCGACCGGGAGCCGTTCTCGGTCGCAGCACCCGGTCGGCGACGTCGTCGTCGGCCGGCACCAGGGCCGCCAGAGCATCGGCCACCACCGCCATGGTCGGCCGGGCCGAGGAATCGGCGGCGCGGGCCCGGGAGGCGATCGCTCGTAGTTCGTCGCGCTGGCGGTCGAATCCCGGCCCCGCCAGCTGGCTCACGAGGTCGCCGAGGGCCTTGACGTCGTCGGCCGGCGTCGGCCCCGGGATCGGCCAGACCCTCCACCCCACGACCACCGGCGATCCCCAGGCGTCGAGGAGCAGGTGGCGGGCGGCGAGCCGACCGTGGACGATGCCGCGGGCGTGGAGGTCGGCCAGCGTCGCCGCGACCTCGGCCACGACGCGGACCAACGCGTCGACATCATCGGCGTCGCTGAGGTCGGTCGCGGTGGTGGACCCGACATAGCGGGTGCGCACGGCCGGCGGGTCCTCGACGACCTCGACCAGCTCGACCACCCCGGGATGGACCGCCCGTCGCAGAAGGTCGGCCAGTGCGGCGGCCTCGCCACCGTCGTCGCCGGCTGGCCAGCGCCTCTCGAGCACCGGGGTCCCGTCGGTGGCGGTGGTGAGGTGGGTCGTGGAAGTCGGCACGGCCCCACTCTGTCGTGGAAAGTAGGGAAATGCAATGAAAGATCACTAGTGGCGGATAGCCTTTCGTTCGATGTCGACCCCGCCTTTCGGCCAGGAGCCGTCCGACACCGGGCTGTCAGAGCTGCCGGCGCTGCTCGATGCCGGGCGCCAGCAGGCCGACGCCGAGGAGCGTCGTCGGGCGCGAGATCTGCGGGGTTTGGCGGTCGACCACGCGACGCTCGCCGGCGTCCTTGTCGACCTGGCCGAGCGTGGGCACCCGGTGGTGATCCGGACGATTGCCGGTGAGATTCACCGGTCCTGGGTCGTCGCCGTCGGCGAGGACGTCACCGGCCTGGCCGAAGAGGCGGGCGGTCACGTCCTGACCTGGTGCCGAGTCGACGCCATCGTCTCCATCACCGACGCCGTCGGCGAGCCGACGAGGGTGCCCGGCGACCGCCGGCCGCCACCGGGTGGTCGCCTGGTGGAGGTGGTCGCCGACCTGGCCGCGGAACGGGCGTCGGTGGCCGTGACCCTCATCGACGGGTCGGTCGTGGCCGGTCGACTCGACGCCGCCGGGCCGAGGGTGGTCGTGCTTCGGCTCGACGGCGACCCGCCCCGGACCTGCTACCTGGCGTCGGACCGGCTGGCCTCGCTGCGCTTGCGCTCGGGGTAGAGGTGGTCGAGCTCGCCGGGAAGGATCCGGTGGCGCTCGAGGTAGTCATCGACGTCGGCCGCCTTGAGCCGGTACACACGACCCATCCGGTAGGCGGGAATCTCGCCCTCGTTGATGAACCGGTAGAGGGTGCGGGTGGCGATGCCCAGCCGCTGGGCAGCCTCATCGGTGCTCAGCCAGAGGAGTTCGGCAGCCATGGGAGCGGACCCTAGCCCTGCCCGGCCGACCCTGCTCGCCTTCCTTGTCATCTCCTGCCATCTGGTTGCACGGTTCGAGGCGAACTGATACTCAGTGAACCAGTACGACCACGGAGCACGGTCGAAGTGACCGAGGTCCGTGGCTGTGCGGGCGCGATTGGTGGGCGGTTTCGAGGGAGGCCGGGTGGTGGCGGTGGACGTAGAGGCGCGCGGCAACGGCGCGGCGCGAGGCGAGCTGGGGGAAGCCGGCCCGCGTCAGGTGATCCGACCCCGCTCGGCGCGGGGGTCGCTTCCGGGGGCGCGTCCGGTCGTCGGGGGTCTGCTCGTGGCCCTTAGTGTCCTCGGTCTGCTGGCCAGCTATCGGGCCGCCACCGACGCGCCGTCGACCCGTTACGTCGTCGCCGCCCGCGATGTCGGACCCGGCCAGCAGCTGGAGGCTGCCGACCTCGACCTGGTCGAGATCGACCTGCCACCCACGCTGGCCGGCCACGCCTTCAAAGACGTCGCCACCCTGCTCGGCGCCACCTCGATCGCGGCCGTCGAAGCCGGTGAACTCGTGCAGCACGGCGCCGTGACCCGGCCCGAAGGGGCCCCCGAGCGGGCCCAGATCTCCATCCCGGTCGCACCCAGCCGGGCGCTGCAGGGCCAGCTCCGCCCCGGTGACCGGGTCGACGTCATCGTCACCGACGATCGTTCGGGGGGTCCGGTCACCACCACCGTCGTGGCGGGCGCCACCGTGGTGGAGGTCTTCGGGGTCGGCGACGCGCTGGGCGCGGGCAGTTCGATCACCGTGACGCTGTCGGTGCCGCCGTCGGTCCTCGAGGCCGTGGCCGAGGCCGCGTCGGTAGGGGACGTGACCCTGGCTCGGACGACCGGCGTGACCTCGTGACTTCCGCCCGCTTCGTCGTCCTCGGCCTTGCTCGTCCGCGCGCCTCGTGGTTCACCGCCATCGGACGATGGTCGACGTCGGGCGCGGTCCCGGTCGAGTTCGTGCGCTGCCTGTCGCCCGAGGAGCTTCGTGCTCGCCTGGACTCCGGTCGTCGATGGTCAGCGGTGCTCCTCGACGGGGGACTTCCGTCCGTGGATCGCGACCTGCTGTCGCTCTGCGGGGCCGCGGCGGCCGCCCCGCTGGTGGTGGCGGCCGGCGCCACGGGCGTCGACTGGTTGGCGCTGGGGGCCGCCGGTGTCCTGCCGGAGGACTTCCAGCGCCAGGACCTGGTGGCCGCCCTCGACAGCCACGCGGTGGTCGTCGATACCGCCGCTCCCGCGGTGTCGGTGGATCGGGTCTCCGATGAGGGCGCGACGGGTGGCGGCGCCCTCCTGGTGGCGGTGTGCGGGAGCGGTGGGGTCGGCGCGTCGACGGTGGCCATGGCCACGGCTCAAGGGCTGGCCCGGGCGCGACCCCAGGATGAGGTCCTGCTCGTCGATCTCGCACTTCGGGCCGAGCTGGCGGTGTTGCACGACGTCGGCGACGTGGTCCCCGGGATTCAGGAGCTGATCGATCTCCATCGCCTCCGTGATGCCGGTCGGGAGGAGGTGCGGGCGCTCACGTGGGACGTGGTCGACCGTGGCTACCGGCTGCTGCTGGGTCTTCGGCGACCGACGGCATGGACGACGCTGCGTCCGACCGCCTTCCGGGCCGCGTTCGCCAGCCTGTCCGTACAGTTCGATGCTGTCGTCTGCGATCTGACGGCCGACTTCGAGAGCGAGACCGACACCGGCTCAGCCGACATCGGCGATCGCACCTTGATGGCTCGCACCGCGGTGACGTCGGCCGATGTCGTGCTGGCGGTGGGGGCGACGGGTACCAAGGGCGTGCACAGCCTGGTGCGGTTGCTGGGTGACCTGGCAGTAGTCGGGGTGCCCGCCGGCCGGGTGGTCCCGGTGCTGAACCAGGCGCCCCGGTCGCCGGTGGCCCGGGCGGTGCTGACCCGGACCATCGCCGAGTTGTCGGCGCCGGTGATGGCCCGGGGTCGGACCTCGAGCCCGGTCTACCTGCCCACCCGCCGGGTCGACGACGCCATTCGCGACGTCACCGCGATGCCGGGTCCGCTTCCCGAGCTGCTGGCCGGGGCGGTGCTCGCGGTGGTGGCTCGCCTCGGTGTCCACGAATCGGGTCGGGGTTGGGTCGATGCCCCGGTGCCCGTGCGCCCGGGGTCGGTCGGCACCTACGCCGGGGAGTCGACGTGAGCCGGTCGAACGAGCGGTCGCCGCTGGAAGAGATCGAAGGGAGAGTGCTCGCCCGGGCGAAGCACGAGCACCTCGACATTGACCACCACGACGGCTTGTTGTCGCTGCGCGACATGGTCGACGAGGAGGTCGGGCGGTGGAACGACGATCACCGCCGAGGGTTGCGGCCCTACGAGCTGGCGGATCCGTCAGGAGTCGCGGACCGGGCCACCCGGAACCTGTCCGGCTACGGGCCCCTCGAGCCCCTGCTGGCCGATCCGGACGTCTGGGAGATCATGATCAACAGTCCGGATGCCATTTTCGTCCGGCGTCATCGCGGGCGATCGGGGTACCACGACGAGACGTTCCACGACGACGAGCACGTCCTGCGCACGCTGACCAAGATCCTCGACGACGCGTCGGGGGCCCACCGCAAGCTCGACCCGGCCGAGGGACTCCAGGACGCGCAGCTCGAGGACGGTGCACGGCTGCACATCGTCCATGGCGATATCGGTCGAGGCGGCCACGTCCTGGTCAACATCCGCCGCTTCACCGGGACGCGCTTCCGTTCGCTCGATGAGCTGGTGGCACTCGACATGTTGGATCCCGACCCCGCCGCGTTCCTCCGAGCAGCAGTGAAGGCGCGCCTGTCGATCGTGTTCGCCGGCCCGCCGGGAGCGGGCAAGACGACCTTGCTGTCGTGTTGCGCGGCCGAACTCGACCCGTCGCTGCGGGTGGCGGTGGCCGAGGAGGTCTTCGAGGTCGACGTGCCCCTGCCCAACGTGGCCAGCATGCAGACCCGACCAGCTCGGTCCGAGCGGTCCGAGATCGACCTGCGGCGCCTGGTCGCCGGGTTCCTTCGTATGGCGCCCGACGTCGCCATCGTGGGGGAGGTACGCGATCGCGAGGCTCTGCCCCTCCTCTTGACCCTCTCGTCGGGGGTGAAGGGATACACGACCATCCACGCCGGCTCTGCCCGCCAGGCCCTGACCCGGTTGCGGTTCATCTGCCAGCTGGCCGACACCCGTTCCGAGCTGCCGATGTCGGCGCTCAACAGCCTGGTCAGCGAGGCGATCGATCTGGTCGTGCACTGCCGACGGGTCGAGGGCCGACCGGTGGTGGGTGAGATCCTCGCCGTCGAGGACGTGCGGTCCGGACCGGAGGCGACCGCCTTCACGGTCACCGACCTCTACCGCCGAGCCGAGCCGGGGTCGCCGTTGCTCTGGACCGGAAACGTGCCGATCCGGGCCCGCCCGACCTTCGAGGAGGCGGGGATCGACATCGGGTCTGTCCTCGATCCCCGCCGGGAGGGACCGCGATGACGGCGCTGGTCCTGGCCATGGTGGCGGGTTACGGCGTCCACCTGGTGTTCAGCGGGGCCGTGCTCGGTTGGCACGGACTGGGCCCGGGACCGGCCTCCACACGGGCCGCGGGCGGGAACCCGCTCGCCCTGTGGCGGTGGGCGAGTGCGGCCGCGCCGACACCGGAGTTAGTGGCCGCGCTGGTGGTCGTGGGCGTGAGCGCGGCGGCCGGCACGTTCGCGGTCTTCGGTGGGCTGGTCGCTCCCGTGGTCGCCGCCACCCTGGCGATGACCGCACCGGTGGCCGCCTCCCGGGCGGCGCACGAGCGCCAGCGCCTCGCCGCCCGTGGTGCCTGGCCTCGGATGATCGAGGAGGTCCGCCTCGGAGCTACGGCGCTCGGACTTTCCATCCCGGCTGCTCTCTTCGAGGCCGGGAGTAGGGCGCCGACGGTGATGCAGGGCGCCTTCGTGGCCGCCCAGCGCGAGTGGCTGCTGTCCACCGATTTCGAGCGCTCCCTCGACGTCCTGACCACCGAACTGGACGACGCCACGGCCGACGCGGTTGCCGAGACGCTCCTCGTGGCCCACCAGATCGGGGGCACCGAGATCGACCGGACCCTGGCGTCGCTGGCCGAGGACAGGATCCTCGACCTCGAGGGTCGTCGCGACGCCGAAGCTCGTCAGGCGGGCGCCCGCTTCGCCCGGTGGTTCGTCCTGGTGGTGCCCGCCGGCATGGCCCTGGTCGGACTCGGCGTCGGTACCGGCCGGGCCGCCTACGGCGAGGCCGGGGCCCAGCTGGTCGTGGCCGCCGCGCTGGCATCGATCGCCGGTTGCTGGCTGTGGGCCAGCACCATCATGCGCCTCCCGCGGGAGACCAGGGTCTTCGCTGGCCGGCGGCCCCTCGGAGAGCCCCGGTGACCAGTCGGCTGCCGTTCGCCTCGCTGATCCTGCTCTGGGTCGGAGCGACCTTGCTGTTGAGTGAGCGACGCTGGTTCAGTCGGGTCTCGCTGGTCTCTCGCCTCGGACCCCACGCCGTCGGGGGAGTTCGGGGCGCCGGGTCGGGGGTGCTGTCGGTCGGATCCCTGCGCGACCTGGTGCTGCCGCTGGCCGAGGTCGTCGCCGGCTGGCTCCGTGGACTCGGGCTGACCGACGATGTCGAGCGGCGACTGGCCCGGGTCCATGCCGAGTCGGACGTGGGGTCGTTCCGCGCCCGTCAGGTCGCGTGGGCGCTCGGCGGACTGGTGGGTGGCGCCTTGGTGGCCGCCGCCCTCGGCGCCCCCCCAGCGATCGCCCTCCTCCTCCTTCTCGCCGGCCCGGTGGTGGGTGTGCTGGTGCCCGAGCAGCTCCTGGCGCTGCAGGCGAGGACCTGGCAGCGACGGCTCTTCCTCGAGCTCCCGGTGGTGAGCGAGCAGCTGGCCCTGCTCCTGTCGGCGGGCTGGTCGCTCGGTGCTGCCCTCGGCCGGGTCTCGGAGCGGGGCTCGGGGGCTTGCGCCCGTGATCTCGACCGGGTGGGCCGACGCGTCCGTCAAGGCCTTTCCGAGACCGAGGCACTGCGGGAGTGGGCCGAGGTCGCGGCGTTGCCAGCGGTCGATCGCCTGGTGTCGGTCCTGGCCCTCCATCGACACACGTCCGACCTCGGCCGACTGCTCTCGGAGGAGGCCCGGGCGCTACGTCGAGCGGTGCACCGAGAGCTCATCGAGAGCGCCGAGCGGCGGGCCCAGCAGGTCTGGATCCCGGTGACGGTCGCCACGCTCGTGCCCGGCGTGGTCTTCCTGGCGATCCCATTCGTCGACGCCCTCGACCGCTTCGGCGGGTGACGGCGTACCAGTTCCCGAGGGAGGAGAGCAGATGGTGGAGATGCTGAGGGTGTTGCGGGCAGTGGCCGACCGGCTCCGTGGCCAACGAGGTGAGGGCGTCATCTCGACGGCCATCGCCGTGTTGATCATGGCCGTGATCGGTTTGGCCATGTGGGTGACCTTCGACCGGGTCTTCGACGATGCCGGCGAGCGGGTGGAGGATCACGTCCAGCAGATCGGCTGAGGGGAGCGACGCCGGCGTCGGCCTGATCGGCACGCTGGTCGGCGTCGTTGTCATCCTCAGCTTCTTGCTGCTCGCGGTCCAGGTCGTGCTCGGTCTCTACGAGACATCGATGGTCACTGCTGCGGGGTTCGACGCGGCCCGTCTGGTTGCCGGCTCAGCCGGTGGCGAGGCGAACGAGTCAGCGGCCGAGGACCACGCCCGATCGCTTCTCGGGGCCCGGGGTGCGGCACTGCGGTTCGAGTGGGCCTACCGCGACACCGACTCGATTCCCGGGGTGGACGTGGTCGAGCTCCACCTGGTGGCGGCGCCCCGGCGGCCGCTGCTGCCACTCGTGCCCGACCAGCTCTTGGGCGTGGACCGGACCTTCGTCGTCCGAATCGAGCAGGTCCGGTGAGCGGGTTCGTTCGCCGCCGGCTGTCCGACGAGCGGGGGGTGGTCGGGGGCTTCGAGGCCCTGCCGTTCGGCATCCTGGTGTTCGTCGTCGGGCTGTTGCTCCTGGTCGACGGCTGGGCGGTAGTCGACGCCAAGCTGGCGGTCTCGGCCGCGGCCCGGGAGGCGACGCGGACCTTCGTCGAGTCGGGCTCCGGCTCGACCCAGGCAGCCGCAGCCGCGGGCGAAGCGGCCGCCCTCGATGCCGTTCTTGCCCAGCAGGCCCATCCCGGTGCGATCGAGGTTCGGTGGGAGGAGCCGGTGCGTCTCGAGCGCTGCGCGCCGGTGACGGCAGTGGTGCGCCAGCGGGTGGCTCTGGTGAACCTTCCCTGGATTGGCGGCATCGGACCCGGTGCGATCACGGTCGAGGGACGCCACCGGGAGGTGGTGGACCCGTATCGCGACGGCGTGCCCGGCACCGAGGACGGCCTGGTCGAGAGCGGGCCGTGCGGATGACCTCGCCCTCTGGCGAATCCCGGCCGCTCGATGGCGAGCGGGCCAGCGTCCTGGCCCTGCTGCCGGCGGCGGTGCTGGTGTTCCTCGTCCTCGGGGCCCTCGCGTTCGATGTTGCAGTCGCCTTCCAGGGAGAGCGCCAGGTGGCCAACTTGGCCGCCGCGGCGGCCAACGACGCCGCCACCCGGGGTCTCGATCTCGACCGCTTCTATGCCGACGGATCGATCGTTCTCGATCCGTCGAATGTCGAGCAGATCGTGGGCGACGCGGTCGAGATCCAGCGATTGGGAGACGACGCCCTGGAGGACGTCGACGTCGTCGTGGCCCTGGGGGCCGAGGGCGCGTCGGTGACGGTCACCGTGTCGGCCCGGGTCCCCTACGTGTTCTCCAAGGCCCTACCCGGAGGCCCCGACAGTGTGACGGTGTCGGCGTCGAGCACGTTCGACGCCGTCGCCCCGGGCTTGCCGGATCCGCCCTGAGGCGCCAATATGCATGAGATGACACGAAAGACATGTGCTGTGGGCCGAGCCACCGGCTGGCTGACGCTGTTGACCCTGACCGGATCGGTCGCCTGGTTCACCGGTGAGCCGCTGCGGGTGCCCGGCGCGGGTCTGGCGAACTGGCTGGCGTGGATGGAGGCCCGTGGTCCCGACGGAGCCGCGCTCGACGTGGGTCGCGTGGCGGTGCTGGCCGTCGTCGCCTACCTGGTGGTGGTGACGCTGGCTGGAGGTGCCGCCCGAGCTCTCGGGCAGGTGTCGGTGACCGCCTGGCTCGACCGCTGGACGCTGCCGATGGTGCGTCGGGTGTTGGCCGGGGGGACGGCGGCGGCGATGGTGGCGACGTTGGCGGCGACGCCGGTCGCCAGCGCTGGCTCGCTACCGTCGTCCACGGGTGCTCGCCTGACGGTGGTGTCACCCAGCCCGCCGACCACACCGAGTGCGGCACCCGTGATGAGGGCGGGGACTGTGGTGGCGCCGACCGACCCCGGTCCGCAACCCTCAGTCACCAGCGAGGCGCCCGCCACCCCGGTCGAACGGGTGCTGGTGCCCGGCGACCACCTCTGGTCGGTGGCGGCCGAGGTGGTGGCCGGGCAGCTCGGCCGGTCGCCGAACGAGGGCGAGGTGGCCCGGTACTGGGCTCGCCTGGTGGCGGCCAATGTCGACCGGCTGGCCGACCCGGCCAATCCCGACCTGGTCTTCGCGGGCGACACCGTGGTCCTGCCGCCGGCTGCCTGAGCGACGTTCCGGCGACCTTCTGCGGGCCATCCTCGCAGGTCAGGGGGTTCCCAGGAACCGCCATGTACGGGCGTGGCAGGCTTCTGGGTACTCGTGGTGCGAGAGGAGGTCCCCCGTGACTCTCGTGAGCACGTCTGCGCCGACCTCGGTGCACAACGGTCCCGTCCGCATCACTCCCCGTCGCCCCCGGCTCTCGCTCGGCCTGGTGGGGACCTTCCCGCCGACCCAGTGCGGCATCGCCACCTTCACCGCTGCCCTGCACCGGACCCTGGCCGACCACGGTGGAGACCTCGGGGTCGTCGAGCTGGTCGACGGAGTCGGCCTGGTCCCGCGCTCGGCATCCGCCGGGGTCGTGCACCAATGGCGACACCACGACCGGGGCTCGCTCACCGAGGCCATCGACGTCCTCGACCGCTTCGACGCCACCATCATCCAGCACGAGTACGGCATCTTCGGCGGTCGCGACGGCGACGAGGTGCTCGAGCTCGTCGATCGGACCGCCCGGCCGACCATCGTCGTGCTCCATACCGTGCTGCGCGACCCCTCACTCCGCCAGCGCAGCATCATCGAGCTCCTGGGGGAGCGGGCCGGCGCCCTGGTAGTGATGAGCGAGGCGGCTCGACGTCGGCTGCTCAGCCGCTACCGGGTGCCGCCGGGCGCCGTCTCGGTGATCCCCCACGGTGCGGCCGACAACCGCCGGCCCCTGCCCCCGCCCGGCGATCGCCCCGTGATCCTGACCTGGGGCCTGCTCGGCCCGGGCAAAGGCATCGAGTGGGTCATCGACGGCCTCGACGCGGTGCGCGGCCTCGACCCCGCCCCCCGCTACCTAGTGGCCGGCGAGACCCACCCCAAGGTCAAGGCCGCGCACGGCGAGACCTACCGCCAGTCGCTGCTCGAGCGGGCTCAGGCCCGGGGGGTCGCCCACCTCGTGGAGTTCGACGACCGCTACCGCAGCGTGGCTCAGCTCAACGAGGTGGTGGCCCAGGCCAGCGTGGTCGTCCTGCCCTACGAGTCGACCGAGCAGATCACCTCCGGGGTGCTGGTCGACGCCCTGGCCTCGGGACGCCCGGTCGTCGCCACCGCCTTCCCCCATGCCCTCGAGGTGCTCGAAGGCGGGGCTGGGGTGATCGTGCCCCACGGCGACCCGGCCGCCCTCGGTCGCGCCCTGCGGGATCTGCTGACCGACCGCGACCGCCTCGAGGCCATGGCCCAGAGAGCCACGTCCCAGGCGGTCGACCTGCTGTGGCCGGCCGTCGGCGAGCGGTACCTGGCGTTGGCCCACCAGCTGGTGGCCGACGACTTCGTCGCCACCGCATGACCCTGGCGCCGCCGCTCGAGCACCTCTGGCGGCTGAGCGACGACACCGGCACCATCGAGCACGCCACCGGCGATGTGCCCCAGCTCGCCCACGGCTACTGCGTCGACGACGTCGCCCGGGTGTTGCTGGTGGCCGGCCGGGCGGCCCGCCTCGACGGCGATGCCGCCGACCCCCGCTGGCGGCGACTGGCCGAGGTCTCGCTGGCTTTCCTGCAGCACATGGCCCGGCCCGACGGGCGGTTCCACAACCGCCGGGCGGTCGGCGGGGAGATCACCGACGAGGTCGGGTCGAGCGACTGCTGGGGCCGGGCGGTGCACGCCCTGGGGGAGACCGCCACCGGGCCGTGGCCCGACCTGGCCGACGCGGCCCTGGGCGCCCTTCCCGCGGCCCTGGAGGTCCGCTCGTCGCACCCCCGCTCGATGGCCGAGGCCGCACTGGGCGCGGCCGCGCTGGTGGTGGCGGGCGACGAACGCGTGCAGTGGGCCGCCTGCGGGCTCCTCTCCGACGCCGTGCGCACCCTCCGCGCCCTCGGTCCGGCCGACGCCAGCGACGACGCCGAGTGGCCGTGGCCCGAGCCCCGGCTCAGCTGGGGCAATGCCCTCCTGCCCGACGCGTTGGTGGCGGCCGGCACCGCCCTCGATGACCGCGCCACCCGCGCCCGGGGCCTCGCCCAGCTCGGCTGGCTCGCCGACCAGGAGCACCACGACGGCCACCTGAGCGTCACCCCGGTGGGCGGCCGGGGGCCGGGCGACCCCCGACCCGGGTTCGACCAGCAGCCGATCGAGGTCGCCACCTTGGCCGACGCCGGCCTGCGGGCCTGGCTGACCACCGGCGACGAGCGGTGGCGGACGCTGGTCTTCGAGGCCCGAGCCTGGTTCGAGGGCGACAACGACGTCGGCGTGGCCATGGGCGACCCCGACACCGGCGCCGGCTTCGACGGCCTCGAGGTCGACGGCCGCAACGACAACCGGGGGGCCGAGTCGACGTTGGCCTACCTGGCCACCTCGATCGCGGCCGCCCGGGCTGCTCAGGATCGGTGAGCGGCCACCTCGGGGTCGACGTCGGCCTGGCGCAGCAGCGCCGCCACCAGGCCCTCGCCATCGACCTCGGCCGCCCCGACGTAACGATCAGCGGCGCCGTAGACCAGGTAGACGCTGCCGTCGTCGCGCCAGTGAGCGCCCTGGACGAACACGACGTTGTCGACGTCCCCCCGGCGCTCCCACGGCAGCTCGGGCACCAGCAGCGGCTCGGGCAGTTGCGAGCGCACCCGGCCGGTGCTGCGGTCGTGCAGCGCGGCCCGCACCACGTAGCCGAACTCGGCCGTCCGCTCGTGGTACAGGTTCACGAAGCCGGCGGGAGTGTCGAGGAACGGCGCCCCGGCGCCGGTGCCGAGCCCACCCTCGCCCGGGCGCAGCACCACGTGGCGCTCGAGATCGGCCAGGTACGGGTCCCACTCGTCGTCGCCGGTCGCCACCAAGTGGTCGAGGTCATCGAAGGTGGCCAGGTGCATGTCGCGCCCGTAGAGCCGGTGGATCAACGCCAGCCGGCCGTCTTCGAGGTCGAAGAGCACGCCGTCCTTGTTGGGGACGTCGGTCGGTCCGACCAGGGCGCCGCTCTCGTGGTCGAGGTGGAACCGCCCGTCGGCGTAGGTGAGGACGTGGAGCCCGAGCCGCCACGGCCGCCCGGTGTCGGGGGGGGCCAGGTGGGTGTAGGTCATCACCACCTGGCCGTCGCCGATCGTCTGCAGCCGGGGGTCCTCGAACGACCAGGCACCGTCTCGCCCTCCGGCCGCCAGCACCTGCTGGAAGCGGTACCGCAGCCCGTCACGCGAGGTGAACACCACGATGTCGGACACGTAGTCGACGAACCGGGGTCCGGTCGGGTCGGGGTTGCGCCGGTAGCCGTCGCGGATGCCCCGGGCGAAGAGGTGGTAGCGGCCGTCGTGGTGGAGGAGCCCGGCGTTGAAGATGGCGGCGTAGCCGGGGGCCGACTGGGGGCCCAGGATCGGCTCGTGGGAGAGCCGTCGGACGCGCAGGTGGGGAATCACAGGCGTGTCACTTTGTCATTCCACCGGTCGGCACGGGTTGCATGGTGACAGTGTTCGACGACCGTGAGGTGTTCAGGCGTTTCGAGGGCAACCCGATCCTCGCGCCCACCGATTGGCCCCACATGGTCAACGCCGCGTTCAACCCCGGCGCCACGACCCTCGACGGCGAGACCGTCCTGCTGGTCCGGGTCGAGGATCGCACCGGTCGCTCGCACTTCTGCCTGGCCCGCAGCGAAGACGGCTACACCGGCTGGCGGATCGATCGGGAGCACCAGCTGCTGGCCGACTACGGCAGCTACGAGGAGCGCTGGGGCATCGAGGACCCCCGCATCACCACCATCGGCGAGGACCACTACGTCGTCTACACCGGCTTCTCGGAGGGCGGACCGCTGGTCTGCCTGGCCCGGACCCGTGACTTCGGCGACTACGAACGCCTCGGGGTGCTGATGCCGCCCGAGGACAAGGACGCCGCCCTCTTCCCGCGTCAGTTCGACGGGCGCTGGGCGCTGATCCATCGACCGGTGCCCAACCAGGCATCGCGAGGCGTGCACATTTGGCTGTCCTGGAGCCCCGACCTGCGCAACTGGGGCGACCACACCGTCGTCGTCCGGGCCCGGGAGGGAGGCTGGTGGGATGCCGCCAAGGTCGGCCTGGGGCCGCCGCCGCTCGAGACCTCCGAGGGCTGGCTGCTCGCTTACCACGGGGTGCGGGTCACAGCGTCGGGATCGATCTACCGGGTCGGCCTGGCCCTGACCGCCCTCGAGGATCCCGGGCGGCTGTTGGCGCGCAGCGAGGAGTGGGTCTTCGGACCCCAGGCCCCCTACGAGCGATCGGGCGACGTGCGGGACGTGGTGTTCCCGACCGGTTGGGTCCTGGGCGACGACGGCGACACGCTGCGCGTCTACTACGGCGCGGCTGACACCACGGTGTGCGTGGCCACGGCCAGCGTGGCCCGGCTCCTCGATCTGGTCCAACGCCATCCGGTCGACGGATGACCCTCCTCGCCGGCCGAGGCCCAGCTCAGCGCCGGGGTTGGTCGGGAGCAAGCGCGTAGGCCGAAAGGCCCCGTACACTCGAAGCCTCCCGCAAGCGGGTCCGGTTGCCCCGTCGTCGACCAGAGGTGCACTGAGTGGCTTCGCAGAAGCAACGCCCCGAGCGGGCTGAAGAGGATCTCGTCCGGCTCTACCTGAGCGACATCGGCAAGCACGCGCTGCTGACCAAGGCCGACGAGGCCCGCCTGGCCCAGGCGATCGAGGAGGGCAAGTCGGCGCAGACCGAGATCGAGGCCGCCGAGCGCAAGGGTGAGCGCCTGCCGGTGGCCAAGCGCCGGGAGTTGCAGAAGAAGCTGCGGGAGGGCGAGGACGCCACCCAGACCTTCATCCAGGCCAACCTCCGCCTGGTGGTGTCGATCGCCAAGAAGTACCAGGCGTCCGAGCTGCCGCTGCTCGACCTGGTCCAAGAGGGCAACCTCGGCCTCATCCACGCCGTTGAGAAGTTCGACTGGCGCAAGGGCTTCAAGTTCTCGACCTACGCGACCTGGTGGATCCGTCAGGCCATCACCCGGGGCATCGCCAACACCGGTCGCACCATCCGCCTCCCGGTCCACGCCGGCGACCAGCTGACCCGCCTGCGCAAGGCCCAGGCCAGCCTCGAGGTCAAGTTCGGGCGGCCCCCGACCATGGCCGAGCTGGCCGAGGAGCTCGACCTTCCGCTCGACAAGCTGGCCGAGATCTTCCGCTACGCGCGGGACACTCTCTCGCTGTCGGACCCCCTCCACGAGGAGGGCGACGCCGAGCTGGGCGACGTGGTTGCCGACCCCACCGCCATCTCGCCGTTCGAGGCCGCGGCCGACGCCCTGCTGCCCGAGCAGGTCAGCCGCCTACTGGCGCCGCTCGACGAGCGGGAGCGGACGATCCTGCGTCTCCGCTACGGCCTCGACCGGGGCGAGGCTCGCACCCTCGAGGAGGTCGGTGAGACCTTCAACCTCACCCGTGAGCGGATCCGCCAGATCGAGGCCCGGGCCATGTCGAAGCTCCGCCACCCGTCGGTCGACACCGGCGCCCGAGAGCTCCTGAACGTCTGACCCGCCGTCGGGCACCCCGGTCGGGGTGCCCGCGGGTCAAGCGATCCGCGGCCGGCGCCGACACTGCTCATGATGTCGGCTCCGCGCTCCGTCGTGGTCGGGGCCCTGGCCGCGCTGGTGGCGGCCGTGCTGGTGCCGCTCGTCGCCTCGCCCGTGGGCGCCGCCACCAGCGGCACCCGGCCCATCCCGAACGAGGCCGCGGGCCCTCTCACCACCGACCTGGTGGGGGTGCAGGTCGGTGGCACCCGCTGGGTCCAGGCCTACGACGCCTGGGGGGACGCGGTCGACGAGGAGCGCCAGGCGGCGAGCGAGCAGGTGGCGGCCACCGCCGAGGTCGCCGAGCTGACGTCGCTCACCGCCCAGTTGGCCGAAGTCCGGGCCGCCGCCGAGGCCGCCCGTCTCCAGGCCGATCTCGAGCTGGCGGCCGCCCGTCAGCGGCTGGCCCGGGTGGCCATCTCGGCCTTCGTCGAAGCCGGCACGACCTCGGAACTGCCCGACCTCGATCCCGACGATGTGTCCGACGACCAGCGCATCGTGGTGCTGGGCGAGACGGTCGCCGATCGATCCATCGGCCGGGTCGACGAGGCCACCGACGCCCGGGACCGGGCTGCCCGGGTCGAGCGGGAGGCGGCCGCCGAGCTGGTGACGGCGCAGCGTCGCTTCACCGAGGCCGTGGCCCGCGAGGAGCGGGCCGCCAGCGATCTGGCCCAGTGGACCGAGACGGTCGAGTCCCGGCGCTCGACCATGGCCGACGAGGTGATCTACGCCACCGTCGGGTCGTCCGACCTCGAGGTCATCGCGGTCGACGCCTATCGCAAGGCGGTGGCGACCGTGGGCTGCGGGATCTCCTGGACGGTCCTCGCAGGTCTCGGCCGGATCGAGTCGAAGCACGGCCACGCCGGCGGGGCCACGGTGGCACCGGACGGATTGGTGTCGCCCCCGATCTACGGCGTCGCCCTCGACGGGACGGGCGGCAACATGGCCATCCCCGACACCGACGGTGGGGTGTACGACGGCGATGTCGAGCTCGACCGGGCCGTCGGCCCGATGCAGTTCATCCCCTCGACGTGGGCGCGTTGGGCGACCGACGGCAACGGCGATCGAGTCGCGAACCCTCAGAACCTCTACGACGCCACCGCGGCTGCGTCTCGCTACGTGTGCGCCACCGCTCGAGGCGAGACCGAAGAGGAGCGGATCGCGGCCGCCATCTTCAGCTACAACCGCTCCGACGCCTACGTCGAGGCGGTGTTGGGCTGGTCGTCGAGCTACGCCGCTCTCGGCCTCCGCTAGGAGGCGTGTGAGGCGGCCTCCGCGAGGAGGCGTGTGAGGCAGCCTCCGCGAGGAGGCCGTGCCCTACAGTCGCCGCCGCTCCACAGTCGAGTGCAGGAGGCAGCGATGGGGATCCGCACCTACGGCCCGAACAACGTCGACTGGGAGCAGCGGGTCGACATGGACCGGCTGCGCACCGCCCGGCTGGCCCGCCTCCGCCAGAAGCTGGACGAAAGCGACCTGGGGGCGGTGCTGGCGTTCGACTTCGCCAACGTCCGCTACATGACCTCGACCCACATCGGCACCTGGGCCATGGACAAGCTCATCCGCTTCGCCCTCCTGCCCCGCAACGGCGAGCCGATCATCTGGGACTTCGGTTCGGCCGCCCGTCACCACCAGCTCTACAACCCGTGGCTCGACCACAGCCACACCCACAGCGAGGCGGCCGACGTCCACGACGCCCACCACGGCGCCACCGTCGCCCCGTCGCAGCCCAACGGGTCCCGCGCCGGCATCTCCCTGCTCCGGGGCGCCTTCAATCCCGACGCCGGGATCGCCCAGGACGTGGCGGCCAAGGTCAAGGCCGAGCTCGAGCACCACGGCCTGGCCAACGAGCCGCTCGGCGTCGACGTGGTCGAGCTCCCGGTGCTCTTCGCCCTGCAGGCCGCCGGGATCGGCGTGGTCGACGGCCAGCAGCTGTTCCTCGAGGCCCGGCGGATCAAGACCGAGGACGAGATCACCCTCCTGGCCACGGCGGCGTCGATGGTCGACGCGGCCTACGACGAGCTCTACGGCTTCATGCACCCCGGTGTCCGGGAGAACGAGTGCGTGGGTTTGGTGTCCAAGACCCTCTACGACCTGGGCTCTGAGTACGTGGAAGGGGTCAACGCCATCTCGGGCGAGCGCTGCGCACCCCACCCGCACGTGTACTCCGACCGGATCCTGCGACCCGGCGACCCGGCCTTCTTCGACATCCTCCACAGCTACAACGGCTACCGCACCTGCTACTACCGCACCTTCGCCATCGGTTCGGCGTCGCGAGCCCAACAAGAGGCCTACCGGATCTGCCGGGACTACATGGACACCGCCATCGACCTGGTGAAGCCCGGGGCCACCACCGCCGACATCGTCTCGGTGTGGCCGACGGCCGAGGAGTTCGGCTTCGCCGACGAGATGGCCGCCTTCGCCCTCCAGTACGGCCACGGCGTCGGCCTGTCGATCTGGGAGAAGCCGATCTTCAGCCGGCTGGTCTCCCTCGACCACCCCGAGGTGCTCGAGGAGGGGATGGTGTTCGCCCTCGAGACCTATTGGCCGGCGGCCGACGGGTGGTCGGCGGCCCGTATCGAGGAGGAGTTGGTGGTCACCGCCGAGGGCTGCGAGGTCATCACCAAGTTCCCGGCCGAGGAGCTGCTGGTGGCGGGCAAGCGGTACTGGTCGATGAACGGTCCGCTCGACACCGTCCGCGAGTCGCAGTCGCACATAAACACCCGAGCGCGGCGCCAGGACCGCTGACGCATCGGCGTATCGGTCAGCGCCCCGCCAGCTCGGCCAGGATCGCGTCGGCCAACGGCGGCCAGGCGGCAGCCGCCCAGGGCCCGAAGTCGCGATCGCTGAGCGACGCCCAGGCCACCCCCGCCCGGGGGTCGACGCCGAGGACGCCGCCCGCCCGCCCGAAGTGCCCGAAGGTGGCGGGGGAGTTCGTCGTGCCGGTCCAGTGCGGTGCCTTGTGGTCACGCAGCTCGAAGCCCACGCCCCAGTCGTTGGGGTGCTGGCGCCCGAACCCGGGCAGCACCCCGTTGAGTCCGGGGAACTGCACGGTGGTGGCCATGGCCAGGGTGGCCGCCGAGACCAGGGTCGGCGTCAGCAGCTCGGCGGCGAAGGTCAGCAGGTCCCGGGTGGGGCTGACCGCCCCATTGGCCGGGGTGGCGACCATGCGGGTGGCGAGCATGCCCAGCGGCTGCAGCACGGCCTCGGTGACGTAGGTCCAGAAGGCCATGTCGGCACTCGCGGCCAGGGTCTCGGCGGCCAGCTCGATCCCGGCGTTGGAGTAGATGCGGCGCCGGCCGACGGCGGCCATCGGCGTTCGTCGCTCGGGAGCCAATCCCGATGCGTGGGCCAGCAGGTGTCGCAGGGTCGAGCCCGGCGGCCCGGCCGGCTGGTCGAGATCGACGGTGCCCTCCTCGAGCGCGATCAGCACCGCGTAGGCGGTCAGCAGCTTGGTGATCGACGCCCATTCCAGCTCACGGTCGAGGTCGCCGGTGCTGGCCACCAGGCCACCGTCGCGGGTGACGACACCGACCCCGGCGGTCGTTACCGGCCAGTGGTCGACCTGGTCCAGGGCTCGCAGCACGCTCGCAGTGTGGCCCGAGCGACGATCGGGTCGGGGATCAGGTCGCGGGCAGCTCGGCCTCAGGCGGCAGGGCCGTCAGCAGGACCTCGACACTCAGCTCCTGGCGGGTGGGCCCGTGGAACACGCCTCGGAAGGGCACCACGTCGCCGTAGTCGCGCCCGTGCCCTACTCGGATGTGGCGAGTCTCGGCCGGGAGGTGGTGGGTGGGGTCGTAGCTGGTCCACATGGCGTCGGGGAGGAGCACGTCGACCCAGGCGTGGCTGTCGACCCGGTACTCGCGGCCCACCTCGAACGCCTTCGGGGCCACGTAGCCCGAGACGTAGCGGGCCGGGATCCCGGTGCTGCGCAGCAGGGCGATGGCCAGGTGGGCGTAGTCCTGGCAGACCCCTCGCCGGCTGGCCAGGACGTGGTCGACGGCAGTGTGGACCGAGGTCCACCCCGGCTCGTAGGTGATCTCCTCGTGCAGCCAGTCGAAGATCGCCTGGACGGTGGCCTGGGCATCGTCGCTCCGGAGGCGCTCGGCCAGCACATCGACGGCCTGGCCCCCGACGACCTTGGGGGAGGCCTGGAGGTACTCGATGGCGTCGAGATCGGAGGCCGCCGGGAAGATCCGTTGGCCGGGGTCGTCGGGAAGGTGCATGTGAACCACCGACTCGACCGTGCACACCAGCTCGTCGTGGGGGGCGTCGAGCTCGAACTCCACCACCTCGGTGCCGAAGTAGTCGCGGTGGCGCCGCTGGAACGAAGGCCGGGGGGTCACCTCGACCTCACTGCGGACCCGCTGCTGGCCAAGCTCGGAGATGGGGGTGAGCCGCACCTCGTTGCGGCTCCGGCGCACCGGCGGCGCGTACCGGTAGCCGGTGCGATGGGTGATGTGCCAGGTGGCGTCGAGCACCGGGAGCTCGGTGGCGGTCACGAGCCGACCGGGAGGCTGCGCCGGGTGGGGAGCCACCCCGCGAGCAGGGTGCCGTGGGCCTCCTCGCTGGCCTCCATGAGCCGGGTGAGGTGGTGGGTGAGGTTCTGGGCCAGCGACTCGGTGGACGCCCCCGCCAGCTCGGCGTGGGCGTCGTCGAGGATCCCGGCGGCCAGCGGCGTGGCGGTGGCCAGCGTCCGGGCGGTCGTCAGGGCGTTGGCCACCGACCGCGGCCAGTCCGGAGCTCGCAGCACGAGATCGAGTGCCAGATCCACCGTGGGCGGGCCCATGTGTCCGGGGCGCCAGGCGTCGAGGGCGCCGCTCACCCGCAGGACGAAGCGGGCGTCGCGCCGCTCGTCGCCGGTGCGCCGGCGGGCCTGCAGCGTCTGGATGCGGGCGGTGCCGGCGATTCGTTCGATGCGGCTGCCCAGCATCACGTGCGACCAGGCCTCGTCGCGGGTGACGTTGCACTCGATCTGTCCGCTGAACGCGTCGAGGTAGAGCGCGGCCGCTCGCAGCACCGGCTCGCGTTCCGCTCCGTCGGCCAGGGCCCGTTCGAGATCGAGGACGGCACCGCCCAGCAGTTCGATCACCGGCGCGGTGAGGCCCTCGCGCGCCCGGCGCCCCTGTTCGTGCGCCACCCGGAGGCTGTCGAGCACCCGCCACGCGGGGTCGGCCTGTAGCGCCTCGCCGGGTTCGAGGGTGCGCCAGTCGGGCGTGGCCAGGGCGCCCCGCACGACGTTGGCCGCCCGTTCGGTGAGGCGACCGATCCAGTAGAGGCGCTCAGCCGTGCGGTTCAACATGGCGCGGCCTGGTGCTGCTCCTGGGCCTGCAGGGCCATGGCCTCGTCGTCGTCGCTGCCGTCGAGGTTGGGTCCGGGCGGCGGGGCCCAGGTGGCCAGGGCGGTGCCCAGCGCGGCGTCGGCATCGGTGTGGCCGGCGGGGGCGGCCCGCAGGACCCAGGTGTCCTTGCTGCCGCCGCCCTGGGACGAGTTGACGATCATCGACCCCTCCACCAGCGCCACCCGGGTCAGTCCGCCGGGCAGGACGTCGATGCGCTCGCCTTGCACCACGAAGGGCCGGAGGTCGACGTGGCGCGGCACGAGCCGGTCGTCGACCAGGGTGGGATGGGTCGAGAGCTGGACCACCTCCTGGGCGATGAATCCTCGGGGATTGGCCTCGATGCGCCGCCGGTAGGCCTGGATGGTGGCCTCGTCGGACCGGGGGCCGAAGAGCAGCCCGTGGCCACCGGCGCCGTCGACCGGCTTCACCACCAGCTGGTCGAGCCGATCGAGGACGGTGGCCCGGTCCTCGGCTTGGGCACAGAGGTAGGTGGGCACGTTCTCGATGACCGGGGCCTCGCCGAGGTAGTAGCGGATCAGGTCGGGCACGAAGGCGTAGACCGCCTTGTCGTCGGCCACTCCGTTCCCGATGGCATTGGCCAGAGTGACGGTGCCTGCCCGGGCGGCATTGACGATGCCCGGGCAGCCGAGGAGCGAGTCGCCCCGGAAGACGAGCGGGTCGATCCAGGCGTCGTCCAGCCGGCGGTAGATGACGTCGACGGTGCGAACGCCCGTGGTGGTGTGGGTGTAGACGCGGCCTCCGTCGACGAACAGGTCGCTGCCCTCGACCAGGTCGATCCCCATCTGGCGGGCCAGGAAGGCGTGTTCGAAGTAGGCCGCGTTGTGGACGCCGGGGGTCCAGAGCACGATCCGGGGGTAGTCGCCGGCGGCCACGGGGGCGCTCGAACGCAGGGCTTCGAGGAGCATGGCCGGGTAGTCGCCGACGGGCTCGACGGCGACGTGGTCGAGCATCTCGGGGAAGCAGCGGCTGAGGACCTCACGGTTCTCGAGGACATAGCTGGCGCCCGAGGGCACCCGGAGGTTGTCCTCCAGCACCCGCCAGGTGCCGTCGGCGGCGCGCACCGTGTCGAGACCGGCAATGTGCACGTGGACGCCGTGGCGGGGATTGATGCCCCAGGCCTCCCGCAGGTAACCCGGGGCCGAGAGCACCAGGTCGGGCGGGATGATCCGGTCGTGGAGCGCGCACTGCTCGCCGTAGACGTCCTGGAGGAACAGGTCCAGCGCCTTGACCCGCTGCACCAGACCGGTGCGCAGCACCGTCCAGTCGTCGTGATCGATGACCCGGGGGACGACGTCGAGCGGCAGCGGCCGGTGCTCGGTGCCCCCGGCTTCGGAACGCACACTGAAGGTCACGCCCCGGATCCGCTGGAGCTGGTCGCGCTCGAGGGCACGGCGCCGGATGCGCTCCACCCCGAGCTCACCGAGCTGGTGGAAGACGCCTTCGGAGGGCGATCGGACAGACCCGGCGGCATCCACGGCCTCGTCGAAGTAGACGCCAGGGTCGTAGTCGGCCAGCAGATCGCCCATGAACGTTCCACTCTGCCCCGATCCAATGGCAAAGCGGTCACCAGTGGATGAAGAGCACCTTGCTCTCGTCTGTATCGGATCTGACCAGGTGGTCCTGGGCGCGGGCTGCCCGGATGCCCTCGGTACACTGGGTCCGTCACCTGCGCCTTTCGTGGAGCCCTGTCGAGTGCTCGGGCGAGGAACGACCGAAGGACCAATGAGCGCTGACTTCACCGCCCTCGGTGTGTCCGCCGATCTCGTCGCCACCCTGGCCGAGTCGGGGATCACCGCACCGTTCCCCATTCAATCCCTCACCATCCCTGACGGCCTGGCCGGCCTGGACGTGTGCGGTAAGGCCAAGACCGGGTCGGGCAAGACCCTGGCCTTCGGCATCCCGGTGGTCGAGCGGGTGGGCCGGGCCGAGCCCCGCCGGCCCCGGGCCATCGCCCTGCTACCGACCCGCGAGCTGGCCGTCCAGGTGGCCCGCGAACTGGCCCCCCTGGCCGAGCGGCGGGGCCGGACGGTCAAGGCCGTCTACGGCGGCACCGACATCGAGAAGCAGATCAAGTCGCTCAAGCGGGGCGTCGACATCGTGGCCGCCACGCCGGGCCGGATCATCGACCTGGTCGACCGGGGTGAGCTGTTCCTCGACGACCTCGAGATCGTGGTCCTCGACGAGGCCGACCGAATGGCCGACATGGGCTTCTCTCCCCAGGTCGAGTGGATCCTCCGCCACAGCTCGCCGGTGCACCAGACGATGTTGTTCTCGGCGACCCTCGACGGCGACGTGGGCCGCCTGGTGCGCGACCACATGCGCGATCCCGTGTTCCACGAGGTGGCGTCGCTCACCACGACGGTCGAGGGGATGGTCCACCACTTCCTCAAGGTCCACCAGATGGACAAGGTGAAGGTGGTGGCGGCCATCGCCGACGGTGCCGAGCGTTGCCTGGTGTTCGTGCAGACCAAGCGGGGGGCCGACCGCCTCGAGCGCGACCTGATCGGGGAGGGGGTCAAGGCCCAGGCGATCCACGGCGACCTCCGCCAGGGCATGCGGGAGAAGGCTCTCGCCGACTTCATGGGTGGCTCCCTGCACGTGCTGGTGGCCACCGACGTGGCGGCCCGGGGCATCCACGTCGACGACATCGACGTGGTCGTCCACTACGACCCCCCGATCGACCACAAGTCGTACCTCCACCGCTCGGGCCGCACGGCCCGAGCCGGAGCCACCGGGGTGGTGGCCACGCTCGTCCTGTGGAACCAGGAGCTCGAGGTCGAGCGGCTCCAGAAGCGCATGGGCATGCGCCTGCCGCTGGTGGAGGTGTTCTCCAACGACCCCCGCCTGGCCGACCTGGCGGCGTGGGACCCGTCGTCGGAGGCCGTCGCCTGACGGCACGTCCCCCGGGACCGGTGGTCGCCGAGCTCCGCCGCCGAGCGGCGGACGCGTCCCGGCAGCTCGACCCCGGCCGACGCAGATCGGCCGGTGCCTACCCCACGCCCGAGCCGTTGGCCCGACGGCTGGTGGCGTCGGTACTCGACGGCTGGCCGGCCCGGGGTCCAGCCCCCGTGGTCGCCGACCCGGCGTGCGGTGGTGGGTGCCTGCTCCTGGCCGCCGCCGAGCAGCTGGCGGCTGACGGGCTCGCCCCCGCCGCCATCGTCGCCCACCACCTCGTTGGCATCGAGATCGACCCCGCGGCCGCGGCGGTGGCCCGGCAGGTGCTCAGCGAGTGGTGCGGCGGGGCGGCCACCCCCCGCATCGTCGTCGCCGATGCGCTGCGCCTCGACCTTCACCGCTGGCCGGCGGTGCCCGATGTGGTCGTCGCCAACCCCCCGTTCCTCGGTCAACTCCGGGTGAGGACCGCCCGACCCGCCGGGGTGCCCGGTGGTGGGCCGGTGGGTGACGTGAGCACCGCCTACACCGATGCCGCTGCGCTCTTCTCGGTGCTCTGCGCCCGGGCACTGCGCCCTGGCGGCCGGGCCGCGGTGCTGGTCCCCACCTCGCTGCTGGCGTCGCGTGACGCGGCCCCGACCCGGGGCGCGGTCGAGGCGGTGGCCGAGCTGCGGTCGGTGACGGCCGTCGATCGGGCCGACTTCGCCGAGGTCGACCTGGATCTCTGCCTGCTCCTGCTGGCCGCTCGTGCTGCGCCGGCGACCGACGGCTCGGGGCCCGTCGGGCCGACCTCGTGGGCGGCCCGACTCCTCGACGACCTGCCGGCGGTGGATCGCGGCACCTGGACCGTCTCCGGCACCGTTGGTGACCAGGCGGCCGTGTACGCCGGGTTTCGCGACGCCTACTACCGCCTGGTCCCGCTGGTGGCCGAAGCCGACGCCTGGCCCGATGCCGCTCTTCCGCGGCTGGTCACGTCGGGCGCCATCGACCCACCCGGGACCGACCGGCGCCACCGGCCGGTCCGCTTCGCCAAGCGCCGGTGGGTCGATCCGGTCGTCGATCTGTCGGCAGCCGACGCCGCGACCACGGCCTGGGCCCGCTCCCAACTGGTGCCCAAGGTCGTGGTCGCCAGCCAGACCCGGGTGGTCGAGGCCGCGGTCGACGCCGAGGGTTGCTGGCTGCCGGTGCCGCCGGTGGTCTCGGTGGTGCCTCACGCGGCGGGGGAGCTGTGGGCCATCGCCGCGGTCCTACTCGCGCCGCCGGTGGCTGCCGCGGCCCGGGGGGAGCTGGCCGGTACCGGCCTCAGCCGGGGCCGCGTCCGCCTGCCGGCCCCTTGGCTGCGGGCACTGCCCCTGCCGGCCGACGACGCCGCCTGGGCCGAGGGAGCCGACGCGCTTCGGGCCGGCGACGTGGCTGCCATGGGGGTGGCGATGACGGCGTCCTACGGATTGGCGCCGCCCGAGACCCAGGCCCTCGTTGCCTGGTGGAGGGCCGAGTCGGAGGGTCGCGGGTCGGCTCAGTGACCGGCCAGAGCGGCCACCACCGGGGCGAAGGCGTCGAGGGCCGGCTCGGACACGGTGACGTAGGAGATGCCGGTCTGCTCCCGCAGCTCGCGCAGGGAGTCGACCAGGTGGTCGGTTGAGCCGACCAGCACATGAGGGCTGGCGGCGGCGGCGTCGACCGGGAGGGACAATCGCGCAGCCAGGTCGGCGACCGCCGCCCGCTCGCCGCCCCGGTCGGTGACCGCCACGGCCAGGGTGGCCAGGTTGAGCTCGATGGCCGGCATCCGCTCGCCCGCCGCAGTGCCGATGACGCCCAGCTTGCGGTCGGTGGCGGCCCGGTCGATGTCGTCGGGCTCGACCCTCCCGTCGGCTCGGCGCCGGGGGGCCAGGCCGACGATGTCGGCTTCGGCCCCGGCCAGGGCCAGGAGCCGGGGACCGCTGCCGCCGACGAAGATCGGTGGGCCCGGCCGCTGGGCCGGGAGCGGCCGGCCGGTCAGCTGGTCGACCCGGTAGTAGGTGCCGTGGTGGTCGAACGGCTCGCCCCGCCAGTGGGCTCGGACCACCGCGATGGCCTCCGCCAACCGCTCTACCCGCACCGATGCCGGATCAAAGGCCATGCCGGCGGCCTCGTACTCGCTGCGCCGCCAGCCGGCGCCCATCCCGAGCTCGACCCGACCGCCCGACAGCAGGTCGACGGTGGCTGCCTCCTTGGCCAGGACGACCGGGTGGCGGAAGTCGACCGCGGCCACGAACAGGCCGACCCGCAGCGTGGTGGTGGCCGAGGCGGCCGCCATCATCGCCGGCAGGGGGGCAAGCTGGTCGCCGAGGTGGTCGGGCAGTAGCAGCACGGCGTAGCCCAGGCCCTCGACCCGGCGGGCCAGCTCGGGCCAGTCGTGACCGTGGTCGAAGCCGGCGACCGAGACGCCGAAGCGGAAGGGGCGCACGAGCGCCGTCGACCGGGTGGTGCTCAGCCTGGGGGGTAGACGACCTTCTCGGGGGCGATCTTGATCTTGACCCGCTCCGACGCGATCGGGTTCGGGTAGTCGCGGCCGATGTACTTGTGCGACAGCTCCTCGATGTGGGCCCGGCCCTCGTCGCCGGTGATCAGGTCGACCACCGTGCCCCGGACCTCGATCGACGCGGGCCGGTCGCCGGCCAGCCAGATCGACACGTTGACGTGGTCGTCGTGGGTGAGGTTCTTGTACTTCTGCCGAGCCGTCTCGGTGTTCACGTACAGGAATTCGTCATCTGCGTGCAGCCACATGACGGCGGAGTGGATGTGGCCGTTGGGCAGCTTGGTCGACACCATGGCGAAGTTCTTCGCCTGCGCTGCTTCCTTGAGTCGATCGTCGAGCATGGCTGGACCCTAGCGGCCGCCGTCCGCTCCGGAGAGCGGTGCCCTGCCAATGGCGGAAGCCCGACCAGGGGGCCGCAGTACCCTGGCGCCGATGAGCCAGCCGCTGCCCGTCACCGGCGCCTGGCGCCCTGGCGACCCGCTCGGCCGGCGGCGTTTCGTGTCGGTCGGCGCAGGACGGCCCTTCGTGCTCGAGGGCGGCGCCGCCCGCGACGACATCCGGGTCGCCTACCAGACCTGGGGCGACCAGGCTCCCGACGGGGCCAACGCAGTGCTCGTCTGCCAAGCC
>JANNNX010000081.1:0-3338 GCA_031398745.1 Actinomycetes bacterium
CCGCGCCGTGCTCGATCTCGAGCGCTCGTGGTGGACGGAGCCGGGACCGAAGGAGGCCGCCATCCGCAGTCGGATCGGCATCTCCTCGACCCGGTACTACGAGCTGCTCGCTCACCTGGCCGAGTCCGACGAGGCCGCCGCCTACGACCCGTTGGTGGTGCGCCGCCTGCGTCGACTCCGCGACCGTCGGCGCCGAGCCCGCTTCGAGGGTCGCTCGGCCGAGGGGCGGAGGCGATGACCGCCGGTCGGCACGCCACCCGCGACGGCTCGTTCGGGCGATCCGCGGCCGGACCGATGCTCCGCGGCGCCGTACTCATCGCCCTCGCCTTCGCCGTGGGCTTCGCCATCCTGGCCGCCTTCGACCCGCCGGCCACCCGGGTGGTCACCAGCGGGGACGGTGGCGACGAGGTCACCGCGCCCGGCGATGCCACCACGACCACCACGGCCCCGCCCGCCGAGGACCCGCCCAGCGACACGCCGGCGCAGCCCCAGGCCCACGACCCGGCCGCGGTGACCGTCCTGGTGGCCAACGGCTCGGGGGTGGCCGGAGTGGCCGGCAAGGTCACCGATCAGATCGTCGCCCCGGCCGGGTTCAAGACCTCGGCGGCGACAAACGCCAACGCCAACGTCGCCACCTCCACCCTCTACTACGAGGCCGGCTACGAAGCCGATGCGGCCGCGGTGGCGGCCCTGCTCAGCCCGGCGCCGGTGACCGCGGCGCTGGCCGAGCCGTACCCGGTCCCCGCTCTGGCCGGCGCCAACCTGGTGCTGGTGGTCGGAGCCGATCTCTCGGCCAGCGTCCAGTAGCCGCCGCGGGCGCGGCCCGTCGGTGCGGGACTGGCGGTCGGGTGGGTCCACCATGGGGTGGTGCGAGTCGTCGTCGCCCCCGACAGCTTCCGAGGCTCGGCGCGGGCGCTCGACCTGGTGGCGGCACTACGCCGGGCCCTCGGGGCGGTGGGCCACGAGGTGGACGGGGTGGCCCTGTCCGATGGCGGCGAGGGCTTCCTCGACGCCCTGGGCGGAGCCAACCGGGTGGCGACCGTCACCGGGCCGCTCGGAGACCCGGTCGACGCGCCGTGGCGGTACGCAGGCGAGCGGGGCGTGGTCGAGATGTCCCGGGCGTCGGGCCTCGAGCTGGTAGGGGGCGCAGAGGGCAACGACCCGATGGCGGCGACCACCTCGGGCACCGGCGAGGTGCTGGGCGCGGCGATCGACGCCGGGTGCCGGCGGATCGTGGTCGGGGTGGGCGGATCGGCCACCACCGACGGCGGCCTCGGTGCCCTCCGGGCGCTGGAGCCGCTCGGCCGCCTGCGGGGGATCGAGCTGGTGGTGGCCTGCGACGTGAGAACGACCTTCGTCGACGCAGCCGAGCAGTTCGCGCCACAGAAAGGGGCGACACCGGCTCAGGTCGAGTTGCTTCGACGCCGCCTCGGCCGCCTGGCCCAGGTGTACCTCGAGTCCTACGGGGTCGACGTGACGTCGATGGTCGGCTCGGGGGCGGCCGGCGGCCTGGCCGGGGGCCTGGCCGCGGTCGGCGCCCGCCTGGTGGGTGGGTTCGACCTGGTGGCCGACGAGGTCGACCTGGCCGACCGGATCAGCGCGGCCGACCTGGTGGTCACCGGGGAGGGACTCCTCGACGAGCAGTCCTTCGCCGGGAAGGTGGTGGGTGGTGTCGCCGAGCTGGCGGCCCAGGCGGGCGTGCCGGTGTTGGCGGTCGTCGGCGAAGCGGTGGCCGACGTGGTGGTGCCGCCCGGGGTGACGGTCGTCGCCCTGGTCGAGCGGGTGGGCCTCGACCGAGCGATGGCCGACGCCGTCGAGTGCGTGGTCGAGGTGGTGCTGGCGACGCTCAGCTGACCTCTCGGCGGTAGGCCGGGACCTCCACCAGCGGCGGCCGGGCATCGGCGGGAGCGACGACCACGGGCGGGTGGCCGGGCCGCTGCAGCACCGGCTGATCGGTCGTGTCGACGCCGGCCCGCTGGAGCGCGATGCCCAGCACCTCGAGGGCCTGGATGGAGAGCTCGGCCAGCGGCCGGTTGCGATGGACCCGGGTACCCAGGTCGACCTGGGCGATGGCGCCCAGCCCGACATCGGTAGCGATGTCGACCAGGAGGGCGAGGTCGACGCCGTAGCCGGAGGCGAACGGCATCCGCTCGAGCAGGGGCCGCCGACCCGCGAACTCACCGGCGAGCGGCTGGATGAAGGTGGCCAACGCCGGGAACAGCAGGGAGAGCACGGGCCGAGCGACCAGCTCCGTCACCCGGCCGCCCTCACCCGGGCGACCGTCGAGCGGCCGCTCGTAGAAGCCCTTGACGAACTGGAGCTCGGGGTGGAGGAGCAGCGGCCCGACCAGGCCGGTGATGAAGCGGGGGTCGAACTGGCGCACGTCGGCGTCGCACCAGGCGACGATGTCGCCCTTGCTCACCGCCAGCGACTTCCAGAGGGCGTCGCCCTTGCCCCGACCCGGGCCCGAGCTGGGCAGGATGTCGCCGCTGGCGTAGACGGTGGCGCCGGCCTGGCGAGCAACGACGGCGGTGGAGTCGGTGGAACCGTCGTCGACCACGATCACCTCGTCGACCAGAGCGTGGCGCTCGACCAGCTCGAGGATGATCGACTCGATCAGCGGACCGATGGTGGCAGCCTCGTCCCGAGCCGGGATGCACACCGAGATCGTGGACGATCCTTTGTCGGCGACGAGGGCGTTGGTGTCGAGCGCGGCGGCGTCGAACAGTCGGGTGGAGTTCGACGACATTGAGAGATCGTCATCGAGAGGTGCACCCGGCGGCAAGGACCCCCGGTGCGACGGGTGCATCAGGGGTCCAACACAGCGACGTGAGGCAACGTCCTCAACTTCGGTCCGGCGCGCGCCGACAACCTCGGAATGGCCGACGTGTTGCTGGTGGACGACGACCCGGACATTCGAGCGATGCTCGCTTTCACCCTCGAGGACTACGGGCACACGGTCCGCGAGGCCGCCGACGGGAGGGCCGCGCTCGAGGCGTTGGAGGCATCTGCTCCCGAGATCATGGTGCTCGACCTGATGATGCCCAATATCGACGGCTTCGGGGTCCTCGACCAGATGCGAGCCCGGGCCCTGGCCCCCGACACCCGGGTGCTGATCCTCACCTGCATGACCGGCGAGACCGACCTGGTGCGGGGCTACGAGCTCGGGGCCGACGAGTACGTCACCAAGCCCTTCGACCCCGACGGCCTGGCCATGATCCTCGCCGAGCTCGTCGGCCGGGCTCGAGCCACCGGCACCACCTGAGCGCAGTTGCGCGGCGTCGGTGCAGGTGGTTGAGTTAGCACTCACCAATCGAGAGTGCTAACTCGGTCACCCG
>JANNNX010000083.1:0-34002 GCA_031398745.1 Actinomycetes bacterium
GCTCCGGCCAAGAAGGCCCCCGCCCGCACGGCGCCGGCCAAGCGCCCCCCGGCGAGTCGCTGACGGGGGCGGGAGCGGGTTGGCGTCGCCCCCCGCTCCCGCCGCCTGACGGGGCCGCCATGCTCTCCGGTGCGCATCGCCACCTGGAACGTCAACTCATTGCGGGCCCGGCTGGCCCGGCTCGAGGACTGGGTGGGGTATGCCGCGCCCGATGTGCTCTGCCTCCAGGAGACCAAGCTGGCCGACGAGGCCTTTCCCGCCCTGGACCTGTTGGCCCTCGGCTACGAGTGCATTCACGTCGGTGAGGGTCGGTGGAACGGCGTCGCCATCTGCTCGCGGGTTGGTCTCGACGACGTGGTGGTCGGCTTCGCCGACCCCGAACCCGACGACGAGGCCCGGCTCGTCACCGCCACCTGCGCCGGGGTTCGGATCGTCACCGTCTACGTCCCCAACGGTCGTCAGGTCGGCCACGAGCAGTACCACCGCAAGCTGGCGTGGCTCGAGCGACTGGCAGACCACGTCGATGCGGTGGCCGACCCCGGAGGCGATGTCGTGGTGTGCGGTGATTTCAACGTCGCACCCGACGACCGCGACGTGTGGGACCCGGCGGCGGCCCATGGCGGTACCCACGTCAGCGAGCCCGAGCGCCAGTCCATTGCCCGGCTCCAGCAATGGGGCCTGGTCGACCTGTTCCGCGCCCACTACCAGAGCGCCGGTCTCTACACCTGGTGGGACTACCGGGCCGGCGCCTTCCACAAGCGCCAGGGGATGCGCATCGACCTGATGCTCGGCTCGGCCAGCGTGGCCCGGTCGCTGTCGTGGATCCTGGTCGACCGCAATGCCCGCAAGGGGGCCCAGCCCTCCGACCACGCGCCAATGATCGCCGAGCTCCACCGGGGGTGATCCCCTATTGCGTTGTCCTCGGTAACTGGCACACTGACGTTCGTGAGACGGGGGATGGTGGTGGTCGCAGTCGGCTCCCTCGCGGCCCTGGCCCTGGCCGTGGCCGTGGTGAACGCCGGTGGCACATCGTCGGTTGATCGCGAACCGGAGATGGCGGCGCCCAGCACGACGACGACCACCAGCGAGGTGGTCGAGGCGGCCGGCGACGACCGGTCGCCGTGGCGGATGACAGCCGACCCTCCGTCGATCCCGCCACCGGCACCGACGCTGCCCGGCGACGTCGTGGTCGCCGTCGATGGTGCCGGCGCGGTGTCGGTGACCGACGACGCCGGCACCCGGTCGGTCCTCCCTCCGGGGTCGGCCGTGGGTGTCGACTCGATCATCGACGGCACCGCCTACCTCCGGGTGGCCTGTGGCCCGGCTGCCAGCTTGTGCCGACACACGGCCGCGCTCGACCTGGTGTCGGGCGCGGTCGTCGATCTCGGCGCCATCTCGGCGCCGGTGTGGAACGCCGATCGTCGGACGGTCGCCTTCGCCCTCCAGGACGAGCGGTGGGGAGTGGGCCGGGCGCTCGTGGTGCGAGAAGGGGGCGCGGCCGACGAGGTCGTCTGGATCGTGGACGACGACGCCAACCCGTTGGCCAGCATCGATCCGGTGGCCTTCTCGGTCGACCTGGCCGAGCTCTACGTGCGGACCAGTCCGGGTGAGGGACCGGGCGAGATCCACGCGCTGGCGCTGGATGGCCCGGGCGGCGACCCCACGGCCGCCTGGACCTTCAGCTGGAACGCGCCGAGCGGTCCTTCCTCCGTTCTCGGCGCGTCCACTTCGCCATCTCGTACGGAGCGCGCCGAGAACGACGGGGGAGTCGAGCCGATCCGGTCCCTCGAGCTCCGGGGCATGGCCGACGGCGTCGTCCTGGTGCTCGACCAGACCTGCGAGATCTGGGCGGAGGGCTGCCAGGGGGCGGGGGTGGCCCGCTGGCTGGTGCTCGACGAGGCCACGTTCCGAGCCTCCTCCACCGAAGGGGCGACCGTGGTGGCGGAGTCGTCCCGCACCAACGTCCCCGGTGACCCAACGGTGAACCTGTCGTTGAGCGGTGACGGCCAGTGGCTCCTGCGCCTCGAGCGGGTCGACCTCGAGACGACGGTCTCGGTGGCGGCGGCCGGAGGGGAGTGGCGAACTGTCCTGGTGGGGGAGCTGGCCTCGGCGCGGCGCTGACTCCTTCGGGTCGCTCAGGAGGCGTGCTCGGCCACCAGCCGGAGCAGGTCGGCTCCGTAGCGCTCGCCCTTCACCGGACCCACCCCGGGGACCGTCAGAAGTGCCGGGTGGTCCCGCGGGAGCCGCTCGGCCACGGCCGCCAGGGTGGTGTCGTGGAAGATGATGTGCGCCGGCACGCCGGCGGTCCGAGCCGCCTGGGTCCGCCAGTCACGCAGGGCCCGCAGGACGATCGGGTCGGCGTCGGCGCCGAGGCTGGTGCGGATGATCCGGGCCCCGGGTCGGGATGGTCCCGATGTCCGTTGGAGCTTGGCCCGCTCGTCGGCCAACCGCCGCCGCCAGTCGACGACGTCGCGGCCCGGGGCACCACCGGCCAACGCCGCGGCGGCGGCTTCGATCTCGGTCAGCCAGGGCGACGGCTCGCGGGCCACGGTGCGGGCCCCGAAGGTCCGGGTGCGAGACCACGAGCAGTGCAGCTCGTCCTGGGCTCGGGTCACGGCGACGTAGAGGAGGCGCCGCTCCTCGGCCTCCTGGTCGTCGGTACGGGCGTGGCCGATGGGCACCAGACCGCTCTCGAGCCCGGCGATGAACACCACCGACCACTCGAGTCCCTTGGCCGCGTGGAAGGTCGCCAGCTCGACCGCGTCGTCGCCCGGGGCCACCTCCGAGCCGGCCAGGGTCGTGCGCAGCCACGTGAGGAAGGTGTCGGTGGTGGCGTCGGGGTCGATGTCGAGCAGCTCGCGGCCCAGTCGCACGAGCTCGTCTCGCCACCCGTCGGCCTCCTGGGCATCGCCGGGGCTCGCACCGTCACCGTCGTCGGTGCTGAGGTCGACGAGTCGGGGTCCGAGCCGCCCGGGCTGGCGGCCCATCTCGTCGAGGGCCGCGACCACCGCCGGGCGGCGCAGGAAGCTGGCACCGCCCCGCACCCGGACCGGGATGCCGGCGGCCCGGAGCGCCTCCTCGACCACCACCAGTTGGGCGTTGGTCCGGGCCAGGACCGCGGCCCGTGCCCAGGACCGACCGGGCCGCCGCCCGTCTCGCAGGGCCCGGGCGATGGCCTGGGCCTCGGCCAGCTCGCTCGGGTGGGCCTGGACCGAAGGGAGGGGGCCGTCGCTTCGGTGAGCCGTCATCGGAGCCACCCGCCGATCGCCACCGGCCAGCACCGCGTGGGCCACCGCCAGCACTTGGGGGGTCGAGCGGAAGTTGTCGTCGAGGGTGACCACGGTGGCCCCGGACTGCTCGTCGACCAGAGTGTCGAGGAACCGGGGGTCGGCGCCGTTCCACGCGTAGATCGCCTGGCGGGGGTCGCCCACCACGCACAGGTCGTCGCGTCCGCCTCGCCAGAGCTCCAGCAGGGCGTGCTGGGCGGGGTTGACGTCTTGGAACTCGTCGACGAAGAGGTGCCGGAAGCGCCACCGCTGGCTGGCTGCGAACGCGGGGTCGTCGCGCATGGCCCGCCCGGCGAGGATCAGCAGGTCGTCGAGGTCGACGAGCCCGCGGCGCCGCTTCTCGTCCTCGTAGCGCTGGTAGAGCTCGGCCATCCGGGCGGCGCCGAGCGGGGGCCGCCGGCCGCCGCGCAAGGCCTCGCCCTCGTAGTCAGCGGGGCCGAGCAGCCGTGCCTTGGCCCATTCGATCTCGGCCGCCACGTCGGCCGCCGCCACTGGTCGGGCCCCGCTGGGCTGGCGGCCGAGGAGCCGGCCGAGCACGCCGACCTTGCGGTCGAGGAGGGTCGGCGGGTTGCGGTCGGCGTCGCTCCAGCGGCGCCGAAGGGTGGCGTAGGCGATGCCGTGGAACGTGCCCGCGGCCACCCGGTCGCGGAGCCCGAGGCGAGCCAGCCGCTGCTGGAGCTCGCCCGCCGCCTTGCGGGTGAAGGTCAGGGCCAGGATGTGGCTGGCGTCGGCGTCGCCGGTCACGACCCGGTGGGCGATACGACGGGTGAGCACCCGGGTCTTTCCCGACCCGGCTCCGGCCAGGACCACCAGCGGCGAGCCCTGGCTGGTGACCGCTGCTCGTTGCGAGTCGGTCAGGCCCCGCAGCAGGGCATCCGCCTCGTCCAGCTGTGTCGGGTCCTCCACCTCGGCGACCTTACGAAGGGGGTGTGACAGCGACGCGGATGGGGCGTCTAGCTTCTCGGGGGTGCCCTTCCCCCGTCGCCTCCTCAACGAGCACGAGGAGCTGGTCATCGACCAGAACCCCCACCCCTGGTTCTTCGCCGGTCCCGGGGCCGCCACCCTGGGGGCACTGGTGGCCCTGCTGGTGGTCCTCGTTTGGGGGGGTGACGGCGGCGCGTGGGACGTCCTCAAGATCGCACTGTGTGTCCTGGTGGTCGCCGCCCTGCTGTGGACGTTGGGTCGGGCCGTGCGCTGGCGCTCGACGATGTTCGTGGTCACCAGCGACCGGGTCGTCTTTCGCAACGGCGTCTTCTCCAAGCGGGGGATCGAGATCCCCCTCGACCGGGTCAACACCGTGTTCTTCCACCAGCCGCTGATCGAGCGCATGGTCGGCGCCGGCGACCTGGTCATCGAGTCGGGCGGCGAGCAGGGCCGCCAGACCTTCACCGACATCTCCCACCCTTCCGAGGTCCAGAACGAGATCTACCGCCAGATCGAGGCCGACAAGCAGCGGACTTTCGGAGCTCGGGACGACGCCGACGACCCGCCTCGGCCCTCGGTGCCCGACGCCGACGTCACCACCGCCAGCCTCGCCTCGACGCCGACCGCCTCGATCCCCGACCAGATCACCCAGCTGGACGAGCTCCGCAGGCGGGGTCTGCTCACCGACGCGGAGTTCGAAGCCAAGAAGGCCGAGCTGCTGGGTCGGATGTGAGCGGTGGCGACGCTGGTGTTCTTCCACGCCCACCCCGACGACGAATCGATCCTCACCGGGGGCACCATGGCTCGCGCTGCGGGCGACGGCCACCGGGTGGTGCTGGTGGTGGCCACCCGAGGTGAGCGGGGCGACGTGCCCGGTGGCTTCCTCGACGAGGGCGAGACGCTGGCCGAGCGCAGGGTGCTCGAGACCCACCGCTCCGCCGAGATCCTCGGAATCTCTCGGGTGGAGCTGCTGGACTATGTCGACTCGGGCATGGCTGGCGACCCGGGTAACGACGACCTCCGCAGCTTCTGGCAAGCCGACGTCGAGGTGGCCGCCCGCCACTTGGCCGACCTGCTCGACGAGGAGCGGGCGGACGTGTTGACGACCTACGACGAGCGGGGCAACTACGGCCATCCCGACCACATCCAGGTCCACCGGGTCGGCAACCGGGCCGGTGCGCTGGCCGGGACCCCGGCGGTGTTCGAAGCCACCCAGAACCGCGACTACATCCGCATGCTGCTGGTCGAGGCCCGGGCCCGAGGCATCAGTGTGGGTGACGACGGAGGCATGCCCTTCGATCCGGAGACCCTCGACATCGGGGTCCCGGCGGAGGCCATCACCCACGCGGTCGAGGTGGTCGACCTGGTCGATCGCAAGCGGGCTTCGATGCGGGCCCACGCCAGCCAGATCTCCGAGCAGTCGTTCTTCCTCAACATGGCCGACGACGTCTTCGCACTTGCCTTCGGCACGGAGTGGTACACCCGGGTGGGTGCGACCCGACCGGTCGCGGTGCTGGGCGACCGGCTGGTCGACTGAGCGTGGTGGTTCACGGCGGGCCGAACGACGGTGGTTGCGGTGCTCCGTGAGCTGCACTCCGGCTGGGCGTGGATCACCATCTGCGGCAACGGCCTGGCCGGACTGTGGGCCCTGGGCGCGTGGCGGTGGCCGCCGTTGCGGACCCGGGCGCTGTGGTGGTTCACCGCCTTCGCCGAGGTGGCGATGTTCGTCCAGGTGGCGATGGGTGTCTACCTGGTGTCGGGCGACGGGCTCAGCGTTCCCCAGTTCCACATGTTCTACGGCTTCGTGGCGTTGATCGCGGTGTCGATCATCTATGCCTACCGAGACCAGCTCCGCCACCGCCTCCACCTGCTCTACGGCCTCGGCGGGCTCTTCGTGATGGGGCTCGGCATCCGGGCCATCCTGGTGGTGCAGAACTGACGGGACGGGCACCGCTCGCCGGAGCCGCGCCCGTCCCGTCGATCTGCGTCAGCGGGCGGTGACGCCGGGGGCGTACCAATCCGACAGATCGAAGTCCTCGGCCGCCAGGTTCTGGTCGACCAGGAACTCCTTCGTGCCCTCCAGCGCCTCTTCGCCCTCCTTTCGCCATTGGCGGAGGCGATGGCCGAGTCGTCGGTGGTCGGGGACCGACCTGCAAGTCTGTGCGGGTGCGAGTTTCCCTGCGAGTCGACTACGCAGTGCGGGCCTTGCTGGAGATGACCGCGGCGCCCGACGAGATGGTCAAGCTCGACCAGATCGTTCGGGCCCAGGCCATCCCTCCGCGCTTCCTGGAGCACATCCTCACCGACCTCCGACGCTCGGGTCTGATCGCCAGCCAGCGAGGAGCGGACGGCGGGTACCGCCTGGCGCGGCGCGCCACGGCCATCACCGTGGCCGACGTGATCCGAGCGGTGGAGGGACCACTGGCTGATGTCGGTGATCAGGCCCCCGAGGAGGTGTCGTACCCGGCACCGGCGACCGCCCTGCGTGACGTGTGGGTGGCGATGCGAGCCTCGATGCGCAAGGTGCTCGAGCATGTGACCCTGGCCCAGATTGCTTCGGGCGACCTCCCGCGCTCGGTGACCCGGCTTCTCGAGCCCGAAGACGCCTGGGCGCGCCGCTGAGCGTGGTTGTGGAACCCGGTGAAGTTGACAGGTGACCCTCATCCCGGCAAACCTGACCAAGAAGGTCATGTTTCCCCTGTGGAGGTCATCTCTGATGTTTCGTGTTCGATCGATCGGGCGAGTCCTCGCCGTGCTGCTGGCGCTCACCGTGGTCGCTGGCGCCTGCGGGAGCGACGACAGTGGCGTCGATGCCAGCGACACCACCTCGACCGTGTCCACCGAGCCAGTCACCCTCCGCCTGGGCTACTTCGCCAACATCACCCACGCCGCCGCCCTCGTGGGGGTCGGCAACGGCATCTTCGATGAGGCCCTGGGTGACAACGTCACCCTCGAGACGTCGACCTTCAACGCCGGCCCGGCCGAGGTCGAGGCCCTCTTGGGGGATGCGCTCGACATTGGCTACATCGGTCCGAACCCGGCGGTGAACGCTTACGTCCAGTCCGACGGCGACGCCGTGCGCATCATCGCCGGAGCCACCTCCGGCGGTGCCTACCTGATCGTCAACCCGTCGATCACCAGCTCGGCCGACCTCGAGGGCAAGTCGCTGGCTACGCCCCAGCTGGGCAACACCCAGGACGTGGCGTTGCGCTCGTGGTTGAAGGAGGAGGGCCTCTCCAGCGACACCAGTGGCGGTGGCGACGTCTCGATCGTCCCTCAGGAGAACAGCCAGACCCTCGACGCCTTCAAGGCTGGCGACATCGACGGGGCGTGGGTGCCCGAGCCGTGGGCGACGCGCCTCATCCAGGAGGGGGGCGGCAAGGTGCTGGTCGACGAGAAGACCTTGTGGCCGAATGGTGAGTACGCCACCACCGAGATCATCGTGCGCACCGCGTTCCTCGAGGAGCACCCCGACGTCGTCCAGCAGTTCCTCGAAGGTCACCTCGAGGCCACCAACTTCCTGTCGACCAACCCGACGGAGTCCAAGACGGTGGTCAACGAGCAGATCAACACCATCACCGGCAAGAAGCTCAGCGACCAGGTGATCAACGCGGCCTGGAGCAACCTGACCTTTACCGTCGACCCGTTGGCCGCCACGGTGGAGACCTCAGCCGAAGCCGGTGCCGACGTCGGCGTCTCCCAGCCGGTCGAGAACATCGCCGGCCTCTTCGATGTGGACATCCTCAACGAGGTCCTTGCCGCCGCCGGGCAACCGGAAGTGGAAGCCTTGTGAGCGTGATCGACGAATCCCCCCCCGACCTCGACGCGTCCTCGGTGCCGGCTTCGGCCGGTGCCGAGGACGCTCCGCGTCCGACCGCCGTCGCCGTCGACGGCGTATCCAAGCGCTTCGGGCGCGGCACCGAGGGCGTCACGGCCCTCGACGGTGTCAGCTTCCAGGTCGGACGGGGGGAGCTGGTCTGCATCGTGGGTGCGTCCGGCTGCGGGAAGAGCACCCTGCTCAACCTGGTGGCCGGCCTCGACGAGCCGAGCCTGGGCACCGTCTCGGTCACGGGCCGCACGGCCCTCATGTTCCAGGAGTCGGCGCTCTTCCCGTGGCTCACGGTGAGCCAGAACGTCGAGCTGCCGCTGAAACTGGCCGGCGTCGGCCGAAGCGCTCGGCGCCAGCGGGTCGAGGAGCTGCTCGAGGTGGTGCACCTCGGCGCGTTCGCTCGCCGACGTCCCCACGAGCTCTCCGGCGGGATGCGCCAGCGGGTCGCCCTCGCCCGGGCCTTCGCTCAGGACGCCGACGTGCTGCTCATGGACGAGCCCTTCGGTTCCCTCGACGCCATGACCCGTGATCTGCTGCACGACGAGCTCGAGCGACTCTGGACCGAGCGCGACCTCACCGTGCTGTTCGTCACCCACAACGTCCGTGAGGCCGCCCGACTGGGGGACCGGGTCCTGGTGTTCTCGAGTCGGCCTGGTCGGGTGGCGGCCGAGTTGGCGGTCGAGATACCTCGGCCCCGGCGCATCGACTCGCCCGACGTGTCGGCCCTGGCTGGCGAGATCACCGATCGTCTCCGTCAGGAGGTGCGCAGCCATGGCCGTCGCTGAGCGCGAGCCGAATGCCGAGGACACCCTGGGCGAGGAGCTCGAGGGACTCGACGCGCTCGACCTCGGCGACACGGTGCCGCGCTCTCGCCTGTCGAGCGCATGGGCCACGACCTGGCCGAAGGTGGCGGCCGTGGCGCTCTTCTTCGGTGCGTGGCAGTTGGTGGTGTGGTCGGGGTGGCGCCCCGAGTACATCCTCCCGTCGCCGTTCACCGCGCTCGAGGCCCTGTGGCACGAGTTGGGCCAGGCCGAGACGTGGAAGGCCATCGGTATCACCTTGCGCCGAGCAGCCTCCGGCTACGCCCTCGCCGTGATCGTGGGCGTGACCGTCGGTGCCGTCGTGGCCCAGTTCCGCTCGATGCGGGTGGCCGTCGGGTCGATGATCACCGGCCTGCAGACCATGCCGTCGATCGCCTGGTTCCCACTGGCGATCGTGCTGTTCAAGCTGAGTGAGTCGGCCATCCTCTTCGTCGTGGTGCTCGGCGCCGCGCCGTCGGTGGCCAACGGCCTGATCGCCGGGGTCGACACCGTGCCGCCGATCCTCACCCGGGCCGGCCGGGTCCTCGGCGCCCGGCGGCTCACCATGTGGCGCCACGTCATCCTGCCGGCCGCCCTCCCGACGTTCGTGGCCGGACTCAAGCAGGGGTGGGCGTTCGCCTGGCGGAGCCTCATGGCGGGCGAGCTCATCGTCATCATCGGCTCGAAGCCTTCGATCGGGTCGCGGCTCGACTTCGCTCGGACCCTCTCGGACTACCCGTTGATGGTGTCGATCATGATGATGATCTTCATCATCGGCGTTGTCGTCGACGGGGCGATCTTCGGAACGGTCGACCGGATCGTCCGCCAACGCCGAGGCCTCACGGGCCGGGAGGCCCGCTGAGCACCCCGGCCGCTAGCTTGCCGGGGTGGACGTCGCGGCGGCGTTGGCCGAGGCCGAACGGCTGGTGGCCGAGTACCTCCCGGGCCGCGGTTGGCAGGTGGAGCTGGGCTGGGCTCGCCGCCAGTTCGGGTCGTGTCACCACGACCGTTGCTGCATTCGACTGTCGCGCCCGCTGATCGAGCTCAACGCCGAGTCGGTAGTGGTCGACACCATCCGGCACGAGATCGCCCACGCCCTGGCCGGGCCCCGGGCCGGGCACGGTCCGGGCTGGAAGCGCTGGGCGCGGGCGGTCGGCGCCCAACCAGTGGCGCGCTGCGGCGACGACGTGGTGCTGGTGGCGCCCAGCGTCGTGGGAAGGTGTCCGACGTGTGGGGGAGAGGTCCCTCGCCATCGCCGGTCGGCCAACGCCTACTGCCGGACCTGCGTCACCGTCACCGGCCGCTTCGACGCTCGCACCCGCCTGGTGTGGCACGCGGTCAGCGCGTCGGGGTGAGACGACCTACAGGTTGACCACGGTGCAGGTGAGGGTGCGGGTGATCCCCTCGATGAGCTGGATCCGGCTCACGATGAGCTTGCCCAGTTCGTCGATGGTCGGTGCCTCTGCCTTGGCGATGACGTCGTAGGGACCGGTGACGTCGTCACAGGTCAGCACCCCGTCGATGGCCGTCACCTCCCTCGTCACCCGGGCCGAGGTCCCGACCGCGGTCTGGATCAGGATGAAGGCCGCGACCATCGACCGGGGTTCCGGCGATGCGGACGGGGCGATCAGCCGGCCAGGCGGGCTTCGACTGCCGCCAGCTCGTCGCGGACCTGGGCCGGGAGGCGCTCGCCGATCTCGTCGAAGTACTCCTCGATGAGGGCCAGCTCACGCTGCCAGGCCGCCTCGTCCACGCTGAGCAGCGTCTCGAGCTGCGAGTCGTCGAGGTCGAGACCCGAGGTGTCGAGGGCGCCGGCCGCGGGAATGGAGCCGATCGGTGTCTCGACGGCCTCGCCCCGGCCCTCGATCCGCTCGACGACCCACTTGAGGACCCGGGAGTTCTCACCGAAGCCGGGCCACAGGAAGCGGCCGTCGTCGTCCTTGCGGAACCAGTTGACCCAGTAGAGCTTGGGCAGCTTGGCCCCCTCACGCTCCGCCATCGAGAGCCAGTGGGCCAGGTAGTCGCCCACGTTGTAGCCGGTGAAGGGGCGCATGGCGAAGGAGTCGAAGCGGACCTTGCCGACCGCCCCGGTGGCGGCCGCGGTGGTCTCCGAGCTCATGATCGCCCCCAGGAACACGCCGTGCTCCCACGAGCGGGCCTCGGTCACCAGCGGCACGGTGGTGGCCCGGCGACCGCCGAAGAGGATGGCCGAGATGGGCACGCCCTTCGGGTCCTCCCACTCGGGGGCGATAGACGGGCACTGGGCCGCCGGCACGGTGAAGCGGGCGTTGGGGTGGGCCGCCGGGGTGGCCGACTCGGGCGTCCAGGTGGCGCCCTTCCAGTCGGTCAGCCGTGCCGGGATCTCCTTGGTCATGTCCTCCCACCACACGTCGCCGTCGGTGGTCTCGGCGCAGTTGGTGAAGATGGTGTTGCCGTAGAGGGTGGCCATGGCGTTGGGGTTGGTCTTGTCGGACGTGCCCGGAGCGACGCCGAAGAACCCGGCCTCGGGGTTGATGGCGTAGAGCTGGCCGTCGTCGCCGAACTTCATCCAGCAGATGTCGTCGCCGACGGTCTCGACCTTCCACCCCGGCAGCGTGGGGATGAGCATGGCCATGTTGGTCTTGCCGCAGGCCGACGGGAAGGCGGCGGCGATGTAGCGCTTCTCGCCCTGGGGCGGGGTCACGCCGATGATCAGCATGTGCTCGGCCAGCCAGCCCTCGTCGCGGGCCAGCACCGAGGCGATGCGCAGGGCAAAGCACTTCTTGCCGAGCAGGGCGTTGCCGCCGTAGCCCGAGCCGTAGGACCAGATCTCGCGGGTCTCGGGGAAGTGGACGATGTACTTGTTGTCGGCGTCGCAGGGCCAGGCCACGTCGTCTTGGCCGGGCTCGAGGGGGGCGCCGACCGAGTGGAGGGCGGGCACGAAGTCGCCGTCGCCGAGGACGTCAAGAACGGCCTGGCCCATTCGGGTCATGAGCTTCATGTTGACCACCACGTAGGGCGAGTCGGTGAGCTCGACGCCGATATGGGCGATGGGCGAGCCCAACGGGCCCATCGAGAACGGGATGACGTACATGGTGCGGCCCCGCATAGAGCCTCGGAACAGCCCGGTGAGGATCTCGCGCATCTCCCGGGGGTCGCGCCAGTTGTTGGTCGACCCGGCGTCCTCCTCCCGGGCCGAGCAGATGTAGGTCCGGTCCTCGACCCGGGCGACATCGCCGGGGTCGGAGCGGGCCAGGAAGCTCTGGGGCCGGATGTCCTCGTTCAGCCGAATGAAGGTGCCCCCCTCGACCAGGAGCTCGGTCAGCCGCTCGTACTCCTCGTCGGAGCCGTCGCACCACTCGATGGCGTCGGGCTCGGTCAGGGCCGCGACCTCCTCGACCCAGGCCAGAAGCTTGGCGTTGGTGGTGTTGGGCTTGTTCTCCAGGGTGGTCATCAGGTGTTCTCCGTGATGCGAGCGGGCCCGGATGGGGATCGGTCAGCGGCTGGGGCGCTCCGACGGGAAGCCGGGCGTGCCCAGGTCGACCTCGGAGCCCAGGCGCAGGCGGGTCGCCCGCCCCTCGGCATCGAGGTCGAACACGACCCGCTGGCCCTGGCGGAGCATGCGGAAGACGGAGCCCGAGAGGGCGTCGTCGGCGAGGTCGTACTCGCTGAGATCGGTGTCGCGCAGGAGCGTCCCTTGTCCCGTCCCGGGGTCGTAGGAACGAACCACTCCCTGCACTGGGCGACCTCCTCGAAGGGCGACAATCGCCGGTTCAGGCTATCCGAGCGCTCGAGTGGCCCACGATTCGAGGTGGGCTCACCGCAGGCCGTGGCTCGGTACAGCAGGCTGGCGCCAGCCTGAGGTCAGGGCCGCGTCAGGAGGTGGGTCGAGCGGTGCGGGTCGGCTTGACCACCTTGCCGGCCTTGATGCACGACGTGCACACGTAGAGCCGGGTGTTCGAGCCGTTGACCACGGCCCGGACCCGCTGGATGTTGGGGTTCCAGCGACGCTTGGTCCGCACGTGGGAGTGGCTGACCCGCATGCCGAAGCCGGGTCGCTTGTCGCACACCTCGCACACCGCTGCCATGACGCGCTTCTTTCCCGGAGACCGTCGGTGACCGTCGGGGACGACCTACGGCGACGCCGTCGACCCGATCAGGGGCGATCACGGTAGCAGAGGCCCTGCCCCGGCCACCTGCGCCGGTACTGTCGATCGTCATGTCGGCGAGGGAGGGCCTGGACGCCGCCGCGCTCCAGGCGGTCATGGTGGGATTCCGAGACGGGTTGCGGACCCATCAGGACCGGCTGAACCGCCTGAACGTCTACCCCGTCCCCGACGGCGACACCGGCACCAACATGGCGCTGACCGTCGCCTCGGTCGTCGACGAGGTCGACGCCTTGGGCGAGGGGCCCGATCTGGCCGCAGTGTGCAAGGCGATCGCCCACGGGTCGCTGATGGGTGCTCGGGGCAACTCGGGGGTGATCCTCTCCCAGCTCCTGCGGGGCCTGACCGGCGTGCTGGCCACGGCCCCGGGGGGCGTGGCCAGCGGGGCGCTGGTGGCCGAGGCCCTCGACCGGGCTGCGGCGTCGGCCTACGAGGCGGTGGGCCGGCCAGTGGAGGGGACGATTCTCACCGTCGGCCGCGGCGTGGCCGATGCCGCCACCGCCGAGGTCGCTGGGGCCGGCGACGCTGAGGTGTCGCTGCTAGCGGTGCTCGAGGCCGCCGCCGCGGGCGGGGCCGAGGCCCTCGCTCGCACCCCCGAGCTGCTGGCGGTCCTGGCCGAGGCCGGGGTGGTCGACGCCGGGGGATCGGGGCTCCTGCTGTTGATCGACGCCGCGCTCCAGGTGGTCGACGGCCGGCCGATGCCCGAGCCCGGTCCGGTGCTCGAACCGGCCGCCGTGGGCCCGCTGGCCGCAGTCGGGTCGGCGGCCGGCGGGGCGGCGGCCGGCGGCGGCGAACGGTCGATCGCCGAACTTCGCTACGAGGTGATGTACCTGCTCGACGCGCCCGATGCCGCCATCCCGACCTTTAGAGAGGTGTGGGCCGGGGTGGGCGACTCGATCGTGGTCGTCGGTGGTGACGGCCTCTGGAACTGCCACATCCATACCGACGACGTGGGCGCGGCGATCGAGGCCGCCCTCGATGCCGGCCGGCCCCGCAACATCCGGGTCACCGACCTGCTCGACCAGGTGGCCGAGGAGCGCTGGGTGCGCGAGGCGGTCGAGGGAACGTCGGAGGTCGAGACGGCGTCGGCAACCGAGCCGGCCGTCCACACCGGGGTGGTGGCGGTGGCGGCCGGCGAGGGCATCCGGCGGATCTTCCGCTCGCTCGGGGTGCACCACGTGGTCACCGGGGGCCAGACGATGAACCCGTCGACCGCCCAGCTGCTCGAGGCGGTCGAGGCCTGCCGGGCCGACGAGGTCGTGGTGCTACCCAACAACAAGAACATCGTGGCCGTCGCTGCCCAGCTCGACGGCCTCACCCCCAAGCAGGTGCGGGTGGTGCCCACCCGGGGGGTGGCTGAGGGCTTCGCCGCCCTGCTGGCCTACGACCCCGACGCCGAGGTCGACGCCAACACCGAGGCCATGGCCGCGGCCGCCGCCGCGGTGGTGACCGGCGAGGTCACGCGGGCGGTGCGGGCGACGTCGTCGGAGGCCGGACCGATCGCCGAGGGCGATTGGCTGGGGCTCGGCGGTGACGGCATCTGCAGCATCCACGCCGATCTGGCGGAGGCGGCCGTCGGGCTGCTGGCCGCGCTGCTGGACGACGGCCACGAGGTGCTGACCCTCATCGAGGGGGAGGGGGCGTCGCCGGCCGTGACCCGCCACGTCACCGAGTGGGTGACCGAGCATTACCCGGCGACCACCGTCGAGGTTCACCACGGCGGCCAGCCCCTCTACCCCTACCTCGTCGGCATCGAGTGAGGCCGGGCGCTCACCCCGAGGCAGGCGCGGTCGACGTGAGACGATGCCGGCGAGCGTGAGGCGGTGGGGCCCCGGCCTCGAGCAGGTGCTGGTCGGGGCGGCGTTGGTGGTGACGGGAGCCGGCGCCTTGCTGTCGGACGGCGTTCGGGGGGCGTCGAGCGCAGGTGGGGCGGTGGCCGGCCTCGCCCTCGGGCTCTTGGTCGCACTCGGAGTGGAGCTGTGCTGGGCGTCGTCGGTCACCGTCGACGGGGGGTCGGTGCTCGTCCGCAACCCACTGCGGATGATCGAGGTGCCCTGCGCCCGGGTGGCGGGGGTCGTTGCCGGTCGGCACCTCAGCCTGCAGCTCGACGACGAGCGGAGCATCCGGGTGTGGGGCTTCTGGCGGAGCAACCTGCGGGTGGCGCTGGGCGGAAGGGGACGCCTCGATCGGGTCGCGGACGAGATCGGCCACGCCGTCAGCGACGCCGCGCCGAGTCCTCCCGGCGCGGCCCGCCGGGTCCACGTCGTGCCACCCCACCCTCTTTCTGTCGTCGTCGTGTTGCTCGCGATCGGGCTCGGTGCCCTGGGCTGAGCCCGCGTCCACCGGACCACGCCCGTCTGGGACGACAGCCTGACGGATTCCGTGTGGCCGTCGTCCCAGACACCGCAGAGGCCGGGTGCGATGAAGGCGCGCTCGGCACCTCGAGCGCACGGATCGTGTAGGGATGGGGGATGACCGGGCGGCGGCTCTCGCAGTTGGCGGCGATCCCGGTCGGCGAGCTGCGGGGGGTCGGCCCGAAGAAGGTCGAGGCGCTCGAGCAGGTCGGCATCCGCACGGTCCTCGATCTGCTCTTGCACTACCCCCGGCGCTACATCGACCGCACCAACCAGGCGTCCATCGGCGACCTGGTGGTGGGGGAGGAGGCGATGGTGCTGGTCCAGGTCCGCCGGGTGAGCGCCTTGCGTACCCGCAACAAGCGCTCGATGGTCCAGGTCGACGCCAGCGACGGCTCGGGCTACCTCCGGCTGACCTTCTTCAACCAGCCCTGGCGTGAGCGCCAGCTCGGCGCCGGCACCACCGCGGTGGTGTTCGGCAAGACCGAGACCTACCGGGGCCGCACCCAGATGACCAACCCGGTGGTCGACCTGGTCGGTGACCGGACCGGCCGCATCGTCCCCATCTACCCCCAGTCGGAGAAGGCGCAGCTCACCACCTGGGAGCTGGGTGGCTGGGTGGCGGAAGCGCTCGAGCGGGCCGGTGCGCTGGCCGACCCGGTCCCGAACAGCGTCCTCGACCGCCACGACCTGATCGACCGCACCGCGGCGCTGCGAGGCATCCACCTGCCCGAGTCGACCGAGGAGTCCGCCGCTGCCCGCACCCGCCTGGTGTTCGACGAGCTGCTCCGCATCCAGACGGTGCTCGTTCGGCGCAAGCGTGAGTACGAGCGCGACTCGGTGGGCATCGGCCACCACATCGGCGGACCGCTGCTCGAGCGCTTCGTCGCCGGTCTTCCCTTCCCCCTCACCCGCGCCCAGCGCCGGGCCATCGACGAGATCGCCGCCGATCTGGCCCGACCGGTCCCCATGCACCGCCTCCTCCAGGGCGACGTCGGTTCGGGCAAGACGGTGGTGGCGGTGGCGGCCCTGCTCACCGCGGTCGAGGGCGGCCAACAGGGTGCTCTCATGGTCCCCACCGAGGTGCTGGCCGAGCAGCACCACCAGGCGCTGCGGTCCCTGCTCGACGGTCTGACGGTCAGCTCCGGCGAAGCCAGCCTGTTCCCCGAGCGCCCCCTGCGGGTGGCTCTGCTCACCAACCGCACCACCACCGCCGAACGCAGCCGGCTGGCCGAGGGCGTGGCCTCGGGCGAGGTCGACATCGTCATCGGCACCCACGCCCTTCTCTATGGCGCCGTCGCCTTCCGCTCACTCGGGGTCGTGGTCATCGACGAACAGCACCGCTTCGGCGTCGAGCAGCGGGCCGCGCTGCGCGACCAGGCCGACGGCGGCCCGGTGCCCGACGTCCTGGTGATGACGGCCACGCCGATCCCGCGGACCGCGGCCATGACCGTCTACGGCGACCTCGACGTGAGCATCCTGGACGAGCTCCCCCCGGGCCGGACCCCGATCACCACGGTGTGGGCCCGAAGTCCGCTCGACGAGGTCGGGGCCTGGGCCGCGGTCCGCCAGCAGGTGGCCGCCGGCCGCCAGGCCTACGTGGTGTGTCCTCTCATCGAGGACTCCGAGCGGGTCGAGGCCCGCTCGGCCCAGGAGACCTTCGACCAGCTGTCGGCCGACGAGCTGGCCGGCCTGCGCCTCGGCCTGCTCCATGGACGGGTGCCGGCCAAGGACAAGGAGGCGGTCATGGCCGCCTTCCGCGCCGGTGAGATCGACGTGCTGGTGGCCACCACCGTCATCGAGGTCGGGGTCGATGTCCCCAATGCCACCGTCATGGTCATCCTCGACGCCGACCGCTTCGGTATCGCCCAGCTCCACCAGCTCCGGGGCCGGGTCGGCCGGGGCGCCGAGCGGTCGTGGTGCTACCTGGTGGCCGAGGTGGTCGACGGCGAGGGGTCGAGCGAGGCCGAGGAGCGGCTGGCCGCTCTGGTGCGCAGCACCAACGGCTTCGAGCTGGCCGAGGTCGACCTCGACCTTCGGGGCGAGGGCACGATCATGGACACCCGCCAGAAGGGCCGCAACGACCTCCGCCTGGCCTCCCTGCGCCGGGACAAGGCCTGGGTCGAGCGGGCTCGCGAGGTCGCCTTCGGGCTGGTCGACGGCTCCGGCGGTCTCGCCGCTCATCCCCTGCTGGTGGAGGAGATCGACCTCCTGGTGGGCGGCGGGGACGACGCCCCCGACGACGACCGGGCCGAGTACCTGTTCAAGTCCTAGCGGGCCCCACCGTCCTCGTCGGGGAGCAGGAGGTCCCAGCGGTCGAGGCAGTCGGCGCAGCGGTAGGTGACCAGGTCGCCCGGCTGCCACCCCATCTCGGGGGGGTGCGAGAGCAGGTGGGCCCGGCCGCCGCAATCGATGCAGTCGATCACCGCATCGGGCTCGAGCCAGGCGTCGCTCACCGGGGCCGAGGCTACGGTGCCGGGCCCATGCGTGTGGTCGCCGGCACAGCGAGGGGCCGGAAGCTCGAGACCCCGAAGGGGACCACCACCCGACCGACCGGCGACCGGGTCCGCCAAGCCACCTTCAACGCCCTCGACAGCATGGGGGTGGTGGCCGACGCCGACGTGCTTGACCTGTTCGCGGGCTCCGGGGCGATGGGCATCGAGGCCCTCAGTCGAGGCGCGGCCCATGTCACCTTCGTCGACCACGATCGTCACGCGGTGGCCGCGGTCGAAGCCAACCTCTCTTCGACCGGCCTCGGCGTCGAGGGCCGGGCCACCGTCGTCCAGGCCGACGCCCTCCGCTTCCTCGCTGGACACACCGAGCGCCACGAGCTGGTCGTCCTCGACCCGCCCTACGGCACTGACGACGAGACCTGGGTTGTCCTGCTCGACGCCCTCGACGCCCTCGACGTCGAGGTCGTGGTGTGCGAGAGCAATCGGGCCGTCACCCCGCCGCCGCCCTGGCATGTCCGCCGTGCCGCGACCTACGGCGGTACGGTGGTCGTGATCGCCGTCCGGCGGACGTGACCGCCCCGACCAGGAGTCGTGCCTCGTGGCGAGGGTCCTCTATCCCGGGTCGTTCGACCCCTTCCACAACGGTCACCGCGAGCTGGTCGAGACGGCTGCCGGGGTCTTCGACGAGGTGGTCGTGGCTGCCCTACGCAATCCGCAGAAGGACACCGCAGTGTTCCCGTTGGAGGAGCGGGCCGAGATGATCCGTGAGGTCGTCGCCCACCTCGACAACGTCGTCGTCCGCCACCACTCTGGCCTGGTCGTCGACCTGGCGTCGGCCGAGCAGGTCGACCTGATCGTGAAGGGCCTCCGCACCATCACCGACTTCGAGAGCGAGATGGCCCAGGCCCAGATGAACCTCTCGCTCTCGGGTATCCATACCGTGTTCCTCCCCTCGACGTCGGCCAACTCGTTCTTGTCGTCGGCCTTCATCCGAGAGGTGGCCGGCCTCGGCGGCGACGTGTCCTCCATGGTCCCGCTGCCGGTGGCCAAGCGGCTGGTCGAGCGGTTCAGCCGATGACCTTCGACGAGGCCACTGCGCCACCGGGCGCCCCCACCGACGCTCCCGCCGACGTCGAGCTGCTGTTGCAGCGGCTGGCCGAGCTCATCGAGAGTGCCAAGCCCATGCCGATGTCGGCCACGGTGCGGATCAACCGAGACGAGGCCCTCGAGCTGGTCGACGCCACGCTGGAGCGGCTCCCGGCCCAGCTCAAGGAAGCCCGCTGGATGCTGCGCGAGCGCGAGGCGTTCCTGGCCCGAGTCGAGCGGGAGGGCGAGGAGATCCTCGACGCGGCTCGGGCCCGGGCCGAACGGATGGTGCAGCGCACCGAGGTGGTCCGAGCCGCCGACGCCCGGGCTCGCCAGCTGCTCGAGCAGGCCGACACCGAGTCGCGCCGCCTTCGTCACGAGGCCGAGGACTTCTGCGACCAGCGGCTGGCCCAGTTCGAGATCGTCCTCGACCGCACGATGAAGACCGTGCGGGCCGGTCGCCAGCGGCTGACCGAAGCGGCGCCCACCGGACAGATGCCCGATGCCGTGACCGACGCCGGGCCGTTGGGTGAGGGGGCCGACGCCGACATCACCGAGGCGGACTTCTTCGACCAGGACGACCGGTGAGCCGCCGGCCGGCATCACCCTTGGTGCTGGCCGTCGGCGACATGCTCCGCCATCCGGGCAGTACCCGAGAGATCGACGCCGACCTCGACCTCGGGCCCCTGTCGGTGCTCGAGACCCTGGTCGCCGAAGGGGCCCAGACCGAGGTCCGGCTGCGGCTGGAGGCACTCGACTCGGCCCTCACCCTCCGCGGCACCATCCAGGTCCCCTGGGTGGGGGTGTGCCGGCGCTGCCTCGGCCCGGTCGCCGGTCGGAGTCGGATCGACGTGCTGGAGATCTTCGAGACCGAGCCGGTCGACGGGGAGACCTGGCCCATCGATCACGAACAGGTCGATGTGGGCGCGCTGGTGCGCGAGGTCGTGCTGCTCGAGCTGCCGGTGGCGCCGCTGTGCCGGGACGACTGCGCCGGCCTGTGCCCGACCTGTGGCGCCGATCGCAACCTCGGGCCCTGCCCCTGCCCCGACGGCACCGTCGACCCGCGGTGGTCGAGCCTCGAGGGCCTGCGATTCGAGGTCGGGCCCGACGACTCGCCGGGTTAGGCGCCCAGTGCCCGCCCGGCCCCGTAGCCGGCCGACGCCACCATGGCCGTGAGGAAGGTGCCCCAGGCCAGGTCGACCACGGTGACCGGCACCGGCCAGCCCTTGGCCACTGCCAGGTTGGTCAGGTCGTAGGTGCCGTAGGCGACCAGCCCGAGGAGGGCACCCCGGCCGGCGGCGTCGAGGAGCGAGCCTCCGGCCAGCGACGGGGCGACGGCCAGCGCTACCACGCCGACCACGTACAGGAGGTAGAAGCCGACGGCCGCCCCCCAGTGCACCTTGGCGCGGGTGAGGTGGCCGATCTGGCGACGGTAGAAGCCGGCGGCCACCGTGGTGAGCCACACGCCGTCGAGCACCGAGAAGGCGAGCAAGCCACCTGCGTAGGCGCCGATGGCCTGGCCAGTGTCCACCGGGTCAGGCTACGGGCGCCGTCGGCTTCCTCGGGGCGGCGACGGGCAACTACGCTGTCGGGTCCCTCTCCGGTTGCCGACCATGGAGCCCCGTCGTGGCCGTCCCCAAGAAGCGCACCAGCAAGTCGAAGTCCCGCAGCCGGCGGGCCTCGGCCTGGCGGCTGTCGGCGCCCCCTCGCAGCATCTGCCCGCAGTGCGGGTCGGCCAAGCTCCCGCACGTGGTCTGCCCGACCTGCGGCTACTACGCCGGTCGCCAGGTGGTCGAGGTCGACTGACGCAGCGTCCCGCGCCAGCGGGGCCGAGCACAGCACACTCTCGCCCGTGACCCTCCCCGTCGCCGTCGACGCCATGGGCGGCGACAAGGCCCCTGCCGATGTGGTCCGCGGCGCCCGCCAGGCGGCCGACGAGTTCGGCGTCGAGGTGATCCTGGTCGGTCGGGCCGACGAGATCGCCGCCGTCGATCCTGGCGACCTGGCGGTCCTCGACTGCCGCGAAGTCATCGGCATGCACGACGAAGCGGGGGCCGCGGTCCGCACCAAGAAGGACTCGTCGCTGGTTCGGGCGGCCGAACTGGTGCGCGACGGCAAGGCCTCGGCCATGGTCTCGGGCGGCAACACCGGCGCGGGCATGGCCGCCGCCCTACTGCGCATGGGCCGGATCAGGGGGGTGGCCCGCCCGGCCATCGCTACCCCCATCCCGGTGCCCGGCGCCTCCCCGACCATCCTCCTCGACTCGGGAGCCAACGCCGACTGCCAGCCGGCGTGGCTGGTGCAGTTCGCCCAGATGGGCTCGGCCTACTGCGCCACCCGCTTCGGCGTCGAGCGCCCGAAGGTGGCCCTGCTCTCCATCGGCGAGGAAGACACCAAGGGCTCGACCCTGGTCAAGGAGGCCCGCGAGCTGCTCCGGGAGGCGCCCGGCCTCCACTTCGTGGGCAACGTCGAAGGGCGCGACCTCATGTCCGATGCGGCCGACGTGGTGGTGACCGACGGCTTCACCGGCAACGTCACCCTCAAGACCATGGAGGGCCTCTTCCGGTGGCTGCAGGGGGCCCTGTTCGGGGTGATGACGGCAACCCCCGATCGCCAGGCCGCCTTCGACGTGCTGTGGCCGGCCCTCCAGCCCCTCATCGCCGAGCTCGAGCCCGACAGCTACGGCGGGGCAGTGATGCTCGGTGTCGACGGGCTCTGCATCATCAGCCACGGCTCGTCGTCGCCGACTGCCATCGCCAATGCCGTCGCCTTGGCCCGGGACATGGCGGCGGTGGACCTGGTGGGGGCGCTGACCGCCTCGGTGTCGGCCTCGAGCGCCTCCTGAGCCCACGCCACCCGCCCTGACCAGGCATTCACAAGCGGACAAGGGGCGCCTCGATACACTGCAGACCCCATCCGTCGGCCTGCCAGGAGCACCGGTGCCCGCCGAGACCCACGAGAGCCGCAGTCCCATGGAACGAGCCGAGGTGGTCGACCTCATCCGCGACCGCCTGGCCGACATCCTCGAGATCGACGCCAGCAGCATCGCCGAGGGCCAGTCGTTCGTCGAAGACCTCCAGGCCGACTCGCTGGCCCTCATCGAGCTCGTCGAGGCCATCGAGGAGGAGGTCGGCGAGCGCACCGTGGGGTTCCGGATCGACGACGACGACCTCGAGGATCTCCGGACCGTCCGCGACGCCGTCGACTACGTGTGCGCCAAGCTCGGCTGAAGGAGCGGGACGCCGTCGAGTCGTCCTCGCCGTCGCTCGCCGATCTGGTCGGTCGGCTGCAACGAACCTTCGCCGATCCCGATCTGCTCGACCGGGCCATGGCGCACCGGTCGTGGTGCGCCGAGCAGGGCGGACTTCCCTCGAACGAGCGCCTCGAATTCCTCGGCGACGCAGTGCTCGGCTTGGTGGTGACCGACCACATCTACCGGCGCAACCCCGACCTGCCCGAAGGTGAGCTGGCCAAGGTCCGCTCGGCGGTGGTGTCGACGGCGGCGCTGGCCGAGGTGGCCGCCGAGCTCGACCTCGGCGCCTCGTTGCGTCTGGGCCGGGGCGAGGACGCGTCGGGCGGCCGGGCCAAGCCCTCGATCCTGGCCGACGCCATGGAGGCGGTCATCGGCGCCACCTACCTCGACGGCGGGTGGGACGCGGCCGGCGAGCTCGTCCTGCGGCTACTCGGGCCTCGCATCGACGACGCGGTCAGCGGTCCCGGCGGCCACGACTACAAGACCCGCCTCCAGGAGGTGGCAGCCCACCGCTTCGAGGTGCTCCCGGTGTACGAAACGACCGACAGCGGCCCCGACCACGCCAAGGAGTTCCGCACCGTGGTGCGCCTGGGCGGCCGGAGCCTGGGCGAGGGCGCCGGGCGCTCGAAGAAGCAGGCCGAGCAGGCCGCCGCCCGGGTCGCCTGGCACGCCCTCGACGGGCAGGCGGAGACCACTGGTGCCTGAGCTCCCCGAGGTCGAGACGGTCCGACGCGACCTCGAGCGAGAGATCGTGGGCAAGAAGGTGAAGTCGGTGGAGGTCAACGGGACCCGCTCCACCCGACGGCACAAGACGAAGGCCGCCTTCATCAGCCGCCTCGAGGGCGCCAAGGTGCAGGGCGTCACCCGTCGAGGCAAGAACCTGCTGGTCTCGCTGGGCGACGACACCCTCGTCATCCACCTCGGCATGAGCGGCCAGCTGCTGCGGACCCAGGGCAAGGACAAGGCCCTGCCCCACACCCACGTGGTGCTCACCTTCACCCAGGGCGGTCAGCTCCGCTTCGTCGACCCCCGGACCTTCGGCGAGCTCTACGTGGTGACGACCGCCGAGCTGGCCACCGAGGCGCCCGAACTGGCCGAGCTGGGCTTCGATCCGATCGAGACGCTGCTCTCGTGGGAGCGCTTCGGCGCCATGCTGCGGTCTCGCAGCAGCCAGCTCAAGGCCCTGCTGGTCGACCAGCGCTTCGTGGCCGGCATCGGCAACATCTACGCCGACGAGATCCTCTGGGAGGCCGGGCTGCGCTACGACCGCCCCTCCGACGCCCTCTCCACCCAGGAGGTGCGCCGGCTCTACCGGGCCATGGTCGAGGTCCTCCAGACGGCCATCAAGCACCGGGGGTCGACCCTGGCCGACCAGCAGTACGTCGACCTGTTCGGCAAGCCCGGGGGCTTCCAGGCCGAGCACCAGGTTTATGCCCGCGAGGGCGAGGCCTGCCGGCGCTGCCGCCACCCGATCGTCCGGGTGAAGTGGAGCGGGCGGTCGACCTTCCTCTGCGAGTCCTGCCAGGTCTGAGCCTGCCCCGGCACCCGTCGGAGGGTGCACGGCGGGTGCCCCCGGCACCGCTACGGTCCGAGCACCGTGTACCTGAAGCGTCTCACCCTCAAGGGTTTCAAGTCCTTCGCGGACGCCACCACGGTGGAGCTCGAACCCGGGGTCACGGTGGTGGTGGGGCCCAACGGCTCGGGCAAGTCGAACATCGTCGATGCCGTCGCCTGGGTGCTCGGGGCCCAGGGCCCGAGCACGGTGCGCTCGGCCAAGATGGACGACGTCATCTTCGCCGGCACGCCCGACCGGCCGGCCTCGGGGCGGGCCGAGGTGACCCTCACCATCGACAACAGCTCGGGGCTCCTGCCCATCGAGCTGTCGGAGGTGACGATCGCCCGGACCCTGTTCCGGTCCGGCGACAGCGAGTACGCCATGAACGGGGTGCCCTGCCGGCTGCTCGACATCCAGGAGCTGCTGTCGGACTCGGGTGTCGGCCGGACCCAGCACGTCATCGTCTCCCAGGGCAACCTCGACGCCGTCCTCGACGCCCGCCCCGAAGACCGCCGGGCGGTCATCGAGGAGGCCGCCGGGGTCCTGAAGTTCCGGCGTCGCAAGGAGCGGGCCGAGCGGCGCCTGGCGGCCACCGAGGGCAACCTGCTGCGCCTCACCGACCTGCTGCGTGAGGTTCGCCGCCAGCTCAAGCCACTCGAGCGCCAGGCCGACGCCGCCCGTCGCCACCAGTCGGTGGTCGACGAGCTGGCCGCCGTGGGCCTGTTCGTCGCCGGGCGTGAGCTGGCCGCCCTCCAGGTTCGCCACGCGAGCACCGCCGCGGCCCGGGCCCAGGTCACGGCCGACGCCGCCACCGTGCGCCAGGAACTGGCCGACCACGACGCCGCGGTGGTGCGGGCGGAGGCCGAGCTGGTCCCTCTCGGGGAGCTCGACCTGGGTGACCACCTGGTGCGGGCCGAACGTCTCCACGAGCAGGCCCGGGGCCTGGCCGCGGTCCTGGCCGAGCGCCGGCGTGGGCTCGGCCGCCAGCGCGACACCACCATCGATGCCGACGTGGTGGCGACGCTCGAGGCTGAGTCCGCCCGCTTGTCCGACGAGCTGGGCGCGCTCGAGGCCGAGGCCGCCGCGCTCGGACCCGAGCTCGACCGGTTGGCGACCGACGAGGTCGAGTTGGCCGAGACCCGGGAGCGCTTTCGGGCCGACTGGGGCGACGAGCAGCTCGTCCTGGCACCGTTCGGTCGGGCCGCCGACCTGCGGGGCGAGCGATCCGCGCTGGTCGACGGGATCGAGCGCGCCCGGGCCGAAGCGACCCATCTGCGCTCGCGCCTGGAGGTGGTGTCGGCCAAGGCCGAGCGCCTGCGGGCCGACGCCGAGGAGTATCAGGCGGCTGCCACCGACACCGAGCGACGGCGCCCCGAGGCCGAGGCTCGGGTCGAGGAGACGGCGGCGTTTCGGGACGCGGCCGAGTCCGACGTCGAGCGGGCCAACGACGAGCTGCGCAGTGCCGAGGGTGAGGCCCACGTGTGGTCGGCCCGAGCCGACGCCCTACGCCTGGCCCTGGCCGATGCCCACCAGGCCGCCGGCCTCGACCTGCTGGCCGACCTCGACGGCGTGCTCGGCACACTGGCCGATCTGGTCGAGATCGACCAAGGGTGGGAGGCGGCCGTGGCCGCCGCCATCGGCCCCAGCCTCACCGCGGTGGTGGTCTCGGGCCGGCGCGACGCTCTCGCCGCGGTGCTGGAGCGGGTGGCCGAGGCCGGCCAGGGGACGATCCTGGCCACCGGCTCGACGTCGGGGCCGGCCGTCTCGGGATCTCCCGGGCTAGCCACCGCCCACGGTGCGGAGCCGGTGCGCAGGCACGTGCGGGCCCGCACACCCGAGGCCGACACCCTCCTCGACGCCTTGGTGGGCGAGGTGGTGGCGGTCGACGGTGACTGGCCCGCGGCGGCCGACCTGGCCCTGGCCCGGCCGGGAATGGTGGTGGTCACCCGAACCGGTGACCGCTTCGCCCCCGACGGCTGGCGTATCGGGGCCGGTGGGTCGGCGGCCACCGCGGCCGCGCTCGACGAGGCCGACGAGCGGGCGGCGGCGGCTCGCGCCCTTCGGTCCGGGGCCGAGGCCCGCCACGAGGAGGCCGGCGAGGTCTTCCGCCGAGCCAGCGCGGAGGCGACGGCGGCCGTGCAAGCGCTGACCGCACTCCAGACGGAGCACAGCCACGCGGTATCCACCACCGCCCGCCTACGGGACGAGCTGGTGGATCTGGCCGCCGAGACCGTCGACTGGCAGGAGCGGGTCGGCGAGATCGAGCGCCGGGCCGAGACCGAGGAAGCTCGGCTGGGGGCGTTGGCCGGTGAGCTGGCCGCCGCCGAGCAGGAGGAGGCCGGCATCCAGGAGCGGGCCCGACAGGGACAGCTGGCCCGGGCCGCGCTCGAGGACTTGGGGGCCCAGGTGGCCGCCCGTCGCAGCGATCTCGACCGGCAGGTGGCGGGCTTGGCCGAGCGGCGCTCGTACCTCGAGGGTCGTCGTCGTGACGTCGAGGCCCGGTTGGCCCGTCAACAGGGGGAGCGGGCCCAGGCCCAGCGCCGGCGGCGCGACATCGACGCCCGGGTGGCGGTCATCGACCGTCTGGTGCGGGTGGTCGATGCCCACCTGGGCACCCTCGAGCGGCGGGTCGCCGAGCTCCGTGAGCGCCGTCGCCACCAGACCGAAGCCACCCGGGCCGCGTCCGAGCGACTCGACGTGGCCCGCCTGGCCCGGGTCGAGGCCGAGCGGCGACTCGAGGTGCTCCGGGAACAGGGCCAGCGCCTCGACCTCGAAGCCCAGGAGATCGCCCTGCGGGTCGAGGCCGCGGTCGCGGCCGTGCGGTCCGACCACGACGTCGAACCCGAGGTGGCGCTGGCCGCCGGATGCCCCGAGCTGCCCGAAGGGGTGAGTGCCCCGGCCCGTCGCCGCGAGCTCGAGCGGGAGCTGCGGCTCCTGGGACCGGTCAACCCGCTGGCCCTGGAGGAGTACGCCGCCCTGTGCGAGCGCCACGACTTCCTCGACGCCCAGCTCGACGACGTGAAGGGCAGCCGGCGCGAGCTGGCCAAGGTCATCCGGGCGGTCGACGAGGAGATCGTCGCGGTGTTCGCGGCCGCCTTCGCCGATGTGGCCGAGCACTTCACCCGGCTGTTCCAGACGCTCTTCCCCGGCGGTCAGGGCGGGCTGTCGCTGGTCGACCCGTCGGACCCGCTCAACACCGGCATCGAGATCGACGCCCGCCCGTCGGGCAAGAACGTCAAGCGCCTGTCGCTGCTGTCGGGGGGCGAGCGCTCGTTGACGGCGATGGCCTACCTGTTCTCGGTGTTCCGCAGCCGGCCGTCGCCCTTCTACCTGATGGACGAGGTCGAGGCCGCCCTCGACGACGTCAACCTCCAGCGCTTCCTCGATCTTGTCGACGAGTTCCGGGGCGAGGCCCAGCTGCTGATCGTCAGCCACCAGAAGCGCACGATGGAGGTGGCCGACACCATCTACGGCGTGACCATGCGTCCCGGCGCGTCGTCCAAGGTGGTCAGCGAGCGGGCGGAACCGATCATCAGCCTGGCCTGAGGGCGTCGCCGCTGGCGGCTCGGGCACCGGCGAGCCCGACGCCTACGCTCCGCCGCCAATGGAGCCTCTCCTCGCCGCCCTCGCTCTGCTGCTCGCCCTCGGGCTGGTGGTCGGGTTCGTGCTGGCCCGGCGGGGACCTGGCGGCCGGGATCGTGATCTGCCTCCGCCGCCGCGCCCGTCGGGGGCGACGACGACCCTCGACCGGCGCACGGCACCGAGCGACGCGCCGGGTGCGGAGGCCGTCGTCGACGCCCCACCGGCACCCCCCCCACCGGCTCCACCCTCGGGCCTCCGTGGCCGCTTGGGGCGGGCTCGGGAGGCGATGGCGGCACCGCTGCGGGCCATCCGGGGGGGCCGGGCCATCGACGCCGCCACCTGGGACGAGCTCGAGGCCGTGCTGCTCAGCGCCGACGTGGGGGTGGCGACCACCGCCGCGGTGCTCGACGAGCTCCGGGCCGACGTGGCGGCCGACGGCATCTCCGAGCCGTCGGCCCTGGTCGACCAGCTGAAGGTCCGACTCCGCCAGCGACTTGGCGATGGCGACCGGGGCCTGCACCTCGCACCCAAGGGCACCAACGTATGGCTGTTCGTGGGTGTCAACGGGGTCGGCAAGACGACCACCATCGGCAAGGTCGCGGCTCACCAGGTGCGCCTGGGCCGGTCGGTGGTGCTGGCCGCGGGCGACACGTTCCGGGCCGCCGCGGTCGACCAGCTCGCCACCTGGGCCGAGCGCAGCGGGGCCGACATCGTGCGGGGCAACGAGGGCGGCGATCCGGCGGCGGTGGTATTCGACGCCGTGGCCCGGGCCACGGCCCGAGGTGCCGACGTGGTCCTGGCCGACACCGCCGGACGGCTCCACACCAAGTCGAACCTGATGGAGGAGCTGCGCAAGCTGCGGCGGGTGGCCGAGCGCGAGACCGGGGTGGTGTCGGAGTGCCTGCTCGTGCTCGACGCCACCACCGGCCAGAACGGACTTGTCCAGGCCCGCCAGTTCGCCGAGGCGGCCGGGGTGACGGGGGTGGTGCTGACCAAGCTGGACGGCTCGGCCAAGGGCGGCATAGTGCTCGCCGTCCAGGAGCAGCTGGGCATCCCGGTGAAGCTGGTGGGAGTGGGGGAGGGCATCGACGACCTCGTGGCCTTCGATCCCGACGACTTCGTGGGCGCCCTCTTCGACTGACCCGCGGCCGGCAGCCCTGCCGAGGCAGGCGGTCGGGGCCTACCCACTACCCTGGGACGCTCATGTTCGAGGCACTGTCCGACCGGTTCGAGGGGATCTTCGGACGCCTCCGTAGCCGAGGACGGCTGTCCGAGGCCGATGTCGACGAGGTCCTCCGGGAGATCCGGGTGGCCCTGCTCGAAGCCGACGTCAACCTCGGGGTGGTCCGGGCCTTCGTCGAGCGGGTCCGGGCTCGGGTCGTCGGCGAGGAGCTGAGTCAGGCGCTCAACCCGGGCCAGCAGGTGATCAAGGCGGTCCACGCCGAGCTGGTGGCGACGCTGGGTGGCGAGACCCTCCGCATCACCTACGCCCCCAAGCCCCCCACGGTCGTACTCATGGCCGGCCTCCAGGGCTCGGGCAAGACCACCAACTCGGCCAAGCTCGCTCGCTGGTTCCGTCAGCAGGGCCGCAACCCGATGCTGGTCGGAGCCGACCTCCAGCGTCCGGCGGCCGTCGAGCAGCTGCGGGTACTCGGCCAGCAGGTGGGCGTTCCCGTCTTCTCCGAGGCCACCGACCCGGTGTCGGTGGCCCGAGCCGCCCTGGCCGAGGCCCGGGACAAGGGCCGCGACGTCCTCGTCGTCGACACCGCCGGACGCCTGGCCATCGACGAGGAGCTGATGGCCGAGGTCGGGCGCATCCGTGCCGTGCTCGAGCCCGACTTCACCTTCCTGGTGGTCGATGCCATGACCGGCCAGGACGCGGTGACGGTGGCCGAGTCGTTCAACGCCACGTTGGCTCTGTCCGGCGTCATCCTCTCGAAGGTCGACGGCGACGCCCGCGGCGGGGCCGCGCTCTCGGTCAAGGAGGTCATCGGCCGCCCCATCGCCTTCGTGTCGACCGGCGAGAAGGTGGAGGACTTCGAGCAGTTCCACCCCGACCGGATGGCCGATCGCATCCTCGGAATGGGCGACGTGCTCAGCCTCATCGAGAAGGTCGAGGCCAACTACGACCAGGACGTCGCGGCCCGGGCCGAGCAGGCGTTCCTCGAGGGTCAGTTCACGCTCGACGACTTCCTCGAGCAGATGGCCCAGGTCCGCAAGATGGGACCGCTCTCCAACATCATCGGTATGCTCCCGGGCGTCCCCAAGGAGCTTCGCCAGGCCGAGATCGGCGAGAAGGAGCTCGGACGGGTCGAGGCGATCATCCGCTCGATGACGCCGGCCGAACGACGCATGCCCGATTCGATCGACGGCTCACGCCGGGTTCGGATCGCCACCGGCAGCGGCACCTCGACCTCCGAGGTGAACCAGCTGCTCAAGCAGTTCAAGGAGATGTCCAAGCTGATGCGGCGTATGGGTGGCGGCGCCGCCAAGGTCGCCAAGCGCTCGAAGAAGGGCAAGGGCGGCCGGGTGACCCCGAAGGGGGGGACCCTCACCGGGGCCTCCAAGCTCCCGGCGCTCGACCAGCTCACCAACACCGAAGACCCGCTCTCCGCTCTGCTCGGAGACCAGACCAGGAGAACGACGCCGTGGCAGTGAAGCTCCGCCTCATGCGGATGGGCAAGAAGAAGCAGCCGACCTACCGGGTGGTGGCGGCCGATGCCCGGGCGCCCCGCGACGGGCGCTTCATCGAGATCATCGGCACCTACGAGCCCCGTCAGGAGCCGTCGCGGATCGTGATCGACAACGAGAAGGCCCTCGACTGGCTGCGCAAGGGTGCCCAGCCCACCGACCGGGTCCAGGTGCTGCTGCGCGAGTCGGGGGCGTGGGCCGAGTTCGAGGCGGGCAAGGCCAAGTGAGCGACGTCGAGCCGGTCGAAGACGAGGACCTCGAAAACGACGACCTCGAGGACGACGACGACGAGTCCGAGTCCGACGAGGTCGACGACAACGAGTCTGACGACGAGTCCGAGTCCGAGTCCGACGAGGACGACGGTGACGACGATGACGAGGACGACGAGGACGAGGACGACGAGTCGGGGGATGACTCGAGCTCCGGCCAGGGTCGCTTGGCAGCCGGGGTGCTCGACTACCTGGTCCGTCAGCTGGTCGACGCCCCCGATCTGGTGCGGATCGACGTCGATGACCGCCGGCGCACCCTCCGCCTCGACGTGCGGGTCGGGCCCGGTGACATGGGCCGGGTGATCGGCCGTCGGGGTCGCACCGCCAACGCCATCCGCACCGTCGTTCGGGCGGCCGCCTCCAAGGACGAGGTCGAGGTCGACGTCGAGTTCGTCGAGTAGCGCCCGGCCCCTGCTCGAGGTCGGGCGGGTGGTCAAGGCCCACGGGCTCCGGGGCGAGGTCGTGGTCGAGCTGATCACCGATCGGGTCGAGCGCTTGGCGCCCGGCAGTCGGCTGCTGGTGGGCGCCGACGAACGGGTCGTGTCGTCGTCCCGGCCCCACCAGGGCCGCTGGCTGGTGGTGTTCGACGGGGTCGTCGGTCGCGAAGCGGCCGACGCGTTGCGCGGGTCCACCCTGCGGGCCGAGGCTCTCGACGGCGAGCCGGACGTGCTCTGGGTCCACCAGCTGATCGGCGTCGAGGTGGTCACCCTCGACGGTGTTGCCCGCGGCCGAGTAGTGGCCGTCGAGGCCAACCCGGCCAGCGATCTCCTGGTGCTCGACACCGGCGGGTTGGTGCCCCTCCGCTTCGTCGACGGCGTCGTCGATGGGGTCGCCACCGTCGATGTTCCGGCCGGTCTCTTCGACGACGACGAGTAGGGGTCGAGGGGGCCCCGGCGGAGGCGCCCCCGAGGGTCTCGGTAGCCTCCCGACCATGGCCAAGGTTCGTTCCGTGTCGACCTCGCGCACCATCCCGGCGCCGCCCGAGAGGATCTTCGAGGTGCTGGCGGATCCGGCCCAGCACTCGGTGATCGATGGGTCGGGCACCGTGCAAGGCACCCGGGAGGCGCCCTCCCGCCTTTCGCTCGGTGCCACCTTCGGCATGTCGGTCAAGCGCGGCGTGCGGTACCCGATCACCAACACGGTCATCGAGTTCGAGGAGGGCCGCGGCATCGCCTGGCGCCACTTCCACGGTCACGTCTGGCGCTACCGGCTCGACCCGGTCGACCACGGGACCCGGGTGACCGAGACCTTCGATTGGGCGTCGAGCCGGTTCCCGCGGTACATCGAGCTGCTCAGCTACCCCCGGCGGAACCTGGCTGACATGGAGCGCACGCTGGTCCGGTTGGCCGAGGTGGTGGTCGGCCCGGCCGCCGCCTGATGCGCATCGACGTCTTCACGATCTTCCCCGACCTGGTCGAGGGCTTCGCCGCCCAGAGCCTGATCGGCAAGGCCCGCCAGCGCGGCCTCCTCGATCTGCGGGTGCACGATCTGCGATCGACCGCCACCGACCCGCACCGCTCGGTCGACGACGCTCCCTTTGGCGGCGGGGCCGGCATGGTGCTCATGCCCGAGCCGATCTTCGCCGCCGTCGAGGCCGTGCAACCTCCCCGCCCGCTGTACCTGCTGGGACCCGGCGGCCAGGTCCTCGATCAGGCGCGGGCCGAGGAACTGGCTGCCGGCGAGGGCTTCTCCCTGCTCTGCGGCCGCTATGAGGGCGTCGACCAGCGGGTCGCCGACCACCTGGTCGACGGCGAGCTGTCGATCGGCGACTACGTGCTGGCCGGGGGAGAGGCGGCGGCCCTGGTGGTGGTCGAGGCCGTCGGGCGGCTGGTGCCCGGGGTCATGGGCAACGCCGACTCCGCGGGCGACGAGAGCTTCGGCGACGGGCTGCTCGAGCATCCCCAGTACACCCGCCCGGCCGACTTCCGGGGCTGGCCGGTGCCCGAGATCCTGCGCTCGGGCGACCACGGCCGGGTCGAGCGGTGGCGGCGGGCGGCCGCGCTGGCCCGCACCCTCCGGCAGCGGCCCGACCTGGTGGTGGCCCGGGGCGGGCTGACCGACGACGAGCACTCCCTGCTGGCCGAGTACGGCCTGGGGCTCGACCAGGATCTTTGAACCGCGGCGCCACAGTGCCCTAACATCTCGGCTCCCCTTCCTGCCCGAGGATCGATCGCGCCCATGAACCCCACCGATCTCGTCGACCGTCCCAACCTGCGGGACGACATCCCGGCCTTCGCGGCCGGCGACAACCTCAAGGTCCACGTGCGGGTGGTCGAGGGCACGCGCGAGCGGGTGCAGGTCTTCCAGGGCGTGGTCATCCGACGCCAAGGCGACGGCGTGCGCGAGTCGTTCACCGTCCGCAAGGTCAGCTTCGGCGTCGGTGTCGAGCGGACCTTCCCCGTTCACTCCCCGATCATCCAGAAGATCGAGGTGGTCACCCTCGGCGATGTGCGCAGGGCCAAGCTCTACTACCTGCGCGACCGCATCGGGAAGGCTGCCAAGGTCAAGGAGAAGCGGCTTCCCCGCTGATCCTCGAGCCGGCCGGAGCGCCGGCTCGCTACCACCGGGAGGCGCCCATGGCGCCGTCGAGGAACGTGTTTCGGGGCGCCGCCGGCGAGGCGTTGGTCGCCGCCTGGTACGAGGCCCGGGGTGACGAGGTGGTCGCCCGCAACTGGCGCTGCCGTGAGGGCGAGCTCGACCTGGTCATCCGGTCGGGCAGGGTTCTGGTGTTCTGCGAGGTGAAGACCCGCTCGTCGCTGGCCTTCGGCTCGCCGGCCGAGGCTGTCACCCAGGTCAAGCGCCGACGCATCCGTCGCCTGGCCACCCGCTACCTCGAGCAGACCGGGGAGCGGGCGGCCGAGTTGCGCTTCGATGTGGCCGGCGTCGTCGGCCGGCGGGTCGAGGTGCTCTGCGGTGCGTTCTGACCGATGCCCCTGCGCTCCCGCCCGGGAGGTCTGGCCCGCCTAGGCCCGTCCGGGACGGCGGCGGTGTCGCTGGCTCCAGCAGGCGTGGTGCCAGTGGCGGCGCAGATCGGCGGCCTCGACCGGTACCACCACCAGGTGCCCGAGCCTGGGCGGGATGTCCTGGTTGCACCCCGGGCAGAGGTAGCGCTTGACGGCCTGGAAGGGCTGGACCCGTCGGACCTCGACGTCGTCGTCCGCCCAGATCCGCTCCGTCATCAGGCCTCGGTGCCGTCCTCGATGGCGGCGATGGCGGCCAGCCGGGCGACGTGGCGCCCGCCCTCGAAGCCGGTGGCGAGGAATTCGTCCACGATGGCGAGAGCCAGTTCGACCCCGAGCACCCGGGCCCCGAGCGACAAGACGTTGGCGTCGTTGTGGCGCCGTGCCAGGCGGGCGGTGAACTCGTCGTGGCAGAGGGCGGCCCGCACCCCCCGGACCTTGTTGGCCGAGATGGCCTCGCCCTGGCCGCTGCCGCCGAACACCATGCCGACCTCGGCCAAGCCCTCGACCACGCGGCGGCCGGCGGCGGCGCACAGCGGTGGGTAGTCGACCGGCTGGGTGTCGTGGGTGCCGAGGTCGTCGACATGGTGTCCGAGCCCCCGGAGGTGATCGGCGACGACCTCCTTCAGAGGGAAGCCGGCGTGGTCGGCAGCGACGACGATGCGCACGGGGCCATGTTGCCCCACGCGCCCGACCTCGCCGGCCCCCGGCGCCGGCCCCCGCCCCAACTCGTTCCGCGTCGCGGGAAGCACCCTGGGGGGGGGGTTAGCGGCGCGGGAGGGGCGCGGGGGGGGTGTGCCACCCGGGCGGGGGG
>JANNNX010000003.1:0-9738 GCA_031398745.1 Actinomycetes bacterium
CCGAGCGCCAGATCCGACTGGTGTTCGAGCGAGCCCGGGAGAAGTCGGAGGAGGGGGTGCCGGTCATCGTCTTCTTCGACGAGATGGACAGCCTGTTTCGGACCCGGGGCACGGGCATCAGCTCCGACATGGAGTCGACCATCGTGCCCCAGCTGCTGGCCGAGATCGACGGGGTCGAGGCGCTGAAGAACGTCATCGTCATCGGTGCCTCGAACCGCGAGGACCTCATCGACCCGGCCATCCTGCGGCCGGGTCGGCTCGACGTGAAGATCAAGATCGAGCGCCCCGATGAGGAGGCGGCGTCGGCCATCTTCGGGCGCTACTTGGTGCCGACCCTCCCGCTGGACCCCGAGGAGGTCGCCGAGCTCGGCGGGGGTGACGCCGACAAGGCCATCCGGGTGATGATCGAGCGCACGGTCGAGGTGATGTACCGAACCGACGACGCCAACCGCTTCCTCGAGGTGACCTACGCCAACGACGAGCGGGAGATCATGTACTTCAAGGACTTCTCGTCGGGGGCGATGATCGAGAACATCGTCCGCCGGGCCAAGAAGCTCGCCATCAAGCGCGAGATCGCGGGCGGGCCGCGGGGCCTTCGCACCGAAGACCTGGTGGCGTCGGTGGCCCAGGAATACAAGGAGCACGAAGACCTGCCCAACACCACCAACCCGGACGACTGGGCCAAGATCTCGGGCAAGAAGGGCGAACGGATCGTCTACGTCCGGACCCTGGTCCACCACAACGACGGTGACGCCTTGGCCGGCGGTCGTTCCATCGAGCGGGTGGCGACCGGCCAATACCTCTAGAGCATCCGGGCGCCCGGGCGTCCGGGCCGACACCGGTAGCCTCGCTTCGTGGCCATCCGCAAGGTCGTCGGGATCGAGACCGAGTACGGGATCGTTCATCGCGGCTTGCCCGATGCCAACCCCGTCAGCTCGTCGTCGACCCTGGTCAACGCCTATGTGGCGTCGCTCGCCGGGCGCGTCGGCTGGGACTTCGAGGACGAGTCACCGGGCAACGACGCCCGGGGATTCGCGGTCGAGGGATCGTTGGCCCCCGAGGTCGAGTCGCACCTGGTGAACGCGGTCCTGACCAACGGCGCCCGCTACTACGTCGACCACGCCCACCCCGAGGTGGCGGTGCCGGAGTGCGCGGATGCCCGGGAGGTCGTCGTGTGGGACAAGGCGGCGGAGGCGATCGTGCGCATCTCCATGCGGGCCGCCGCCGCCTTCCTCCCCGCCGGCCAGCAGCTCGTCGCCTACAAGAACAACAGCGACGGCAAGGGCAACAGCTACGGCTGCCACGAGAACTACCTGCTCGACCGGGCCGTCCCCTTTGCCCGCATCGTCGAGGGGGTCACCCCGTTCTTCGTCACCCGCCAGATCTTCTGCGGAGCCGGCAAGGTCGGGGTCGAGATCCCCGGACTCAGCGCCCAGGACGTCCCGTTCCAGCTCTCGCAGCGGGCGGACTTCATCGAAGAGCCGGTCGGCCTCGAGACCACCCTCAAGCGTCCGATCGTGAACACCCGCGACGAGCCCCACGCCGACCACGAGAAGTACCGGCGGCTCCACGTGATCCTCGGCGACGCCAACCTCTCGGAAGTTGCCACCTTCCTGAAGGTGGGCACCAGCTCACTGGTGCTGGCCATGATCGAGGACGACGAGCTCCCGAGCGGCCTCGGCCTGGCCGCCCCGGTGGCGGCCACTCGGGCCATCTCGCACGACCCCGACCTCCGTCGGGTCGTCGAGCGGTCCGGCGGCGGGACCGTCACTGCTCTGGACGTCCAGTGGGAGTACCTCACCGCGGCCCAGAAGTACGCCGAGACCCATGGACTCGAGGCCGTGGGCGAGGAGGTCGGGGCCGAGGTCCTCGCCCGCTGGGAGGCGGTGCTGAGCGCCCTCGAGACCGACCCCACGAGCCTGGCCAACCAACTCGACTGGGTGGCCAAGCGCCAGTTGGTCGATGCCTACCGGGAGCGCGACGGGCTTCGCCCGGGCGACGCCCGGCTCAGGGCCGTCGATCTCCAGTACCACGACCTTCGGTCCGACCGGTCGCTCTTCGAGCGCCTCCCCATGGAGCGGCTGACCACCGACGCCGAGGTGGCCGAGGCCGTCACGGAGCCGCCCCGGACCACCCGAGCCTTCTTCCGGGGCCGCTGCCTGGCCCGCTGGCCCGATCAGATCGTGGCCGCGAACTGGGACTCGATGGTCTTCGATGTCGGAGGCGAGCCGCTGCTGCGAGTCCCGATGATGGAGCCGCTGCGCGGCACGGCCGAACACGTCGAGGCATTGCTGGCAGCATGTGAGAGTCCCACCGAGCTGCTCGAGCGGCTCGGGGCGTGAACCGAACCGACGAGACCGAGGAGGTGACGACCAGTGGCTGAGCAGGAGCAACGGCGCCGCCCCGCACCCAAGCGGGACGCGGAGACGATCGAGGAGGCGACGGCAGTCTCCGAGCGGGGCGAGAAGATCAAGGCCGACATCGACGGCCTCCTCGACGAGATCGACGAGGTCCTCGAGGAGAACGCCGAGGAGTTCGTCCGCTCGTACGTGCAGAAGGGGGGGGAGTGAGCCTCCCCACCTTCGGCCCGGGCGCCGACCCGGGTCCCGATTTCGCCGCGCTCCTGGCCCGTAGCGGCAGGGCGCGCAGTGTCCCGACCTCGGTCGTCCACGGCGTGCCCCACGGCACCACCGTGGTGGCCGTCCGCTACGCCGAGGGGGTGCTGATGGCTGGCGACCGGCGGGCGACGTCGGGGAACCTCATCAGCCACCGGACGATGGACAAGGTGTTCCCCGCCGACCGCTTCAGCGGCGTCGCCATCGCCGGCGCCGCCGGACCGGCGATCGAGATGGTGCGGCTGTTCCAGCTCCAGCTCGAGCACTACGAGAAAGTCGAAGGCGGCACGCTCTCGCTCGAGGGCAAGGCCAACCAGCTCGGGGCCCTGGTCCGCAACCACCTGCCCAGTGCCCTGCAGGGCTTGGCCGTGGTGCCGCTCTTCGCCGGCTACGACCTTCGCCGAGGGCGGGGCCGGCTCTTCGAGTACGACGTCACCGGCGGGCGCTACGAGGAGGCCGACTTCGCGGCCACCGGGTCGGGCAGCCTGCACGCCGGCACCGTGATCAAGCTCGGCTACCGCGAGGGCATGGACCTGGGCTCGGTCGCCGACCTGGTCATCGGAGCGCTGTTCCAGGCGGCCGACGAGGACTCGGCCACCGGCGGGCCCGACCTTGTGCGGGGCATCTATCCGACCCTGGCCGCCATCACCGTCGAGGGCTTCGACCGGGTGCCCGAGCCCGAGGTCGCGGCCCGCTTCCGAGCCCTCCTCGACCGCATGACCGGGGGCCCCGAGAGCACCACCTCGATGGGCTCGGCTCCGAGCATGGATGGCGCACTATGAGCATGCCCTCGTACTACGTCTCGCCCGAGCAGGTCATGAAGGACCGGGCGGACTACGCCCGCAAGGGCATCGCCCGGGGCCGCAGCGTCACCGCCGCCATCTGCGACGACGGCATCCTGCTGTGCGCCGAGAACCCGTCGGCGACCCTGCACAAGGTCAGCGAGATCTACGACCGCATCGCCTTCGCCGGGGCCGGCAAGTACAACGACCTTAACCAGCTGCGCATCGCCGGGGTGCGGGCCGCGGACCTCAAGGGGTACTCGTACTCCCGGGAGGATGTCGACGCTCGGAGCCTGGCCAACGACTACGCCCAGAGCCTCGACCAGGTCTTCACCCACGAGATGAAGCCCCTCGAGGTAGAGATCCTGATCGCCGAAGTGGGGGGCCGGCCGGCCGACGACCAGCTCTTCCGCATCCTCTACGACGGCACGGTGATGGACGACTCGCGACTCACCGTCCTCGGCGGTGAGTCCGAGGCGGTGTCCACCCGTCTCCAGGAGGCGCTGCCCGACGGGGTGCCCGACGTGCATGGCGCGCTGCGAGCGAGCGTGGCCGCGCTGGCGGGCCCCGACCGCCAGCTGACCCGTGATGACCTCGAGGTCGCCATCCTGCGGCGCGACGCCGTGGGTCGAGCCTTCCGGCGCATCGAGGGCCCGGAGCTGGAGTCGCTCCTCACCTGAGGCTCCGGCGCGCCCGGTACGGTGGCCCCGATGGAGCGCCGGATCTTCGGTCTGGAGAACGAGTACGGCGTGACCTGCACCCTGCGGGGGCAACGTCGCCTCAGCCCCGACGAAGTCGCCCGCTACCTGTTCCGCCGGGTCGTTTCCTGGGGACGGTCGAGCAACGTCTTCCTCGAGAACGGAGCTCGGCTGTACCTCGACGTCGGCAGCCACCCCGAGTACGCCACGCCCGAGTGCGACTCGATCCTCGACCTGGTCATCCACGACAAGGCCGGCGAACGGATCCTCGAGCAGTTGCTGACCTTCGCCGAGGCCCGCATGCGCGAGGAGGGCATCCGGGGAACGGTGTACCTGTTCAAGAACAACACCGACTCGGCCGGCAACTCCTATGGCTGCCACGAGAATTACCTCACCAGCCGCCGTGACGACATGGCTCACTTCGCCGAGGTCCTGATCCCGTTCCTGGTGACTCGCCAGATCTACGCCGGCGCCGGCAAGGTCCTCCAGACGGCCCGGGGGGCCATGTTCTGCCTGTCCCAGCGGGCCGAGCACATCTGGGAGGGTGTCTCGTCGGCCACCACCCGCAGTCGACCCATCATCAACACCCGCGACGAGCCCCACGCCGACGCCGAGCGCTACCGGCGCCTCCACGTCATCGTGGGCGACTCGAACATGAGCGAGTACGCCACCTTCCTCAAGGTCGGCGCGGCCTCGATCATGCTGCGGATGCTGGAGGACCCCTCGGTGGTCCTGCGGGACATGACCCTCGAGAACCCGATCCGGGCCATCCGCGAGATCAGCCACGACCTGACCTGCACCCGCAAGGTCCGGCTGGCCAACGGTCGGGAGGTCTCGGCCCTCGACATCCAGGCCGAGTACCTCGAGCGGGCCTTGCGCTACGCCGAGACCAAGGGCCTCTCGCCCATGGAGGAGCAGGCGCTGGGCATGTGGGAGCACTGCTTGACCGCCCTGGGCAAGGACCCGTTCTCGCTCGATCGAGAGTGCGATTGGGTCATCAAGCACCAGCTCATCGAGGCCTACCGGGACCGCCACGATCTGCCGCTGGCTGACCCCAAGGTCGCGCTCATCGACCTCCAGTACCACGACGTCAACCGCCAGCGCGGCCTCTACTACCGCATGGAGGCCAAGGGTCTGGTCGAGCGGATGTGCGACGAGGACGACATCCACCGGGCCGGCCCTGGCGCCATGGAGCCCCCGCAGACGACCCGGGCCCGCCTGCGGGGCGAGTTCATCCGCAAGGCCAAGGAGAAGCGGCGGGACTACACCGTCGACTGGGTCCACCTCAAGCTCAACGACCAGGCGCAACGCACGGTCCTGTGCAAGGACCCGTTCAAGGCCCACGACGAGCGGGTCGACCGCCTCATCGCGTCGCTCTAGCTCCTCGGCGATGCCGTCGTTCCGCCGCGCCGAGGTGACGGCCGTCCTGGCCGAGCGTCAGGGTCTGCAACGGGTCCGGGTCGCCGTCGACGGCGACCCGGACCCCTCCCGGGCCTACGTCCTGACCGAGCTGGTCGGGCCGGTGGCAGTGGGCGACGCGGTGATCGTCAACACCACCGCAGTCGACCTGGGCCTCGGCACCGGGGGGTGGCACGTCGTGCACTGGAACCTCTCGCGCCAGGAGTGGATCGCCCCCGGGCCCGGCCACATCGTCAAGCTCCGCTACACCAGCCTCCAGGCCGACACCGGGGCCGCCGAGGAGCTCCACGCCGACCTGCTGGCCGAGGCCGACCAGCTCCAGCGACCCCTCCCGGTGGTGGCCTGCGGCCTGCACAGCCAGGTCCCGTGCGTGGCCGTGGTGGCCCGCGCTCTGCGACCGAGGTGGCGCATCGCCTACGTCATGACCGATGGCGCCTCCCTGCCCCTGGCCATCTCCGAGCTGGTGCCGGCGATGGTGGCGAACGGGCTGGTCGACACGACCATCACCGCCGGGCACGCCTTCGGCGGCGACCTCGAGGCGGTCAACCCCATGTCGGCCCTGCTAGTGGCCGAGCGGGTGGCCGGAGCCGACCTGATCATCGTCGCTCCCGGTCCCGGGGTGGTGGGGACCGCCAGCCGGCTGGGGTTCTCGTCCCTCGAACTCGGGACCATCCTCGACGCCGCCTCCCACCTGGGGGGCACCCCGGTGGCGGCGCTGCGCTTCTCGTTGGCCGACGCCCGACCCCGCCACCAGGGGGTCAGCCACCACGTGCGGACCGCGCTGGCCCGGGGCACCGAGGCCCGCGCCGTGCTCGGTGTGCCCACCGGCCCCTACGGGGACCGGGCGAGGGCCGACCTGACCGGCGACGGGCTCGATCGTCGCCACGAGATCCGCACCGTCGACGTCGCCGACGTGGGAACCCTGCTGGCCGAGCGTGGTCTGTCGGTGACCTCGATGGGGAGGGGCGTCGACGACGACCCCGGCTTCTTCGCTCTGGCCGGGGCGGCCGGGGCGGTGGCGGTGGCGGTGAGCCCCGCCGCAGCGGCCCCCCCGACCGCCTGAAGCCGCTCGGTACGATCCCGGAGGTGTCGCGGCTCGAACGACTGCTCAACCTCACCGCCGCGCTGCTCTCCACGTCGAGGCCCCTGACTGCGCAGGAGGTCCACGAACGGGTCCCGGGCTACCCCGAGGGCGCCGGTCCCGCCTACCACCGGGCCTTCGAGCGCGACAAGGACGCGCTGCGGGAGATGGGGGTCCCGGTGCGGGTCGAGGTGGTGGCCGGGACCGACCCGCCGATCGAGGGCTACCGGATCCGGCGGGAGGACTACGAGCTGCGCGACCCCGGACTGGCCCCCGACGAGCTGGCCGCCCTCCACCTGGCCACCCTTCTCGTCCAGGTCGAGGGGCTGGCCGGCCGGCCGGCGTTGTGGAAGCTGGGCGGCGTGCCCGGCGGGGTCGAGGAGCCGGCGGTGGTGACCGTGCCGACCTGGCCCCAACTGGTGCCACTGTGGCGGGCGGTGGCCGAACGTCGCGCCGTCGGCTTCGACTACCGCGACCAGCACCGGCAGGTCGAGCCGTGGCGGGTTTCGTACTCGCGGGGCCATTGGTACGTCGACGGGCACGACCGCGACCGCGGTGAGCAGCGCCGGTTCCGTCTCGATCGGATGGGACCGGAGGTCGACCTCGGCGAACCGGGTGCGTTCGTCCGACCCGCCACCATCGCCGATTCGGAACCTCATCCGTGGGAGCTGGGGGACGAGCCCGCGGTGCTGGCCCGAATGGCGGTGGATGCCGACCAGGCCGGCTGGGCCATCGATCAGGTGGGACCCGAAGCGGTCCGCCAGCGCCTCGACGACGGGGGGGTGATCCTCGAGCTGACCGTGACCGACATCAACGCCTTCCGGTCCTTCGCCCTCGGATTCCTCGATCACGCCGAGGTGCTGGCGCCGCCCGAGCTGCGGGACGACATCGTGCACTGGGTCGAGGTGCTGGCCGGATCGGCGACGGTGGCGGGGGGCGACGGATGAGCCGGGTCGGCTCCCCCGAGCGACTCCAGCGACTCCTGGCCCTGGTGCCTTGGATCGTCCAACAGGACGGCCCCACCCTGAGCGAGGTGTGCCGCCGTTTCGACACGACCCAGGCCGAACTGGCCGCTGACCTCGATCTGGTCTTCCTCTGCGGGGTCTACCCGTTCACCCCCGACGCCCTCATGGAGGTCGAGATCGTGGAGGACCGGGTGTGGATCCGGTTGGCCGACCACTTCGCCCGGCCGCTCCGCCTCACCCCCGAGGAGGCTCTGTCACTGCTGGCCGCCGGGGCCGCAGCCCGGGCCGTGCCGGGAGCCGATCCCGAGGGCCCGCTGGCCCGGGGCCTCGACAAGTTGGCCAGCGTCTTGGGCGTCGACGTCGAAGGTTCGCTCGAGGTCGAGCTCGGCACTGCCCCCGAAGGCGTGCTCGAGACCCTCCGCGAGGCGGTCGCCGGGCACCGGCAGGTCGAGATCGACTACTACGCCTACGGCACCGACCGCCGCACCCGCCGGATCGTCGACCCCGACGGCCTCCATGCCGTCGAGGGCCAGTGGTACCTCACCGGGTGGTGCCACCTGGCCGACGACCGGCGCCGCTTTCGGGCCGACCGGGTCCGACGGGTGACGCTGCTCGAGAAGACCTTCACGCCCCGGGCACCCGCGCCCGTGGCCACCACCTTCGAACCGGCCCGCTCCGACGAGCGGGTCACCCTCGAACTCTCGCCCCGAGCCCGGTGGGTGGTCGAGTACTACCCGGTCGAGAAGGTTCGAGAACTCGGGGCCGGGCGGTGCCGGGTCACACTGGCCGTGGGCGGCCGGGCTTGGCTCGAACGCCTGCTGGTGCGGCTCGGACCGGAGGCCACCCTCATCGACGGCGCCGAGGGCGTCCTGGCCGCCGCGGCCGACCGGATCCTCGGGCGCTACCAAGGGGGCGCTGCCGCGTCGGCTGGCTAGCCTCAGCCGGTGACCGTCGCCCCCCAGCCGAACGGCCCGGAGGACGGCGTGCTCCCGCCCCCGGCCGGGCCCCCGGTCTCCACCGACACCGCCGACGACTCCGCCAAAGGGTTCCGCTCGGCGGTCGAGTGGTTCCTCTTCGTCGGCGGCGCCATCGTGCTGGCCCTGCTGGTGAGAGCGTTCCTGGTCCAGGCCTTCTACATCCCGTCGGAATCGATGCTCCCCACGCTCCACGTGGAGGACCGGGTCCTGGTCAACAAGCTGAGCTACCGGCTGCACGACGTCGAGCGGGGCGACATCGTCGTCTTCGAGCGGCCCCCGAGCGACACCCCCTCCGAGATCGACGACCTCATCAAGCGGGTCGTGGCGCTGCCCGGTGAAACCGTGGAGGGCCGCGACGGACGGGTGTACGTCGACGGCCAGCCGCTCGACGAGTCGTACCTGCCCGCCGGGTCGGTGACCACCAACTTCGGGCCCGAACTGGTGCCCGAGGGCCACCTCTGGGTCATGGGCGACAATCGCACGAACTCCCAGGACAGCCGGTACCTGGGCCCGATCGACGAGGACTTGGTGATCGGGCGGGCCTTCGTCCGCATCTGGCCCTTCAGTCGTCTCGGGCTCCTCTGAGGGGGTCCTCCCGGGGTCTCCCGGCGGCGACCAGCACGTCGACCGCGCTCGACGAAAGGGCGTCGACCCCCGCCGCTCGGGCCAGCGCCAGGTCGCGCCCGAAGCGACCACCCTCGGCCACCGCCAGCAGGCCGAAGCGGTGCACGAGCGTGGTGACGCCGCCGCTCCACTCCTGGTGGGGGAGGACGAGCCCGTCGAGGCCCCGGTGGGCGACCTCGGCCGCATGGCGCTCGGCACCCCCGGGCATCGATCGCCGGCGGGTGATCTGCAGCAGCCGGCACCCGCGGCGGCGGAGTCCGGCCCAGCTCGACACCTCGTCGAGGTCCGCCCCGCAGAGCCAGAGGCGGCTGGCCGCGCCCGCCTCGTCGGCGACGGCCACCACCGCCGCCGCGCTCGCCCCGTCGGTCACGCGGACCAGCAGCTGGACGTGATCGGGCACCGATGCCACCAGCACCCACAGGGGCGGGATCGTCGACGGGAGCTCGACCAGGTCGAGGCTGCGGATGGCGACGCGGGTGAGCCGCCGGCGCAGGTGGTCGGCGGCGGCCACCGCGACGCCGTCGGCCGTCGTCACCACCTCGACATCCAGTCCCGGGACACCGGCGCCGACCGCGGG
>JANNNX010000045.1:0-34498 GCA_031398745.1 Actinomycetes bacterium
CGAACCGACGACCCCTCGATTATGAGCCGAGTGCTCTCACCAACTGAGCTACGCCGCCAGGGGAGCCCCCTGTCGGAATCGAACCGACGACACCAGCCTTACCATGGCTGTGCTCTGCCGACTGAGCTAAGGGGGCGGCTGGACGCCCCGGCAGGGCCGCCGGTGCGGCTCGTGATGGTAGCCGGCGGCCTCGACCAGCGGCCAAGCGACATCGCCGGCAGCCTCGGAACTGGGACGACGGCCTGACGTTCCCTCGTCTGGGACGACCGCCACACGCAGTGCGTGCGGCCACGGTCCCAGACCGACGGGAGAGCCGGCGGGAAGTCCCAACCCGCCCGCTAACGTCGCCCGGCGTGCAGGTGCGCCGGGCCGTGCTGGACGACGCCCCGGCCATCGCCGACATCTACAACCTCGAGGTCACCACCTCGACGGTGACCTTCGACCTCGTGCCCCGCGACGTCGACGAGCAGCGGGCCTGGCTGGCTGAGCGCGAGGGTGCCCACGCGGCCCTGGTGGCGGTCGACGACCAGGATGAGGTCGTGGGCTTCGGGTCGCTGTCGCCCTACCGGGACCGACCCGCCTACCGCACTACGGTCGAGGACTCGATCTACGTGCGCCGCGATCAGCAGCGCCGGGGTGTCGGTCGGTTGCTTTTGGCCGAGCTGGTGACGACAGCGACGGCGACCGGCTTCCACAGCGTCATGGCTCGGATCGTGGGCGGACACGAGGCCTCGATCAGCCTCCACGCCAGCATGGGCTTCGAGCTGGTCGGCACCGAGCGGGAGGTGGGCCGCAAGTTCGGCCGCTGGCTCGACGTCGTGGTCATGCAGCGACTGCTCTGAGCGAGCCCTTCCGCAGCAAACATGGTGGGCCGGCGTGGATTCGAACCACGGTAGGCGATGCCGGCAGATTTACAGTCTGCTCCCTTTGGCCACTCGGGCACCGACCCTTGAGGAGGGCCGACGATAGCCTCCGGCCATGCCCAGCTTCGATGTCGTGTCCGAGCTCGACATGCAGGAGGTGCGCAACGCGGTCGACCAGGTGACCCGCGAGCTCACCACCCGGTTCGACTTCAAGGGCACCGAGTCCTCGGTCGAGTTGGGCAAGGACACCCTCACCCTGCGCACCAGCTCCGAGGACCGGCTCCGAGCGCTGCGCCAGGTCATCGAGGAGAAGTTCGTCAAGCGCCAGGTGTCGCTCAAGGCCCTCGACTGGGGCAAGGTCGAGGAGGCGTCGGGGAGCACCGTGCGACAGGTGGTGACCCTCCAGGCCGGCATCTCCTCCGACCTCGCCCGCGACATCAACAAGCGGATCAAGGCCCTGAACCTCAAGGGCATCCAGAGCCAGACCCAGGGCGAGTCGGTGCGGGTCACGGGCAAGAAGCGAGACGACCTCCAGGGCGTCATCGCCGCGCTGCGGGAGGCCGACCTCGACCTCCCGCTGCAGTTCAACAACTTCCGCGACTGACTCCTACCGGCTGCGCAGGCGCGCCACCCGGGCCTCGGTGGGCGGGTGGGTGCGCCAGAGGGAGCCAAAGCTGATCCGGCGTCCGGCCAGCGGGTTGACGATGTAGGCCTGGGCCTGGGCCGGGGCCACGTCCATGGGGATCGTCTTGGAGGCCCGGTCGAGCTTCTCGAGGGCTCGGGCCAGGGGCTCGCCGGTGCCGATCAGGGCGGCGCCCGAGGCGTCGGCCTCGAACTCGCGGCTACGAGAGAGGGCCATCTGCAGGAGCCCGGCGGCGACCGGCGCCAGGATGGCCATCCCCAGCAGGGCGATGGGGTTGTTGCCCTCGTCGTCGCGGCCACCGCCGAAGAAGGCCGTGAAGCGCAGCATCGTCGCCAGCAGGGTGATGCCGGTGGCCACCGCCGCCGCCACCGAGGTGATGAGGATGTCGCGGTTGCCGACGTGGGCCAGCTCGTGGGCCAGCACCCCCCGCAACTCGTCCCAGTCGCAGACCGCCAGGATGCCCTGGGTGATGGCGACCGCCGCGTGCTCGGGGTCGCGTCCGGTGGCGAAGGCGTTGGGCTGCATCGCCGGGCTCAGGTAGAGCTTGGGCATCGGCATCCCCGCCTTCTGGGTCAGCTCACGCACCACCGCGTAGAACTGCGGCATCTGGGCCTCGGTGACGGGCTGGGCCCCGGCGGCCCGGATGGCGAGCTTGTCGGAGTTCCAGTACGAGAACCCGACGATGCCGAACCCGATGAGGGCACCGATGACGGCGCCGGTGGTCCCACCGAAGGCGGAGCCGATGAGGACGAGGAGGCCGCCGAGGCCGCCGAGCAGGACTGCGGTCTTGAGGGAGTTCTTCATGGTCGAAGAACGCTATCCAGCTCCCCTGGGGTTCCGGCAGCAGGCCCCACCTACACTTGACGGTCCCCCACCACCTCCCTGGAGTGTCCTCGTGCCCTCGCGCCACGACCTGCGCAACGTGGCCATCGTGGCCCACGTCGACCACGGCAAGACCACCCTCGTCGACGCCATGCTCTGGCAGTCGGGCGCCTTCCGCTCGAACCAGGACGTGAACGAGCGGGTCATGGACTCGATGGACCTCGAGCGCGAGAAGGGGATCACGATCCTGGCCAAGAACACGGCCGTCACCTTCGAGGACGTGAAGATCAACATCATCGACACCCCCGGCCACGCCGACTTCGGCGGCGAGGTCGAGCGGGGATTGACCATGGTCGACGGCGTGCTGCTCCTGGTCGACGCCAGCGAGGGGCCCCTGCCCCAGACCCGCTTCGTGCTGCGCAAGACCCTCGAAGCCCGCCTGCCGGTGGTGCTGGTGGTCAACAAGGTCGACCGGCCCGATGCCCGCATCGCGGCGGTACTCGACGAGGTCTACGAGCTGTTCTTCGACCTGGGCGCCGACGAGGGCCAGATCGACTTCCCGGTCGTCTACTGCAACGCCCGGGCCGGCAAGGCCGCGGCCAGCGCGGAGGAGGTCGACGCGGCGTTGGGACTCGGTCACCTGTTCGACACGCTGCTCTCGACCGTGCCCGCCCCCGAGTACGAGGAGGGCCACCCCTTCCAGGCGCTGGTCACCAACCTCGACGCGTCGCCCTACGTGGGGCGTCTCGCGCTGTGCCGGGTCCTGCAGGGGACGGTGGTGCGGGGTCAACAGGTCGCCTGGTGCCGCACCGACGGCTCGATCGAGCGGGCCCGGGTGGCGGAGCTCTACATCACCGAGGCCCTCGACCGGGTCGACGCGGTCGAGGCCTCGGCCGGGGAGATCATCGCCGTCGCCGGCATCGAGGAAGTCACCATCGGCGAGACCCTGGCCGACCCCGACGACCCCCGGCCGCTGCCGGTGATGACCATCGACGAGCCCAGCCTGTCGATGACGGTCGGCATCAACACCTCGCCCCTGGCCGGCACCGAAGGCAAGAAGCTCACCGCCCGGCTGGTGAAGAACCGCCTCGACGCCGAGCTGGTGGGCAACGTCAGCATCCGGCTCCTGCCCACCGAGCGGCCCGACACCTGGGAAGTCCAGGGCCGCGGCGAGCTGCAGCTGGCGGTGCTGGTCGAGATGATGCGCCGGGAGGGCTTCGAGCTGACCGTCGGCAAGCCTCGGGTGGTCACCCAGGAGATCGACGGCAAGATCCACGAGCCCATGGAGCGGCTGTCGGTCGACGTGCCCGAGGACTTCCTCGGGGTGGTGACCCAGCTACTGGCGCTGCGCAAGGCCCGCATGGAGCAGATGGTCAACCACGGCACCGGCTGGGTCCGCCTCGAGTACCTGGTGCCGGCCCGAGGGCTGATCGGTTTCCGCACCGAGTTCCTGACCGAGACCCGCGGCACCGGGATCCTGCACCACGTGTTCGACCGGATGGAGCCGTGGCACGGCGAGCTGCGGACCCGCCAGAACGGGTCGCTGGTGGCCGATCGCCGGGGGGTCACGACCCAGTACGCGCTGCTCAACCTCCAGGATCGGGGGGCGCTGTTCGTGGGACCTGGGGTCGATGTGTACGAGGGGATGATCGTCGGCGAGAACTCCCGGGCCGACGACATGGACATCAACCCGACCAAGGAGAAGAAGGTCACCAACATCCGCCAGTCCAACGCCGAGGAGCTGGTGCGGCTGATCCCGCCTCGACTCCTCTCGCTCGAGCAGGCCCTGGAGCTGATCGCGGACGACGAGTGCGTCGAGGTGACCCCGTCCCACGTCCGGCTACGCAAGGTGATCGTCGACCAGACCGAGCGGGGCCGAGCCGCCAAGCGGGCCAAGACGGCGGCCGCCGGGGACGGGGCCTGAAAGTTCGCCTGCGCTCCCGCTCAAGGTGTGGCGACTGCGTACCGTTACCCGCTGATGCCTCGAATGATCGCAGTGCTCGCTACCGTGCTCGCCGTCGCCCTCAGCGGGTGCAGCAGCTCGGGTGAATCCGGGAGTGGATCGACCACGACGACGACCGCCCCCTCCGCCAACGCATCGGAACTCTCCGATGCGATCCGGACCAACGGCGGGTCGGATTTCCTCTCCACTCAGGAGGCCGACTGCATCGGTTCCTCCGCCGGAGACTCCTTCAGCGAGGACGACATCGAGTCGCTGCGCGACGACGACGCTCCCTACTCGGATGTCTCCCCTAGGGCCTACACGGCGCTGCTCGCCGCGCTCGACGAGTGCGCGCAGGTCGGCCGCTTGGCCGAGTTCATCGTCGACGACTTCGAGTACTTCACCGGGCTGACCTCCGAGGACGACGAGCGAACCTGTGTGCTCGATGGGGTCGAAGCCGACAACGCCACCGGCGATCTCTTCGACTCGTACTTCACCGACGAGAACGCGGACGACCCGGTGTTGGCCGTCATCGACGAGTGCGTGCCGGTCGAGCAGGTGGCCCAGTCGGCGGTCGACCAGGCCGGCCTGACCCTGACCGAGGAGCAGTCGACCTGCTACGCCGAGGGGATCGCATCGCTCGGGACGACCCGGGAGGTGGTCGAGCTCCTCGTTGACGCCTCCGACACCACCAGCCCGACCAACGCCGACAGCACCGCTGCACTCACCCAGGTGGCAGAGGCCTGCTTCGGCGACTCGGGTATGGCCGGCGCCTGATTCGCTCCCCATCGATCTGGGGACCTTCCGTCACGTCGTCGGCGACTACCGGTCCCCGCCTGTCGCCATCCACTCGATGTGGGGGCACGGTGTCCGGTGACCGGTGACTCGGCGTCCCCACGTCGGATGGCGGCCGAGCGCCTACTCGTCGTAGTAGCCGGAGTGGAGGTAGATGCAGGGCACGCCCTCGGCGTGGAAGGCGGCCACATTGCGCCGGTCGTCTTCGAAGGCCAGGCGGGGGTCGTAGCCCGCGGTCCGCAGCTCGCCGACGACCGCCTGCTTGTAAACGTCGGCCTTGCGGTGGTCTTGACGGTCCCGCATGACCAGTAGGTCCCAGCGCAGGTCGTAGCGATCGAGCCAGGCCAGCGTCTGGGGCTGCACCCTCGCCGGTCGGCCGGTCAACAGCACCACCCCGAGACCCGGGTCGAGGAGCTCGGTGAGGCGAGCCACCTCGGCCACCACGGGATCGTCACCGCAGGCCTCGAAGAAGCCGTGCCAGTCCTTGCGGTCCCCGTCGAGGAAGTGCTGGCGTCCGTTGGCGTCCGACAGCACCCCGTCGACATCGAAGATCACGACCGGCCCCGGCACCCTCGGTTCGGACCGCCAACGCCACACGGCCCGGCCCTCGGCCCCAGAGGGCGTCACTGCCTCACTCCTCGTCGGGGGTGGTGGCGGCCCGCCGGCGGATCTCCTCGACCACCCCGGGATCGGCCAACGTGGTGGTGTCACCCAGGACCCGGCCCTCGGCGACGTCCTTGAGCAGGCGGCGCATGATCTTGCCGCTGCGGGTCTTGGGCAGATCGTCGGTGAACACCACGGTGCGGGGCCGGATGATGGCCCCGATCTTGGTGGCCACGTGCTGGCGCAGGGCCTGGCCCAGCTCGTCGGTGGCCTCGACGTCGCCCTTGAGGGTGACGAAGGCGACGATGGCCTGGCCGGTGGTGGCGTCGGCGGCCCCGACGACCGCGGCCTCGGCCACGGCCTGGTGGTCCACCAGCGCCGACTCGACCTCGGTGGTCGAGACCCGATGGCCCGAGATGTTCATGACGTCGTCGACCCGGCCGAGGAGCCACAGGTAGCCGTCGTCGTCGAGCTTGGCCCCGTCGCCGGCGAAGTAGCGATCACCGAAGCGGGACCAGTAGGTCTCCTGGTACCGCTCGGGGTCGCCCCAGATCCCCCGCAACATCGAGGGCCAGGGTCGGGTCAGGGTGAGGTACCCACCGCCGCGCTCGACCCGAGCCCCGTCGTTGTCCACCACCTCCGCGGCAATTCCGGGCAGGGGGAAGGTGGCCGACCCGGGCTTGGTGGTGGTCGCCCCCGGGAGGGGCGAGATCATGATGGCGCCGGTCTCGGTCTGCCACCACGTGTCGACGATCGGGCAGCGGCCTCCCCCTACATGGGTGTGGTACCAGAGCCAGGCCTCGGGGTTGATGGGTTCACCCACCGAGCCGAGGAGCTGCAGCGACGAGAGATCGTGGGCCTCGAGCTCGTCGGTCCCCCACTTCATGAAGGTCCGGATGGCGGTGGGGGCGGTATAGAGCTTGGTCACCCGGTAGCGCTCGACGATGTCCCACCAGCGGTCGCGACCGGGGTAGTCGGGGGTGCCCTCGTACATGACCGAGGTGGCCCGGTTGGCGAGGGGCCCATAGACGATGTAGCTGTGCCCGGTCACCCACCCGATGTCGGCCGCGCACCAGTAGACGTCGGTGTCGGGGTGGAGGTCGAAGACGTACCGGTGGGTGAAGGCGACCTGGGTGAGGTACCCCCCGGTGGTGTGCATGATGCCCTTGGGCTTGGCCGTGGTCCCGGAGGTGTAGAGGAGGAACAGCAGGTCTTCGCTGTCCATGGGCTCGGCCGGGCAGTCGGTCGAGGCGTCGGCCATGAGCTCGTGGTACCAGCGGTCGCGACCCTCGAGCATGGGGACGTGGTGCTCGGTGCGGCGAACCACGACCACGTGCTCGATCGTCGGGGTATCGACCAGCGCCTCGTCGGCGTTGGCCTTGAGCGGGACGACGTTGCCCCGACGCCACCCTCCGTCGGCGGTGATGAGCAGTCGGGCCTCGGCGTCGTTGATCCGGTCGGCGAGGGCCTCGGCCGAGAAGCCGCCGAAGACCACCGAGTGGGCCGCTCCGATGCGGGCACAGGCCAGCATGGCCACCGCCAGCTCGGGGATCATCGGGAGGTAGATGTTCACCCGGTCGCCCTTGGCCACGCCCAGGCCCTTGAGCACGTTGGCGAACCGGCTGACCTCGTCGAGCAGCTCGGCGTAGGTGATGGTCCGGGTGTCGCCCGGTTCGCCCTCCCAGTGGTACGCGACCTGAGCGCCATGGCCGGCGGCGACGTGGCGGTCGAGGCAGTTCTCCGAGACGTTCAGCTGACCGCCCACGAACCACTGGGCGTACGGCCGCTCCCACTGGCAGATGGCCTCCCACCCGCGCTGCCAGGTCAGTAGCTCGGTGGCCTGGCGGGCCCAGAAGGCCTCGGGGTCGCGCTCGGCCTCGTCGTGCAAGCGGGTGTCGACCACCAGGGCGTCGGCGACGAAGTCGTCACTCGGCGGGAACCGGCGGTCCTCGGTGTAGAGGGCCTCGATGGCGGGATCGGTCACCGACGCAACCTAGGGCCCGGCGACCACCGAGATCAGCCGACCACCCACTCGAGGACCCGGAACCCGCCGAGCCCGGTCGGGTCGCGCAGGGCCTCGGCCTCCGTCACCCGGCTACGGGCTCGCAGCGCGGTCAGGTCACCGATGGCGGCCCTTTCGGCCCACACCGCCCGGCCCTCGGTCACCAGATCGTCGAGGCCGTGGACTGCCAACCAGTCGGCCTGGGGCCGGTCGAGGTCGGGCCGGTGGACCCGGGCGAGCTGGTCGACCGCCACCTCGCAGGTGATGTCCTGGGAACCCGGGGCGTGCAGCGGGTGCTCGCCCCGAACCCCCCCGCTGTAGGTCCGCAACCACTCCTCGGGTGGGCGCCGGGCCAACTCGGGGGTGGTGGCGGCGTAGTCGAGCACCACCACCCGGCCCCGCTCCAGCAGGCCGAGAGCAGTACCGAGCCACGCTCCCGCCCGGTGCTGGAGGGGCACCCGAGCACCAACGGCCGCCGCCGGGGCCAGCGTCGCCACCTCCTCGGTGATCGACGGCAGGGCGGGCACCAGCAGCTCGGTGAGCTCGCCTTCGGCCGGGTCGGACAAGGCCACTCGGACCTCGTCCCAGCGGACGTCGGCCACCGAGCCCGTCCGTTCGAAGAGACGAACGCCGAGGTTGTCGAGCAGCTCGTTGGCCAGCACCACCCCGACGAAGGGCCCGACCGGGACGGAGTCGTGGAAGGCGACCACCGGGCCTCGGCCGGCCACGCCCTGGCGATGACCCTCGTCGTCGACCAGGACCTCGGCGAAGAGGTCGCTGGCCGGCTCGAGTTCGAGGAGCTCCTCGGCTCCCGCCCGCAGGCGGGCCGACCGCTCGACGCCCACGTAGCGCATGGCCGGTCCGCATTGCGGGGCGGCGTCCACCACAGCCCGGGCCAGCGCTCCCCGCCCAGCACCCACCTCGACCACCACGAAGGGGTCGGGACGCCCGAGGCGGACCCACTCGGCATCGAGGGCCCGAGCCACGACCGCACCGAAGAGCGGACCGACCTCGGGGCTGGTCAGGAAGTCGCCCCCCCGCCGCCCTGCGCCTCGTCCGGCGCTGAAGAACCCGCCCGGTCCGTAGAGGGCCAGCTCGCAGAACTCGTCGAACGGCAGCGGCCCGTGGCGCACGATGGATCGAGCCACGGCGGCGGCGGCCTCGCCCACCTGCGGCCCGCTCAGCCGGCGCTGAAGGTGGCGACCTGGCCGAGGTGGCCGAGCAGGTTGGGCAGTACGCCCGCCACCAGGGTGCCCGCCGCGCACAGGGCCACCGCGGTCACCAGTGAGGCGGTGATCGGCACCGCCGATCGATCGCCGTCGGGCACCGGTCGCATCCACATCTCGCGGGCGATCCCGGCGTAGTAGTAGAGGGCGATCACCGAGTTCACGGCGACGACCACGCCCAGCACGATGGCCCAGGGCGTGCCGGCGTCGGCCACGCTGCGGAAGACCAGGAACTTGGCGTACCAGCCCCCGAGGGGCGGGATGCCGGCCAGCGAGAACAGGAACCCGGTCATGGCCACGGTCAGCCCCGGGCTGTACTCGAAGAGCCCTCCGAAGCTGGCGATCTCCCCCGAGCGGGTCTTGCGAGCGACGGCCAGCACCACACCAAAGGCTCCGAGGTTCATCACCGCGTAGACGAGGAGGTAGGTCACCACCGCGCCGATGGCGTCGCCGGAGGAGGACAGGTCGCCGGCCACGGCCAGCGGCACCAGCATGAAGCCGGCCTGCGCCACCGACGAGTAGGCCAGCAGCCGGATCACGTTGGTCTGGCGCAGCGCGATGAGGTTGCCGACCGTCATGGTGAGCGCGGCCAAGACCCAGAACATCGGCCCCCACACGTCACTGCGGTCGGGGAAGGCCACGAACACCAGCGAGAGGATGGCCACGAACCCCGCCGCCTTGGAGGCCACCGACAAGAAGGCGGTGATCGGCGTCGGGGCGCCCTGGTAGGTGTCCGGGGCCCAGGCGTGGAACGGGACGGCTGAGATCTTGAACGCGAAGCCGACCAGCACGAACACGATGCCCACCACCACCAGCGCGGAGGGGGCCTCGGAGGACCCGAGCGCGCTCGCGATGTCGGCCAGCACCGTCGAGCCCACTACGCCGAAGATCAGCGACATGCCGTAGAGCATCACCGCGGCCGAGAACACGCCCAGCAGGTAGTACTTGAGCGACGCCTCGTTGCCCCGCAGGTCGCGCTTGGCCCACCCGGCCAGCAGATAGGCGGGGATGGACAGCAGCTCGAGGGCGACGAAGATCGAGAGCAGGTCGCGGGCCGAGGCCATGACCACCATGCCGAGCAGCGACGAGAGCAGGAGCACGTAGTACTCGCCCTCGTAGAAGTCACCCTCGCCGACGTAGTCGGTCGAGAGCAGGACGATCACGTAGCCGGCCAGCAGGAACAGGGCCTTGGCCACCAGGGAGAAGTCGTCGACCGCGTAGGCCCCGCCGAAGAGCACCCGGTCGGCCCCGTCGCGGGCCAGGGTGAGCACCGGGACCAGCGCCACCAGCAGCCCGATCCCGCTGAGGGTGGGCAGCCAGCGTCGGGCCCGCTCCTCCCACACCAGGTCGACCACCAGCACCAGGGCCAGCACACCGGCCAGCAGCAGCTCGGGCGCCAGCCCGTGGTAGTCGATGTGGGGCGCGACGAAGGCCATGGCGCTCAGCGCCCCACGGCCGCGACGACGACCCCGACGGCCTCGTCGGTGATGCCGAAGAGCAGGCCGGGGAAGATCCCCAGCACCACGATGGCCACCAGCATCGGGGCCCAGGCCAGGTACTCGGGCCCGTGCATGTCGGTCATGTGGGTGGCCAGCTCCTCGTCGCGGGGACGACCGAAGGCCACCCGACCGAAGAGCCACAGGAGGTAGCCGGCGGCCAGCACGGTGCCGATGGCAGCCACCACCATGTAGACCCGGAAGACCTCTTCGGAGAGCCCGTCGGCCGGGCTGTAGGCCGACAGGATCGCCGGGAACTCGCCCCAGAAGCCGGCCAGGCCGGGCAGGCCGAGCGAGGCCATGGCGCAGAAGCCGAGGATCCACCCCATGCGGGGGGCCGTGAGCAGGAGCCCGCCCATCCGGGAGATCTGCAGGGTGTGGAGCCGATCCTTGATCGAGCCGGCGACGAAGAAGAGCATCCCGGTGATGAGCCCGTGGGCGACCATGCCGAAGATGGCGGCGTTGATGCCGAGGTCGGTCAGCGTGGCGATGCCCAGCATGACGAAGCCCATGTGGGCCACCGACGAGAAGGCGATGAGGCGCTTCATGTCGGTCTGGGCCAGGCAGCACAGCGCCCCGTAGATGATGCCGATGACGGCCAGGAGGCCGATCCAGGGAGCCCACGTCCTGGCCGCGTCGGGGAGGATCGGGATGGCGATCCGCACGAAGCCGTAGGTACCGAGCTTCAGCAGGATCGCGGCCAGCAGCACCGAGCCCTGGGTCGGCGCCTCGGTGTGGGCGTCGGGCAGCCAGGTGTGGAACGGGAACATCGGGACCTTGATGGCGAAGCCCATGAACAACCCGGCGAAGATCCACAACTGGGTGTCGTGCGGGATGTTGTCCGAGGCCACCGCGATGAGCTCGGGGATGGCGAAGGTCTGCCCGCCCTTGAAGTAGAGGGCGAGGAACCCGAGGATCATGAGCGCCGAGCCGAACAGCGTGAACAGGAAGAACTTGATCGCCGCGTACTGCCGGTTGTCGCCGCCCCAGACGCCGATCATGAAGTACATCGGCAGCAGTACGACCTCGAAGAACACGAAGAACAGGATGAGGTCCTGGGCCACGAAGGTGCCGTTCATCCCCACCTCGAGCACCAGCATGAGCAGGAGGAAGGCCTTGGGGTTCCGAGGCTCGGGGAAGTGGTCCCACGAGTAGATGACCACCAGCACGGTGACGAACATCGACAGCAGCAGCAGCGGCAGCGAGATGCCGTCGATGCCGATCAGGTAGCGGCTGTTGATGACCGGGATCCACGACTCGTCGACCGTCAGCTGCAGCTGACCGGTGCCGTAGTCGAAGCGGGCGGCGATGAACACGCCCACGGCCAGGGTGGCCGACGTGGTGACCAAGGCGATGACCTTGTGGGTCATCTCCCGGCTGCTCGGCACCAAGGCCATGACCAGCATGCCCACCACGGGGAGGAACACCCCCGCGCTCAGGGCCCAGTCGTCGAGTGTCTGCATGGTTCTTCCGGACTCCTACGTGGTGAAGATGACGAGGCCGAGCGTCAGCAGCGCGGCCGAGAAGAAGAGGACGGCGCCGTACTGCTGGACGCGCCCGGTCTGGGCCCGGCGCAACAGCCCGCCCGAACCGCTGGCGGTGACCCCCGAGCCGTTGACGACGCCGTCGACCACGTCCTGGTCGACGTAGCGGTAGGTGAACTCGCCGACCAGGCGTGACACCCGACCCACGCCGTTGACGACGCCGTCGAGGACGTGCTGGTTCCACCAGTAGGCGCCCGCCGCGACCCAGGTCTTGGTCCCGCCGACGATCACGTCGGTGTAGAGGCGATCCAGGTAGTACCGGTTGACCAGGAACTGGTACCCGGCCCGGGCCGCCGGACTGCGCTGGGTCAGACCCTGAGGAAGGCGCTGGCGGAAGAACAGCAGGTAGCCGAGGCCGAAGGCTGCCAGCACCACCACCGTCGAGATGACGGCGTCGGGCACCGAGAAGTCGTGGTGGGCGACGCCCGCCAGCCCGTACACCTCGTTCTCCACTAGGTGGCCGAACCACTCGCCACCGAAGAGGCCAGGGGCGTTGAGCAGCCCGGCCCCGATCGAGAAACCGGCCAGCACGATCAGGGGCCCGGTGATCGGCCAGGGCGACTCGTGGGGGTGACCATGACCCCGGTAGGTGCCGAAGAAGGTGAGGTAGACGCAGCGGGTCATGTACAGGGTGGTCATGAAGGCGCCGGCCAGACCGACGTACATGAACAGCTCGTAGCCGTTCTCACCGGCCCCGAGGAGGATCTCGTCCTTCGACCAGAACCCGGCGAGCGGAAACAGGCCCGACAGCGCCATCGACCCGATGACGAAGGTGGCGAAGGTGGTGGGCATGAACCGGCGCAGCCCGCCCATCTCCTTGCGCATGTCGAAGGAGTGCACCGCGTGGCTGACCGAGCCCGAGCCCAGGAAGAGCAGGGCCTTGAAGAAGGCGTGGGTGAAGAGGTGGAAGAGGGCCGCCGTCCAGGCCCCGACCCCCAGGGCCATCACCATGTAGCCCAGCTGGCTGATCGTCGAGTAGGCCAGCACCTTCTTGATGTCGTCCTGCACGAAGGCCAGGGCGGCGGCCATCACGATGGTGAACCCGCCGATGACGGCGATGGGGTTGACGCCGCCACCGCCGATGTCGAAGGCCTGCCAGAACACGCCGTAGAGGCGGATGACCAGATAGACGCCGGCCACCACCATCGTCGCCGCGTGGATGAGGGCCGAAACCGGCGTGGGCCCGGCCATGGCGTCGGGCAGCCAGGTGTGGAGCGGGAACTGCGCCGACTTGCCGATGACCGCCACGAACAGGGCGATGGCCGCCATGAGCAGCGCGGTACTGGGCATCGACCCGGCCAGGGCCTGCTGGTTGATCTCGGCCACGTTGAAGGTGCCGCCAGCCAGGAAGTACAGGATGGAGATGCCGACCAGGAGGCCGACGTCGCCGGTGCGGGTGGTGAGGAACGCCTTGAGGGCGGCGTCGGCGTTCGGCTTCTCCTCCCACCAGTGGCCGATGAGGGCGAAGCTGCACAGGCCCATCAGCTCCCACCCGAAGAGCATCTGGAGGGTGGTGCTCGACACCACCAGCACGAACATGCCGGTGGTGAAGAGCGAGAGGAAGGCGAAGAAGTGCGTGAAGCGCACGTCGCCCTCCATGTAGTTGGTGGAAAAGACGTGCACCAGGAACGAGATGAGGCTGACCACAAACAGCAGTACGACGGCGACACCGTCGACGTGGGTGCCGAGCGAGATGTCGACGCCGCCCGAGCGGAACCAGGTGTACTCGTGCTCGACGCTCTGGCGGATGGGCTCGTGCTCCTCCTCGGCCCCGTGCTCCTCGTCGGCGCCGGTCGCGTGCTCCTCGTCGGTGGCGGCCGCACCCTCTTCGTCGGTCGCGTGCTCCTCGTCGGTGGTGCTCGCCTCGGGTTCGGCGCCGGTGGCGTGGGACAACGATGCGGCCGTGCTCTCGACCGGCTCACGGTCGGCCCACTGGACCGTCGCCACGGTGCTGAGGACCAGGCACAGGCCGAGGGCGGCCACCCCGATCTCGGAACCGCCGCGGGGAAGGCGCTTGCCGAGCAGGAGGATCGCCCAGAACGACGAGAACGAGACCAGCGGGATGACCCAGATGTGATCGAGCACGTCAGCCCTTCATCAGGTTGATCTCGTCGAGGTCGACGTCGCGGCGGTTGCGGTAGATGAGCAGGACGATGGCGAGACCCACGCCCACCTCGGCCGCGGCGATGGTGATCACGAACAGGGCGAACACCTGGCCGGCGATGGCCGCGTCGCCCCCGTGCAGCGAGCCCAGCGCCACCAGGTTGATGTTGACCGAGTTCAAGATGAGCTCGATGGACATGAGCACGAGGACCCCGTTGCGCCGGGCCAACACCCCGTAGACGCCGATGCAGAAGAGGGCGGCTCCGAGCAGCAGGAACTGGTTGACCAGCATCGTCGGCTCCTCAGTCCCGCCGGGCGAGCACGATCGCCCCGACGAGTGCGGCCAGCAGGAGGACCGAGACCACTTCGAAGGGGATCAGATAGGTCGAGAAGATCGAGTCGGCGACGTCACCCGCGGAGCGGGCGGCCACGTCCGCGTCGGACAGGCCCGGGAGCTCCTGGTCGCGGAAGGCATCGATCAGGGCGTAGGTCAGCAGCCCCCCGAGGCCCAGCGCCACCAGGGCCGCGATCCCCCGTTGGCCATTGTCGAGGTCGAGTTCGGGACCGATCTGGGCCCGGGTGAGCATGACCCCGAACAGGAACAGCACCACGATGGCGCCGATGTAGACCAGCAGCTGGACGACGGCCACGAACTCGGCCGCCAGCAGCAGGTAGGTGGCGCCCACAGAGCCGAGCACGAGGACGAGGTACAGCGCGGCGTGCACGACGTTGCGGGTCGTCACCACCCGGATCGCGCTCACCACGGCGACGGCGGCGAAGAAGCCGAAGAAGGCGTTCTGGGCGACCACTCAGGCCTTCCCCCGACCCTTGACCTCGGCCCCGGCCTCGAGCGCCGGCGGCTCGGGCACCGTCTCCATCCACTGGCCAAGACGGTCCTTGTCGTGGAGGAGCTCGGCGATGCGCGGCTCGCTGTACTCGTACTCGGGGCTCCAGAACAGCGCGTCGAACGGGCACACCTCGACGCAGATCCCGCAGTACATGCAGAGCGAGTAGTCGATGTCGAAGCGGTCGAGCAGCGACACCGTGCGGGGCTTGCCCCCGGCCCGCCGGGGCGGTGCCTTGGTCTTGTGTCCCTCGATGTAGATGCACCAGTCGGGGCAGCTGCGGGCGCACAGCATGCAGACGGTGCAGTTCTCCTCCTTGAGGGCGATGACCCCCCGGGCCCGAGGCGCCGGTGTCTCCTTGTAATGGGGGTACGGGATGGTGACCGCCGGCTTCAGCATCGTCCGGAAGGTCACCCCCAGACCCTTGATCAGACCAGGGAGCTGGGCCATCAGAGCGCCACCTTCAGCACGGCCGTCACCATGATGTTGGCGAGCGACAGGGGGATGAGCACCTTCCAGGCAAAGGTCTGGAGCTGGTCTTCGCGCAGGCGCGGGTAGCTGAAGCGCACCCAGAAGATGACGAAGGCCACGACCATGATCTTGGCGAACAGCACGGCCGGGCCGACCAGGTTGGAGAGCAGCCCGCCGCTGGTGTCCAGCCCTGGGAACCACCAGCCACCGAGGAACAGGGTGGCGCCCAGGGCGGCGAAGGCGAAGGTGGTGGCCAGCTCGCTGATGTAGAAGACGAGGAAGCGGAAGCCCGAGTACTCGGTCATGTAGCCGGCGACCAGCTCGGACTCGGCGATCGGCATGTCGAAGGGCGCCTGGGTGAGCTCGGCCTGGGAGGCCACCAGGAAGATGGCGAAGCCCACCAGCTGGGTGAGCACGAAGGGCTGGCCAAAGGCCCCGAGGCCGAAGATCTCACCGTCGGCCTGGGCCGCCACGATGCCCGACAGGCTGAGGGTGCCGGCCTGGATGACCACGCCGACTACGGCCAGCAGCAGCGGCAGTTCGTAGGCGATGAGCTGACCCGCAGCCCGCAGCCCACCGATGAGGGAGTACTTGTTGGCCGACGCCCACCCGGCCATGAGGATGCCGATGACCGACAGCGACGACGCGGCCAGGGCGTAGAAGACCCCGGCACCCAGGTCGGCGCCGACCAGCGTCGGCGAGGCCGGGATGACCACGTAGAGCAGCACCGTGGAGATCATCACCACCACCGGCGCGGCGGCGAACACGAAGCGGTCGGCCCGCTCGGGAACCAGGTCCTCCTTCTGGAGGAACTTCACCCCATCGGCCAGGAGCTGGAGGATGCCGTGAGGGCCGGCCTCCATCGGGCCGAGCCGGCTCTGCATGTGGGACATGATCTTGTACAGGAAGACGTAAGCGAAGATGAACGCCGAGCCCGAGACCAGGCCGAGGGCGACCGCGACCTTGATCGCGGTCTGGGCCCAGTACGGGATGTCGAGGGCAGCGATCACCGGTCGACGTCCCCCAGGATGAAGTACATCGACGAGATGATGGTGATGACGTCGGCGACGTACACCCCGCGCAGGACCCACGGCAGCACGGAGATGTTGTTGAAGCTGGCCGACCGGATCTTGACCCGGAACGGGCCCGTGTCGCCCTTGCTGACGACGTAGTAGCCCATCTCGCCGAGAGGGTTCTCGGTCGACACCCAGGCTTCGCCGGTCGGCACCTTCACGATGCGGGGCACCTTGGCCATGATCGGCCCCGAGGGCAGCCCGTCGAGGAGCTGCTCGACCATGAAGGTGGCCTCCCGGGTCTCCTGGAGACGGACCCAGCACCGGGCGAAGCTGTCGCCGTCGGGGTGGGTCCAGACCTTCCAGTCGATCTCGCTCCAGGCCAGCGGACTGGGCTGGTCGCGACGGAGATCCCAGTCGACCCCGGAGGCCCGCAGGTTGGCCCCCGAGAGCCCGTACCCGAGCGCCACCTCGGCCGGGATCACGCCGATGCCCCGGGTCCGACGCTCGAAGATCTCGTTGCCGAACAGGAGGGTCTCGAGCTCGTCGCAGAAGTCGCGGAGCTTGCCCATGGCCGCCCGGGCCTCGTCAACGAAGCCCCGGGGGAGGTCTTCCTTGAGGCCACCGATGCGGTCGAAGTTGGGGTGGAACCGACCGCCGGTGGCGCTCTCGATGAGGTTCAGCACGTGCTCGCGATCGCGGAACGCGTAGAAGACGGGAGTGATGGCACCGAGTTGGACGCCGAGGTCGCCGAGGAACAGCGACAGGTTGGCGATGCGCGACAGCTCGAAGAACAGGGTCCGGATCCACTGGGCCCGAGGGGGCGCTTCGACATCCATCAATCGCTCGGCGGCGAGGATGAAGGGGACCTCATTGGCGAAGCTCCCCAGCCAGTCGATGCGGTTGACCAGGGTGTTGATCTGCGGGTAGCTGCGGACCTCGACCAGCTTCTCGTAGCCCCGGTGCATGTAGCCCATCACCGGCTCGGCCTCGACCACCTGCTCGCCCTCGAGGCGCACGACGATCCGCAGCGTGCCGTGGGTCGCCGGGTGCTGGGGCCCGAGGTTCAGGGTCATGCCCTCGGTCTCGAGCTCGACGTTGATGCGGGCGTCGGCCGCCACCCCGGCCACGTAGGCCTGCTGCTGCCGCTCGGACACGGTGCTCATGCCGATGCCTCGGTGCTCATGCCGATGCCTCGGTGCCGTCGGCAGCCACGTCGGCCACCTCTTCCACCGGCTCGCCGGGCATGGCCTCGACGTCGACGATGCCGGGCCAGGGCTTGACCAGCCGGGCCACCAGCGGGAAGTCCTTGCGCAGGGGGTACCCCTCGAAGTCGCCGGGAAGGTAGATGTGCGCCGGATGGGGGTGGCCGACGAACTCGATGCCGTACATCTCGGCCGTCTCCCGCTCGTGCCAGTCGGCGCCGGCGTACACCCCACTCCAGGTGTCCACCCGGAGATCGTCGTCGGGAACGTCGGCCTTCAGGGTGAGCCCGAGCTGCGTGGTCGGCGAGCTCAACCGAGCCAGCAGCTGGAATCGGGTCTCGCCCCCCGCCACGCCCTGCTCCATCGGCACCGTCTCGACGGCGCCCTGCTCCATCGGCACCGTCTCGGCTCCGGCCAACCGACTGAGGTCGACACCCTGGCCCTCGGCCCGGCCGAAGGGCGACGGCAGCCAGTCGATGGCGGACAGGAAACAGAAGTAGCGCAGGCCCAGGCGGTCACGGCAGGCCTCGGCGGCCTGCACCCACGCCCGGCGGTCGACCCGCACCCAGACGTCGACCCCGGCGACCACGACCGCATCGAGCACGGCATCGCCGAGCTCGTCCCGCAGGCCCAGCACCAGCGCGTCGCGATCGACGTCGAGGGCCACCTCGGCCTCCACGACGTCCCCGGTGGCGTCCGGTGGCTCAGTCGACGACAACGGGTCCGCCTCTCCAGCGCTCGGCCGAATCGCCGTCGCCCCGCCAACGGGCCGCCATGTCCTCGCTCCCGATGCGCTGCTGGAGCAGGACGATCCCCTCCAGGAGGGCCTCGGGCCGAGGGGGGCACCCGGGGACGTACACATCGACGGGGATGATCTGGTCGACGCCTTTGGTCACCGAGTACGAGTCCCAGTAGGGACCCCCGCAGTTGGCGCAGCTGCCCATCGAGATGACGTACTTGGGGTCGGGCATCTGCTCGTAGAGCCGTCGAATGGCGGGGGCCATCTTGTCGGTGACGGTGCCCGAGATGACCACCAGGTCGGCCTGGCGGGGGCTGGCCGGCAACGGGATCACCCCCAGGCGCATCACGTCGTAGCGGGGCGAGCCGAAGGCCGCCCCCATCTCGATGGCACAGCAGGCGAGTCCCCACTGGTACACCCAGAGCGAGTACTTCCGGGAGAGGTTCAGCAGGTGGGTGAGTGGCTTGGGGATCTTCCCCGACTCGACGAGGCCCATCTCACGCCCACCGCAGGACACCCTTGCGCCAGGCGTAGACCAGGCCCAGGGTGAGGATGAAGATGAAGATCGCCATCTCGACGAGCCCGAACAGCCCGTAGACCTCGAGGCGGACGGCCCACGGGAAGATGAACAGCGCCTCGACGTCGAACATGACGAACAGGAGGGCGAAGAGGTAGTAGCGGACCTGGTCCTGGCTGTAGCCGGAGCCGACCGGATCGACGCCGCTCTCGTAGTTGAGGAGCTTCTGGGCCGAAGGCCGGTTCGGCCGCAAGACCCGAGCCAGACCCAGCGAGATCGCCACCAGGGCGACGGCCGCCCCGCCGAAGATGGCGACGGTCAGGTACGAGCGGAGGAAGTCCGACATGCCGGCGGCAGCCTAGTGATCCCCTTCACACGGGCCCAAGATGCCGAAAACCCCCCTCGATCGGGTCGTCAGGGGCTGCCGAGCAGCACCGGCATCGCATCCCGGGCGGCGTCGAGGGCGGCCGAGGGGACGAACCCGGCGAGGACGGTGACGCCCACCGCCAGAGCCAGGCAGACGGCGGCGCCGGCCGGCACGGCGATGCGGGCGGCCCGAGGGTCGGGATCGACCAGGTACATGGTCAGGACGATCCGCAGGTACATCGAGGCCGAGATGACCGAGGTCAGCATGGCCACCACGGCCAGCACGTAGGTGCCCTCCTCGACCGCCGCCCCGATCACCACGAACTTGGCGACGAAGCCGGAGGTGAAGGGCACCCCGGCTTGGGCCAGCAGCAGGATCGTGAACGCGCCGGCGAGGAGTGGCCGGCGGGCGGCCAGGCCGCGGTAGGTCGACAGCGGGTGGCGGTCGTCGTCGCCCCCCGGGGTCGACAGCACCGTCACCACGCCGAAGCTGCCCACCACCATGAAGGTGTAGGCCGCCAGGTAGAACAGCGAGCCACCCACCCCCCGGGCACTGCCGGCGTAGACGCCGAGCAGGATGAAGCCGACGTGGCCGATCGAGCTGTAGGCCAGCATCCGCCGGACGTCGTCCTGCACGATGGCCAGCACCGAGCCCAGCACCAGGCTGGCCAGCGCCAGCACCCAGACGACGGGTCGCCAGTCGACCTGGAGGGGGGCGAAGGTGGTGACCAGCAGTCGGAGAATGCCGGCGAACCCAGCCGCCTTGGCCGCCGAGGCCATGAAGGCGGTGACCGGAGGGGGCGAGCCCTGGTACACGTCGGGAGCCCAGTTGTGGAACGGCACAGCCGCCACCTTGAAGGCCAGCCCGACCATCAGCAGGGCCAGGCCCGCCAGGAGCAGCCCCTGCTGGCGGGGCAGGTTTCCGGCCAGGAAGTCGCCCATCCGGCCCAGGTTGGTCGTCCCGGTGGCGCCGTAGAGCAGGGCGATGCCGTAGAGAAGGAAGGCCGAGGAGAAGCCGCCGAGCACGAAGTACTTGAGCGCCGCCTCCCGGGCGCCGCGCCGAGCGACGTCGTAGCCGGCGAGCACGTACAGCGAGATGGAGAGGATCTCCAGGCCGAGGAAGAGCACGACGAGGTCGTTGGCCATCGCCAACACCACCCCGCCGGCGCCGGACAGCAGCAGGAGTACGTACAGCTCGACCCCGGAGTGGCCCCGGGGACGGAGCCACCCGGGAGCGAGAAGCGTGCTGAGCACGATGGCGGCGGCGACGGCCAGGGCCACGAACGCCCCGAAGCGATCGACCGCCACCGCCCCGCCGATGGTGGCGAACGGGGCGTCGTCGCCCAGCCGCTGCCAGAGCGCCACCGACCCCCCCATCGACACCAGGGCGACGGACAGCGTGAACGCCGGAGCCACCCGCTCGACCAGCCGGCCCGGCACCATTGCCGCCGCCAGCAGGGCCAGCACCGCCCCGACCACCAGCGAGGTGATCGGGAGCAGGCCTGCCCAATCGACCGCGGGAACGTCGATGGGCCCGGTCACCGCTCGACCTCGGTCGAGGCCGCGGGCGCGGGCTCGGGCTCGGGCTCGTCGAACGACGACCGGTCGTCGATGTGGCGTACGAGGCGGTCGACCGCGGGCTGCACCCGGTCGAGGACGGGCCGGGGGTACACGCCCATGAAGACGATGGCGGCGAGCAGCGGGACGAGCACCAGACCCTCGCGCAGGGTCAGGTCGGGCATCCGCGCGTTCTCGCCCTCGGGCGTCCCGTGGAACACCCGCTGGTAGGCCCACAGCAGGTAGACGGCGGCCAGGATGACCCCGGTGGTGGCCACGACCACCCACCAGCGTCGGGTCTCGAAGCTGCCGAGCAGGATGAGGAACTCGCCGACAAAGCCGTTCAGGCCCGGGAGGCCGATGGACGAGAACATGACGATCGTGAAGGTGGCGGCCAGCACCGGGGCGCTCTTCTGGAGGCCGCCGAGCTTGGCGACCTCCCGGGTGTGGCGGCGTTCGTAGATCATCCCCACCAGGAGGAAGAGAGCACCGGTCGACACCCCGTGGCTGACCATCTGGACCACGCTGCCGGTCAGGCTCTGGCGGGTGAAGGCGAAGAGCCCGAGGACGATGAAGCCGAGGTGGGCGACCGACGAGTAGGCGATGAGTCGCTTGAGGTCGGGCTGCACGGCGGCGACCACCGCGGCGTACACGATGCCGATGACCCCCAGGGTGACCAGCAGCGGCGCGAAGTAGGCGGCGGCCTCGGGGAAGAGGTAGATGGCGAAGCGAAGGAACCCGTAGGTGCCGAGCTTGAGCATCACCCCGGCCAGGATCACCGAGCCGGCCGTCGGCGCCTGGGTGTGGGCGTCGGGCAGCCAGGTGTGCAGCGGGAAGATGGGCGTCTTCACCGCGAAGGCGGCGGCGAAGGCCAGGAACAGCCACCGCCCGGTGCCGGTGGCCAGCTCCTGGTGCTCGGCCAGCGTCACCAGGTCGAAGGTCAACGTGCCCGTGGCCCGCTGGTTGAGGAAGGCCACCGCCAGCACTCCGACCAGCAGGAACGCCGAGCCAGCCATGGTGAAGAGGAAGAACTTGGTCGCCGCCTTCGAGCTCTCGCCGTAGCCCCAGCCCCCGATGAGGAAGTACATCGGGACCAGGACGACCTCGAACATGACGAAGAACACGAACAGGTCGAGGGCTAGGAAGGCACCCATGCACCCGGCCTCGAGCACCAGCAGCCAGGCGGTGTAGGCCCGGGCGTCGTGGTGGGCGGCCTCGGCGTGGGGCGAGACGCCCGCCATCACCAGCGGGAAGAGCACGCCCGTGAGTAGGACGAGGAACAGCGAGATGCCGTCGACCCCGAGGTGCCAGGAGACCCCGAGCTCCGCGATCCAGCTCCGATCGACCACCAGCTGGAAGCCGGGGTCGCCGACCTCGAAGGGCCAGAGCAGTCCGACCGAGAGCACACCGACCCCGGTCGCCGCCGCCACCCCCAGCCATCGGGCCAGCGGGGCGTGGCGGGCCGGGACCAGTGCCACCAGCACCGCGGCCACGGCCGGGACGATCACCAGGGCGCTGAGCATCAGGCAGCCGTCCCGAGTGCCACCAGGGCCAGCAGCAGGACCGCGCCACCGGCCACGCCCAGGGCGTAGCGCCGGACCAGGCCGGGCTGCACGATCCGCAACCGGTCGCCGATCTCGCGCACGCTGCGGGCGGTGCCTCGGACCGCGCCGTCCACCACCGCCCGGTCGAAGCCCGCGGTCACCTCGGCCAGGCGCCGGCCCCCGTCACCGACGACCGCGGCCATGCCGGCATCGACCCCCCACGCCCGGGCCAGCAGCGCCGGCTCGACCGCCGGGCTCTCGCCCGTGCGGGCCGCGCCGCGGTCGAGGAGGTAGAGCCGCCGGGCCACCACGATGCCGACCAGCGCGGCCAGGACCGCGACCGCGCCGAGCGCCACCTGGGTGGCGCCGCTGAGCGTGAGGTGTAGCTCGTTCTCGCCGAAGACCGGCTCGAGGAAGTGCCCCAGGGTGTGGACCCCGGGGAGGTTGAGGGCGCCGCCCGCCACCGAGAGCCCGGCCAGCACGACAAGGGGGATCAGCATCACCCGCGGTGACTCGTGCGGTCGAGCGTGCCCCCCGGTCGCGGGTGCTGCCGGGTCGGGGTCGGCATCCGCCCAACGAGGCTGACCGAAGAACACCAGGTACACCTGGCGGGACATGTAGTACGCGGTCAGGAGGGCGGTCACCAGCCCGACGACCCACAGGGCCGGGCTGGTCTGCCAGGCCGCGGCCAGGATCTCGTCCTTCGAGAAGAACCCGGCGAAGGGCGGTACGCCGGCGATGGCCAGCCACCCGACGATGAAGGTCCCCGACGTCATCGGCAGCAGGGCCCGCAGCGCTCCCATCCGCCGCATGTCCTGCTCGCCGTGGAGGCCGTGGATGACCGAGCCGGCCCCGAGGAACAGGAGGGCCTTGAAGAAGGCGTGGCCGACCATGTGGAAGATGGCAGCCACGTAGGCCCCGGAGCCGACGGCCAGGAACATGTAGCCGAGCTGGGAGACGGTGGAGTACGCCAGCACCTTCTTGATGTCTCGCTGGGCGACCGCGCAGGTGGCGGCGAACAGCGCAGTGAACGCCCCGACGACCGCGATCAGGTCGGCGGCACCGGGCGCGAGCCCCAGCACCGGGTTCATGCGCGCCAGGAGATAGACGCCGGAGGTGACCATGGTGGCGGCGTGGATCAACGCCGACACCGGCGTCGGCCCCTCCATGGCATCGGGGAGCCACACGTAGAGAGGGAACTGGGCCGACTTACCGGCGGCGGCCACGAACAGCAGCAGGGCCACCGCGGTGGCCGTCGTCTTGGTCAGCTCCTCGCTGGCGGCCAGGAGTCCGCCGCCCGGGCCCCCCACGTAGGTGAGGGTCCCGAGCGTGGCGAAGAGGAGGAACATGGCGACCATGAACCCCCAGTCGCCGATCCGGTTGGTCACGAAGGCCTTCTTGCCGGCGGTGGCGGCCGAGTCCCGCTCGAACCAGAACGAGATCAGCAAGTAGGAGCAGGCCCCGACGCCCTCCCAGCCGAGGAAGGTCACCACCAGGTTGTCGCCCAGGACCAGCAGCAGCATCGAGGCCACGAACAGGTTCAGGTAGAGGAAGAACGCCGGGTACCGGGCGTCGCCGTGCATGTAGCCGATCGAGTACAGGTGGATCAGCGTTCCCACGAAGGTGACGAAGAGCACCATGGTGATCGACAGCGGATCGACCAGGAACCCGAGGTCAACCACGAAGCTGCCGGCCCGCAGCCAGGTGAAGAGGTGGAAGACGAACTGGCGCTCCTCGGCGTCGCGCCCCAGGAGCCCGGCGAAGGTGACGACACCCGCTACGAAGGCACCGGCGCTGAAGGCCGAGGCCACCCACCCGGACGCCGGCTCGCCCAGGCGTCGGCCGAGGACCGCCAGGACGAGCGCGCCGCACAGCGGCAGCGCGGGGATCAACCAAACAGCGCTCAGCATGGGTCGAGGCTCACCCGGCCAGTGACGTGAGGTCGTCGGCGGTGGTGCCGGGCTGGCGCCGGAGGATGGCGACGATGATGCCGAGCCCGACCACGACCTCGGCGGCCGCCACCACCAGTACGAAGAAGACCGCCACCTGTCCGCCGACATCGTCGAGTGACCGGGAGAAGGTGACGAAGGTGAGGTTGACCGCGTTGAGCATCAGCTCGATGCACATGAACATCACCAGGGGATTGCGGCGGACCAGGACGCCGACGCCACCGATCCCGAAGAGGAGGGCGGCCAGCACCAGGTACCAGGTGTCGGTGACCGTCACCGGGGCCCACCTTCGGCCGGTGCCGGCTCGCGGGAGTCCGGCTGGTCGGCGACGGGGGCGTCGCCCGGCGGCTGCTCGCGCCGGGCGAGCACCACCGCGCCCACCACCGCGATCACGAGCAGGGCCGAGGTCGCCTCGAAAGCAAAGAGCTGCCCGGTGAACGTGGCCCGGGCGAGCTTCTCGATGTTGGAGCCCTCGCCGCTGAGGGCACCGCTGACCGAGCGCTCCCCGCCGCTGGTACGAAAGGCGTCGATGCCGACCAGCACCGCGCCGACCACCGCGGCCATGGCCGCCAGCGCCACCGGCCGCTGCCCGGTGAGGGGCTCACGCGCCAGGCTGTCGGCCCGCTCCACCCCGAGAAGCATGATCACGAACAGGAAGAGCACCACGATGGCGCCGGCGTAGACGATCACCTGGACGGCGGCCAGGAAGTCGGCCTGCTGCTGCACGAAGAGCACGGCCACGCCGAAGAGGGTCAGCACCAGCATGAGGGCGCTGTGCACCGGGCTCCGGCTGACGACGACGCCGACCGCCCCGGCCAGCACCATGGCCGCGGCCACGACGAACACGGCGAGCTCCATCAGCGGCCGTCCCGCTCGGGCTGGCCGGGCTCGGGAGCGCGCACGCCATGACCGAGCTCGGCCGACCAGGCGGCCTTCCCCTCCCGATCGGCAGCCCCGCTGGGCGCGGTGGCCCGCATCCACCCCGAGGTCAGGAGGTCTTCTCCGTCGCGCCAGTCCTCCCAGGCCAGCCGGCGGGGCTGGCCCTCGTCGTCGACCACCAGCTCCGCCTTGGTGTAGATGGCCTGGGACCGGTCGGTGAACGAGAACTCGAAGAGCTTCGACTCGGTGATGGCCTCGGTGGGGCAGGCCTCGACGCAGAGGTCGCAGTGGATGCAGCGCAAGTAGTTGATCTCGTAGACGAAGCCGAAGCGCTCGCCCGGCGACACCGGTGCGTCAGGCGGGTTGTCGGCCCCCCGCACGTAGATGCAGCGGGCCGGGCACACACCCGCGCACAGTTCGCAGCCGATGCACTTCTCCATCCCGTCCTCGTAACGGTTGAGGACGTGGCGCCCGTGATTGCGCTCGTGCTTCTCGGTCTTGACGGCCGGGTAGGGCTGGGTAATCCGCCGTCCGAAGATCTGGCGGAAGGTGATCCGGAACCCGCCGAAGTAGCCCATCAGTGCGCCACCTCGGCCCCTTCGGCCCGACGGGTGGCGGCCACCTTGGAGGCCAGGCCGATGGCCGACCAGGCCAGGGAGAGGGTGACCCCGGCGCCGGCGGCCGCCAGCAGGAAGTCGGCCTGACCCCACTGGTGGTCGCGCCCGACCTGCAGTCCACCCAGGAGCAGTAGCCAGCCCAGTGAGAGAGGGATGAGGCCCTTCCAGCCCAAGTCCATGAGCTGGTCGTAACGGAAGCGGGGGAGGGTGGCCCGGAGCCAGACGAAGGTGAACAGGAACATCAGCACCTTGGCGGTGAACCACAGCAGGGGCCAGATCCAGTCGGGCCCGAAGAGCAGCGGGCCGGCCGGGCCCCCCAGGAACAAGGTGACAATGACCGCCGACAGGGTGATCGTGCTCATGAACTCGGCCAGGTAGAACATGCCGAAGCGGATGGAGGAGTACTCGGTGTTGAACCCGCCGACCAGCTCCTGCTCGGCCTCGACCAGGTCGAAGGGCGGCCGGTTGAGCTCGGCGGTGGCGGCGATGCAGAAGACCACGAACGGGACGACCCCGGCCCGCAGGACGTTCCACCCGGTGAGCCAGTCGGCGATGTCGCCGATGGCCCAGGTGCTCGACCCGGCCTGGGAGGCGACGATGGCGTGGGTCGAGAGCGAGCCCGTGAGCAGCACCACCGCCGCCACCGACAGGCCGAGGGCAGCCTCGTAGCTGACCATCTGGGCGGTGGCCCGCACCGAGCCCAACAGCGGGTACTTCGACCCCGACGACCAGCCCGCCAGCATGATCCCGTAGACGGCCACCGACGACATGGCCAGCACGAACAGCACCCCGATCGGGGGGTCGGCCACCTGCAGGTAGGTCGTGTGCCCGAACAGGGTGACGCTGCCGTCCTGGCCGTCGGCGAACACGCCGCCGATCGGGACCACGCAGAACGTGAGGAAGGCGGGGGCCACCGACAGGTAGGGGGCCAGCCGGTAGACGAGGGGGTCGGAGCGCTGGGGGCGCAGGTCCTCCTTGAAGATGAGCTTGATGCCGTCGGCCAGGGTCTGGAGCAGACCCCACGGACCCGCCCGGTTGGGCCCGATGCGGTTCTGCATGTCGGCGATGACCTTGCGCTCGAACCAGATCATGAAGATGACGCCGACCAGCACGATGGTGAAGGCGAGGAGCACCTTGACCACGACCACGGCCAGGACCGCCCACGAGAGCCCGTCGACGAACAGCGGGTCGCCGGTCATGGGTTCTCCACCAAGACGTCGGTCACCGGGGAGGAGACGTCGAGCAGGTCGGCGGCGCCCGGGCCGGGCTGGTTGAAGCTCAGCGCGGCGACGCCCCGGGGCACCCCGGGATCGGCGTCGGCCACCAGCACGAGTGACGCTCGGCGGCTGGTCACCCGGACCTCGGCCCCGGGGGCGACGCCCAGGCCGTCGAGGTCGTGGGGGTGGAGCCGCAAGGTCGTGCCGGTGGCCAACCCTCGGAGATGAGGCGAGTGGGCCACCGCCACGCCGGCGTCGTAGAGCTGGCGCCCGGAGACCAGGCGCAGCGCGTAGGCGTCGACCGGCGGCACGGTGGGCGCGGTCGTGGCGGCCGCCCGCACCATCGGCCTCGGGCGATCGGTGGTGCCGGCGGCCGGGTCGAACCGGGCGACGATGCCGTCGAGGGCCTCGATCGCGCCCAGGCGAGCGGCGGTGATGCCGGCATGGACCGGCGAGAGACGCTCGAGCTCCGCCCACACCGACTCCACCGAGTCGAAGCCGAGGTCGACCCCCAGGCGATCGGCCAGCTCGACCGCGATGCTCCAGTCGGGCCGGGCGGTGCCGGGGGCGGTCACCTTCTGGCGGACCAGGCTGACCCGCCCCTCGAGGTTGGTGGTGGTGCCGTCCTGCTCAGCGAAGGCGGCCGCCGGGAGGATCACGTCGGCCTGCCGGGACGAGTCGGTGAGGAAGCAGTCGACGGCCACCACGAACCCGGCGCCCTCCACGCCCCGACGGGCGAGGTCTCGGTCGGGGAAGTCGGCCAGGGGGTCGGCGCCGAGGAGCACCAACCCCTGGATCCGACCCTCGGCGGCCGCCGCCAGGATGCCGGCGGCGTCGAGGCCGGGGACCGAGGGGAGCTCGCCCCAGGCCCGGGTGTACCAGTCCCGCCCGGCGGCGAGCGCCACCCGACCCGGCAGCACACCGGGGGCCAGGCCGGCATCGAGCGCCCCCGCCACATTGCCCCGCCGCAGAGCCGGGAGAAAGCGCACCTCGGGTCGGCTCGCCAGCAGGAGGTCGGCGGCGTGGACGACCGAGTCGGCCGACTCGGCCACCGAGGCCCGGCCGAGGATGCACACCACCGAGGTGGCGTCGTCGAGCAGTTGGCGGGCCCGGGCCAGGGCCGGGGCCTCGGCGTCTCCCGCGGTCCCGTCGAGCAGGCGCGCCACGGTGGCCGCCACCTCGCCCGGGCGGTGGCGCAACGAGACCGCGGCCAGCTCGGTCAGCGAGGTGTCGGTGCTCGACAGTTCGATCACGGCCAGGCCGTGCTTGGTCACCGCGTCCCGGATCCGCAGATGGAGGACCGGGAGCTCCTCCTTGAGGTCGGGAGCGATCACGACCACGACGTCCGCCCCGCAGGCCTCGTCGATGGTGGCCCGGGGCAGACCGAGGACCACGTCGGCCGGCAACCCGTCGCCCAGCTGGGCGTCGACGGAGTCGGTGCCCAGCACCACCCGAGCCAGCTTCGACCAGGCGTAGGCGCCCTCGTTGGTCAGCCGAGCACCGCCCAGGACAGCCACCGATCCGTCATCCGCGCCGAGCCCGTCCACCACCCGCTGGAGGGCGCCGGACCAGGTCGACTCGACGAAGCCGCCGGCGCCGTCGGCCACCAGCGGAGCCCCCAGACGCTCGTCGTCGTTGAGGGCCTCGAACGCGAACCGGCCCTTGTCGCAGAGCCAGCCCCAGTTCACCGGGTCGACGTCGAGACCGAGGTGGCGGACCACCTGGTTCCCCGAGGACTGGACCGCCATGCGGCAACCGACCGAGCAGGTGGTGCAGGTCGACTCGACCTGCTCGAGGTCCCAGGGGCGGGCCTTGAATCGGTAGGGCGTGGCCGTCAACGCGCCCACCGGGCAGATCTGGACGGTGTTGCCGCTGAAATAGGAGGCGAAGGGGTCGTCGGGGAAGGTGTTGACCTGGGTCGCGTTGCCCCGGTCGACGAAGGAGATGAGCCGGTCACCGGCGACCTCGTCGGCGAAGCGGGTGCAGCGGTCGCAGAGGATGCAGCGCTCGCGGTCGAGCGTGACCAGCTCGCTGATGGCGATCGGCTTCTCGTAGTGGCGCCGCTCCTCCACCATGCGGCTCTCTCCGGGCCCGAAGGCGACCGTCTGGTCCTGCAGGGGACACTCGCCGCCCTTGTCGCACACGGGGCAGTCGAGCGGGTGGTTCACCAGCAGGAGCTCGAGGACGCCGTCCTGGGCCTGGCGAGCCACCTCGGACGCGGTCTCGACGACCATGTTCTCGGCCACCGCCAGCATGCACGACGGTTGCAACGTGGGGCCCCGGCCGGTGTCGACCTCGACCAGGCACATGCGACACATCCCCACCGGCGACATCCGGGGGTGCCAGCAGAACCGGGGGATGTACACCCCGGCCCGCTCGGCGGCGGCGATGACCAGCTCGCCGGGGTGCGCGTCGAACGAGCGGCCGTCGATGGTCACGGCCACCGTCGCCGGGCCCTCGGGCTCGCTCGCGGTCAGGTCGTCCTGCGCTCGGGAACTCATCGCGACACCGCCACGGGAATCGCCGCCGGGTCGTCGCCCTCGCCGTCGGCCGCCACCGCCCGGGCCAGGTAGGCCTCGAACTCGGGCCGGAAGCGCTCGATGGCCGACCGCAGGGGTGAGACCACCGACGGGCCGAGGTCGCAGATGGTCGTGCGCCGGTAGGGGAAGGGGACCGGTGCAATGGCCTGGTCGGCCCACCCGGCCCGGGGGAACGGGGGCGGGCTGATGTTGTCGGCCACGTCGAGCAGGAGATCGAGGTCGTCGGCGCGGCCGCCGCCCCGCACCACCCGAGACAGGATGGTGGCCAGCCAGGTGGTGCCCTCCCGGCACGGCGTGCACTTGCCGCAGCTCTCGTGGGCGTAGAACCGCACCAACCGCAGCGCGGCCCGCACCGCGTCGGTGGTCTCGTCCATGACCACGATCGCCCCCGAGCCCAGCATCGACCCGGCCGGCCCCACCACGCTCGGGTCGAGCGCCAGGTCGAGGTGCTCCGGGAAGAGCCATGGCGCCGACGAGCCACCGGGGATGAACGCCTTGAGCTGGTTTCCGTCGCGGATGCCACCGGCGTAGCGGTCGTCGAAGATGACGTCGCGGAAGGTGGTGGTCCCGTACTCGACCTCGAAGACGCCGGGCTTGCGGACATGACCCGACACCGCGAACAAGCGGGTCCCATGCGCCCGCTCGGTGCCGAGGGCGAGGAAGGCGTCGGCCCCGTGGCGCAGCACCCAGGGCAGGTTGGCCAGGGTCTCGACGTTGTTCACCACCGTCGGTTGGCCGTAGAGGCCGATGGCCGCCGGGAAGTACGGGGGCTTGAGCCGGGGCATGCCCCGCTTGCCCTCGAGGCTCTCGAGCAGCGCCGTCTCTTCGCCCACGATGTAGGCCCCCGCCCCCCAGTGGACGACCACGTCGACCGAGAAGCCCGACCCGCAGATGTCGCGACCGGCGAAGCCCCGCTGGTAGGCCTCCTCCACCGCGGCGATGACCCGCTCCTGGGCCAATGCCATCTCGCCGCGTATGTAGATGAAGGCCTGGGCGGCCCCGATGGCGTAGGCGCAGATGAGGGTCCCCTCGACCAGCAGGTGGGGGTCGTTCTCCAGGATCACCCGGTCCTTGCAGGTCCCGGGCTCGCTCTCGTCGCCGTTCACGACCAGGTAGTACGGCTGCTTGCCGGGCGGCAGGAAGCCCCACTTCTGGCCCGCCGGGAAGCCGGCACCACCCCGACCGAGCAGCTGGGCGGCCTTCACCTCGTCGACGACCTCGCCCGGCGGGCGGGCCAGCGCGGCCCGCAGGCCCTCGTACCCGCCGTCGGCCAGGTAGCCCTCGATGCTGCGGGCGCCGGGGTCGGCCCGTCGGGCCGACACGATGGGGGCCACCTCCGACACCGCCATCAGCTCCTCCCCTGCTGACCTGGCACCGCCGGCAGGCCCTCGGCGCCCCGGCCCGCCCAGCGCTCGGCGTCGGCCACCGGGCGCAGGCGGCTGAGGGTCCCGTGCGGCGGCACCACGTCGTCGAGTCGACCGGCGCGCAGGTCGTCGAAGAGCAGGTCGGCGGCGTCGGGCGTCATGGTCGGGAAGTACCGGTAGTTGACCTGGAGGCAGGGGGCGTCGGTGCAGGCGGCGATGCACTCGACCTCCTCGACGCTGAACACGCCGTCCTCGGTCGTGCCCCCGACCGGGACCCCGAGGCGTTCGGTGCAGTGCTCCAGCAGCTCCTCGCCGCCAACCAGGAGGCAGGAGATGTTGGTGCAGACGTTGACCAGGTAGCGGCCCACCGGCTCGCGCTTGAACATCTCGTAGAAGCTGGCCGTGCCCAACACCTCGGCCGGGGTGACGTCGAGCAGCTCGGCGATGTGGACCATGGCCTCCTCGCTGACCCAGCCGTCCTGCTCCTGAGCCAGGTGCAGGAGCGGGATGAGTGCCGAACGGGAGTGGGGGTAGCGGCCGAGGATCTGGCGGGCGATGACCAGGTTGTCCGGGTTGAGTCGGGCCATCAGCGGTCGACCTCGCCCATGATCGGGTCGACCGACGAGATGATGGCCACCGCGTCGGCCACCAACCCTCCCCGCATGAGGTGGGGGAGGGTCTGCAGGTTGACGAAGCTCGGGCCCCGCACGTGCATGCGGTAGGGCTTGGCCGAACCGTCGGCCACCAGGTAGCAGCCCAGCTCGCCTCGGGGGGACTCGACGGCCACGTAGGTCTCGCCCGCCGGGACCTTGAAGCCCTCGGTGAAGAGCTTGAAGTGGTGGATCAGAGCCTCCATCGACTCGTCGATCCGGGCCCGGGGCGGGGGTGTCACCTTGGCGTCCTGGACCCGCCAGTCGCCGGCCGGCATCTTCTCCACGATCTGGCGCACGATGCGCAGGGACTCGCGGATCTCGTTGAGCCGGATGGCGTAGCGGTCGAACACATCGCCCACGGTGCCGACCACCACGTCGAACTCGACCTCGTCGTAGGCCAGATAGGGCATGTCCCGGCGCAGGTCCCAGGGGTAGCCGGTCGAGCGCAGCAGCGGCCCGGTGGCGCCCAGGGCCACCGCCTCGGCCGTGGTCAGCACCCCCACCCCCTGGGTCCGGTCGCGCCAGATGGGCTGGCCGGTCATCAACGTGTCGTACTCGTCGAGCCGGGCCGGCAGGTCGTCGAGCAGGGTGGTCACGTCGTCGCGCCAGCCGGCCGGCAGGTCGGCGGCCACGCCCCCGGGACGGATGAAGTTGTGGTTCATCCGCAGACCGGTGACCTTCTCGAAGAACCGGAGGAAGCCTTCGCGCTCCCGCCAGCCGTAGAGCATCATCGACACTGCACCCAGGTCCATGCCGTTGGTGGCCAGGAACAGCAGGTGCGACGACATCCGGTTGAGCTCACAGAGCAGCATCCGGATCCAGGTGGCCCGGGGGGGCACCTCGACTCCCAGCAGCTTCTCGGTGGCCAGCGAGAAGACCAGCTCGTTGAAGAACGGCGAGGCGTAGTCCATGCGGGTGACGTTGGTCGGACCCTGCAGGAAGGTGAGGTCCTCGCCGGTCTTCTCCATGCCGGTGTGCAGGTAGCCGATCACCGGCTTGGTCCGCAGAACGGTCTCACCCTCGAGCTCGAGCATGAGCCGGAGCACTCCGTGGGTGCTGGGGTGCTGGGGCCCCATGTTGATGATCATGCGCTCGTCGTCGTCGGCCTGGGCCTCGGTGATCCGGGCCGCCTCGGCCTCCGAGACCCGCAGCACGGCCCCGGTCTCCCGCAGCAGCTCGGCGGCCGCCACCCGCCGGCCGAGGTCGAGCTCCTGGGCTCCCTCATCGGTCGACGGGCGGGCATCGAGCCCGTCGTTGGTCGCCACCCCGCTCACCGGGGCCCCGGTGCATCCTTGAACTGGACCGGGATCCGCCCCAGGGCGTAGTCCTTGCGGAGGGGGTGGCCCTCCCAGTCCTCGGGCATCACGATCCGGGTGAGGTCGGGATGCCCGTCGAAGACGATGCCGAACAGGTCGAACACCTCACGCTCGGACGCCTCGGTGCCCGGCCACAGCTCGAACAGCGAGGCCAGGTGGGGGTCGGCCTCGGGGACCGGCACCCGGACCCGGACTCGGCGGCGCTGGGTCAGGGAGAGGAGGTTGACGACCACCTCGAAGCGCTCGGGGGTCACCGTGTCGGGAAGGACCCGACCAGGGTTGGCCAGGTGGTCGACGGCGGTGACATCGACGCACATCTCGAAGCCCTCGGCGTGGAGGGCCGCCATGGTCTCGAGGTACACGGCCCGGGGCACGTGGCGCACGTCGTCGACGGTCGAAGCGGAGGGCACGTCAGCTCCGGCCCGTGATGGTGACCGGCCGCAGGGCGGCCTCCTCGGCGTCGTCGAGGTGTACCTCGGCCCCGGCCCCCGTCGCCGCTCGGCGCTGGGTGATCTCGCCGGTGCGGATCTGGGTGTGCAGGGTGAGGATGGCCCGGATCAGCGTGTTGGGTCCGGGCGGGCACCCGGGGGCATAGACGTCGACGGGGACGATCTGGTCGACGCCCTGAACGATGGCGTAGTTGTTGAACATCCCGCCCGTGCTGGCACACACCCCCATCGAGATGACCCACTTGGGCTCGGCCATCTGGTCATAGACGTGGCGGAGCACGGGTGCCATCTTCTGGCTCACCCGGCCGGCCACGATCATGAGATCGGCCTGGCGGGGCGAGGCCCGGAAGACCTCCATGCCGAAGCGGGACAGGTCGAAGTCGCCCGCCCCGGCCGCCATCATCTCGATGGCGCAACAGGCCAGCCCGAAGGTGTTGGGCCACACGCTGTGCTCTCGGGCCCAGCGCACGACGGTCTCGAGCGGGGCGGTGAGGAAGTTGTGGTCGAGGGCCTCGAGCCCGTGGCGGAGGCCCGGGGTGGCGGTGACCTGCCGAGTGCCGCTCACGCCGCCTCCCGCCCGTCGAGCCCGACCCGGCGCACGGTCGAGGTGGTGGTGCGCGACGGGTCGGTGGCGCCGGGTGGACGGAGGCGACCCCGCATCAACGGGCCCCAGTCGAGGGCCCCGCGGGACAAGAGGAAGAGGAAGGAGGCGAACACGACGACCACGAAGACCGCCATCTCCACGAAGCCGGCCCAGCCCAGCTGGCCGAGCACTACGGCCCACGGGTAGAGAAAGACGATCTCGATGTCGAAGATGATGAAGATCATCGCCACCAGGAAGAACCGCACCGGGAAGCGCTCAGGGAGGCCCCGGGTGGGCACGATGCCCGACTCGTAGGGCGCGGCCTTGGCCACCGTCGGTCGTCGGGGTGCCAGCAGCCCGGTGGTGACCAGGCTGCCGACGACGAAGACGACCGCCAGCCCCAACATGAGCACCAGCGGCAGGTAGTCGGCCACGATCAGGTGACGGCTCCCCCGTCACCCGCGGCGACGGTCTCGCCCTCCGTGCGGTTGCGCAGCAGCAGCTTGTCTCGCTCGTGGAGCAGGTAGATGCAGATGGCGAAGATGATGCCGCTGGCCACCGTGATCAGGGCGGCTGGGAGCCGGCGGGCCCCCAGGTCTCGCTCGAGCACGACGGTGTAGACGGGTTCGTCGGGG
>JANNNX010000005.1:0-20485 GCA_031398745.1 Actinomycetes bacterium
CCCGGCCCGCGACCGCTTCCTGGCTGAGCACGCCAGCAAGTCCTTCGAGTTCAGCCGGCTCAAGGGCCTGGGCGAGATGGACTGGCAGGAACTGGGGGAGACCACCATGGACCCCACCAAGCGGACGCTGCTGCAGGTCTCGGTCGAGCAGACCGCCATCGCCGATGAGGTGCTGTCGGTGCTCATGGGCGACGACGTCGAGCAGCGCAAGCACTTCATCACCACCAACGCCAGCGACGTCCGCTTCCTCGACATCTGATGGCTCCTCCCTCCGACATCGGCAGCGGTGGCCTGGGTGGCGACGGGCCCGGGCAGGGCGGCGCCATCGCCGGGATCGAGCCCATCGAGATCCAGGAGGAGATGGAGCGCTCCTTCCTCGACTACGCCATGTCGGTCATCGTCAGTCGGGCCCTGCCCGACGCCCGAGACGGCCTCAAGCCGGTGCACCGTCGGATCCTCTACGGCATGTTCGACATCGGGGCCCGCTCCGATCGCCAGCACATGAAGAGCGCCCGGATCACCGGCCACGTCATGGGGCAGTACCACCCCCATGGGTCCCAGGCCATCTACGACGCCCTGGCCCGCATGGCCCAGGACTTCTCGCTGCGCCACCCGCTGATCGACGGCCACGGCAACTTCGGCTCGGTCGACGACCCGCCGGCCGCCGAGCGCTACACCGAGGCTCGCCTGGCGGCGCTGGCCAACCAGATGCTCGAGGGCATCGGCGAGAACACCGTCGACTTCGCCGACAACTACTCGGGCGAGTTCGAGGAGCCGGTGGTCCTCCCGGCCCGCTTCCCCAACCTGCTGGTCAACGGCAGCCAGGGGATCGCCGTGGGGATGGCCACCAACATTCCGCCCCACAACCTGGGCGAGGTCATCGACGCCACCGTCCACCTGCTGCGCAACCCCGACGCCACCGTCGAGGAGTTGATGGCGTTCGTGAAGGGGCCCGACTTCCCCACCGGGGCCTACATCCTGGGGCGCTCGGGCATCCTCGACGCCTACCGCACCGGGCGGGGCTCGATCCGGACCCGGGCCAAGGCGGAGATCGTCGAGGACAAGCGGGGCACCTTCGTCCAGGTGTCCGAACTGCCTTGGCAGGTCTCGCCCAACGGCGTGCTGACCCGCATCGCGGATCTGGTCCAGGCCCGCGAGCTCGACGGCATCGCCGACATCAACAACGAGTCGGCCGGCGACACGACCAAGCTGATGATCAAGCTGAAGCGCGACGCCAACGCCAACGTCGTGCTCAACAACCTCTACAAGCTCACCCCGCTGCAGACCAGCTTCGGGGTGAACACGGTGGCCCTGGTCGACGGGGTGCCCCGGACCCTGAACCTGCGCGATGCGCTGGTGGCCTACGTCGACCACCAGGTCGAGGTGCTCACCCGGCGATCCCAGGACCGGCTGAGCAAGGCCCAGGCCCGGGCCCACATCGTGGAGGGGCTGCTGCGGGCCCTCGACCTGATCGACGAGATCATCGCCCTCATCCGGGCCTCGGCCGACCGTCCCGCAGCTCGGGCTGGCCTCATGGCCGAGCCCTTCGAGTTCAGTGAGGTCCAGGCCGAGTACATCCTCGACATGCAGCTGGGCCGCCTGACCCGCCTCGGTCGCCAGAACCTCACCGACGAGCTGGCCGAGCTGCAGGCGACGATCGCCGAGCTGGAGGCCATCCTGGCCGATGGGGGCCGGTTGCGGGAGGTCATCGTCGAGGAGATGACCGAGGTCCGCGAGCAGTACGCGACCCCGCGGCGCACCGAGATCACCTACGACTCGGGCGACCTGGCCATAGAGGACCTGATCGACGACGAGGAGCTGGTCATCACCCTGTCGGCCCGGGGCTACGTGCGGTCGGTGGCGGCCGACGCGTTCCGGGCCCAGGGCCGCGGCGGTCGGGGAGTGCAGGGGGCCCGGCTGCGAGACGAGGACTACGTCACCCACATCGTCTCGACCACGGCCCACGCCTACCTGCTGTTCTTCTCGACCCGGGGCCGGGTCTACCGGCTCAAGGCGCACGAGATCCCGATCAAGGAGCGCACGGCCCGGGGCACGGCCATCGTCAACCTGCTGCCGCTCGGGCCCGACGAGGCGATCCGGGCCATCATCGACACCCGCGACTACGAGACGCACCGCTTCCTGCTCTTCGCCACCCGGTTGGGCCAGGTGAAGAAGACGAAGTTCACCGAGTACGACTCGTCGCTGCGTAGCGGCCTCATCGCCATCAACCTGAAGGACGGCGACGAGCTGGTGCGGGTCATCCCGACCAACGGTGACGACGACGTCTTGATGGTGTCGCGGGCTGGCATGTCGATTCGTTTCGCCGAGGCCGAGGTGCGGCCGATGGGCCGCTCGGCCGCGGGGGTGCGGGGCATGCGACTTCGGGAGGGCGACGAGGTCGTCTCCTTCGATGTTGCCCGTGATGACGTCGATCTCCTCCTGGTCACCGACAACGGCTTCGGCAAGCGGACCAAGCTCGAGCGCTTCAACCCCCAGGGCCGGGGGGGGCAGGGCGTGAAGGGCATCAAGCTGACCGCCCGACGGGGGTCGGTGGCGGCGGCCTTCATGGTCGGACTCGACGACGAGATCCTGGTCATCGCCTCGGGCGGCGTGGTGATCCGGGTGCCGGTCCGGGAGATCTCGTCCCAGGGTCGCGATGCCACCGGCGTACGCATCATGAGCCTCGACGCGGGCCAGACGGTCGCCGCGGTGGCCCCGGTGCTCTCCGCCGAAGACGTCGACTGAACCAGTCACCGATCGGTTGTCACCTTCCCCGGGAGTGCGGCGTGCCCAACGGGCGCGGGACGAGGCGGTGGCGATGGTGGACCGACGGACAGGAAGCGGAGCGGGTGGGTGCACGGGGGCGAGGGCGTGCAGGGGGGCCGTGACGCCGCTGGTCGCGGTGCTGGTGGTGGTCGTGGCCGGGCTGGGGCTGGGTCTCGGCCGGCTGGGCTCGCAGGCGGTGGCGGTCGGTCAGGCCAGGGCTGCGGCCGACGCCGCCGCGCTGGCTGGTGCAGCCGGGGGACGGGAGGCGGCCGAGACGGTGGCGGCGGCCAACGGGGCCACGGTGGTCGACTATCACGAGGCGGCCGGTCGGGTCACGGTGGAGGTGCGCCGGGGGGACGCCACGGCTCGGGCCTCGGCCACCTCCGACGGAACCGGATCGACCGGCTCCCCGGGGCCCCTGCCCTAGAGTCGAGCGGTGTCTGCGACCGAGCCACGCCGGGTGACGCCGGCCGGTCGGACGGCGCCGGCAGGTCGGGCGGCTCCGTCCGGAGGCCCGACCCGACCAGCCCGGTCCGCTCGCCCGACCGGCCAAGGTGGTTCGCCGGCTCGGGAGCCCCGAGGGCCGAGGCCGGTGGTAGCCACCCGGCTCGTCGTGCGTCGACTCGAGCCCTGGTCGATCCTCAAGATGTCACTGCTCTTCTACACCGGGATGTGGCTGGCCTTCCTGACCGCGTTGTTCGTGCTCTGGATGGGGGCGGCCAGCGTGGGGGTGGTGCGCAACATCGAGGACTTCTTCGACTCGGTGGGTTTTACCGACTTCCGCTTCGAGCCGGCCCGGTTGCTGGTCGGTTCGGTGCTGTTCGCGCTGGTGGTGGTGGTGGTGGGGACGGTCGCCAATGTCATCGGGGCGATGCTCTACAACCTCATCGCCGAGGTCCTCGGGGGGATCCGGATCGTGGTCAGCGACGACGACACCGGCCGCCGACGGGTCTAGTACCGTCCTCGCCCTCGCCGGGCCGCACGATCCCGGGGCTATAGCTCAGTCGGTTAGAGCGCATCCCTGATAAGGATGAGGTCGCAAGTTCGATTCTTGCTAGCCCCACTCTCCCGCGGCTCCTTCTCGCGCAGTGCGCCAAGCTGACGTCTCTGGGTGGCGAAAGCTGCGAGGTCAATCCTCTCCGGGACGCCTTCCGTTGCCGTTCACCGTCGCGCCCGAGGGGTGTCACCTGCGGTCCACTTCGCGGCGATAGGCCACGGGGGCCGACGGCGCGGGAGCGTCGTCCCGACGCAGGAGGCCGCCATCCCTTCGAGGCGACAGCTTAGGAATGCCCTGATCGTCGTGTTGGTGCTGGAGCTGGTTGTGGGTGGTCTGGGCATCCGCCACCGGTTCTACGCGCCACCCCCGGGGATCGATGACGGCGCGGTGGAGAGCGCCGACGGTCGCTACCTCGCCTTCTCGTCGATGGCGAGCCACTTGGTCGCCGACGACGCCAACGGCGAGCGCGACGTGTTCGTGAGCGATCTGACCGCGGGTGCCACCTCGCTGATGAGCCGCAGCACCGGCGGCGGTTCGGCCAATGGCACCTCGTCGGCGCCGTCGATCAGTCCCGACGGCTCGGTCGTGAGCTTCACCTCGGACGCCAGCGACCTGGTGCCCGACACCGGCGCGTCGTCGGCGGCGTACGTCGTCGAGCGGGAAACGGGTGAGGTGGTGGCCGCCTCGGTCGGCTCGGTGAACCAGGGCCCGGCGCCCACCACCACGACCTTGTCGGCGCCCTCCAGCACGGTGACCTCGACGACGGTTGCCCCCACGACGACCACCACCGTCGACCCGACGCCGGCGACCTCGACCGACCAAGAGATCGGCATCTCGGTGTTGGACATGCGCGTCCGCCAGGACGACGACGCGGCCCGCCAGGTGGTGGTGCCGGTGAGGCTGACGCTGCGCAGCGATCGGCCCATCGAGGTCACCTTCCGGGTCATCTCTGGGGACGGGGAGACCGAGTTCTGGGGTCGCCTGGTGATCCAGCCCGGTTCCGACACCGGCGCCATCCAGCTCGAGATCGGGCCGGCCGAGGGTCCGGGGGACGAGCCCAGCTCCATCACCATCGAGCTGCGCAACCCCAGCCAGGGGGAGATCGTCGACCCCGAGGGCGAGGTCGAGGTGCTGCCGCCGGCCGAGACGTCGACCACCACGGTGGCGCCGACCTCCACGACCGTCCAGCCCACCACCACCTCCACCACGGTCCGTCCGCCCACGACCACCACCTCCACCACGGTCCGTCCGCCGACCACCACGACCACCACCGTGCGCCCGCCGGTCTCCTCGGCCGGGCTCAGCGCTCCGGCCGGGGCGGTGCGGGTGGCGGCCGGCTCGTCGGTGCAAGCTGCGGTCGACAGCCATCCCGCGGGGACAGCCTTCGTGCTCGGGTCGGGGGTCCACCAGCGCCAGGGCGTGACTCCAAAGAGCGGTAATGGGTTCTACGGCGAGTCGGGCGCGGTCCTCGACGGCGGGGGCTCGGTGGCCTACGCCTTCTCGGGCAGTGCCACCGGCGTGATCATCGCCGACCTCGAGATCCGCAACTTCGTCAGCCCGCTCCAGAAGGGAGCCATCGAGCCCGCGGTAGGTGGTTGGACGATCGAGTCGGTCGACGTCCACGACAACGCGTCGGCCGGGGTGCACCTCGGCCCGAACAGCACGCTGCGCGACAGCCGGGTCCACCACAACGGCCAGATCGGCATCAAGGCCTGGGGTGACAACGTGGTCTTCGACTCGGTGGAGGTCGACCACAACAACACCGACAACCACAACGCCGGGTGGGAAGCGGGCGGTTCGAAGTTCGCCTACACGACCGACCTGGTGGTGCGGGACAGCTACGTGCACCACAACGCCGGGCCCGGGCTGTGGACCGACATAGACAACGAGCGCACCCTGTTCGAGGGGAACGTGGTGACCGACAACGGCGGGATCGGGATCTTCCACGAGATCTCGTTCTCGGCCGTGATCCGGAACAACACGGTCGAGCGCAACGGGTTCGGATTCACCGAGTGGGTGTGGGGCGCGGGCATCACCATCGCGGCCTCGTCCGACGTCGAGGTGTACGGCAACACCGTCCGCGACAACGCCAACGGCATCGTCGGTATCCAGCAGAACCGCGGGTCGTCGACCGACGGCCGGCCCTGGATCGTGCAGAACCTGTCGGTGCACGACAACGTGGTCGAGCGCTCGGGGGTCTCGGGCGTCGTGCAGGACATCGGTGATCGGTCGGTGTTCCAGCGCAACCTACGCTTCTACGACAACCAGTGGTCGTCGGACACGATGTTCGCCTGGGACAACAACTGGATCAGCCTCAACCAGTGGCGGGCCTACGGCCTCGGATGACCGACCTGGTCCCTGACCGGTAGCCGCTTCGGCTGACCATCGGCCCCGGGGCCGCTACGCCAGGCGCCAGCGTTCCGCGAGCTCGACTCTCCCGGCAAGCGCTTCGGCGTAGTACCGATCGTCCAGGGGTGTCACCGCTCGATCCAGGAGCTTGCGCGCCAGCACTGCGGTCTCGCTCTTCCCGGGCAGGTCGGCCAACGCCGCGCGCGCCGCGGGGTCTTCGATGCCACCACCGGTGGCCAGGAGGTCCTCAGCGCCAGGCGCGCAGGGTGGTGAGGAACCGGCCGGAGCCGGTCGATCCCGGGGTGTGGCCGGTGTAGCCGTCGCCGTTGCTGGTGCTGGCGGGCGTGAGGCCGGCGGCACCGTTGCCCACCGTGGAGCGGGAGGTGGCGTGGATCGGGTTGCCGGCGACGTCACGGCCGTCGAGAGCGTCTCGCAGCTTGGCGAAGAAGGCGGCATCGGCGATGGTCGATCCCGAGGCGGCCAGGGCGTCGAAGCCCGGCGCCGGTTCCTCGTGCAGCTGGGCCAGCTCCGCGTAATGGGCGTACGGCGAGGCCGGTCCGGTGATCGGCGCTGGCCAGCGACCCCCCTCGACCACGAGCGGGGTCGCCTCCTCGGCGGCGAGGTCAACCACGAGGTCACCTCGACCGGCTGGCTCGGCCGTCGTGTCGACGACCACCGTGACCGGAAGCAGGAGGGAGTTGGCCGTTCGGGCCAGCTGGGTCCGAACGGCAGCGAGTTCGGTCTCGGCTCGGTGGCGAGCGACCTCGAGGGTGCGCATTGCGAGGTCGAGCTCCGCGTCGACCCGGCTTTCCAGCAGCTCGAGCGACTCCGTCAGCTGCTCGATCATGGCCGCGTGGTCGGCCCGGGCCCTGTCCACCGCGTCTTGCCCGACGGTGACCGCCTCGGCCCGGACGTCGTCCACCAGCTCAGCCAACACCACCAGGTCGGAGTCGGCGGGAGCCGACTCCGCGCCGTCAAGGTTGGCGTTGGCGGTGGGGGGAGCCGACTGGTCCGCATGTTCAACCGACGGCGCTTCGAGTACGGCCTGCTCGCTACTCCGATCGGCACTCTCCTCGACCGAGCCACGTGTCGCCTCGCCGAGCAGGCGAGCGGCCTCTCGTCGGGCTTCGGCGATGGTCTCGCTGGCCACCTGCTGGGCGAAGAGGAGGGCTCGACCGAGTTGGAGTTCCATCTCGTCGTGGGCGTCGACGGTGGCGCCGACGCGCTGCTCATCGGCGTCGGTCGCGCTCCAGCGCACTTCACCACTGCGGTCGGAGAGGTCACCGTCGAGCCACGACATGGACGAGACGGTAGGACTGATCACTGAACCCGCACCATCCACTTCCGGAACGTCTGATGAACTCTTGACCACGAACGGGGAACGAAGCCATTGTCGAATGGTCCTGCGAGGCATCATCGCGGCGCCTGGGTCATCGAGGTACCAGCCGGTAGCCGAGGCCTCGTACGGTCAGTACGCGCTCGGGGTTGCCGGGGGCATCTTCGATCCGGGCTCGGATGCGTCGTACCTGCTCGGTAATCACCCGGGGGCCGATGCTGCGGTCGGCGCCCCACGCACGGTCGGCCAACTCGGGGTAGGTGACGACCCGGCCCACCTTGGCCACCAGGGCAGCCAGAAGCAGGAGATCGCGACGGGCCAGCTTGACCCTTCGCCCACCGACGGTCGCCGTGCCCTGGGTCAGGTCGACCAGTAGGTCACCCGCCGTCAGTGGGCCCTCGGCCCGCTCCTGGCGACCCCGACGGGCGATGGCCCGCAGGCGCGAGGCAAGCTCGCGATCGCGCTGGGGCCGGGCGATGTAGCTGGCGACGCCACGATCGAGCGCGTGGTCGACCTCCTCGACACCGTCGCGCCCGATCACCACCAGGGGCTGGCTCACATCGGAGGGCTCGAGGGGCCACTCCGTCGAGTCGGGCGGTGAGGTCAGTCGCTCCATCACGATGAGATCCGGGTCGAGCTCGCTCACCAGGTCGAGGTCGATCGAGTTGGGTGCGATGTGGACCACGAAGCCGTTTGCTCGCAGGCCGGTCGCGATGAGGTCGGTGACGCGAGGCTGATCGCCGATGAGCAGGACGATCAACTGTCCTGGCACCACTGCCGACAAGTTGACTGTGCCGGCTCGTTCCGCCATCTTTCCTGTGTTCGCCTTTCGCCTGCTGTGGGCCCCTGCCCCTACCGAGGACGAAAGAATAAGGACCCTCCGTAGCCGTGAGAACAACTGTGGATGACGTGTCGGCGAAGGTTGCCTCCACCCGTGCATCGAAGGGGTTGTCGATCGATGGCCAGGGGAACGTGCGCCGCGACGTAGCGGCCGCCGCCGAACCGGCTGCCGTTGCCGCCTCGCTGTGCGAGTTCCTCGGCCCGCTCCTTGGCGTCGAACTGCGCCCACTCTCGGCCCGGGCGATGGCTTCGTCGTCGGGTCTCGTCGGTCTGGTGACCATCCGCGCCGACGAGGGCGGGTCCGTGAGCTTTGTCACCGGCACCGCCACCGAGGCCAGCGCCGCCGAGGCCGTGGCCATCGCGGTCCTGCGGGCGCTGGAGGTCGAGGACGGGTTGCTGGTGGCGGCGGGCAGGCGATGGGCTCGGCACCCCGACGTCACCACGGTGACGGTCATGACTCCCGATACCTCGCACCTGCTGAAGGGGAATGCCCACGACGGCGACGAGCACTGGGCACTCCTCGGCACGCTGAGCGGTCCGGGTCGGCTGTCGGTGCGGACCCAGGAAGGCGAGATGCTGGTGCTCGGCTTGGCCGAGGTGGCGATCTCCTTGAGCATCGCGCGCTCGTCGCCAATCATCGACCGGGTCCACCGGTGGATGATCGACGTCGAGGCCCGGGTGTCGGAGGATCTGTGCTGATCATCATCGGGCTGGTGCTGCTGGCGGTGGGCGCGATCTGGTGGGAACGCAACCGTCGCCGGCGGCGGAGCCGGGTGGCGGCCGGGCTGGTGAGTACGGATCCCGCGGTGCGGGCCCAGGCCCTGCGTGAGGTGTCCTCGGTGGGCCTTCGGCCGTGGGCACCACTGCTGCTGTCGCGCATCCAGGAGGTCGACGACGAGGCGCTGCTGGGTGAGCTGGTGTGGGTGATCGCAGCATGCCAGTGGGAGCCGGCTGACGACCCGTCGATCGTGCAGCTCCGGCTGTGGGCCCGCCAGCGCTCGGGCTCCGACCTCACGGCCTTGGCCGAGGCGGCGATGGTCCCCAACCCTCCGGCCACTCCAATGTCGCCGGCCGTCACTTCGACCCCGGCGCCGCAGCCGTTGACGCCGCCGGCCGTCCCGGAGGCGTCAACGGTGCTCTCATCCCCCACCTCCGTCGTGGTCACTGCACCCCAGGCCGCGCTGGGGGCGGCCCAGGTCGCGGAACCCGCGGCCCGCCCGAGCCCGGCGCCCGCGTCCCCCTCGGGGCCCAAGCCAGCGCTGGTGAACGCCATCGAGGATGCGCTGGGCCGGCCGGTGCTGGCCGTCGAGTTCGTGCCGGCTCCCCGTCGCCCGCAACCGGCCCCGCATCCCGACCCCGAGTCCGGGGGCTCGGCCAACGGGCAGTTCGACCGGGTCGGGGCCGTACCGCCATCTCGGGTGGCCGACCTCGACGCCGGCTGATTTCCTCCCCGGTCGTCGGCCACGCAGAGTCGTCCATCGGGGCGTTCGAAGACGTGCATCGGGTGTTCGCGGCGAACGCCGATCAAGTCCACCCCCACGGGGTACGACAAGTGTTGGATGGGCCGGAGCACCTTCCTCGTGTGTTTGGCGACCTTCGTGGTCAGCGGGACGCTGTCGATCGGGGCTTTGCCGGAGCCGGCGGGCGCTGACGTGGCGGACGACGCGGCGTGGATCCTCCAGACGGTCCGGCCCGACGGCGCTCTCGCCACCAACCCCGACCAGCGCCTGGTCTGGCCCTACCTCGCCAACCAGGCGGCCTGGGGCTTGGCCCGGGCGGCCGCCGCCGGCAACCAGGCCGCGGCCGCCGCCGGCTGGGGCTGGCTCGACTGGTATCAGGCCCACCAGGACGCCAACGGCTACGTCACCGACTACGAGGTGCGAGGGGGCGTGCTGGTGTCGACCGGCGATAGGGACTCGACCGACGCCTATGCCGGCACCTACCTGGTGGCGGTGCGGGACATGTACGCGGCCACCGGTGACCGGGCCCGCCTGGAGAGCCTCCGGACCGGGATCGAGGGGGCGGTCCAAGCCATCGAATCGACCCAGGACGTCGACGGTCTCACCTGGGCCACCCCCGAATGGCACGTGAAGTACCTGATGGACAACGCCGAGACCTACGCCGGCCTGGTGGCCGCAGCCGAGGTGGCCGACGTTCTCGGCGACCAGCCGTTGGCGGTCCGGGCGGCCGAGGACGCCCGACGGATGCGAGCCGGTGTCGACGGGCTGTGGAACCCCACGACCGGGGCCTACGACTGGGCCGTCCACGGCGGCGGCGGTCGGCAGGTGAACGACTGGAGCCTCCTCTACCCCGACGCCCTGCAGCAGGTCTCGGCGGTGGCCTACGGCCTGGTCGACGAGCCCCGGGCGTCGCAGATCCTCTCGACCTTCGTCGCGGCCCAGCCCGGTTGGGCCGACCCCGACGGCACCGCCCGCTTCGCCGACGGCACCGGCCGTACCGGCTACTGGGTGGTGGCCGCCATCGCCCTGCGCCGGGCCGGGTTCGGCGACGGCGGCGGGTCGGCCTCGATCCGGGCCGCCTCCACCGCGGCCGGGCGGGAGTGGCCGTTCACGTCGGCTGAGGCCGGCAACCTCGTGGTGCTCGACAGCCCGGAGTTGCCGACGCTGGTCTCGAGCGCGAACCGCCCTGCTGCTCCCGACAGCCCCGACCCCTCGTCCACCGCCACATCGGCCACGACGGTCGACGTCCAGACGGCGGCCGGGCCGCGAGCTGGTCCCGGCGACGACGCCGCGCTGCCGGCGGCGCCGGCCGCGCTCGGGGTGGTGGTCGCCGGCCTGCTAGCGGCGGCGTGGGGGGCCGAGCGGCTGGCCCGGCGGGCCCGGCGCCGTCCCCGGCCGGCCTGACTCAGCGGGTGGTGACGACCGAGGGGGCGTTCAGCTGGGCCGTGACCCAGGCCACCGCCTCGACCACGCCGGCCACCGACGTCAGGCAGCCGGGGCCATCGGGTTGAGTTCGGTACTCGCCGGTGCGGACTCGGACCGCGCCCAGCAGCCGGGCGGCGGACGCCCCGGCCACGTCCTTGTCGGGCCGGTCGCCGATGTGTACGCAGCGGCCAGGGGCCACCCCCAGGGCCTCGGCCGCGGCCCGGAACGGCGCCGGGTCGGGCTTGCGGTGCTGTCGTCCCAGGGTGTCCGACCAGCACACGGCGTCGAACGCCCGGGCCAAGCCCAGGGCGGCGAGCTTGCCCCGCTGCAGGTCGGGGTCGCCATCGCTGACCAGACCGACCGGCACCCGGGTCCGGAGGTCGGCCACCGCGTCGAACGCTCCGGGATAGGGGTCGAGTCGGGTCGCCCGGTAGCCGCGGAAGGCACGGACCAGGGGAGCCACCTCGACCTCGGCGTGGCCCACGAGTGCCAGCGCCCGGTCGATGATCCCGCCCCGGTCCGAACCCTCGGCCGCCACCTCGACCAAGGCAGCTTCCAAGGCGTCAGGGTCGATGTGCTCGGGGGCTGCCTGGGCCGCCGCTCGCCACGCCCCCGAGAGCCAGCTGGCCTGGGGAAACAGCGTGTCGTCGAGGTCGAAGAGAACGGCCTCGATCATGCCGACGCCCCACGGGGTCGAGGCACCGGCACACCGCCGGTGAGGTCGGGCTCGTCCAGCGCCAACAGCTCGGCCGTGGCCGGGTCGGTGAGCAGGGCTGCCACCCGCTCGCTCGTGCGCCCGTCGCCGTAGGGGCAGGTGATGGCCGCAATCCGCTCCTGTTCGGCGTCACCGGCCAGGCGCCGGGCGGCCTCGAGGGCCCGGTCGACGTCGAGGCCGGTCAGCACCGCGGTGCCGGCCTCCACCCCCTCCCACCTCGGGGTCGACCGACGCAGGACCACGGTCGGCAGTCCGAGGAACGACGCCTCCTCCTGGAGACCACCCGAGTCGGTGACCACTACCCGGCTGGTGGCCAGGAGCTCGAGCATCTCGTCCCACGGCAGCGGCGCCAGCAGACGGACGCCGTCGACCTCGAGCTCGGGGCCGAGGCCGGAGGCGTCGAGCCGGGCCCGGGTACGGGGGTGGACCGGGAAGGTGACTGGCCCGACCTCGTCGGCCAGGCGTCGCACCAGGGTGACCAGGGCGGCCAGGCGCTCGGGGTCGTCGACGTTGGTGGCTCGGTGGGCGGTGACCACCACGCCGTGGCGCTCGGCCGTCGGTCGGGCCGTCACCCCCGACTGGCACAGCACGTCGATGATCGGATTGCCGACTACGTGGATGCGGCGACGCTCTACTCCCTCGGCCTCGAGGAAGCCGGCGGCCATGGTGGTGGGGGCGAGGTGGAGGGAGGCCAGGGCGCCGGCGACCTTGCGGTCGACCTCCTCCACCGAGGTGGGGTTGAACGAGCGCAGCCCGGCCTCGAGGTGGGCCACCGGGGTCCGGAAGCGGCGGGCGGCCAGGCAGAAGAGCGGCACCGTCCACGTGTCGCCGAGGAGCAGGACCGCGTCGGGGCGCCGGTCGGCGATGAGGGCGAAGGCCTGTTCGAGGATGGTGGCCACCCGGTGGCCCTCGTCGCCCTCCAGGTGCCACCGGACGTCGGGCACCAGGCCGAGGCCCTCGAAGAAGGCGTCGGCCAGCTCGCGGTCGTGGTGCTGACCGGTGGCCACCACCTCGACCTCCACTCCGGCGATCCGCAGCGCAGCGACCACCGGGGCCAGCTTCACGATCTCGGGGCGGGTGCCGAGCGCGACAAGGATCCTCATCCCTCGAAGATCTCCTCGAAGTAGCGGACCATCCGCACACCGTCGCGGTGTCGCAGGCGCTCGGGTCGCAGGGGCAGGCCGAGCGCCCCTCGGACGTACTCGCCGACCAGGTCGGCGCCGGCGGCCAGCGACAGGGGCAGCCCGCCCGAGAAGCGAGGGTTGATCTCGACGAAGGACCACGCCCCGTCGGGGTCGACGAACCCCTGCACGTTCGAGATTCCGTCGAGGCCGACGGCGCGCAGGAGGACGCCCACCGCGTCCGTTAGACCCGGCAGGGTGAACGTCTCGCCCTTCACCGAGATCCCGCCCCGGGTCTCGAGCCGCCACCGGGGGACGGCCGCGGTCAGCGAGCCATCACGGTCGACCAGGGCGTCGACCGTGAACTCCCGCCCGACGAGGCGGGTCTGGACGACGGCATCGGGGACCCGGGAGACGGCCCAGTCGAGCTCGGCGGGGTGATCGACCAGGACCACGTCTCGCGACCCCCGGCCGAAGCGGGGCTTCACCACCCAGGGCCCGGGCACCTCGTCGCCCAGCCCCGGCGCGGCCAGGGCGGTGCAGGGCGCCGGCAGGCCGGCGCCGGCCAGCACCTCGGCGAAGCGCCACTTGTCGACGCAGGCCCGCACCGCGGCGGGAGTCGGGAGCCAGTGGGCCAGGCCGGCGGCGTCGAGCACCTCGGCCTGCTCGGCCAGCGCGGCCATCTCCTCGGCCAGGGTGCTGACCAGCACCTGGGCGCCGGAGGCGATCGCCAGCTCCCCCAGCGACTCGGCGTGGGCCGGGTCGCTGAACGGCCGCCCCACCGCGCCCTGGTCGGCCAGCCGGAGCCCGGCCGCGTCAGGGTCGGTGTCGACCGCCACCACCCGGTGGCCCGCCGCCTGCAGTGCCCGCAGCACGCTGACCCCGGCCGGTCCGCCGGCCCCGGTGACCAGCACCACCGGCCGGTCCGGGTCGAGGCCGACGTCAGCGGCCACCGACCACCTCGGCGGGAGCAGGCTGGGGGTCGGTGGCGGGAAGGACGACATCGAGGGCGGCGAGGCGGGTGGCCTCCGACCGGCGGTCGGGGAGCAGCAGGTAGAGGAGCAGGACGAAGCCCCCGAGGGTGTAGGCGAAGGTCATGACCCCGCCCACCCAGTCGTGGAACAGCACCAGACTCGCCCGCCCGGCCCACAAGCCGATGATGGTGGAGGCCGCGATGCGCAGGACGTTGCCGACCACGATGGCCCCGACCGCGGCTGCGGTGGCAGCCGTGCGGCGGAGGCGACTGACCGTGGGCGCCAGCGTCGACAAGCAGATGATCGTGATCGCCGAGGCCAGCGACGAGCACGACGGCGTGATGACCGCTCGGAACGGGGTGTCGTGGTAGGGGATCACGATGATCGACGTCTTCTGGGAGACGTAGCTGTGGCCCTCGCCGCCGACCAGGCGCAGCAGGACATGGGCCGACGAGGTCTCGAACGCCCGCATGCGGGGGTGCAGGAGGGCGAAGCCCGCCAGGGTGGCCACCACCACCACGATGACCCGCAGCGCTACCGCCTGGGACCGATTCACGTCCCGACCCCCCAGGCCCTGGCCGCCGGCTGGTCGTCGGCCGAGCGCTTGGTCTTGACCCAGCTGTACGGCCGGCCGGCGATGCCGTCGAACCAGGCCTTGGTGCAGAGCGCGATCGACACGAAGAAGATCGGAAGGAAGAGCACGAGGGTCAGGGCGTTGCGCCGATCGACCCGGCTGATGAGCAGCCCACCGCCCAGCTCGAGCAGGGGCCCGAGGAACAGGAGGGTCCAGAGCACGAAGGCGTTCAGCGGATCGACCGGATTGACCACGCCACCGACCCAGAGCACCAGCACGACCAGGCCGGCGGCCGAGACCACGGGGAGGTGGAAGATGGCCAGGAACATCACCGTCTCGATCTTCTGGGGCCAGGTCAAGGCGGTCGAGTGGAGGACCGCCCGGCGGTAGTCGCGCCACACCTGCTGATGACCCCGGGCCCACCGGTAGCGCTGGCGCCAGTAGCGGGCGAGGTTGACGACCCCCTCCTCCTCGTCCACCGCAGTGACGTCGTAGCGGACCCGGTGCCCGCCCAGCACCAGGCGCAGGGTCAGGTCGGTGTCCTCGGTGACGGTGTCGGGGTTCCAGCCGCCGGCCTGGCGGAGCACGTCGGCCCGCACTGCGCAGTTGGCGCCGCCGTAAGCCGGGAGGTGGAACAGCACCTGGCGGCCGTACTCGTTGACCAGGTAGCCGGCCAGGTAGTCGATGGCCACCAGCCGGGTGAGGGGTGAATCCTCGGGGTTGCCGATGACACAGCGGCCCTGCACCGCGGCCACTGCCGGGTCCTCGAAGTGCCGGGTCAGGCGCCGCACGACGTCGGGGCGAGGGCGGTGGTCGGCGTCGAACACGATCACCACGTCGCCGCTGGCCCGCTCGAGGCCGGCGTTGAGGGCGCCGGCCTTGCCGCCGCCGGCACCCGGCGCCCGATGGACGACGAGCAGCCGGTCGTGCCGGGACGCCAGCTGGTCGAGGCGCTCGGCGGTGCCGTCGCTCGAGGCGTCGTCGACCACGATCAGTTGGAGCTGGCCCGGGTACTCGAGGGCGACGAGGTGCTCGACCAGCGCCTCGCACACCGCCACCTCGTCCTTACAAGCCACCAGCACGCTCACCGGGGGCCGAAATCCCGTGTCGACCAGCGGCGCCGCCAGGTCGATCGGGGTGGAGCGCATCGAGGCGATGGCGAAGCCGAGGTGGCGGGCGAAGAAGGCCAGGAAGACGCCCTGGGTGAGCAGGGCGACCACGGTGACCAGCATGGCCGGGCCGAGCACGGCCAACCCCAGCGCGAGTGACCCGATCAGGAAGGCGAACGTCCACGGCGCACCTCGGACCGCCGCCGATGACGCGACAGACGATCCGGGGTGCGCCGTGGAGGCACGAGAGGGAATGCGGGTGGCCTCCTCCGTCACGCGCCGGCGACGACCGCGGGGGTGCGCCGCCGGCGGATGAGGATGACGCCGGCGAGGGCGGTAGCCACGAAGGCACCGGCCACCGTGACCTCAGGGGTGTTCACGCCGCCGTCCACGAAGGGGGCGTCGCCGCTACCGCTGCCGTAGGCGGTGGTGATCTCCACCGCCAGGTCGGCGTCGGTGACGTCGCACGGGAGGATGACCTCGACCTGGAAGGGGCTGTAGTTCTGCGAGGTCGGGAACCCGGCGCCGAGGGTTCCACCGACCACCAGCCCACCGTTGTCGATCACCGTCGGGGTGACGACGCCGGACGTGCCGTTGGCCGCGTTGACCCACGAGACCGACGCCGTCACTGCGCTGTAGGTGAGAACCGAGTTGGTCAGGTTGACGATGATGACATCCGAGCTGACCCACCAGGTGCAGATGGTGCCGGTCTCGTCGTAGTTCATGACCGAGCTGGTCACGTCGACATTCATGGCGCCCCCGCCGTCGGCTGACACGGGCGCCGACGCCAGCAGCAGGCCGGCCAGGAGCACGCCGGCCGCGGCCACGGCCCGGATCGGGCGGGCGACCGAGCGGGTGGGGTTCACGGGCGGACCTCCGGTTGGACGAGATCGATGGTGGTCACGCCGTCGGGCGCAGTGGGGGACAGGTCCCAGGTGAAGCGGTCGGTCTCGAAGGCCTCGGCCAGGCGTCCCCGGGCCATGAAGCCCCGGTACCGCGCTTGGGCTTCGACGGCCTCGAGATCGACCAGGCCGTTCTTGAGGACCTGGGAGAGGTGGGCCCGGATGAGGGTCAGCTTGGTCTCGAGGTGCTCGGAGATGTCGACGTAGACCGAGGGGTCGAAGCTGGTCGAGCTCGGCGATTCGTAGAGGAGCACTCGGCAGCTGCGGCGGGCGGCGGCGACGCTGGCGTAAGAGGTCGCCCGGTGGTCCTGGTGGGTGTCGCGGGCCGAGTGGGTGTAGATGGTGTCGGCCCGGAACTGGCGGGCGACCCGCTGGATGACGTCGATGGAGGCCCGGCCCTCGGGCACGGCGCCGTCCTCGAAGCCCGCCCAGTGCAGCGACGCGCCAAGCAGCTCGGCGGCCTCGGTCTGCTCGTGCACTCGTGAACGGCTGGCCTGGGGGCCCTGCTCGCCGCTGGTCATGATCAGCATGGCGATCTCGTCGCCGCGCTGACGGTGCGCCGCCAGGGTGGCGCCGCAGCCCAGCTCGATGTCGTCGGGATGGGCTCCGATGGCCAAGACCCTCACGTGTCCTCCGGGGGGGCGGGTTGGGCGGGTGAGACGAGGGGATCGTGGCAGGTGACCCGGTGTACCCACCGTCCCCCGGACGAAGGTTCCGACCGTGTTCACCAGCGATTCAGCCCTCGGTCTCGGGGGTCGTCGGTATGCTGCGCGGCCCGTGAAGTCATTCCGCCGTGCCGTTCTCGCCCTCGGAGTCACCGGGCTGGTCGCCGCCGTCCTGCGCCTGCGCGGCACCGGCGGGGTCCCGCCCCAGTCGGGCGGGTGGCGCGAGCTGTCCGGCCCCGACCTCCGATAGTCGCCGTGCGGGTCGCCGTCCTCGGGGCGGGCGCCGTCGGCGCCCGGGTGGCCCAGCAGGTGGCGGCCAGCCCCGAGGTCGACGAAGTGGTGGTGGCCGACACCGACGGGGGCCGGGCCGAGGCCGTGTGTCGCTCGGTGGGCGCGCAAGCCCGAGCCGTCGATCCCCGTGGCCCTTGGTCGGAGGGGGCCGACGTGGCGGTCCTGGCCTTCGACGCCGGCCGTCACGTCGGGCCGGCCACCCGCCTGGTCGAGGCGGGGGTGTCGGTGGTGTCGACGTCGTCGGCCATCGGCGACGTGCGGGCGCTGCTGGCCCTCGACGCGGCGGCCGCCGGGCGCGGGCTGGCGGTGGCGGTCGGAGCCAGCATGGCGCCCGGTCTGTCGTGCGTTCTGGCCGCCCACGCGGCGGCCCGATTCGACGTGGTCCACGAGATCCACGTAGCCCGGATGGGCACCGGCGGCCCAGCCTGTGCCCGCCAGCACCACCATGCACTGCACCACGATGCGCTCGAGTGGCGCGACGGCGAGTGGCTCGAGCGCCGGGGAGGAGCCGGCCGGGAGCTCAGCTGGTTCCCCGATCCGGTGGGAGCCCGCGACTGCTATCAGGCGGCCCTGCCCGACGCCCTGCTGCTACTCCAGCGGTTCCCTGAGGCCACCCGGATCTCGGGTCGGTTGGCCGCCACTCGGCGCGACCGCTTCACCATGGGGGTGCCGATGCTGCGGCGACCGCACCCCGAGGGGCGGGTGGGCGCGGTGCGGGTCGAGGTCCGGGGTCAGCGTGACGGTGCCAGCGAGACCGCCGTCTACGGGGCCATCGACCGCCCGGCGGCGGCGGCCGGCACCGTGGCCGCAGTGGTGGCGGTGTGGCTGAGCACGGGTCGCATCGACGCTCGGGGGGCGGGGGGGCTGGCCGCCCTGGTCGACCCGGTCCCGTTCTTGAGCGAGCTCGCCCGCCGGGGGGTCAAGGCCGCGGTGTTCGAGGGCGCCCCGGTCACCTGACCGCTGTCGCGGGGTTACGCTCCGGAGATGGCGACCGAGGCCACGACGGTCGAGGTCGGGGGCCGCACGGTCAGGGTCACCAACCCCTCGAAGGTCTTCTTCCCCGAGATCGGGCTGACCAAGCTCGATCTCGTCGAGTACTACCTGGCGGTGGGCGAGGGAGCGCTCGTGGGCGTCCGGCGACGGCCGACCGTCCTCAAGCGCTTCCCCGACGGCGCCGCCGGCGAATTCTTCTTCCAGAAGCGGGCGCCCACCCAGCGTCCGGAGTGGATCGACACGGTGACGGTCTCGTTCCCCAGCGGGCGCAGCGCCGAGGAGCTGTGCCCGACCGACGTCGCCCACGTGTTGTGGGCCGTCAACCTGGGGTGTCTCGACCTCAACCCGTGGCCGGTGCGCGACGACGACGTCGACCACCCCGACGAGTTGCGGGTCGACCTCGACCCCCAGCCCGGCGTCGCCTTCGACGACGTCCGCCGGGTGGCGCTCGAGGTCCGATCGGTGCTGGCCGACCACGGCGGGCTGGTGGGCTTCCCGAAGACCTCGGGGTCCCGCGGCATCCATATCAACGTCCGCATCGAGGCCCGTTGGGACTTCCTCGAGGTGCGCCGGGCGGCCCTGGCCCTGGCCCGGGAGGTCGAGCGTCGGCTGCCCGACGTGGCGACCTCGAAGTGGTGGAAGGAGGAGCGGGGCGAGCGGGTGTTCATCGACTACAACCAGAACGCCCGGGATCGCACAGTGGCGTCGGCCTACTCGGTGCGCCCGGTGCCCGACGCCCGGGTGTCGTGCCCACTCGAGTGGGACGAGGTGGCCGAGGTCGAGCCGGCCGCGTTCACGGTGGCCACCGTGCCCGCGCGCTACGAGGCGATGGGCGACCCGGGGGCCGGGATCGACGAGGTGGCCTATTCCCTCGACGGGCTGCTCGAGCTGGCTCGGATCGACGAGGAGCGCGGCTTGGGCGACGCCCCCTGGCCGCCCAGCTTCCCCAAGCAGCGGGGGGAGCCCCGGCGGGTCCAGCCCAGTCGGGCCCGAGCCCAGCCCGAGCCCGACGCCGACCCGACCTAGGGGCTTGGTGCCCGCGGCCGGGCTCAGGCGTCGAAGACGGTGGCCAGCTCGGCGGGCACCGGGCGCTCGAGCTGGGCGTAGGTGCAGGACGCGGGCTGGCGGTCGGGTCGGAAGCGCACCAGGTGGGTGGCATGGCGGAAACGGTCACCCTGCAGGTGGTCGTAGGAGACCTCGGCCACCAGGCTCGGCCGCAGCGGCTCCCACGCGGTGTCCTTGCCCGCGCTCCAACGCGACTGGCCCCCCGGGCGGCGCTGGGCCGGGGCGCCGTCGCCGGTGGCGGCCTCCCGGGCCTCCCGCTCGGCCTCGGCCCAGTCGGCCCAGGGGTGGCCGTCGAGCGCCCCGGCCCGCAGCGGCTCGAGCTCGGCGACCAGGTCCTGGCGCCGGGCGGCGGTGAACGAGGTGGCCACACCGACGTGGTGGAGGACGCCGTCGTCGTCGAACAGGCCGAGGAGGAGCGAGCCGACACCCTGGCCGTCCTTGTGCCACCGCAGCCCGGCGACCACGCAGTCGGCCGTTCGGGCGTGCTTGACCTTGGTCATCAGCCGCTTGTCCTCGACGTAGGCCAGCTCCGCGCCCTTGGCCACCACGCCGTCGAGCCCGGCACCCTCGAACTGCTCGAACCACCGCGCCGCGAGTTCCCGGTCGGTGGTGGCGGGGGTGAGGTGCACCGGCGGACGAGCCTGGGCCAGGGCCGCCTCCAGCCGTCGCCGCCGCTCGGCGAACGGCGTGGGGCGAAGGTCGTCGTCACCCTCGGCCAGCAGGTCGAAGGCCACGAAGGAGGCCGGGGTCTCGGCGGCCAGGCGGCGGATGCGGCTCTCGGCCGGGTGGATGCGCTGGGAGAGGGCGTCCCAATCGAGGCCGGCAGCGCCGACGACCACGATCTCGCCGTCGAGGACGGCCTGGTCGGGGAGGTTGGCCTGGAGCGCCTCCACCAGTTCGGGG
>JANNNX010000019.1:0-28536 GCA_031398745.1 Actinomycetes bacterium
CACCAGCCCGGTGGATGTGTCGGCCACCTCGACAGCGGCGTCGAGCACCTCGCACACGACCCCGTCGGTGACCACCACGGGGGGGTGGCGTTCGGTGGTGGCGATGACCGGGGTGGCGGCGTCGACGACATTGGCCCCGACCACCACCGGGTTGACCGAGCGGTCGGACCAGACCACCACGGGGAGTGGAGCGGTCACCCTCGAAGTGGCGGATCGCAGGGCCGATGTGGCCGGTTCGACGGGTACCAGTGCGACCACGTCGGCTGCCGCGGGGGTGGATGCGGCGGTCACCGTGGCCTTGAAGCCGGCGTCGGTGACCACCACCCAGCGCTACAGCTTCGCCGGCGGGGGTGACAGCCCGGTCGCCACTCTGGACGGGGCGTCGACAGTGATCGAACGCACCATCGGTCTGCCCGGTGGAGTCAGTGTCACCAAGCGCTCCGGGGGCGACGTGTGGTCGTACACGGGCTTCCACGGCGATGTGATTTGCACCGCCAACGCGTCGGGCACCAAGACTGGGACGTACCGCTATGACCCCTACGGTCAGGCGATCAACGCCAGCACCGGGGCGCTGGATTCCCAAGCCCAGCCCGACAATTCCGAGGGCGCGTACGACAACGGCTGGCTCGGCGGCGCACAGCGCGGCAGCGAACACCAAGGCCAGCTCGCCACCATCGAGATGGGGGCCCGCCAGTACCAGCCGGCTCTGGGCCGCTTCCTCGAGGTCGACCCCCTCGAAGGCGGCTCCGCCAACGACTACGACTACACCTCCGGCGAACCCGTGAACCGGTTAGACCTCTCTGGATTGGCAACGAAGTTTCCTTACACCTGGACCGATGGAATTTCCAAGCCAGGCAACGAGATCTTTGTAACAAAGCCTATGCTCAATGGCTACAAGAACGGCTGTGCTTCTGTCGACCTAAGCACGAGTCCGGGGAATCCCCTTGAGTTCGGATTCTCATACGACACAAGTTGCCAGTCTCTTCAGGGGGGCGTGAGCTACAGAGAGACGGTGTACTTCCATCGTACGATCTATAGCAATACAACGAAGTTCTATCTTCGTCGTTATCGAGAAAACTGGGAGTACAAGGAGTCCTTCTGCGCAAGCACTACGATCAATGGAATGGCTATAACCTGTGTGAAGAAGTTGATTCCAACCCGAGTAGGTTCCGAATGGCGGCCCAAAGAGTACCTTTCTGCATCACACTACTGGTTCTGGTACGATCTCTACAAGTACTTGGGTTTGTTCAGATGGACTGCTATCGGGTAGCGACTCCGGCATGAGAATCTCGCGAGTTTTTTCCATGGCAACGTTGGCAGTCGTCTTCTTGGCGGCGTGCGACAGTCGAGCGGGGACTTTTCCCACCACGAATCCCGCAAGCGCAACGGTCCACTTCGACGGGGACGTGTACACCTTCTCGCCGGGTGAATGGATCTGTGCGTCTGCCGACAGTGTCGACAGCCTGCCGTTCTCGACGATCGACCGTGGTGACAAGAGTGCTCCCTCTGTCTTCTTCAACGTGCAACTCCACCCTGAAGAGTGGTATCCCCTCGACTACAAGGGTTATGCCTCCTTTGAACTGGACGGCATCACCTGGGAGACCGGCGACCTGCTCAGCGAGGCCAAGCTGCGCGTCGCCACGATCGAGCGTGAGGGCCGGGAGGTGGCCTCCGGTCAGATCCAGGCCACGTTGCAGCAAGCCGACGACGCCACTGCACCGTTGAAGGAGCTGGTGGTGCGCTGGGACTGCTGACCTCGTCGTCGCCTTCAGCCAGCTGCCTCGGCCAGCATCGCCTCGTAGCGGTCGAGGAGGGCCGGCCAGCGATAGTGGGCGTCGACGTAGCGACGACCGGCCGTGCCCATCGCCCCCCGCAGCTCGGCATCGGCGGCCAGCAGCTCGACCCCGGCTTCGAGCTCGGCGAAGTCGCGGTAGGCGATCGCCGCCCCGCTCCGGCGGGCGTGGCCGGCCAGGACCGGGTTGTGCCCGTTGACCAGGGCGGGTACGCCGAGGTCGAACGCCTCGAGCAGCACGATCGAGAAGCTCTCGAAGTAGGACGGCTGCACGAACGCCGCCGCCCCCGCCACCGCCGCCCGCCGCGGCCCGTCGTCCAGCCACCCGGTGACCACCACGTCGGGATGGCGGGCCAGCGCCACCGACTCGTCGCCCACCACCACCAGCCGCCACCGCAGCGCAGCGTCGGCGCGCTCGGACTGACGCCGGCGCAGGGCGACGAACTGCTCGACCAGCTCGGGCTGGCCCTTGCCCGGCTCCACCCGACCGACGCACACCAGGTAGGGGTCCTCCCCCAACCCGTGGGCCCGCCGGAAGGCCGCCACCTCCTCGGAACCGGGGGCGGGCGCCGGCTCCACCCCGAGCCCGATGACCGGCCCTGGGTCGGCGCGACCCAGCCGGCCCCCCACCAGCACCCGCTCCTCCTCGGTCAGGAACACCAGCCGGTCGGCCATCCGCAGCACCGGCTCGACCAGCGGCAGCCAGAACGTCGGCTCGTCGTGCGCCGTCGGGTGCAGCACGGTGGCCGTGCGCCCGGCGGCCGCCGGCAGGCCATCGACGGTGGTGGCATAGAGATAGGTCAGGAACACGGCGGCATCGAAGCGGGCGGCGTTGGCTCGCAGCCACGGTGCGAGGTCGTCGAGCTGGGGCCCCTGGGCCGCCACCCAGGCCCGCTGGACCAGTGGCGCACCCCGCTGGGCACCGGTCACCACCCGGCGGCTGAGCGCCTCGAAGCGGTCCAGGTCACGGGTCCGGGTGACCCCCAGACGGTGGACCGCCACTCCGTCCAGCTCGGTCGTCCCGGCCGGGTAGTGGTCGGCCCAGTCGCGGTAGCTGCGGGCCCGGCTGGTGAGCACCTCGACCTGGTGGCCCCGGCCGGCCAGCCCGGTGGCCAGCGACCGGCCGGCGGCCTCGGCCCCCCCGGCCACGTCGGTGCCGTAGCGCTGGACGACGAACAGCAGCCGCATCAGGCCGTGCCGGACCCGGGACCGAGGGCGGCCACCAGGTGGCGCCGGCCGACCTCGGCGGCTTCGGTCAGCACGGCCGCTCGGCGGTGGCCGCGGGCGACCAGCTCGGCCCGCAGACCGTCGTCGTCGAGCACCGACGCCAAGGCCTCGGCCACCAGCTCGGGGCCGGCGTCGGCGTCGAGCACCAGGCCGGCGTCGCCCACCGTCTCGGCCAGCGCCCCGTGGCCTCGGGCCACCACCGGCACTCCGTGGTGCATGGCCTCGACCACCGGCACGCAGAACCCCTCGTGCTCGGAGGTGGTCACGAACACGGCGGCCGCCCGCCACAGGGCGGCCAGCTCGGCGTCGGGCACGTGCCCGCTGAACCAGGCGTGGTCGAGCACCAGCTCGTTCACCAGCTGCTGGAGCCCGGCGGCGTAGGCCGGGAAGCGGCTCCCCCCGGCCAGGCACAGGTGGGCGCCGGGCCGCAGGTAGGTGTCGAGCACGTGAAAGGCCTGGACCGTCAGGTCGGGCCGCTTGTGGGGCAGCAGTTGGCCCACCGACAGCACCAGCGGCCCGTCGACCACGACCTCGAGGTGGTGGGCGGTGGCCGGGTGGGCCTCGACGTCGTCCCACCGCCCCGGTGGGGGCACCACCACTGGCGCCACCTCGACGTCGGCGTAGCCCAGGTCGACCAGCTCGGCGGCGTTGAACGCCGACGCGGCCCACGCCCGCTCGACCCGGGGCCGCAGGTCGTGGAGCAGGGCCCGCCCGGCGTCGAGCTCGGCCGCGAAGCCCGGGTCGAGGTCGGCCACGAAGCGCCCCGGGGTGATGTTGTGGTGGAACAGCGCCAGCCGGGCCGGGGTGGCGGCCAGCAGGTCGGCGACCTCGACGTCGCCGATCGACAGGTGGACGAGGAGCCAGTCCTCCGGGCCCAGTGCTGTGCCCGCCGGCGCGAGCGGCCCCACCCGCGAGGTCAGCGCCGGGTGACGGTGACGGGCCACGATCGAGGCGTCGACCCCCGCGGCCCGCAGCACGTCGTCGAGCCAGAGGGCGCTGTTGGTCACCGCGTCGCCCGGCGTCGCCCCCACCAGCACCTGGCGAACGGCCACCGGACGACAGTAGGTGAGGCCCACCGCCGACCTCGGCGATCCGGGGTCGGCACCGGTTGGCTCCCCACCCCGGGTGACCCCAGAACGGGGTCAGCCGTCGGTCGGCGTCAGCCGTCGGTCGGGGCCGGCCGGTCCTCGGAGGCCTGTCGCGCGTCGAGCGCGTCGAGCGCGGCCGCCAGCGATGCCTCCAACGAGGCCACCCGTTCAACCAGGGCATCGAGCACCTGCTCGGCCGCGCCCAACTCCCGGCGGAGCGAGGCGACCACGTCGGCCACCCCGTCGACGCGGGCGTCGAGGCGGGCATGGGTGTCGTCGAGGTGGCGGCTGCGGTCCTCCAGCATCGCCCGGGCCAGCGAGGTGGTGGCCGAGGCGTGGTGCTGGAGCTGGTCGGCCAGCTGCTGGTCGAGTCGGGACGCCGATCGGACGATCAGCTGGTGGATCCGAGCCCCACCGGGCACCCGGGAGTCGACCGCCAGCTGGTCGGGGTCGACCCGGAGGTCTCGGGTCGCCTCGACCGCGCCCAGCAGCGCGGCGAGCTCGGCGGTGGCGGCCCCCTCCCCCGACCCGGCGGGCCGGCCCAGTACCGCGGCGGCGTGCTCGGCCAGCTCGGCCTCCAGTTCGGGGGGGTACTCCCCGGCCGCCCGCCGCTCCGCCACCCGGGCTCGCAGCCGATCGACCACCGAGGCCAGGTCGATCGTCGGGTCCGGGTCGGGCGCCATCACCCCGACACTACGGACGTCGGAGCCCCCGGAGGGTCGATCAGCACCCAACCCGCCCGCTCACTCGGCCAGGACCACCTCGGTGTTGGCCAGCCGGTCGTGCCACGCCCGGCCCTGGTCCCACAACGGTGACAGAGCGTTCAGCACGCCGACCGCCGGCACCACGAAGCTGCCGTGGGCGACCAGGGCCCGGCCGAACGCCTGGGCCAGCTTGAGCTCGCCGTGCGACCGGCGGTCACGGACCCGCACACCGGCCAGACGGGCCCCGATGGTGCGCCCGCCGGCCCACGCCTCGAGCGCGGTCCGGTAGAGCACGGGCACCACCACCAGCACCATCAGCCAGGCCATGAACAGGCCGAAGGGCCGGCTGGTGTCGGCCCCCCCGACCGCCTCGACCCCGCCGCCTTCGCCCTCGACCAGCATGGTGTCGATCTTTCCGGTCCGACCCAGGTCGACCAGCACGAAGAACACGACGTAGGCCGGGCCACCGACCAGCAGCAGGTCGATCGCCGCGGCCGCGGCCCGCCGGCCCCAGGGGGCAGGTGGGCGGGCGAGGGCCGAACGATCCTCCAGGGTGATGGGCGGACGGTACCGACCGGCCATCACCGACCCCCCGACAGCACCGTCATGCGGCGGTGATGTTGAGGAGGTTGACCGTCGGCTCGGTGCCCGAGCGCCAGGCCACGTTGGCCACCTTCGAGTCGTCGTAGGCGGCGGTCGAGTCGGGAGTGGCCACGAAGATCATGACGCCCTGGTCGACGATGGTCTCGAGGAACTCGTCGTTGAGCGCCTTGCGGGCCTCGGCGTCGGTCGTCTCGGTGATCTCGTCCTGCAGTCCTTCGAGCTCGGACGTGTCGACGTCGAAGGGGTTCAGGGGCGAGTCGCCGATGAAGATCGCCAGCGACTGGGCGGGCTCCCCGCTGTAGGGGAAGTTGTTCATGAACACCGGGAACTTGACGCTGGTCGGGTCGGGCTGCTGGACGATCTCGATCTTCATGTCGATGCCGACCTCGCCGTACATCCCCTGGATGGCGGTCAAAGCGTCCTTCGACATGCTGTCGGCATCGGCGGTGAAGCTGAACCCGTCGGCGTAGCCGGCCTCGGCCAGCAGCTCCCGGGCCTTCTCGGGGTCGTACTCGTACTCGCCCTCGAGGTTGTCGTCGTAGAACTCGGTACCGGCCCGGTAGGGCTGGGTCGAGGGCTCGCCGTAGCCCTGGAGGATCGAGGCGACGAAACCCTCGCGATCGACGGCGTAGGCCATGGCTTGGCGCACCCTGACGTCGGCGAAGGCCGGCACCAGGGTGCCGTCGCGGTCCTTGATCAACATCGACCAAGCGCCGGCCGACTTGGTCTCGAGGGCGAAGCCGGCCGACTCGGTCTGGGCCACGCTCGAAGCCTCGAGGTTGGCGACGTCGACCTCGCCGCTGCGCAGCGCGTTCTGGCGGGCGCTGGTGTCGGAGAAGTACTTGATCTCGATGACGTCCCAGTGCTGGGCGTCGGGGTTCCAGTAGTCGGGGTTGACCCGGTACACGTAGCGGGCCTCCTCGGTGCTGGCGCCCGCGTCGTAGAGGTAGGGACCCGAGCCCTCAGGGCTCTTGGCGGTGGCCTCGGCCTTCACCTTGGCCGCCGAGACCATCATCCCGCCCTTGCCGCCGTAGTTGGCCACCGGGTTACTCACCGTCTCGTGGAACTCGAGGGAGATCGTGTATTCGTCGATCACGGTCGGCGTCGGTGGAGGGACGGAGTCGGGCCCGGCGTTCTGGAGGTTCAACTCGTTGGCGTAGTCGAAGGTGGCCTTGGCCGACGCCGAGTCGAAGTGGGAACCGTCGTGGAAGTCGACGTCGTCGCGAAGGAAGAAGGTGACCACCCGCCCGTCGACCTCCCAGCGCTCGGCCAGCGACGGCTCGATCGTGCCGTCGGACGCCGATGTGTCGACCAGCGTGTCGTAGACGGGACGCAGGTAGGTGACGTCGCCGACGCCCTGGGCCGTGGTGCCCGAATTCGGGTTGAAGCTGGCCAGGGTCGAGCCGACCCCGAACCTGAGGGTGTCGCCCCGTTCGGTGGACGTGTCGGTCCCCCCGTCGTCGGCCCCTCCGCCGCCGCCGTCGTCGTCACTGCCGCAGGCGGCCAGCACCAGCGCGCCGGCCAGCAGCAACGCCACGGTGACCCCACCCGCGCGTCGAACAAGGTTTGAGATCCCCATCTCGTCCTCCCCCATCCCCCCTGCAACAAACTGTTACAGACTCGGGAGCGTACGGAACCGACCGAGGCGAGGCAACCATCGCCGCGCTATCGGCCGGGGTGCGCGGCTGGGGCGGCGCCGGCTGGGGAAGGATGGCCGCGTGTCCGACGACTTCTCCGACCTGCGGGCGCTGTTCATCAGCTGCACGCTCAAACCCTCGCCCCAGGTGTCCCACACCGAGGGCCTCGCCGCCAAGTCGATCGCCATCCTGCGGACCCAGGGGGTGCACGTCGACTTGGTCCGGGCGGTCGACCACGACATACCCGTCGGGGTCTACCCGGACATGACCGAGCACGGGTTCGCGAGCGACGGCTGGCCGGCCATCGCCGAGCAGGTGATGGCGGCCGACATCCTGGTGCTGTGCACGCCGATCTGGCTGGGCGAGAAGTCGTCGGTGTGCACCAAGGTGATCGAGCGGCTCTACGGCGGCTCGGCCGAGCTCAACGACGACGGGCAGTACGCCTACTACGGCCGGGTCGGAGGGTGCCTGGTGACCGGCAACGAGGACGGCATCAAGCACTGCAGCATGAACATCCTCTATTCGCTCCAGCACCTCGGCTTCGTCATCCCGCCCCAGGCCGACGCCGGGTGGATCGGCGAGGCGGGCCCCGGTCCGTCGTACCTCGACGAGGGCTCGGGCGGGCCCGAGAACGACTTCACCAACCGCAACACCACCTTCATGACCTGGAACCTGCTGCACCTGGCCCGGATGCTGAAGGCCGCCGGGGGCATCCCGGCCCACGGCAACCAGCGGGCCGCCTGGGACGCCGGCGCCCGTTTCGACTTCCCCGACGCAGCCGACGAGTAGCGACTATTACTACTTTCCTTCTCTATCCTTGGAAAACGAGGCCGGTAGAGCAAGGAAGGTGGCGATGGCTAGGACGGTCAGGGTCACGTGGCAGGGGCGTCCGGTGGACGCCGCCGCTCCGGCACGGATCGCGGCCCTCGAGCCCCGACTCTCGGTGGCCACCGCCCGGCGGACCGAGCGAGCGGCAGCCGCCGTCCGCCGGGCCGACGACCGGGCGTCGGGCGTGCTCGAGGTCTCTGCTCGCCTACTGCTGCGGGCCGAGGGACTCGCCTCGAGCGCCATCGAGGGCCTGCGCTCGCCGACGACCGAGGTCGCCCTGGCCGAGGCGATCGCCATCGAGGGTGAGGGCGAGGGCGCGACCACCGCCGGCTGGGTCGCCGACAACCTGGCCGTGGTCAGCGATGCGCTGGCCGAACCAGGGCCGATCAGCATCGAGCACCTCCTCGGTTGGCACGCCCGCCTGATGCGCCACGCCGACCTCCCAGCCGAGTTCGTCGGCCGGTGGCGAGACCGGCTGGGTTGGGTTGGCGGTGCCAGCCCGCTGATCGCCGCCCACGTAGCCGTCCCCCACCGGCGTATCCCGGGGCTCATGGACGACCTCGTGGCGTTCGTCGCCCGCCGCGACATCGACGCCATCACCCAGGCCGCGGTCGCCCACGCCCAGTTCGAGACGATCCACCCGTTCGCCGACGGCAACGGCCGCCTCGGTCGGGTCCTGATCGGTCGCATCCTCGCCGACCGCTTGGAGGTCGCCATCCCCCCACCGTTGTCGACGGCCTTCGCTCGAGACGTCGGCGGCTACCAATCGGGCCTGACGCTGTTCCGCCAGGGCCAGGTCGAGACGTGGGTGTCATGGTTCGCCACCGCCGTCGAAACGGCGGCCGACCGCAGCCGGGACGTGCTCGACGCCGTCGCCGCACTGCACCGGGAGTGGCGGGAGTCGACCGCCGACCTCCGGGCCGACTCGGCCGCTCGTCGGCTGGTCGAGCTCATTCCCGCCCACCCGGCGCTGAGCGCCCGATCGGCGTCGGGGTTGCTCGGGGTCAGCACCGAAGCTGCCCGTCTTGCCCTCGAGCACTTGGCCGACCGAGGCATCGTCGAGGAGGTTCCCGCCCCCGGACCGCCTCGACCCGGCCGACCCCGACGGTGGTGGGTGGCGCCCACGCTCCTCGCCCTGGTGTCAGGCTGAGGCGGCGACGGGCGGGGTCGGGGGGATCTCGACGCTCATGGCTCGGGCCGCGGTGGCCAGGGCCAGCGAGCGAAGACCGGCCCACTCGTCGACCAGGCGCGGGTGGGACCGGTCGAGCACCCAGGCCAGCTGGTCGGCCATGAACGCGGTCAGGATCTCGCCGTAGCGCGACGCCTTGGCCGCCTCGTCCCCGACCGCCAGACGCACCTCGTGGGTCACGGCGAGCGGCCCGCCCCGGGCCCCCACCGGTTCCGCATCGATAGGTCGATCCTCGATCTCGGCCCCCGGGAACAGGTGGCTCAGGCGGTCCCGTCCGTCGGCATCGACCAGCCCGTGCAGCCGGGCCGCGGTCGGGATCCAACCCGCCAGGCGCAGATCGCCCCGCTCGAAGACGATGCGGATCTCCTGGCGGTCCATGCTCCCGGCCTGGTGAAAGCCGTGGTACTGCTGGACCACCACGCCGCGGTGGCGCGTGGTCACGTGCACCTGGTCGACCAGGTCGGCGCCGAAGCGTCGCTGGTGCTGGGCCGCCACTGCGGTGCCGGCGCCGAACCACCGGTCGAAGAGGTCGAAGAAGTGCACCGCGTGCTCGACCAGGATCCCCCCGCTCACCTCCCGGTCCCAGAACCAGTGGTCACCGGCGGCCAGGGCCTCGTCGCTGGCCAGGTTCTCGAACCGGGCATGGAGCGGCTCGCCCAGGATCCGGTCGTCGACCAGGGTCGCCACCGCCTGGACCAGGGGGTTGTAGGGCTGCATCAGGTCGGTCACCCCCAACAGACCCCGGGCGGCGGCCGCCGACACCACCGCCTCGCCGTCGGGCAGGGCGACGGCCAACGGCTTTTCGACCACGACGTGCTTGCCCGCCGCCAGCGCGTCGAGAGCGATCGGTGCGTGCGTGCTGGGCGGCGTGGCGATGTAGACGAGATCGACGTCGGGAGCCCCGACGACATCGGCCACCGAGCCGACCCGAGCACCGAGCGATTCGGCCAGCAGCCGGGCCCGCTCGCCGTGCCGGTTGCCGACGGCTACCACCTCCACCTCGGGTAGCTCCCGGAACCGCCCCACCGCCAGATGAGCGAACTGCCCGGCACCGATGACACCCACGCGGATCCGCTCGCCCATGTCGGCCAGTGTGGTGGTCGGCCCACCGATCGGTGCACCGCCGGTCAGCGACGCGCCATCCCCACCACCGGCAGATTGAGGGCGGTGCCGGCCATCGAGCCGTAGTAGTAGCCGTCACCGAAGGTGTACACGGCCCCGGTGGACGACGTCAGCCAGTAGCCCTGGCCCCGGACGGTGGGCTCGATGTCGACCACCGGGGCCGACGGCGCGGAGGAGAGCTGGCCGTAGAAGCCGGCGCTGCCGTAGGTCTCGACCGCACCGTTCGACCGGGTGATGCGGTAGCCGAAGTTCGAGCCGACGGCGCCGTCGATACCGACCGCCGACGAGCTCACCGACGGGTTCGACCCGGCGAAGGCGCCATCCCCGAAGGCGAAGATGCCCCCGTCGGCGCCGACCATCCAGTACCCGCCACCCGATGCCGTCACCGCCATCCCGGTGATCGGCTGGTTGAGGGTGATCGAGCCGGTGGAGCCGTAGAACGGCGCGTCGCCGTAAGCGAAGATCCCGCCATCGGATGCCACCAGCCAGTAGCCCCGGCCCGACGGCGTCGAGGCCATGCCGACCACCGGCTGGTTCAACCGGATCGAGCCGGTCGAGCCGTAGAAGGCGGCGTCGCCGTAGGCGAAGATCCCGCCGTCGGAGGCCACCAGCCAGTAGCCCTGGCCCGACGGGGTCCGGGCCATGCCCACGATCGGCTGGTTCAACCGGATCGAGCCGGTCGAGCCGTAGAAGCCGGCGTCGCCGAAGGCGAAGATCCCGCCGTCGGAGGCCACCAGCCAGTAGCCCTCGGGGGCCTGGGTGAGCGCGGTCCCGGCGTCGAGCATTCCCCAGGCGTAGTCCGATCCGGTCTGAGCCGTACGCCGGGCCGAGCGGGCCAGGCGGGCCTCGACGGTGTCGGGGTTGTCGCTCGGATGGGCGGCGAGGATCAGCGCCACCGTCCCGGCCACCATCGGGGCCGAGAACGACGTGCCCGACGGTCGGGTGTAGCCGCTGCCCGACCCCCGCAGCGCGGCCAGGATGCTCACCCCTGGAGCTCCGAGGTCGACCCAGCTCCCGTAGTTGGAGAACGAGGCCCGAGCGGTCGAGGTGCCGTTGGTCGCCCCCACCGAGATCACACCGGCGGCGGCCGCCGGGTAAGTCGGCTGCGAGGTGCCCGACGACGAACCGGCGCTGCACCCCCCGTTGCCGGCGGCCGCCACCACCACCGCCCCGGCGCCACGGGCCTGGCTGATGGCGGCGTTGATGGTCGGGGAGTCGGTGCACCCGCCGAGCGACAGGTTCACCACCCGGGCACCCTGGCTCACCGCCCACGAGATGCCCTGGGTGAGGGCCACCAGATCGCCGTTGCCACAGTCGTTGAGCACCCGAGCGCTCACGATGCTGGCTCCCCACCCGACGCCGGCCATGCCCTTGGCGTTGTTGGTGTTGGCCGCCGCGATGCTGGCCACCGCGGTGCCGTGGTAGCTCTCTTCCGCTCCCGAGGCGGGCACGCACTCGAACTGCGGGTTGACCAGGTTGGTCGAGGCCACCACCTTGCCGGCCAGGTCCTCGTGGTTCGGGTCGACCCCGGTGTCGATGACCGCGATGCGCACCGACGAGCTGCCCTGGCTCACCCCCCAGGCGGTTGGCGCCCCGATCGTCTGGAGCTCGGTCTGGGTGCCATAGCCACAGCCGGTGGCACACGGGTCGTTGGGGACCACGTCGAGGGCGTGGACCAGCTGGTTGGGTTCGACGCTGGCCACGTCGGTGTCATCCGCCAGCTGATCGAGAGCCCGATCCTCGGCGCCCGGACGGACCTCGACCACGAAGGTGCTCTCGTCGATCAGGCGGCCGGCGTCACCGCCGACTCGAGCAGCCACCGCCTCCCGGTCCTCGGCGGTGGCGCCCTCGGCCAGCCGGACGATGATCTCGCCGGCCACCTCCTCCGACGTCGGCAGGGTGCCCCCGAGCCCGGCCGACGCCGGGCCGGTATCGACAGCACCGACCGCGGTCGCCGCCGGGGCCGGCAGGGCTCCGGGGATCGAAGCCGAGACGGCCAGGACCACCGCCGCTACCAGCGCCCCCGCTCGGCGGTGGGCGCAACGAGACGCACGGGCGCGCCGAAATCGACCCACGACCCTTCACCGTACCGAGCTACAGGGGCACCAGGGCACCGCGGAGGCGGGATCAGCCTCCGCTCACCATGGCCACGATCGGCTGGTTCAGGGCGATCGACCCGGTCGAGCCGAGGAATTGGGCATCGCCGTAGGCGAAGATCCCGCCGTCGGACGCCACCAGCCAGTACCCCGCACCCGTGGGCGTGGCGGCCATGCCCACGATCGGGCGGTTCAGCACCATCGAGCCGGTCGAGCCGAAGAACTGGGCGTCGCCGTAGGCGAAGATCCCGCCGTCGGACGCCACCAGCCAGTACCCCTGGCCTGAGGGCGTGGCGGCCATGCCCACGATCGGGCGGTTCAGCGTTATCGAGCCGGTCGAGCCGAAGAACTGGGCGTCGCCGTAGGCGAAGATTCCGCCGTCCGCACCCACTACCCAATACCCGTCGCCAATCAGCGTGGAGGCCATGCCGACGGCCGGGGCTCGGGCGCCGGTGGGGCTGCCCAGCGCCGGTGCCGAGCCGTGGGCCGACACCGTCCCGTCGGCCTGGAGGGTCCAGTAGCCGGCGCCGCTCGGCACCCCGGCGGCGTTGACCACCGGACTGGTCGCGGCCGTGTCGGCGCCCAGGAACGCGGCGTCGCCGAAGGTGAACACGCCGCCGTCGGCGGCCACCAGCCAGTAGCCCCCGGGCGGACCGGCCACCGTGGAAGCGGCATCGAGCCGGCCCCAGGCGAACGAGCTGCCGGTGCCGACGATCTGGTCGGCGCCCCGCCGCAGCTGGTCGGCGATCTGGTCGGGGCTCCAGTCGGGGTGCCGGGCCACGACCAGCGCGGCGGTGGCGGCGACCAGCGGGGCGGCGAAGGACGTGCCGGACTTGGCCTGGTAGCCCTCGGGCACCACCGAGGTGGGCACGGTGGTCAGCACCGACTCGCCGGGCGCGGCCAGGTCGACCCACGAGCCGCGGTTGGCCCAGGACGAGAGTTGGTCGGCCCCGTTGACCGAGGTGACGCCGATCACGCCGTCGTCGGCGGCCGGGTACGCCGGCTCGTCACTGGCGCTGTTGCCGGCGGCCGCCACCACGACCACCCCGGCAGCCCGGGCGGCGGCCACCGCGTCGTGGATCCGCTGGTCGTAGTCACCGGTGAGCGAGAGGTTGACCACGTCGATTCCGGCCGACGTGGCCCAGTCGAGGGCCCAGGCCAAATCGCCGGTGTTGCCCCGCCCGCAGTCATCGAGGACGGTGATGCCGACCACCTGGGTCTGCCAGCCGAGGCCGGCGATGCCCACCGAGTTGTCGGTGCGGGCGGCGATGAGGCCGGCCACCGAGGTCCCGTGGCCCCGGGCGGCCGCCTGCTGGCCAGCCGAGCAGGTCGAGGGGTAGGTCACCCGGGTCGGGCCCTGGGTCACCTGACCGGCCAGATCGGGATGAGCCTCGTCGATGCGAGTGTCGATGACCGCGACCCGGACCGACGGGCTGCCGGTGGTGACCGACCAGGCCCCTTCGGCGTCGACCTGGCGCAGTTCGGACTGGTCGACCGACGAACCGCCGACCACGCAGCTCCCGTAGCAGGGGTCGTCGGGCACCTCGGCCATCTCGACCATGCCCCGGGGCGCGACCGCGGCCACCGACGGGTCGTCGTCGAGGGTCCGGGCGGCACCTTCGGCCGCCCCCGGCTCGACCTCCACGACGAAGCGCGAACCGTCGACCACCTCGACCACCGAGCCGCCGACCGCGTCGGCCAACGCCTCCCGGCGGGCCGTACCGATGCCGCTCGACGTCTCGACCACCACCCGGGTCGACGAATCAACGTCGGTCGGCTGCTGGTCGGCCTCTGCGGCCAACGGGGGGGACGACGCCAACGAGCCCACCAGCGCGAGGAGGCCGACGAGGCCGAGCCACCGGCCCCGGCGACCGGGGTGCGACGTCACCGACGCAGGGCCATGTCGACCGCAGCGTTGGCGCCCGACAGGGCCGGGTAGGACCCGTGGAAGGCGGCCGAGCCGAACGAGAAGATCCCCCCGTCGGTGGCGGCCACCCAGTACCCGCTGCCGTCGGCCGCGGCCCGCAGCTTCACGCCCCCTGGGTAGGTGCAGAGCCCGGTCCCGGGGATGCTGCCGTAGTAGGGGACGCCGAAGCTGAACACCCCGCCGTCACCGCCCAGCAGCCAGTAGCCCCGCCCGTAGGGGTCGGCGCCCATGGCCACCACCGGCGCGTTCAGCCGCAGCGACCCGGTCGAGCCGTAGAAGTTGGCGTCGCCGTAGGAGAAGATCCCGCCGTCCGACGCCAGGAGCCAGTAGCCCCGCCCGCTGGGCGTCGACGCCATGGCGATCACCGGGGCGTTCAGGCGCATGCCGCCGGTCGAGCCGTAGAAGTTGGCGTCGCCGAAGCTGAACACCCCACCGTCGGACGCCAGCAGCCAGTAGCCCTGGCCCGAGGGCGTGGTCGCCATGGCCACCACCGGGGCGTTGAGGGCCTGCCCGCCCATCGAGCCGTAGAACTGGGCGTCGCCGAAGCTGAAGATCCCGCCGTCGACGCCGAGGATCCAGTAGCCGTTGCCCGAGGGCGTGGCCGACAGGCCGATGGCGGTGGCCTGCACCCCGACGCTCGAGAGTCCGCCGTAGTAGGGGGCGTCAAAGGAGTAGATGGAGCCGTCGCGCCCGAGGAGCCAGTAGCCCCGACCCGACGCCGCCGACGCCTGCGTGGCCGGGTTGTCGCCCCGGCTGCAGTACTGCGGCGGGAGCGGGTCGCCACCGCTGGCCGGTGCCCCGACGTGGTCGGCCGACTTGCGCCACTGGGCCCACTCGGGGCTCCGCGACGGCGCCGGCACGGCGTAGGCCGACAGGTTGTTGGTCTTGTACACCGAGTTGAAGCTGGCCACGATCAGCTGCCAGCCCCGGGACCCGAAGTACCCCAGCGCAGGAGTGGTCTCGGCGCTCTGCAACTGCTCGAGGACCTGCTCGGTGCCGCCGTTGCCCCCCTCGAGCACGTAGGTCGCGTACCCGGTGCTGATGGCCACCTCGTTGGTGCCGCCACCGTCGAGGTCGGCGATGACCGGGGAAGCCCCCAGGGTGATCTGCCAGTTGCCGGCCGGACGAACCTCCCAGAGCTTGGTGCCGTCGGACCGGAAGGCGTGGACGTAGCCGTCGCTGTCGCCCACCACGACGTCGTCGACGCCGTCGCCGTTGACATCGCCGATGGAGGGACTGGCCTTGATGAAGCCTTTGCCAGCCCAGGCCGGCCACCCGCTGAGGGCGCTGCCGTCGTCGAGGTGGAAGGCGTAGAGCCGGCGGCTGGTGTTGACCGACTCCTGGCCGCAGGCCCGGGTGATCGGGTTGTCCTCGCCGCGGGAGTAGCTCGACGACCAGAAGTCGCTGGTGCCGATGACCGCCTCCATGCGGCCGTCGCCGTCGATGTCGCCGATAGCCGGGCTCGACATCATCGACTCGCAGAACAGCTTGCGCCCCGACCACAGGTCGCGGACGGTGCCGTTGTGCCAGTCGAGAGCGCGGAACGTGCCGGTGCCGCCATAGAGCGGGGCATTGGTGTCGAGGTAGGCCCCGTAGGGCACGTCGGTCCCGACGAAGATCTCTTGGCGGCCGTCACCGTCGGCGTCGTAGAGGGCGGGCGACGACCAGACGGTGTCGTTGGCGTACACCGGGAACCCGGGGATCTCGTTGCCGTTGCGGTCGAGGGCGTGGATGTACTGATCGAAGCCGCCGAAGACGATGTCGGGGTGGCCGTCGCCGTCGACGTCACCGACCGCCGGGGTCGACACGACACCCTCGAGGTAGCCGTCGGGGGTGGTCGACCCGGCCCACAGGTCGCCCCAGTCGCCGTTGCCGGTCCACTTCCAGCGCTCGGTCCCGTTGGCGTTGAGCACCACCAGGCCACCGTCGTGGTAGCCGATGTCGTCGATGGTGTAGTTGGTGCCAGCGGCGACGACGATCTCCACCGAACCGTCGCCGTCGAGGTCGGCGACGGTCGGCGAGGCGTCGACCGCGGTCGGGCCTCGGTAGCCGTGCGACCCGTGGGGGTAGATGGCGGTCTCCCACAGCAGCTGGGAGCTGCCGTCGCGGTAGACCCGCACGAAGCCGTCCTGGTAGCCGACCACGATGTCGTCGACGCCGTTGCCGTCGACGTCGGCCACGGTGGGCGACGAGGTGCGGTTCCAGCCGGTGTCGGGGAGGCTGGTCTGGCCTCGCGAGCGGGTGACGGTCCAACTGGCCGACGGAGCGGCCGACGCCGGCGACGGTCCGATGGCCGCGGCCAACAACGATCCGAGCATCACCACGGCAATGGCCATGGCGCCGACCTGTCTCCGACCCCGCATGCGCGCTCCGTCCCTTCAGCTACCCCCAAGATCGGCCGGAGCGGCCCTCGACTTGACCCTCGGGCCGGTGCGCCCCGGCGGCGCCGGTCAGCCGAAGATGCGCTCGAGGAAGGTGGCGTAACGATCGACCACCCTCGGCCACGAATAGCGGGCCTCGACGAAGGCCCGTCCGTTGGCGGCCAGACCACGGGCCAGGTCGGTGTCGCCGAGGAGCCGGTCGAGGGCAACCTCGAAGGCGGCGTAACGGTCGAACCACAGGCCGCCGGACGCCTCCTCGACGTGCTCGCGGATGGGGAGACAGTGGGCGTTGACCAGGGCCGGCACCCCGGCCTGCCAGGCCTCGAGGGGGGCGATGCCGAAGGACTCGTTGGGCGACGGCGAAACGAACGCCGACGCGCCGGCCAGCAGGCCCCACTTACCGGCCTCGTCGACCCGACCGGTGAGGACGAGGTCGGGATGGGCGGGAGGTCGGTCCTTGACCTGCCCCACCAGCACCAGAGCCAGGGGGCCGGGTCGGCGCTGCTTGTAAGCCGCGAACCAGCGGGCCAGCAGCCCGGTGCCCTTGCCGTCGTCGACCCGGCCGACGCACACCAGATAGGGCCGGTCGCCGAGGCCGGCCGCGGCCCGGGCCGACCCGGCATCGGGGGCCACTGCCGGCGGGTCGAGGCCGAGGCCCAGGGTGAGCGACGGCACCGACGCCACCTCGAAGCGCGATTCCACCACCCGGCGCTCGGCCGCGCTGTAGAAGAGGAAGGCTCGAGCCGCGGCGAACAGTTCGACGAAGGTGGGGAGGTGCAGCGGGGCCTCGTCGTGCGCCGCCGGGTGCAGCAGCGAGCGCTCGGCCACCCGAGGCAGGCCGGCCACCGTCGGGTAGTACAGGTAGGGGCTGAAGGCGACCACGTGGGCGTCGGAGTCGGCGGTGGCGTCGACCAGCTCGGGGGCCCACGGGCCCTGCGACCGGAACCACCGCTCGGCATCGGTGTCCGACACCGACGCCGGGTCGGCCAGGATCGAACCCGAGAGCGCGTCGAAGTCGGCGTCTCGGCCGGCTCGGGCCCGGATGCGCCGGACGGCCACCCCCGCCTCCAGGGTGTCGCCGGCCGGGTAGGAGTGGGCCCAGGTGGTCGAGTCGAGGGCGGTGGTGGTCAGCACCTCGACCTCCCAACCGGGGCGGGCCGCCAGGTGCTCGGCGTAGAGGCGCACGGCCTGCTCGGCCCCCCCCAGCACCTCCACCCCGTACCGGGGCACCACGTAGGCGATCTTCACGTCCGGCCCTCCAGCAGTGGGGCCAGGACCTCGGCGTGGCGGGTGCGGGCCCGGGCCAGCGACAGCTCGTCCAGCCGATGCCGGCCGGCGTCGACCATCGCCCGGCGCAGGTCGGCGTCAGCCCCCACCCGAGCCACCGCGGCCGCCACCGCCAGCGGCGACTTATCGTCGAGCAACAGGCCACCCGACCCCAACGTCTCGGGCACCGCGGCGGCACCGAAGGCGACCACCGGCAGGCCGTGGTGCATGGCCTCGAGCAGCGGGACGCAGAAGCCCTCGTGCTCCGACAAGCACACGAACACGCCGGCTCGGTCATAGGCCGCGGCCAGCTCGGCGTCGTCGACCACGCCGGTGAGGGTGACCACGTCGGTCAGGCCGAGGCGCTCGACCAGCTGGCGCAGGGCCCGCTCGTAGTGCGGCGAGGACGAGCCCCCGACGAGGCGCAGCCGAGCCGACGGATCCCAGAACCGGTGGTGGGCGGCGAACGCCTTGACCAGGTCGTGCTGGCACTTGTTGGGGGCCAGGCGGCCGACGAAGAGCCACTCGCCCGCCCCTCGCCGTTCCCCGCTCGACGCCTCGAGGGCGGGCTCAGCGCCCGGCGCGGGGGGAGCCCAGAGGAACGGCGCGGTGGCGGTGGCCACGAAGCCCAGGCTCTCGAGGTGGGAGGTGTTGAACGCGGAGACCCCCAGGCCCAGCGAGGCCCGACCGGCCAGGCGCTGGGCCTGGTCGCGCCCCCACAGCATGGCCGAGGCCAGGTGGGGCTCCCAGGGCGCGAAGTACTCGACCGGGGTGAGGTTGTGGGACTGCACCACCAGCCGCTCGGGACGGTCGAGGAGAAAGTCGGCGACCACCGAGCCGATGGCCAGCTGGTAGATCAGGACATCCTCGCCATGAGCCGCGACCTCCCGCCCGTACTGGCGGAACGGCCGGGTCGGCCGATCGAGGCCCAACGCGGCCCGGTCGGGACCGTCGCTGCCGCCGTGCTCGACGAAAAGCTCCCCGACGTGGCCGAGGTCGTCGAGCAGCCGGCGCAGGCGGACCGTGTGGGCCCCGGCGGCGTCGCCGGGCCGGAGGTCGGGGGTGAAGAGGTGGGCCCGGACCACGGGGCGCGCTCAGCCCAGCTCGGCGGTCAGGGCCTCGACCGCGGCCACCAACCGGGCCTCGCTGGCAGCCAGGGCGAAGTCGGCAACGCGGGCGGTGCCGGCCGCCACCAGCGACCGGTGAAGGTCTGCGTCGGTGAGCACCCGATCGACCGCCGCGGCCACCACCAATGGCGACTTCTCGTCGAGCAGGAGCCCGCCGGCCCCGACCGTCTCGGGCACCGCGGCGGCGGCCAGCGCCACCACCGGCAGCCCGTGGTGCATGGCCTCGAGCAGCGGCACGCAGAACCCCTCGTGCTCCGACAGGCAGACGTAGACGTCGGCCGCTTGGTAGTGGGCGGCCAGCGCGTCGTGGCTGATCGAGCGCGGCATCGACACCGCGTCGGTGAGCCCCAGCGCCTCGATCAGGCCGACCAGCGCCGTCTCGTAGGCGTGGGACGACGACGTGCCGATGAGGTGGAGCCGGGCCTTGGGGTCCCACAGCTGCCGGTAGGCGGCGAACGCCTTGACCAGATCGTGCTGGCACTTGTTGGGCGACAGCCGGCCGACGAAGAGCCAGTCGGCGCCGCCCCCCTCCTTGGCCGCGGCCAACCGGTTCGACGTCGCCGGGTCGGGTTCGCCGTCGAAGTCGGCGGGATCGACCAGGATGGGGAGCACCGCGGTGGAGGGGTAGCCGAGGGCGTCGAGCTCGGCCTGGTTGTAGGCCGAGTCGGCGAAGGCAAAGGCCGTCACCGGGGCGAGGTCGGCGAGCTGGTGGCGGGCCAGCGTGAGCTCGGCCGCCACGTGGGGCTCCCATGCCGAGAAGTGCTCGGCCGGGGTGATGTTGTGGTAGTCCGACAGCACCGGCTCGGGCCGGGCCGCCAGCCACGACGCCATCGGGCTGCCGGTCGAGCATTGGTAGAGCAGCCAGGTCGAGCCGGTCCGGCCCCGGGTCGGCTCGAACTCTCGGAAGTGCCGGGTCCGGGCTCGCAGCTCGGGCGCCGCCTCACCGACGAAGAGCTCGGAGCGCAGTCCCATGCCCCGAAGGATCCGCTGGATCTGGAGGGTGTGGCCCCCGATGGCGTCCCGGCGGGCCAGGCTGGGGACGAACTGGTGGACGGCGACCGGGCTCACCGGCCGGAGCTGGTCGATCCGCGGCGCCGGGCCATTACCGCGTAGGAGCCCTCGGCCCCGTCGAGCACCTCGGTCTCGCCCAGGCCGCGGACGCCGAGCAAGTGGGCCCAGGTCTCGGGTTGCAGCGGGCGGCCGGGTGACAGGTCGGCCACCACCGCGGCCGCCGCGCTCGCGCCGGCGGCGCCGGGCCGACGCGACAGCACACAGACCATCCCACCGGTCGAGAGGCGCGACACCGCCAGATCGACCAGCTCCAACAGCTCCGGGACCGGGCGGCGCTCGACCACCCCGGAGAGGACCACCGCACCGAGGCTCCCCACCGACGCGTGGCCCAGATGGGCCAGGGCGCCGTCGGGCCGGACGTCGAGGCCAGCCACCGACGCCTGGTCGGCCAGGTGCCGGCGGGGCTCGACGCCGTAGGCGTCGCGACCGGCCGTGACCAACGCCCGCAACAGGCTCCCCTGGGCCGCCTCGGCGTGCAGGATCCGGCCCTCCACCTCAGCCGTGCGGGCCACCAGCTCGACCGACCAGCCAGCAGCCAGGGCGTCGTCACCCAGGTCGAGCAGGTCGAGCTCGGCAGCCACCCGGGCGCTGGTGGCCGGGGTGGCGTGCTCGACGGCCTCGAGCCGAGCCGCCAGCAGCCGCAGCCCCGAGGTCGACACCGAGGCGAAGGCGCTCGTCTGCTGGGCCAGGTACCGCAGGTACCAGGCCATCATCCGACGCAGCCCGGACTTGGCCACCGAGACCCCGGGCCGAGCCGACCCGGTGGGCACGTCGACGTCGATGTGGCTGGCTCGCTCGGCCCGCTCCAGGACGGCGTCGAGGTCGTCGCCCACCGCCCCCGGCGGGGCCAGCCGGGCGAAGGCCAGGTCGAGATCGCGCTCGTAGGCCGGGGGGATCTCGCCGGAAGCCCGGCGCCGACGGACCTCGGCCCGGACCTCGGCCATGATCACCCGGGCGTCGATCGACGAGCCCGACGGCTCGGCCTCGGTGGTCACGAGGTCGGCTCGGGACGGGGCTGGCTGACCCGGGCGTCGATGTGGATGAGGCCGGCCGCTCGGCCCGGGTTCACCACCTCGAACTGGCCGATCCCGTCGCGGTGGTCATAGATGGTCAGTAGGTCGTGGCTGTGGGCCCCGATCGAGACCAGGAACCGGCCACCCAGGAGGGGCACCCCGGGCAGCACGAAGTCGACGAAGCCGGCGCCCTCGATCCCTGTGATGCCCCCGGCCAGGCTGTCGGTGTTGACCCCGAACAGGAACTGGCCATTGGTGTCGTGGATGTTCAGGACCAGCACCAGGTCCTCGACCGGGTGGTCGGTCGAGTAGTGGACCCGGACCGACAGCTCCTCGCCCGGCACCAGGTAGTCGCGCTCGTCGCGGCCGGGGTGGTCGATGTCGATGCCGTCGATCACGACCTCGCGATTGGCCAGGGCGGCCGCGTCGACCGCGACCCCGGGCTCGGTGCTGTCGTCGACCAGCTGGTCGAGCTCGGGGGAGGCGCCGGGTCGGCCCCGGCCGTCGACCATGGCCATGCGGAAGGCCCGCACCCCCTCGCCCGGGGCACCGTCGAAGAGCATGCGGCCATGGTCGAGCACCACCGCTCGGTCGCAGACCGAGCGCATGAGATCGGCCGAGTGGGTCACGAACACCATCGTCCGGCCGTCGCGCTGGAACTCGCGGATGCGGTCGAGGCACTTGCGCTGGAAGGCCTCGTCGCCGACGGCCAGCACCTCGTCGATGAGGAGGATGTCGGGATCGACGTTGGTCGCCACCGCAAAGCCCAGACGCACGTACATCCCCGAGGAGTAGTGCTTCACCTGTTCGTCGATGAAGTCCTCGAGACCGGCGAAGGACACGATGTCGTCGAACCGGCGCCCGATGTCACGCGCCTTGAGCCCGAGGATCTGGGCGTTCATGTACACGTTCTCTCGGCCGGTCAGGTCCGGGTGGAACCCCGCGCCCAGCTCCAGCAGCGACGCCACCCGACCCCGGGTGACGATCGTGCCCTGGGTCGGCTGGAGGATCCCGCCGATGCACTTCAGCAGGGTCGACTTGCCCGAGCCGTTGTGGCCCAGCAGGCCCACCGTCTCGCCCTCCGCGACCTCGAGCTCGATGTGCTGGAGGGCCCAGAACGGCTCGCTCTCAGTGCGCCGGCCGAGGTGGACGATCCGCTCCTTGAGGGAGTTGTGGCGCTGGTGGTTCAGCCGGAACCGCTTGGAGACGGCGTTGACCTCGATGGCCGCGGTCACCGCTACAGCTCCTCCGCGAAGTTGCCCTCGAGGCGGATGAACAGCGCCGTCGCCAACCACAACAGCACCAGCGAACCGATCCCCACCAGGGTGAGGTTGCGCAGATACCACAGCGCCGACTCGTTGGGCAGTAGCTGGTTGACGACGCCGTTGGCATCGGTGAAGCGGACCTGGCCGTAGATCCCCCGCTGGAAGGCGAGGACGATGGGCGTCACCGGATTGAGCATGGTCAGGCTCGACGGCAGGCCGCGGTCCACCAGCATCTTGGACTGCAGCGACCACTGGTAGACGATCGGCGTGGCCCAGAACCAGGCCAGCAGCACCAGCTCCAGCAGGTGCTGGGTGTCGCGGGCGTACACGTTGACGGCCGACAGGAACACCGCCACCGCCGAGGCCAGGATCAGCACGACCACCAGGGCCACCGGGATCAGCCAGACATAGCCGAGGTCCACCCCGCGCTGGTAGACGAGCAGCGCCCCCAGCAGGACCAGTCCCTGGAACAGGAAGTGGATCAGGTTGGCCCCCACCGCGGCCAGGGGCAGGATCTCGCGGGGGAACGCCACCTTGTTGACCAGGGCGCCGTTACCGGTGATCGAGCCGGTGGCACCCGCCAGCGAGTTGGTGAACAGGTTCCAGACCAGCAGGCCGCAGAGCAGCCAGATCGGGAACCGCGGGATGCCCGACTTCAGCAGCACCTGGAAGACCACGTAGTAGACGACCAGGTACATCGCCGGGTTCAGCATCGACCACACGAACCCGAGGGCGCTGTTCTTGTACTTGACCTTCAGCTCCTTGCGGACCAGTGCCACCAGGAGCTCGCGGTACTGCCACACCTGCACCACATGCGCTCGCACGCTCGCCCGAGGGGCGATGACGGTGGCGGGAGCAGGGGTGCGCGTCATGAGGGAGAGCCGCCCGAAACCGGGCCGGGCCCGGCGCGGGAGGTGGCGCAGCCTACCGGCGGCATTCGATCCGTCTGGTCATCGTCGGCCGGTACCCTGCCTGCGGCATGCGGGTCGCCGTTGACGTCACCCCCCTCCTCGGCGCCGCTACCGGCGTCCACCAGACGGTGGCCGGCCTCTTGGCCGCGCTGCCGGCAGCGGCCCCCGACATCACCCCCGTCGCCTACGTGCTGTCGGGACGCACGATCCTTCGCCCGGGAGCGCGCCGGGCGCTGCCCGGTGGGGCCCGGGCCCTGCCCTTCCCGGCCGCTCTGGCGGTACGGGCCTGGGGCCGGTGGTCGCACCCCCGCGGGGATCGGTGGCTCCACGACGTCGACGTCGTCCACGGCACCAACTACGTCGCCCCGCCCATGTCCGAGCGGCCGGTGGTGCTGACCGTGAACGACTGCTGGGCCATCGCCCACCCCGAGCTGTGCAGCCGCGAGGTGGCGGCCGCCCCGGCCGCCGTGCGCCGGGCGGTCGACCGGGGCGCCCACCTGCACGTCAGCACGGAGTTCGTGGCCGACGAGGTCCGCCGCCTCTACGGGGCCGACCCGGCGCGGATCCACGTGGTGCCCTTCGGAGTTCCCCCCCTCGGCCCGGCCGGCCCCCTGCCCGGGGCGATGGGCGGTCGCCCCTACGTGCTGGCATTGGGGGCCCTCGACCACCGCAAGGGGGTCGACTCGCTGGTGCGCAGCTTCGAGCCGGTGGCCGCCGACCACCCCGATCTGCTGCTGGTGGTGGCCGGACCCGACGGAGGGGCCCGAGCCGGCGTGGAGGCAGCCCGGGCGGCGCTCCCCCCGGCGGTCGGGCGACGGGTGATGGTGCTCGGCGCGGTCGACGGCGCGACCCGCTCGGCGCTGCTCACCCACGCCTCGGTGGTCGCCTACCCGTCGGTCTACGAGGGCTTCGGCCTGCCGGTGCTCGAGGCCATGACCGTCGGCGTGCCGGTGGTCGCCACCGCGGTGGGCGGAGTGCCCGAGGTGGCCGGCGACGCGGCCGAGCTGGTGGCGCCGGGTGACGACGCCGCGCTGACCGCCGGGCTCGAGCGGACCTTCGGCGACGAGGCCCGGCGGGCCGAGCTGATCGCCGCCGGCTCTCGGCAGGTGCAGCAGTTCAGCTGGGAGCGGACCGCTCGAGGGTTGGCCGAGGTCTGGCGGCTCGCCGTCCGGTGAGGGTCGCGGTCCACGCTGGCCAGCTCCGCCAGCCGATCCCCGGAGGGATCGGTCGCTACGTGCGCGAGCTGCTCCGGGCGCTGCCGGGTGCCGGGGTCGAACCCGTCCCCTTCGCGGCCGGTCCGGCCCCCGACCACGACCCCGCGCTCGGCGGCTGGCGAGACCTGGGCTGGCCCCGGGGCTCGGCCCGCTACGAGCTGTGGCACCGGCTGCGCAGGCCGCGAGTGGCGATCGACGGCACCGACGTCGTCCATGCCACCAGCCTGGCGGTGGCCCCCTCCGGGCGACGACCGCTGGTGGTGACCATCCACGACCTGGTCGGCCTGCACCATCCCGAGCTCCTCACCCCCCGGGGGATCGCCTTCCACCGCCGGGGACTGGCGCTCGCTCGGCAGGAGGCGGCGGTGGTGGTCACCCCCACCGCCGCGGTCGGTGCCGAGGTCGCGGCCGAGGGCATCGATGCGACCCGGATCCACGTGGCCCACCACGGGGTGGCGGTCGGACCGGCTCCCAGCGAAGAGGCCACCGCGGCGGTCCTCGAGACGCTCGGCGTGGTCGAGCCCTTCGTGCTCTTCGTGGGCACCCTCGAGCCCCGCAAGGGCATCGCCGACCTGCTCGAGGCCCAGCGCCGGCTGGGGGTGACGGTCGTCCTGGCCGGCGCCCGGGGGTGGGGCGAGCTTCCGCCACTCGACCGCCCGGGCGTCGTCGCCCCGGGCGGTCTCGACGACGCCACCCTCGACTGCCTCTACCGCCGGGCCGTCGCCCTGGCGCTGCCGTCGCAGGCCGAGGGCTTCGGGCTCCCGGTCCTCGAGGCGATGGCGCGAGGCTGTCCGGTCGTGACCTCCGACACCGCCTCCCTGGTCGAGGTGGCGGGGGAGGCCGGCGTGGCGGTGGCCGCAGGCGACGTCGACGGGCTGAGCGATGCCCTGGCCCGCCTGGTCGGCGACCCCGACTGGCGAGCCGACCGGGCCGCGGCGGGGCGGCGGCGGTCCGCCGACTTCACCTGGGCGGCCTCGGCTGCCGCCCACCGGCAGGCCTACGAATCGGCGGTGCGCTCGTGAGTGGCGCGCCGGCGGTCATCGGCCGGTCGGCCTCCGCCTACACGGCCACCGACCGGGACACCGCGCCGGTGCGGGTGGCCATCGACGTGTCGGCGGTGCCGGCGCGTCCCGCGGGCGCCGGCAGCTACGTCCTGTCGATGGTGGAAGCCCTCGACCGTCGCGGCGGCGCCGAGCTCGACCTGGTGGCCGCCACCGGCGACCACGTCCGCTGGGAGGCGCTGGCCCCGTCGGCCGCCGTCCACCCGGTGGTGCCCGGCACCCGGCCCCGTCGGCTGGCGTGGGAGCAGACCCGGGGCCCCGGACTGGTGCGCCGGCTGGGCTCGCAGGTGTGGCACGGACCGCACTACACGATGCCGGTGCTGGCCCGAGTGCCGGTGGTGGTCACCATCCACGACCTCACCTTCTTCGACCACCCCGAGTGGCACGAGCGGACCAAGGTCGGCTACTTCCGCACCATGATCCAGGCCGCGGTCCGCCGGGCCACGGTGCTGGTCTGCGTCAGCCAACACACCGCCGACCGCCTGATCGAGCGCCTGCACCCCCGGGCTCCGGTGCTGGTCATCCCCCACGGCGTCGACCACAGCCACTTCCGACCCGACGAACCCTCGCCTGGCGCCGACGTCGACCTGCTCGCCGGCTTCGGGGTGCGGCCGCCGTTCGTGGCCTTCGTCGGCACCGAGGAGCCCCGCAAGCACATCCCGGCCCTGGTGCGGGCGTTCGGGCGGCTCTCGTCGCGTCACCGCGACCTCCAGCTGGTGCTGGCCGGGCAGAAGGGATGGGGTACCGACCCGATCGACAGCGCCCTCGTGGCCAACCCGGCGCCCGACCGGATCCGGCGGCTGGGCTACGTGCCCGACGCGGTCGTTCCCGCCCTTCTCCGCCAGGCCGAGGCCGTCGCCTACCCCTCGCTCGACGAGGGTTTCGGCCTGCCCGCCCTCGAGACCCTGGCCTCGGGCGGGGCCCTGGTGACCACGACCGGCTCGGCCATGGAGGAAGTGGTCGACGACGCGGCCGTGCTGGTCGCCCCGGGCGACATCCACGCCCTGACCGACGGGTTGGCCCACCTCCTGGCCGGCGGACCCGAGGTCGCCCGGCTCCGGGCCCGGGGACCGGAGGTGGCGGCCGCCTACACCTGGGCACGGTGCGCCGACGACCACCTGCGGGCCTACCGACTAGCGGTCGAGCTGGGGGCCGAGACGTCCCGACCCCGAACGGCCGAAAGCGACCGCGACACCGACCGCGACACCGACCGGGAGGACGAGCGATGATCACCGTGCTGGCCGGAGGGGTGGGCGCCGCCCGCTACCTCTCGGGCCTGCTCCAGGTCGTGGCAGCCGAGGAGATCACCGCGGTGGTGAACACCGGCGACGACATCTGGCTCCACGGCCTGCGCATCTGTCCCGACCTCGACACCGTCACCTACACCACCGCCGGGAAGATCAACCCGGCGACCGGATGGGGCCTGGCCGGCGAGACCTGGCGGATGCGCGAGCAGCTGGCCACCCTGCCGGGGGCCACCACCTGGTTCAACCTGGGCGATCTGGACCTGGCCACCCACCTCTACCGGACCGGACGGCTCCGGGCCGGTGACGCCCTGTCGACGATCACGGCCGACGTCGCTCGGGGCTTCGGTCTCGAGTTCCGGCTGCTGCCGATGACCGACGACGAGGTCGAGACCCGGGTCACCGTGCTCGACGAGGGCGAGATCGGCTTCCAGGAGTACTTCGTGCGTCGGCAGCACGATGTCGCGGTGACCGGCGTCCGCTTCGCCGGGATCGACGCGGCCCGACCGGCGCCGGGGGTCCTCGAGGCCCTCTCCGCCGCCGAGCGCATCGTGATCGCGCCGTCGAACCCGGTGGTCTCCATCGGTCCGGTGCTGGCGGTGCCGGGAGTGGCCGCCGCCCTCGCGGCCCGGCGAGCCGACGTGGTCGCCGTCTCTCCCCTCGTCGCCGGTCGGGCCCTGAAGGGACCGGCTGACCGCATGCTGGCCGAGCTCGGATACGAGGTGTCGGTGGTCGGGGTGGCCGCGCTGTACGCCGAAGTGGCCGCCACTCTCGTGATCGACGGAGCCGACGCCGCCTTCGCCGACCGGGTAGCGGCCACCGGGGTGCGCCCGCTGATCACCCCCACGGTCATGTCCGGCCCAGCCGAGGCCGCCGCCCTGGCCCGCGCCACCGTGGAGGCCTGAGCGGTGGCCGGCGGCGGAAGGAACCTGCAGCTCATGGGCGTCGAGGGCGTGCCCGAGGTGGCGCCGGGCGATGTCCTGGCCGACCTGCTGGTGACCGCTCTCGGCGACCCGGCCAACACCGAGGCGGGGGTCGACCTTCGGGACGGAGACGTGGTGGTCGTGACCCAGAAGGTGGTGTCGAAGGCCGAAGGGAAGCTGGTGGCCGTCGATCCCAACGACCCGCTGTCGCACAAGGTGCTGGTCGAGCAGGAGGCGGTGCGGGTGCTGCGCCGGCGGGACACGTTGCTCATCACCGAGACCCGCCACGGGTTCGTGTGCGCCAACTCGGGCGTCGACCTGTCGAACGTGGCCGAGGGCTGGGCCGCGCTGCTGCCCGACGACTCCGATCGCTCGGCCCGGCGGCTGCGCGACGGGCTTCGGGCCCGGCTCGGGGTGCGGGTCGGGGTGATCGTGTCCGACACCTTCGGCCGGACCTGGCGACAGGGGGTGACCGACGTGGCCATCGGGTGCGCCGGGGTGGCGGCGGTGGTCGACCTGCGGGGCACCACCGACGCCTACGGGCGCGAGCTCCAGGTGACCGAGGTGGCGGTGGCCGACGAGCTGGCGGCGGCGGCCGAGTTGGTCATGGGCAAGTCCAGCGGGATCCCGATGGCCATCATCCGCGGCGTCGAGGAGAGCTGGCTGCGGGAGGGATCGGTCCAGGGCGAGATCATCCGCCCCACCCGCATGGACCTCTTCCGCTAGCCCTCCACCCCCCCCACCTCGTTCCCCGGGGGGCGGGGACCCCGCCCCCGGGGGGGTTGGGGGCGGGGGGGGGGGGCGGGGGGGGGGGGGGCACAACCCCCCCCCCCCGCGCGGGAGGGGG